>NZ_CP077076.1:3361875-4030000 GCF_019139895.1 Pseudomonas fakonensis | reverse complement strand
CGGGAGAAGGTGCGCCGGCGAGGGTGAAGGACTTGCTCCGTAAGCCCATGCCGGTCGAAGATACCAGGCCGCTGCGACTGTTTATTAAAAACACAGCACTCTGCAAACACGAAAGTGGACGTATAGGGTGTGACGCCTGCCCGGTGCCGGAAGGTTAATTGATGGGGTTAGCGCAAGCGAAGCTCTTGATCGAAGCCCCGGTAAACGGCGGCCGTAACTATAACGGTCCTAAGGTAGCGAAATTCCTTGTCGGGTAAGTTCCGACCTGCACGAATGGCGTAACGATGGCGGCGCTGTCTCCACCCGAGACTCAGTGAAATTGAAATCGCTGTGAAGATGCAGTGTATCCGCGGCTAGACGGAAAGACCCCGTGAACCTTTACTATAGCTTTGCACTGGACTTTGAGCTTGCTTGTGTAGGATAGGTGGGAGGCTTTGAAGTGGGGACGCCAGTTCTCATGGAGCCATCCTTGAAATACCACCCTGGCAACCTTGAGGTTCTAACTCAGGTCCGTTATCCGGATCGAGGACAGTGTATGGTGGGTAGTTTGACTGGGGCGGTCTCCTCCCAAAGAGTAACGGAGGAGTACGAAGGTGCGCTCAGACCGGTCGGAAATCGGTCGTAGAGTATAAAGGCAAAAGCGCGCTTGACTGCGAGACACACACGTCGAGCAGGTACGAAAGTAGGTCTTAGTGATCCGGTGGTTCTGTATGGAAGGGCCATCGCTCAACGGATAAAAGGTACTCCGGGGATAACAGGCTGATACCGCCCAAGAGTTCATATCGACGGCGGTGTTTGGCACCTCGATGTCGGCTCATCACATCCTGGGGCTGAAGCCGGTCCCAAGGGTATGGCTGTTCGCCATTTAAAGTGGTACGCGAGCTGGGTTTAGAACGTCGTGAGACAGTTCGGTCCCTATCTGCCGTGGACGTTTGAGATTTGAGAGGGGCTGCTCCTAGTACGAGAGGACCGGAGTGGACGAACCTCTGGTGTTCCGGTTGTCACGCCAGTGGCATTGCCGGGTAGCTATGTTCGGAAGAGATAACCGCTGAAAGCATCTAAGCGGGAAACTTGCCTCAAGATGAGATCTCACTGGGATCTTGAATCCCCTAAAGGGCCGTCGAAGACTACGACGTTGATAGGTTGGGTGTGTAAGCGCTGTGAGGCGTTGAGCTAACCAATACTAATTGCCCGTGAGGCTTGACCATATAACACCCAAGCAATTTGCGCGTAAGCCGAATTGTGGTGGTGAAGACGAAAGACCCGAAGATTCGTAGCATCACAAATATCGCATATCCGAATTCGCTAGGCTGTTCATCTGAACGGACTGGCTACCGAATTTCTTGACGACCATAGAGCATTGGAACCACCTGATCCCATCCCGAACTCAGCAGTGAAACGATGCATCGCCGATGGTAGTGTGGGGTTTCCCCATGTGAGAGTAGGTCATCGTCAAGATTCATTTCGCAAAACCCCTATCTGCGCATGCAGGTAGGGGTTTTGTCTTTGTACGGCGGAAAATCCAGAGCCCCGCGACGAGGCCCGCCCGGGCAACGCACATAACTGCCAGGCCCTCATCGCCGGCATCGCCGACTCCTACTGATCGCGCGCCAGCTCTGTCAGGTGCGCTGTCGCTTCCTCGCTCTTAAGCACCAGCACATCGCCTTCCAGTAAGTCGAGCACTACCTCTGAGGTATTACCTATCAATGCGCCGGAAATTCCGGTACGAGCCACTGTGCCTATTACCGTGACCACTGCATCCAGTTTCTTTTCGGTGTGGGGAATCAGCACATCAGCGGGCCCTTCGGCGACATGTAGCCGATCCTCACTGATATCGAACTCAGCCTGAAACGCACTGCAGGCCTCTCGATAGCGCTTCTCGATGGTCTCGCTGAGCTGGTACACGGGGTCGGAGGCCGCGAGCATGGGGGAGGGGTGGGCACTGATGACGTGCAGTTTACCTTTGGCCAGCCCGGCAATGTCATAGCCATGGTCGATGATGCTGGCATGCAGGCGCCGGTGGTCCTCGTCCTGGTTCCCCACGTCTACTGCCGCCAGGATGACACCTCCAGTCCAAGGGCGTTCGCTCTTGACCATCAGCACCGCACAGGGGCATTCACGCAACAGCCTCCAGTCACTAGGCGTCAGCAATGCCTTGCGCAACGGGTTGTCTGGCCGGTGTTCCTTGATGACCAGCTCGCAGCCTTCGGCCTGCTGCACATAAATGATCGACTTGTGCAGGCTCTCCTTCCATTTCTGCTCATGGGTGACGTTGTCATACCCGTCATCATGCAGCTGGCTGCTCAACAGGCTGAGCAGCGCGCTGTGGTCCTGCTTCTTGTCACACATCAGCAAGTGCAGGCGTGCGCCCGTCACCCCAGCAATCAGCTTGGCGCGGGTTAGTGCACGGCTATGGGCGTGTTCAGGGTCGAGGACAACGAGGATGCTGCGAACGGCTTGCATGGGCGTGAGCTCCCTTCAGAATGGCGACCAATGCCTGACTATAGTCGGCACGCTTCAGGTCGCCGCTTGACGTGCATCAAGCATAGCTACTGGCACTGGCTGCCGCCCCCGGTATAATCGCGGGCTTTGTCTTTGCCCTGTGCGATTGTGATTGCCATGTCCCTGATTCCCGAAATCGAAGCCTTCCTCGGCTGCCGCACCCCGGATGCCTGGATCGAAGCGGCGCTCGCCGACCAGCAAACCTTGCTCATCGACCACAAGAATTGCGAGTTCAAGGCTGCCAGCACGGCCCTGAGCCTGATTGCCAAGTACAACTCGCACCCGGAACTGATCCACATGATGTCGCGCCTGGCCCGTGAGGAGCTGGTCCATCACGAGCAGGTGCTGCGTTTGATGAAGCGTCGCGGTGTACCGCTGCGGCCAGTGTCGGCCGGTCGCTATGCCTCTGGCCTGCGTCGCCTGGTACGCGCCCACGAGCCGGTCAAGCTGGTCGACACGCTGGTGGTGGGGGCGTTCATTGAGGCGCGTAGCTGCGAGCGTTTCGCGGCCATTGCACCGCATCTGGATGAAGAGCTCGGCAAGTTCTATAACGGCCTGCTCAAGAGCGAGGCGCGCCACTATCAGGGTTACCTGAAGCTGGCTCACCAGTACGGCGATGCCGATGACATCGCCCGGGTCGTGGAGCTGGTACGCCAAGCGGAGGCCGAGCTGATCATGTCACCCGACCAGGAGATGCGCTTTCACAGCGGTATCCCCATGGCTTTGGCTGCCTAGTACGGATTACTGGCGGCGCCCAAGCAACAGGCCCACCACAAGGCCAAATCCGGCTGAAATAGCCACGGTCTGCCACGGGTGGCCACCGATGTACTCGTGGGTCGCCTCCACCACCGGCTGCGCTCGCTGCCCGAGCCGGCTGGTGGCCTGGCGCGCCTGGCGCAGCTTCAGGCCCAGCTGGGCGCGCAGGCTGTCGGCTTCCTCGCCTACCAGTGCAGCGCTGTCGCTGAGCAGTTTTTCCGATTCTTCGATCAATGCCTGAAGCTCGCTGAACACCTGGTCCTTGATTTGGTCATTGTCGGCTTGCGCGGTGGTTTTCCTGGCCATGTACACATCCTCGTGAAGGGTTGGGGTTGAACAGTGGATGCCGCTGCGTCCGGAAAGTTGCAGCGGCTTACCGGCGTCCGGCCGCTACAGTGTAAGATAGCGGCCATTTTTACAGCGGCAGGAACTATCCATGAGTTTCAATCTGGCCAACATGAGCTTTCAGGAACGGGCGCAGATCGAGGCAGAGAAGGCTCGGTTGTTCGACTACTGGCAGAACAACCTGGGCAAGGCCAAGGGCGAAGCAGGCCGACTGATCGCCGAGAAGCCGCGGCGCAAGGGCAAGTGGGCGGAGTGGGTGCGGGCCGAGCTCGACGGCATGTCGCCGCCCGAGTTCACCAGCCTGGTACGCAGCGAAGTCAACAAGATGATGGCCGCCGCCAACGCTGGCCGCTGAGTCAACCGCCTGCGGCATCCGGCAGGTCGAGCCTGCCTTCATCAGTGAAACGCAGCGTGCCCAGCGGGCCGCCCGCCAACTTGCCACGTAGCACGTAGGGCAGCCCCTGCAGCGACTCCACCTGGCTCAGGCCATAGGCCTGGCGCAGGAAGGCAAAGGCAGTGATGCTCACTGGCACGACGATCACCTGCTCGCCATAGCGGTCGATATGCCCGCGCTGGTTGCTGACACCTGCGGCCAGCGGCTGGTCGTTGACCTCCAGGTTCAGGGCGATGCCGTTGAAGTCCACCGGCGTTTCGTTCGGGTTCTGCACGCGGATCTTCACCGCCATGCGCAGCTCCAGGCCCTGCCCGGGCAAGGGCTCTATACCGATCACGCTGATGTTCAACGGGTCACGCCCCTGAAACAGCGCGCAACCGTTCAAACCCAGGCCCAGCAACACAATCAAGCACCATCGGCCAATCATCGCGCCCCCAAATACCAATACGCCCCTTGTAGGAGCCGGCTTGCCGGCGATAGGGCCCTCACAGCCCCACCATACCTCAAGCAAAAACCGCCACCAAATCCTCCACGAAGGCCACCAGTGCTTCCTGCGCCACTTGCCCGCGATGCCGCGCCAGCGTGAACGGCACCACAAAATCCAGCCCAGGCTCCAGCGCCCGCAGCAGGCCCTGCGCCTCCCACGGCTCGGCACAATGGCAGGGCAGGTAACCGATATGCCGGCCCGACAGGATGAACGTCAGCGCACTGTCGATCTGCTCTGCCACGGCCATGCTGCGCAAGCTGCGAAACGGCTCGCCCTGTTTCAGAAACCGGTAGGGGTGATGCACCTGATCCGCCTCCAGCAGCTGCTCGCGGGTTGGCTGCGCAACCTCGAACAATGTGTGCCCCTTGCCGCAATACAGCCGTTGGCGCTCCTCGAACAACGGCTGATAGTCGAACGCTGCCTGGCTGCCGGAAAAGTAGCTGATGGCGCAATCCAGCCGCTGCTCCAGCAGCAAGCGCTCAAGCTCCGCCGGGGGCGCGCTGGTCAGCTCCAGCTGCACGGCCTCATCGCGCTGACGAAAGTGCGCGATGGCCCGGGCGATGCGCAGAGTCACGCCCGCATGCTGGTTTTCCGCAAGTCCGATGCGCAGCGTACCGAGCAGGCGCCCGGCCACGCCGTTGGCCTGCTGGCGAAACTGCTCGATCTGCATTAGCAGCCCACGGGTCGCCTGCAGCAGCAGCTCGCCCTTGTCGGTCAGGCGAAAGCCGCGCTTGCCACGGCTGCACAGGCGGTAACCCAGACGCGTCTCCAGCTTGGCCATCTGCTGGCTGATGCTGGGCTGGCTGAGCCCCAACACCCCTTGGGCGGCACTGAAGCCGCCGGCCTCGGCTACAGTGACGAACAGCCGCAGCAGGTGCAGGTCGAGGTCGTGGAGTTGCCCAAGCATCACATTGCTCCTGGTGAATGTCAGCTTTGTACAGTTACCATTTTTGCAATGTAACCCGATAGGCATGCTGGCGGCATCCACCCACTCGCCGAGGTGCCCGCCATGCGTCGAACGTTGTGCTTGCTGTCGCTGTTGATCGCCCTGCCGCTGCAGGCCGAAGAAAAAGTCGTCAACCTGTACAGCTGGGCCGACTACGTCGCCCCGCAAACCCTGAAGCGCTTCGAAGAGGAAACCGGCTACAAGGTCCGCTACGACACCTTCGACACCACCGAGGTGCTGGAAACCAAGCTGCTCACCGGTGCCAGCGGCTACGACGTGGTGGTGCCCTCGGCCACGGTGCTGGCCCGCGCCTTGAAGGCCGGTGCTCTGCAGCCGCTGGACGCACGGGCCATGCCCGGCTACACCAACCTCGACAAGGACCTGCTGGCCAAGCTGGCCGAAGCCGACCCCGGCAACCGCCACGCCGTGCCCTACACCTGGGGCACTCTCGGCCTGGGCGTCAACGTCGAAGCCGTGCGCAAGCGCCTGGGGGATGTGCCGCTGGACAGCCTCGACCTGCTGTTCAAGCCCGAGTACGCCAGCCGCCTGAAGGATTGCGGCATTGCCATGCCAGATTCCCCCCAGGAGGTGATCGGCCTTACCCTCAACTACCTGGGCAAGGACCCGTACAGCCAGAACAAGGCCGACCTCGACGCCGCGCAACAGTTGCTGCAGCAGTTGCAACCCTCGGTCAGCTACGTAGCCAACGGCCGCCAGATCAACGACCTGGCCAACGGCAGCGTGTGCCTGGCACTCACCTACAACGGCGACGCGGCCATGGCCGCCGACCAGGCGCGGCGCGCCGGCAAGCCGTTCGAGCTGATCTACCGCATCCCCCGCGAGGGCACCCTGGTGTGGCAGGACAACCTGGTCATTCCCAAGGGCGCCCCGCACCCCGAAGCCGCCCGCGCGTTCATCGCCTTCATGTTGCGCCCAGAGTCGGTGGCCGCGCTAACCAACACCCTGTACTTCGCCAATGCCAACCAGGCCGCCACGCCCCTGGTGGACGAGGCGATCCGCAACGACCCGAACATCTACCCACCCGCCGAAGTGCGCCAGCGCCTGTTCGCCGACCGCAGCATGGCACTGGCCGACCTGCGCCAGCGCAACCGCCTGTGGACCGCCTTCCGTAGCCGTCAATAAGAAAAGGAGCACACCGTGGAACTCGCCCAGGACAACGACCAGGCCATCACCCGTGACAGCCTCTACGGCACCGCCGCCGAAAGCACCTACGCCGGCATTACCAGTTTTTCCCGGCGCCGCTACAGTCGCGACCTGCGTGGCGTCGACGTGGTGGTCAGCGGCGTGCCGTTCGACACCGCCACCAGCAATCGCCCCGGGGCGCGCTTCGGCCCGCGGGCTATCCGCGCCGCCTCGGTGCAGCAGGCCTGGGCCCGGCACTGGCCGTGGGCGTTCGACCCGTTCGACCACCTGGCGGTGATCGACTACGGCGACTGCGCCTTCGACAGCGGCACCCCCGAGTCGGTACCCGGCAGCATCCAGGCCCACGCCGAACGCATCCTCGACGCCGGCTGCGCCATGCTCACCCTCGGTGGCGACCACTTCATCAGCTATCCACTGCTCAAGGCCCATGCCCGGCGCCATGGCCCCCTGGCGCTGATCCACTTCGACGCCCACAGTGACACCTGGCCGGACGAGGAGGGGCGTATCGACCACGGCACCATGTTCTGGCACGCCGCACACGAAGGCCTGGTAGACCCGTCCCGCTCGGTGCAGGTGGGCCTGCGTACCACCAACGACGACAGCCAGGGCTTCGCCATCCTCGACGCCCGCCAGGTGCACCGCCAGGGTACCGAGGCCATCGTCACGGCAATTCGCCAGCGGGTTGGTAACACCCCGGTGTACCTGACGTTCGACATCGACTGCCTGGACCCGGCCTACGCCCCCGGCACCGGCACCCCGGTATGCGGCGGTCTGAGCACGGTGCAGGCGCTGGAAATCCTCGGCGGCCTGCGCGGCATCAACCTGGTGGGGATGGACCTGGTGGAAGTGGCCCCTGCCTACGATCATGCCGACATCACCGCCCTGGCCGGTGCCACCCTGGCCATGGAAATGCTCTGCCTGTACGCCGCCCGTCACAAGCTTGCCCCAGTCTGACCACGCCCAACAGAGGCTGATTTGCCGGCGATCAGTTACCCCACTGAAACATCAGGAAAGCATTCACACTTTTGCATCGAACCCTGCGCGCCGTAGGCTATCCAACGCCCAGGCGCGCCTTTTCGTACAGGAGGTGAAGCATGAATCCTACATTGCCAACCCTGGCGCTCGGCCTGCTGCTGAGCCTGCCCCTGCACGCCGCGCCTGAGGCGCCACCCCCGTTGCTGGCCGCCAGCGACAACAACAACCCCTACAACAGCCCCATCCAGCGCGCCAACCCCAACAGCCGCCAGGGCAGCGTCCCCGCCATGCCGCCGGTGCGCGGCCCGTCCACCCAGCCCAACCCGCGCCCGCCGACCCTCGACAACCGCGGTATCGGCAATGGCGACAACCTGCGCCGCCAGCAGCAAACCCCCAACCTGGAACCCACCCGGCCGCCACGCGATTCGCAGCGCGTGCCTTGAGCCCTTCGAAGGAACCGAGCATGACCCCACGCACCTGGTTGACCACCCTGGCCGCCGCCAGCCTGTTCCCCCTGCTGGCCCAGGCCGCCGCCGAGCAGCAATACCCAAGCGAGGAGGGCCAGTTGACCGTCAGCACCGTCGCCGACGGCCTGCGCAACCCTTGGGCGCTGGCCTTCCTGCCCGGTGGCAAGGATATGCTGGTCACCGAGCGCCCGGGCAACCTGCGCATCATCAACGCCCAAGGCAAGGTCGGCCCGCCGCTGGCCGGGGTGCCCAAGGTGTGGGCCGAAGGGCAGGGCGGGCTGCTCGATGTGGTGCTCTCGCCCGAGTTCAGCAAGGACCGCACGGTGTATTTGTCGTACGCCGAAGAGGGCAGTGACGGCAAGGCCGGCACCGCCGTAGGCCGCGGCCAGCTGTCCCAGGACCAGGCGCGCCTGGAAAACTTCACAGTGATCTTCCGCCAGCAGCCCAAGCTGTCGGTGGGCAACCATTTCGGCTCGCGGCTGGTGTTCGACCGCAACGGTTACCTGTTCATCGCCTTGGGCGAGAACAACCAGCGACCCACCGCCCAGGACCTGGACAAACTGCAAGGCAAGATCGTACGCATTCTGCCCGACGGCGAAGTACCCAAGGACAACCCCTTCGTCGGCCGCGACAACGTGCGCCCGGAAATCTGGTCGTTCGGCCACCGCAACCAGCAGGGTGCGGCGCTCAACCCCTGGACCGGCAAGCTCTGGACCCACGAGCACGGCCCGCGCGGTGGCGACGAGATCAACATCCCCGAGCCCGGCAAGAACTACGGTTGGCCGATCGCCACCCATGGCATCAACTATTCGCTGCTGCCGATCCCCGAGGCCAAGGGCAAGCATGTCGACGGCATGGTCGACCCGCACCATGTCTGGGAGAAGTCGCCCGGCATCAGCGGCATGGCCTTCTACGACAACCCGACGTTCAAGGCATGGGACCACAACCTGTTCATCGGTGCACTGGCGACACAGGAGCTGATCCGCCTGCAACTGGACGGCGACAAGGTGGTACACGAAGAACGCCTGCTGGGCGAACTGAAGGCGCGCATCCGCGATGTGCGGGTGGGGCCGGATGGCTACCTGTACGTGTTGACTGACGCCAAGGACGGTGCATTGTTGAAGGTCGGCCTGCAGGAGGGATAGAGCCCTCCGTTGGCCTGCACAGGCCTCGCATGAGCTCAAGCCTGCGCAGTACCTGTAGGAGCCGGCTTGCCGGCGATGAGGCCGGCACAGCCAGTACGCGACATGGGCTATATGTCGCCCCTGTGGGAGCGGGTTTACCCGCGAAGAGGCCGGCACTGTCGTACCATGGTGCCCATGACTCCCGACACTCTCTACCAGCAGGCTTTACGCGAACGCGGCTTCGCCCCCGATCCCGCCCAGGCCGCCGCCGTCAGTGCCCTGCAAACCTGCTTCGGCGCCCTGCAACAAGGCCGCACGCCCCAGGGGCTGTACCTTTGGGGCCCGGTGGGCCGCGGCAAGACCTGGCTGATGGACCTGTTCCACCGCTGCCTGACTGTTGCGGCCCGGCGCCAGCACTTTCACCACTTCATGGCCTGGGTTCACCAGCGGCTGTTCCAGCTCAATGGCACTGCCGACCCGCTCCAGGCCCTGGCCCGCGAGCTGGCCGGTGAGATCCGCGTGCTGTGTTTCGACGAACTGTTCGTCAGCGATATCGGCGACGCCATCATCCTCGGGCGCCTATTCCAGGTGCTGTTCGATCAGGGCGTGGTCGTGGTCGCCACCTCCAACCAGCCGCCAGGCCAGCTCTACCTCGATGGCTTCAACCGTGAACGCTTCCTGCCGGCCATCGCCGCCATCGAGCGGCACATGAAAGTGCTGGCGGTGGCTGGTGAACAGGACCACCGCCTGCACCCCGGCGCAGCCCGCCAGCGCTATTGGGTTGCCCAGCCTGAGGCACTGGCAACGGTGTTCGATCAACTGAGCCCGCACGACCCAGGCAGCGAGCAGCCGTTGCAGGTGGGGCCGCGCCAGGTCCAGGTGGTGCGTCACAGCCCCCAGGCCCTGTGGTGCCGCTTCGCCGACCTGTGCGAGCAACCCCTGGCTGCGATGGACTTCATGGCCCTGTGCGATCGCTTCCCGGCCATTCTCGTGGGCGGCATACCGGCGCTCAGCGGCGCGCAGCAGGCCGGGCGCATCGCCCGTGGTACCGAAGACGGTGCCGCGCGGGTGGTGGCGGGCGACCGCGAGCTGCCCACGCTGGCGCCCAAGGATGACAGCGTGCGCCGCTTCATCGCCCTGGTGGACGAATGCTATGACCGGCGGGTGGCGCTGTACCTGGAAGCCGAAGTACCGCTGGATGCGCTCTACACTCAAGGGTACCTGGCGTTCCCGTACCAGCGGACCTTGAGCCGGCTGCGGGAGATGCAACTGCAACGCTTCGCCTGAAGGAGGAGCCGACCATGGAGCCGCTGTCACATCATCTGCTGACCCAGGCCTGCAACAACGGCTGGGCCAACCACCGCCTGTACAAGGCTTGCCTGCAACTGACCCAGGACGAGTTCGTCGCCCCCCGCTGCAGCTTTTTCCCCTCGATCAAGGCCACCCTCAACCACCTGTTGACGGTTGACTGGTTCTACCTCGACGCGCTGGAGTGCGAGCAGCGCGGCGCAGCGCCCGACCCGGACGGCGAGCGCTTCTTCCAGCCCGAACAACCCTTCGCTACCTGCACCGACCTGCAAGCGCAACAAGCCCAGGCCGACCAGCGCCTGATCGCCTATTGCCGGCAATTGCATGACGACCAACTGGCGCGCTACGTGAGTATCGTGCGGCCGGACCGGGTACAGCGCGAACAGCGCCTGCGCCTGCTGGCCCACCTGTTCGAGCACCAGACCCACCACCGCGGCCAGGTGCACGCGATGCTCAGCGACACGGCCGTACGGCCGCCGCAACTGGATGAGTTCTTCTGTGAAGAGGAGGCCGCCCTGCGGGCCGATGACTTCGCCGAACTGGGCTGGAGCGAGGAGCAGGTCTGGAAATGAGCCCCCGCGCAATATCTCAAGGGCTGACGCGCCCCTTGTAGGAGCCGGCTTGCCGGCGATGAGGCCCGCACAGGCGATCGAGCAAGCCTTGCCGGCCCCATCACCGGCAAGCCGGCCCTTACAGAGACCAGTATCAGCGGTTCAACCAGCCAATCAACGCCTGGTGAAACTTCGCCGGCTCTTCGATCTGCGGCGCATGCCCCAGCCCCTCGAAGGTCACCAGCTCCCCCTGCGGGATCATCTTCGCCACTTGTGGTCCCAGCACCTTGTATTTGCCGAGTGTGGCCTTGACCTCGGGTGGTGCGACATCGCTGCCGATCGCCGTGCTGTCCTGGTCACCCACCAGCAGCAGGGTCGGCATCTTCAGGTCCTTGAATTCGTGCACTACCGGTTGGGTGAAGATCATGTCGTAGATCAGCGCCGAGTTCCACGCCACCGCCTGGTGCCCCGGGCCCTTGTTCAGGCCTACCAGCATCTGCACCCAGCGCTCGTATTCAGGCTTCCAGCGCCCGGCGTAGTAAGTGTTGCGCTCGTAGTTGCGCACCCCCTCGGCATCCAGCTTCAGCTCACGGGCATACCACTGGTCGACGGTGCGATAGGGAACGCCCAGGGCTTTCCAGTCTTCCAGGCCAATGGGGTTGACCATGGCCAGGCGCTCCACCTGCTGCGGGTACATCAGCGCGTAACGGGTGGCCAGCATGCCGCCGGTGGAGTGCCCCAGTACGACGGTTTTGTCGACCCCAAGCTTGGCCAGCAGCGCATGGGTATTGTCGGCCAGTTGCTGGAAACTGTACTGGTAGTGCGCCGGCTTGCTCGAGGTACAGAAGCCCACCTGGTCCACGGCAATCACCCGGTAGCCCGCCTGGCTCAGGGCGTCGATGGTGGTCTCCCAGGTGGCGGCGCAGAAGTTCTTGCCATGCATCAGCACCACGTTGCGGCCATTGGCCTTGCCTTTGGCCGGCACGTCCATGTAACCCATCTGCAGGGCCTGGCCCTGGGATTGGAAGTCGAAGTGCTGGAGTGGGTGGGGGTAGGCGAAGCCTTCGAGCTGTTTGCCATAGGTGGGCGATTCGGCGGCGATGGCGCTGCCTGCGGTCAGGCAGGCCAGGGCCAGGGCGGTTGCGCGCAGCATGGGGGCACTCCGTGTTGGGCCATGTAGGAAAAGGCGACTTTAACAGCCAGTAGACCGAGACCCGCGTGAAAGGTGTTACCCGGTGTGAAACCAGCCCAGGGTAATCACCGCCAGCACCAGGTAGCGCGCGCCCTTGGCCAGGCTCACCAGCAGCAAAAAGCGCCAGAACGGCTCGCGCATGATCCCGGCGATCAGTGTCAGCGGGTCGCCGATCACCGGCATCCAGCTGAGCAGCAACGACCATTGCCCCCAGCGCTGGTAGCGCTGCTGCGCGCGCTCCAGCTGGCTGGCGCTGAACGGGAACCAGCGCCGCTCACGCAAATGCTCGACGGCCCGCCCCAGCAGCCAGTTGACCACCGAGCCCAGCACATTGCCGAGGGTGGCTACCAGCAGCAAGGTGGCCCAGGCCTCGGGAGTGCGCAGCAGCAGGCCCACCAACACCGCTTCCGATTGCAGCGGCAGCAGGGTAGCGGCGCCGAAGGCGCTGAGAAACAGCGCCCACAGGCTGAGCATCAGTATTCGGCGACCACGGTGTCCTCACCGCCCTGGGTCACGCCGATGACCTGGTAGGCATCCTTGTGATCACCCATCTCCATGCCCGGCGAGCCCATGGGCATGCCCGGTACCGCCAGCCCCTTGAGGTCGTCGCGTTTGGCCAGCAGGCGCACCTGTTCGGCCGGCACATGGCCTTCGACGAATTTGCCGTTGATCACGCCGGTGTGGCACGAAGCCAGGCGCGGCGCTACGCCCAGGCGCTGCTTGAGCGCGCTCATGTTCGGCTCGACGTGGTCGTTGACCGTGAAGCCGTTGTCGCTCAGGTGCTTGATCCACGCCTTGCAGCAACCGCAGTTGGGGTCGCGGTAGACGTCGATGGTCTCGCCCGCCTGGGCCAGGCCGGTGAAGGCCAAGAGGGCTAGGGTCAACAAATGTTTGCGTGACATGGTGAAGCTCCTGAAAAACAAAGACATGGTTCATCGCCCCCGCAAGGGGTCGCGAAACCTTCAAACCTGCGCTGTACCTGCAGGAGCCGGCTTGCCGGCGATGGGGCCGGTACAGCCAGCACAAAACAGACGCTCCCACGGTGTACGGCTTGGCGCTTCAAAAGCGCAACCGCACCCTCGCCACCCTCCCGCCCCTTGTTCGCGGCTGGCATCGTCACGGCCAAAGAAGTTGACCTCGACGTTCGGCTCCAGCCTTCAGCGGTTGGTCAGCAGGATAACGTAAGCGGCTTCAAGGCGCAGCGCAGTCTGCTGTTGCTCGGCGGCATAGGCTGTGGCTTCCAGCTCCAGGCCATACAGCGGATTTTCGGTGATGTATACCGGGGTCTGGCCGGCGCCAGTTCGAAGTGCTGACCGCTGAGGTTGTGCAGCGGCAAACGGTCCTCGGCGGCATTGGCCAGGAGGCGCCACGGGCCGGCGAGGGCGCTGGTGGCGCCCAGGCCCTTGACGAAAGTGCGGCGGGTAGGGGCATGGCATGCTCTTGATGGCCGGTTTCCTTCGTCGCGGGTCAAGCCCGCACCCACAGGGATTGCATAAGCCTCAGGACTGCACGGCACCTGTAGGAGCCGGCTTGCCGGCGATGTGGCCAGTACAGGCAGCACAAGACAGTTGTTCCCACGGCCCCGCGGTGGGGCCTGCCACGATGTTGCGGGCCAGCCCCTGTCAGCCACCTGAAGCGCACATTACAGATCTGTCAGTCGGCAGCCTCGTCGTTGCCCAGGTCGCGCATCAGCAGCCCGAATTGCAATGGCACCTGCTCGGGGATCGGCAGGTACACCACATGCCCGTCACCCGGCGCCACGCCGATCGGTTGTTGCTGGCGGTCGCACAGGTGGCCCAGGTCGAAGTGGTAGTTGCCGTGCGGGGTCATCAGCTCCAGGTGGTCGCCGACGGCAAAGCGGTTCTTCACCTTCACCTCGGCCAGGCCGTGCACCCGCTCACCGGTCAGCTCACCGACGAACTGCTGGCGCTCCGACGCCGAGTTGCCACGCTGGTAGTTCTGGTACTCGTCATGCACGTGGCGGCGCAAAAAGCCCTCGGTGTAGCCGCGCTGGGCCAGGGACTCGAGGTTGTCCATCAGCCCGCGGTCGAATGGCCGCCCGGCCGCCGCGTCGTCGATGGCCTTGCGATACGACTGCACGGCGCGAGCGCAGTAGAAGTGCGACTTGGTGCGGCCCTCGATCTTCAGCGAGTGCACGCCCATGCGGCTCAGGCGCTCGACGTGCTGGATGGCGCGCAGGTCCTTGGCGTTCATGATGTAGGTGCCGTGCTCGTCTTCGAACGCTGGCATTTCCTCGCCTGGGCGGTTGCTTTCCTGCAGCAGGAACACCTGGCTGGTGGGCGAGCCGAGGCCCAGGGTCGGCTCGACTTCACGCACGATGTCGCCGGTGGCGTTCTCGATGGCCGCAGTGGCCTGGTACTTCCAGCGGCAGGCGTTGGTGCAACTGCCCTGGTTGGCGTCACGCTTGTTCAGGTAACCCGACAACAGGCAGCGGCCCGAATAGGCCATGCACAGCGCGCCGTGCACGAAGACCTCGAGCTCCATGCCCGGCACCTGCTGGCGGATCTGTTCGATTTCTTCCAGCGACAGCTCCCGCGACAGGATCACCCGGGCCAGCCCCATGCGCTGCCAGAACTGCACGCTGGCCCAGTTCACCGTATTGGCCTGTACCGACAGGTGCACCGGCATCTGCGCGAAGTGCTCGCGCACCAGCATGATCAGCCCGGGGTCGGACATGATCAGCGCATCCGGGCCCATTTCGATCACCGGCGCCAGGTCCTTGAGGAAGGTCTTGAGCTTGGCGTTGTGCGGGGCGATGTTGACCACCACGTAGAAGCGTTTGCCGAGCGCATGCGCCTCGCGGATGCCCTCGGCGAGTGTGGCGTGGTCGAAGTCGTTGTTGCGCACCCGCAGGCTGTAGCGCGGTTGGCCGGCATACACCGCATCGGCGCCGTAGGCGAAGGCGTAGCGCATGGTCTTGAGGGTGCCGGCAGGGGCCAGCAGTTCGGGCGAGGCGGACGGGGTCATGGTGCGCACCAGGGGCAAAAGGCGCGGATGCTACGGGCTGCACCCGCTGCCGGCATTGACCTGGGTCAACGGCACTTTTGCCCGCGCCACGAGCACTAAGCTGTTGAGCCCCCGAGGATTGCCCATGAACGAAATCGCGTTGCAGAACAAAGCCCTGACCGTATTGCTGGCCCTGGTCACCATCGCCTTCATCTGGATCCTGCTGCCGTACTACGGCGCGATCTTCTGGGCGGTGATCCTGGCCATTTTGTTTGCGCCCCTGCAACGCCAGTTGCTGCTGCGCTTCGAGCGCCGGCGCAACCTGGCCACCGCCGCCACCCTGCTGGTGTGCCTGTTGATCGCGATCCTGCCGGTGATCGTCATCAGCGCGCTGCTGGTGCAGGAGGGCGCCACCCTGTACCAGCGCATCGAAAGCGGCCAGCTGGACATCGCCGGCTACATCGAGCGTGGCAAGGACATGCTGCCGGGTTATGCCCAGCACGCCCTGGACCGCATGGGCATGGGCAACCTCGACGGCCTGCGCGACAAAATCACCAAGTGGGCCACCCAGGGCAGCCAGTTCCTTGCCGGGCAGGCCTTCAGCTTTGGCCAGGGGACTTTCGACTTTCTGGTGAGCTTCGGCATCATGCTCTACCTGCTGTATTTCTTCCTGCGTGAGGGCGCGGAGCTGGCGCGCAAGGTGCGTCAGGCGGTGCCGCTGCCCGAGCAGCAGAAGCGCCGCCTGCAACTGAAGTTCAAGCGCGTGGTGCGCGCCACGGTCAAGGGCAACCTGCTGGTGGCGATCACCCAGGGCGCACTGGGCGGGTTCATCTTCTGGGTGCTGGGTATCCCCAGCGCGCTGGTGTGGGCGGTGCTGATGGCGTTTTTGTCGCTGCTGCCGGCGGTGGGCGCGGGTATCGTCTGGGCGCCGGTGGCGGTGTACTTCCTGCTGACCGGGGCGACCTGGCAGGGCATCGTACTGACCGCCTTCGGTGTGCTGGTGATCGGCCTGGTGGATAACCTGCTGCGGCCGATCCTGGTGGGCAAGGACACGCGCATGCCGGACTACCTGATCCTGGTGTCGACCCTCGGCGGGCTGGCGGTGTTCGGCCTCAATGGCTTTGTAATCGGGCCGCTGATCGCGGCGCTGTTCATTTCCAGTTGGGCGATCTTCGCTGCGAACAAGCCCCAGGTGCAGTTGCCCTCGTAGCCGTCTTCGCAGGGCATTCAACGGAAGCTGTAGGACACCCCGGCATACACGCCGAAGCCTTCACCCGGCGTCGAGCGGGCAACGTCCAGGCCGCGGTCGTTGTAGCCTGGGGTCACCGTGGCGGCATAACGCTGGTTGGTCAGGTTGCGCAGGTCCAGCCAGGTCTGCCAGTCCTGTTTCGGCGAGTCCCAGCCCAGCCGCGCGCCAAGCAGTGCGTAGGCATCGGCGTGGTAGCTGTTGGCGTAGTCGGTCTGCACCTTGGACGCCATCTGCGTGTTGACCCCGGCGTAGAAGCCGCTCGGCCAGTCGTAGCGCAGTTCGGCCTGGTAGTAGTGCATGGGGATGCCGGGCAGGCGGTTGTCGCCGAAGGTATCGTCGTCGCGGTAGTGGAAGTCGCTGAACGTGTAGGCCTGGCGCAGGCTCAGCTTGCCGGTGCCGGAGCGCTCCCAAAGGGTGCTGTCCAGGCCCGCCTCGACACCCTGGTGCACGGTGGGGCTGCTGTTGTATTCACCGGTGATGCCTGGGGCCAGTTCCACCGCCAGCAGCTCATGGCGTACCTGGGCGTAGTACCAGGCCAGGTCCCAGCGGCCGATCATCGAATCGCCACGGGCACCTAGTTCCAGGGTGGTGGCGGTCTGGTTGCGCATCTCGATGGGCTGGGTCTGGGTCGGTGCGCTCCAGATCAGCGACCACGGGTGTGGCGGCTCTACCGAACGGCTGAGGTTGCCATACAGCTGCAGGTCCGGGCGGATGTCGTAACGCAGCCCCACGCGTGGCGCGAAATCCCAATCATGCTGGCTGACCTTGCCACCCTGCGCCGGGTAGCTCACGTCGCTTTCGCGGCGGGTATAGATGGCCGCCATGCCGGTGGTCAGCCACAGGTTGTCGACCAGTTCCAGGTCGTTGCCCACGTGCAGCACGGTGTCCGAGCCCTGGTAGCTGAAATCGCGCCGGCGTTCGCCAACGATGTCGTTCACCCGCGAAAACTGCGACGCCCCGCTGTTGGGCAGGTGCTTGGTGGTGCGCCAGCCCACCGTGGTCTTGCTCTCGTGGCCCAGCAGCGTGCTGCGCCGGAAGTAGTTCAGGGTGCCGCTGACATCGGTGTAGGCCACCTTCAGGCGCATCGCGCCCTCGCGCAGGTCCATCGGGTAGTCGTGGTAGACCAGCCCGGCCTCAAGGCGCGAATCGTCGTCCAGAAAGAACGTGGTCTTGTTGCCCACCCAGGTGCTGCCCGGTTGCGGGCGGCGGTCGTTGCGCGAAAGGTAACCGGGGTTGGCGGCACGCGGGTCGTGCTTGATTTGCGCCTTGGTCAGGCGCCCGGCCAGGTCGTTCTCGGTTTCGCGGTAGCGCAGGTAGAAACGGGTTTGCAGGTTGGCATTGAAGCGGTAACCGAGGTTGGCGGCAATGCCCTTCGAGCTGCCGCTGCTGTGGTCCTGGTAACCGTCGTACTCCGAGTCGGTCAGCGCCACGTAGTAATCCAGGTTACCCAGTACCTGGCCGGAGCTGACCTGGCGCTTCTGGTAACCACGGCTGCCGGCTTCGTAGCGCACCTGCAGTGGCGCGGCATCGTAGCCGGTATGGGTGATGTAGTTGATCGCTCCGCCCAGGGCCAGCGAGCCCTGGTCGAAGCCGTTGGCCCCGCGCAACACTTCGGCGCGGCTCAGCCACAGCGGCTCGAACAGCTCGTAGGGGGTGCCGCCAGGGCCGGTCAGGGGCAGGCCGTCGAACATCGTGTACACCCCGGAGCCGTGGGCACCCGGCGCACGGTTGATGCCCGAGCCGCGAATCGACAGCTTGATGCCATCGTTGCCCGCCGACTGGGCGAACACCCCGGGCTGGTAGGCCAGTACATCCTGATTGCTCGCAACCCGGCCCTGGCCCACGCGCTGCATGTCCACCAGGTTGCTGGCGCCGGGGACTTCCCGCAGACGTTCAGCGGCATCGGCCAGTTCGTCCTGCGCCTCGTCGGTGATCAGCACCTGGCCGAGTTCGACCGAGGTGGCGGCCAGGGCAGGCTGGGCGGCACCGAAAGCAGCCAGCAGGCCGAGGCATGACGAGAGGGGCGAAACGCAACGCATTGTACGGCTCCAGGCGAAAGGCAAATGGACAACGGCGTTGAGACGAGCGAAATGCCGATCAAAGCACGAAGAAATTCGGGAAATCTCATGCCGCATTTGCCGGACGGTTTTGTACGAAGGTTCTTTACAAACCGTGCGAGTAGAGGAGGGCAGTGGCCGCTTCGTAAGGTGATTGCCATCGGCAGCGATGCCGCTCTCAATCACTCGTGGAGTGCAAAGATGACTACGAATGCCTGCAATGCGCTGCAACCCCTGGAGGACGCGGCGCCAATCCGCCTGACGCCGCGTGAGCGGCAGGTACTGCTGTGGTGTGCCTACGGCAAGAGCTCCTGGGAAATCGGCCAGATCCTTGAATGCAAGGAGTCGACGGTGAACTTCCATGTCTCGAACATCCTGCGCAAGTTCGACGTATCCACCCGGGTGGCGGCGGTCATCAAGGCCATCCGCTACGGCATGCTGGCCGGGCAGTAAGGAGGCAGGAATGAGCATGCATGTTTTTGCCGACAGTCATGACCCTTTCTGGCCGCGCGTTGAACTGGCAAGGCTGCGGGCGCTTTTGGCCCGACGCGGCAGCTTCAGTGAGGCCGCGCTGGACGTTGCTGCGCGCTACGCCGTGATCGACGCGGCCAGTGAATTCGCGCTGTGGCGTGCGGCGCTGCGCAAGCGCGGCTACAAACGGCTCGAGGACGTCAGTGGGCACCACCATGGGCGCGCGCTGCAGGTCTGCTATGTAAAGTTCGTCGAGGCCACCATCATGCGCAACGTGTGTGGCATGGCCGCCCGGGTGGTTTCAGCTGGGGGAGCGAGCCATGCCTGAGGGTGCATTGCTCACTAGCCTGTCCGTTGCCGCCGCGAACCTGCTCGGGGTTGACGGCCATGTGCTGTTCGCCGCCTTGCTGGGGGCCTTGCTGGTCAGCGCGGCGCGCGACCGGCTGATCACCGACACCTCCAGGCGCCTGACACTTGCCAAGAAACTGTTGCTGGTGTTCGTCACCGTCGGCGTGGGCCACCTGTTCGAACCGCTGGTACTGACGCTGGCGCCGGTGCTGTCCAGGGGCATGGCGGCATTCGTGGCGGCGGTGGTGGTCATCCCCATCAGCCTCAAGGTCATGATCTGGCTCGACTCGCTGGACCCGCGCGAGCTTATCCAGCGCTGGCGTCGCAAAGGTTAGGACATGCCCTTGGTCAGCGCGCCGAGTTGCCGTTCCAGTTGCTGGATACGCTGCTTGTCGTGGATGAACAGGCAAACCGCTTGGCGATCGCCTGGGGGTAAGCCACGCAGTTGCGCAAGGATGCCGTGCTCCCAGCTGTCGTCGCCCTCGGCAGCGCTGCGCGCGTCAGGTTCGCCCAGCAGCAACCAGTCCAGCGAGCAGGCATGTTGCTGGGCCATCTCTACGCACAGTGAATAGGGAATGCTGTTGCGTACCTTCCAGCTACTAAGGGTCTGCGGGCTGATCGACAGGGCCCTGGACAGCTCGGCATCCGTCTGGGTGCTGGTCATCAGCTTCAGCCGGGCCAGTACCGCGGTCAGTGAGTGTGTACTCATAACAAATATCCATGACTGGTTTAACGATATTTCATGGGCTTAAAATACTCGTTACGAATATAGCCCCGCGTTTCAAGGAGCCTCTTTGCAATGAGAAACACCAAACTGAAGAATACACCTAGTTGTACAGTTTTAACTGACACGCCCAGGCGATTGCTCCCACAGACAGGCTGCCTAGGCCCTGCTTGCAGGTATCTGCCGTGAGTACCTACAAGCTGGTTTGCCCTCACTGCCAGAGCCGCATGCGTATCCGCACCAGTGAAGGACGGCATATTTTTCTGCGTATCGCTTACCTGCAATGCACCACCGAGGCCTGCGGCTGGTCGGTGCGTGCCGAATTCGAAATGACCCACGAGCTGTCCCCTAGCGGCATGCCCAACCCTGAGGTGTACCTGCCGCCGGTCAATGGTGAACTGCGCAAGGCTGCTCTGGCTGGGGCAGGGGAATGAACCGCCCAGGGCACAGATAAAAAAACACCCCGCCGAGGCGGGGTGTCTTGTGACGCTTGAGTCTGATCAGCCGATCAGTTGCAGCCCGGCCTGCTGCACCATTTCCAGCAGCGGCTGCGGGTAAACACCCAGCACGAAGGCGAGGATGGCGATGGCCAGCAGCATCACGCCGCCGGTGCGCTGTTCCCACTTCAGCGGGGCGTCGTGGCGACGCAGGTTCGGCTCCACCAGGTACAGGGTGACCATGACCCGCAGGTAGTAGTACACGCCGATGGCGCTGCCGATCACCAGCGCACCGACCAGCCACCACAGGTGCGACTCGACGCCGGTGGCGATGATGTAGAACTTGCCGATGAAGCCAGCCGTCAGCGGGATGCCCGCCAGCGACAGCATCATCACGGTCAGCACCGCGGTCAGGTACGGGCGGCGCCAGAACAGGCCGCGGTACTCGTACAGTGCATCAGCGTCACGGCCGGCATACGGCGAGGACATCAGGGTGATCACGCCGAAGGCGCCGAGGCTGGTGATCACGTAGGTGACCAGGTACACGCCCATGGCTTCCATGGCCAGGCCCTTGCTGGCTACCAGTGCAATGACCAGGTAGCCGAAGTGGGCGATGGACGAATAACCCAGCAGGCGCTTGAGGTTGCTCTGGGTCAGCGCCAGCAGGTTGCCGACGATGATCGAGGCCACCGCGATGACCGCCAGCACGGTGCTCAGCACGCCGCTGCTGGCAGCAGGGGAGAGCATGAACAGGCGTACCACCACGGCGAACACCGCCACCTTGCTGGCGGTGGCCAGGAACGCGGCCACCGGCGCTGGGGCGCCTTCGTACACGTCCGGGGTCCACAGGTGGAACGGCACCAGCGACAGCTTGAAGGCCAGGCCCACCAGCATCATGCCCAGGCCCAGTTGCGCCAGCAGGCTCGGCATGCTGGTGGCGGCCAGGGCCTTGCCCAGCTGGTCGAAGGTCAGCGCGCCGGCATCGGCGTACAGCAGCGCCATGCCGAACAGCAGGAAGGCGGAACCGGCGGCCGACAGCACCATGTACTTGATGCCGGCTTCCAGCGAGCGCTTGTTGAAGAAGGCGTACGCCACCAGGCCGTAGACCGGCACCGACAGCAGTTCCAGGCCGATGAACAGGCCCGCCAGGTGGTTGGCGCTGACCAGCACCAGACCACCCAATGCCGACATCAGCAGCAGCAGGTACAGCTCTTCACGGTTGCCCGGGAAACCCTTGGAGCCTTCGCCCAGGTAAGCATGGGCGAGGGTCACGCAGGCCAGTGTGGCGATCAGGATGATCGCCATGTACAGGCAGGCGAACTTGTCGATGGTCACAAGCGTTGTGACCGCCAACGGTGCGACCTTCAGTGCCGGCAAGATCGACAGCAGGGCCAGGTTCAGGCCGACGGTGGACAGCAGGAAGGTCTGCGAGTGGTTGCGCTTCCAGGCGATCGCCAGCATCACCACCACCGTGGTGATGGTGGTGATCAGCATCGGCGCCAATGCGATGAAGTGTTGAGTGGTGAATTCCATAGCGCTCTTACCGGGCCGAAGCGAGTTGAGTGAAAGCGGAACCGAGCCACTGCTGCACACCGCTCATGGTGGCGGCAGAGGTGTCGAGGAACGGCTGCGGGTACACGCCCAGCACGATCAGCAGCACGGCCAGGCCCAGCACCATGATCAGCTCGCGGCCGTCCATGCCGGCCAGCACGGTGTCGGCCTTGGCCGGGCCGAAGTAGGCGCGGTGGATCATGATCAGCGAGTACACCGAACCGAAGACCAGGCCGGTGGTGGCGATCACGGTGATCCATGGCACATGGGCGAAGCTGCCGATCAGGATCAGGAACTCGCCGACGAAGTTGCCGGTACCCGGCAGGCCCAGGGACGCGGCGGCAAAGAACAGGCTGATGGCCGGCAGATACGCGATGCGGTGCCACAGGCCGCCCATCTGGCGCATGTCACGGGTGTGCAGGCGCTCGTACAGCTGGCCGGACAGGATGAACAGCGCCGCAGCCGACAGGCCGTGGGCGAGCATCTGGATCACCGCGCCCTGCAGCGCTTGCTGGCTGCCGGAGTAGATGCCGATCAGCACGAAGCCCATGTGCGAAACGCTGGAGAAGGCGATCAGGCGCTTGATGTCGGTTTGTGCAAAGGCCAGGAAGGCGCCGTAGAAGATACCGATCAGACCCAGGGTCATGGCGATTGGCGCGAACTCGGCCGAGGCGTTGGGGAACAGCGGCAGGGCGAAGCGCAGCAGGCCGTAGGCCGCGGTCTTCAGCAGGATGCCCGCCAGGTCCACGGAGCCTGCGGTTGGTGCCTGGGCGTGGGCGTCCGGCAGCCAGGAGTGGAACGGTACGACTGGGAGTTTCACCGCGAAGGCGATGAAGAAGCCCAGCATCAGCACGTATTCAACGCCAGCTGGCAGTTCGGCCTTGAGCAAGTCGCTGTAGTTGAAGGTGAGCACCCCGGTGGTGTTGTAGTTCACCAGCACCAGGCCCAGGATCGCCACCAGCATGATCAGGCCGCTGGCCTGGGTGAAGATGAAGAACTTGGTCGCCGCGTAGATCCGGGTCTTCTTGCCGTCTGCCGAGCTATGGCCCCAGAGCGCGATGAGGAAGTACATCGGCACCAGCATCATTTCCCAGAAGAAGAAGAACAGGAACAGGTCCAGTGCCAGGAACACACCGACCACGCCGCCCAGGATCCACATCAGGTTGAGGTGGAAGAAGCCGACGTGGCGCTGGATCTCTTTCCACGAGCACAGCACCGACAGCACGCCGAGCAGGCCGGTCAGCAGGATCATCAGCAGCGACAGGCCGTCGAGGGCCAGGTGGATGCTGATGCCGAAGCGCTGGATCCACTGGACTTTGTATTCCAGGGCCCAGGCCGGCTCGGCGCCCGGTGCAGGGGCCAGGGTGTAGTCGCCGTTAGCCCACAGGTACAGGCCGATGCCGAGCAGCAGGGACATGGTCAGCAGCGCGATCCAGCGCGGCAGGGTGGCGCCGAAGCGCTCACCCAGCCAGCACAGCAGGCCGCCGATGAAGGGGATCAGGATCAGCCAAGGCAAAATCATGACGGGTTGGTTTCCTTTCGCAGAGTCGCAAGGTTCGCAAGGTTGATGGTCATACCGCAGCCACTACCACAGCGCCGAGTACCAGCACTGCGCCAACGGCGATCGAAGCGGTGTACCAGCGCAGCTGGCCAGTCTCGGTCTTGCTCATGGCGACGTTGCCGCCGCGGGCCAGGCGAGGGATCAGGCCGATGCTGCGGTCAACCGGGTCCTTGCGCAGGACGTGGCTGATCAGCAGGTAAGGTTTGACGAACAGCTTGTCGTAGATCCAGTCGAAGCCCCAGGCGGCGAACCACCAGGCCGACAGCACACGGCCGATGCCGCTGTTGGCAATGCTGCTGACGAAGCTGCGCTTGCCCAGGAACAGCAGGGCCGACAGCAGGATACCGGCAACGGCGATGGCGCCCGAGGCGATTTCCAGCGAGTGCTTGGCTTCGCCACCGGCATGGCCGGCGCTTTCCGGCAGAACGCCTGCCAGCGGCGGGTGAATCCACGCGCCGACGAAGGTCGACAGCACGATCAGCACGCCCAGTGGCAGCCAGTGGCTGATGCCGTGGCCGGCGTGGGCTTCGGTCTTGGCTTCGCCGTGGAAGGCGATGAAGATCAGGCGGAAGGTGTACAGCGAGGTCATGAACGCGCCGACCAGGCCGGCATACAGCAGGCCACTGTTGCCGCTGGCGAAGGCTTCCCAAAGAATTTCATCCTTGGAGTAGAAGCCCACGGTCAGGATCGGCAATGCCGCCAGGGCTGCGCCACCGACCACGAAGCTTGCGTAGGCCAGCGGCAGCTTCTTCCACAGGCCGCCCATCTTGAAGATGTTCTGCTCGTGGTGGCAGGCAACGATCACCGCACCCGAGGCAAGGAACAGCAGGGCCTTGAAGAAGGCGTGGGTCATCAGGTGGAAGATCGCCGCGTCCCAGGCACCGACGCCCAGGGCGAGGAACATGTAGCCGATCTGGCTCATGGTCGAGTAGGCGAGGATACGCTTGATGTCGGTCTGCACCAGCGCGGCAAAACCGGCCAGCACGAGCGTGACGCCACCCACCACACCCACCAGGTGCAGGATGTCCGGGGCCAGCAGGAACAGGCCGTTGGTGCGGGCGATCAGGTACACGCCTGCGGTGACCATGGTGGCGGCGTGGATCAGTGCCGAAACCGGGGTCGGGCCTGCCATCGCGTCGGCCAGCCAGGTCTGCAGCGGCAGCTGCGCCGATTTACCGACCGCGCCACCCAGCAGCATCAGGGTGGCCAGTACCATCCAGGTGTCACCGGCCTGGAACTTCTGCGGTGCCAGCACCAGCAGTTCCTGCACGTTCAAGGTGCCCAGCTGGGCGAACAGGATGAACAGGCCGATGGCCATGAACACGTCGCCGATACGGGTGACGATGAAGGCCTTCAGTGCCGCATTACCGTTGTTGCGGTTGCTGTAGTAGAAACCGATCAACAGGTACGAGCACAGGCCCACGCCTTCCCAGCCGAAGTAGATGAACAGCAGGTTATCGCCCAGGATCAGGAACAGCATGCTGGCGATGAACAGGTTGGTGTACGAGAAGAAGCGCGAGTAGCCGGCTTCGCCACGCATGTACCAGGAGGCGAACAGGTGGATCAAGAAGCCCACGCCGGTGACCACACCCAGCATGGTGACCGACAGGCCATCCAGGTACAGGGTGAAGTTCGGCGCGAAGCCGTCCACCGACATCCACTGCCACAGCAGCTGGCTGTAGGCGCCGCCCTCAGGCGGGGCGACGTTGAACTGCCAGATCACGTAGGCAGCGGTGGCCGCCGAGAGGCCGACCGAACCGACGCCGATCAGCGCCGACAGGTTCTCGGAGAACCGCCCGCGCGAGAACGACAGCAGCAAGAAGCCGATCAGGGGGAAGACGAAAGTCAGGAAGAGTAGGTTCATCCGCGCATCTCACTGGCAGCATCGATGTCGAGAGTGTGGAAGCGGCGATACAGTTGCAGCAGGATTGCCAGGCCAATGCTGGCCTCGGCGGCTGCCAGGCTGATCACCAGAATGAACATCACCTGGCCGTCGGGCTGGACCCAACGGGCACCGGCGACGATGAACGCCAGGGCAGCAGCGTTCATCATGACTTCCAGGCTCATGAGTACGAAGAGGATGTTGCGGCGGACCATCAGGCCAACCAGACCTAAGCAGAACAGGATGCCGGCGACTGCCAGACCATGCTCGAGAGGGATAGCACCCATGATTTACTCCTTCGCCTCGTTGCGGCCCAGGTGGAAGGCGGTGACGGCTGCGGCGAGCAGCAGCATCGAGGCCAGTTCGACCACCAGCAGGTAAGGGCCGAACAGGCTGATGCCTACGGCCTTGGCGTCCACGGTGGTGCCGCTGATGGCAGCGCCAGTCGGGTTGGCGAACAGCACGTAGAGCAGCTCCAGCAGCAGCAGGGCGGCGAGGATCACCGGTCCCGCCCAGATGCCGGGCTTGAGCCAGCCACGCTCCTGGGCGACCGAGGCCGGCCCGAGGTTGAGCATCATCACCACGAAGACGAACAGCACCATGATGGCGCCGGCGTAGGCGATCACTTCCAGGGCACCGGCAAACGGCGCACCGAGGGAGAAGAAGATCATTGCCACGGAGATCAGCGAAATGATCAGGTAGAGCAGGGCGTGCACAGGGTTGGTGCCGGTCACCACCCGAAGGGTGGAGACCACGGCGATCCCGGATGCGAAGTAGAAAGCGAATTCCATCTTTCTGTCCTTATGGGAGCAAGCTCTTCACGTTGATCGGCTCGGCTTCGTTCTGCGCAGCGCCTTTCGGCTTGCCAGCGATCGCCATGCCCGCAACACGGTAGAAGTTGTAGTCAGGGTTCTTGCCGGGGCCGGAGATCAGCAGATCTTCTTTCTCGTACACCAGGTCCTGACGCTTGAACTCGGCCATTTCGAAATCCGGAGTGAGCTGGATCGCGGTGGTCGGGCACGCCTCTTCACACAGGCCGCAGAAGATGCAACGGGAGAAGTTGATGCGGAAGAACTCCGGGTACCAACGGCCGTCCTCGGTCTCGGCCTTCTGCAGCGAGATGCAGCCCACCGGGCAGGCTACCGCGCAGAGGTTGCACGCCACGCAGCGCTCTTCGCCGTCGGGGTCGCGGGTGAGGACGATGCGGCCGCGATAGCGCGGCGGCAGGTACACGGGTTCTTCGGGGTACTGCAGGGTGTCGCGCTTGCGGAACCCGTGGGAGAACACCATGGCCAGGCTGCGCAGCTGTGTGCCGGTGCCCTTAACGATGTCGCCGATATATTTGAACATGGGTCAAATCCTCACTGGGCCGCGACGGCTGGCGTGTTGTAAAGCACGATCGCAGCGGTCACCAGCAAATTGATCAGGGTCAGCGGCAGGCAGAACTTCCAGCTGAAGTCCATCACCTGGTCATAGCGCGGGCGCGGGATCGAGGCGCGCAGCAGGATGAACAGCATGATGAAGAACGCGGTCTTCAGGGCGAACCACAGGAACGGCACCTGCGGCAGGATGCCGAACGGGCCGTGCCAGCCACCGAAGAACAGGGTTACCAGCAGCGCCGAGATCAGGATGATGCCGATGTATTCACCGACGAAGAACATGCCCCATTTCATGCCGGCATATTCGATGTGGTAGCCGTCGGCCAGTTCCTGTTCCGCTTCCGGCTGGTCGAACGGGTGACGGTGAGTCACGGCGACGCCAGCGATGAAGAAGGTGCAGAAGCCGAAGAACTGCGGAATGATGAACCACAGGTTCTGGGCCTGGTATTCAACGATGTCGCGCATGTTGAACGAACCCACCTGCACCACCACGCCCATCAGCGCCAGGCCCAGGAACACCTCGTACGACACGGTCTGCGCCGAAGCACGCAAGCTGCCCAGCAGGGCGTACTTGTTGTTCGACGACCAGCCGGCGAACAGCACCGCGTACACCGAAAGGCCGGCCATGGCGAAGAAGAACAGCAGGCCGATGTTCAGGTCGGCGACGCCCCAGCCCGGGCTGATCGGAATGATCGAGAAGCCGATGAGCAGGGCGCTCATGGCCACGACCGGCGCCAGGGTGAAGATCATCTTGTCGACGAAGGGCGGGTTCCAGTCTTCCTTGAAGAACATCTTCAGCATGTCGGCGGCGATCTGGAACATGCCGAACGGGCCAACGCGGTTCGGGCCGTAACGGTCCTGCCACCAGCCCAGCAGACGACGCTCGACGAAGCTGAGCAGGGCGCCGCAGACCACCACGGCCAGCAGCACCACGATAGCCTTGACGACCTGAATGATCACATCGATCACTTCGGGGGTGAACCAGCTCATTGTGCTGCCTCCTGCAGGCCTTCGACGGATGCACCGAAGATGGCAGGCGGGATGCCGGCCAGGCCTTTGGGCAACGCAACCAGGCCAGCGCCCAGTTGTTCATTGATACGCAGCGGCAGGCGCAGCGCGTGGCCTGCGACGTTCAGGCTCAGCAGGGCACCGTCGTTGACGCCCAGACGGTCGGCCTCGGACTTGGCCAATGCTACGTACGGGGCCGGGATGCGCTCCTGCACCGGGGTGGCGCGCGAGGAATTCTCTTCGCTGCCGAACAGGTGGAAGAACGGTACCGCAGTCCAGGTGCCACGGGCCGGGTTGAAGGCAGCCGGGATGGCGCTGAACCAGCTCAGGCGGTCGCCTTGCGACTCGATCAGGCGCACGCCCGGGTCACCGGCGCGCAGATGGCCACCGACCTCGTCCTGGAACTTGTTCCAGGCTTGCGGCGAGTTCCAGCCCGGCGACCAGGCGAACGGCACCTGCTGGCGCGGTTCGGCCGAACCCGAATAGCCTTCCATCGAGAAGGCGAACGCGGTGTCCTTGTCCTGTGGGGTGCGTGGCTCGTGCACGCTGATGTTGGCGCGCATGGCGGTACGGCCCGAGTAGCGCAGCGGCTCACGGGCCAGCTTCATGCCCTTGATGCGGAACGCGGCGGAAGGCGCTGCGTTGACGATGCCGGCCAGTTGCGGGGCGGCTTCGGCGCAGGCGCTGGTGACGTGGTCCAGCTGGGTCCAGTCCACCGGCTTGTTCAGCAGGGTCGCACGCAGGGCGTGCATCCAGCGCCAGCCTTCATGGATCTGGATGCTGCTGTCCAGGTACTGCGGGTCGAACACCTGGAAGAAGCGCTGGGCACGGCCTTCCTGGCTGACCAGGGTGCCGTCGCCTTCGGCGAACGAGGCAGCCGGCAGCACCAGGTGGGCGCGGTCCAGGGTGGCGGTCTTGGTGTGGTCGGCGACGATCACGACCTTGGCCGCAGCCAGGGCGGCGTCGACCTTGGCAGCCGGTACGCGGGTGTACAGGTCGTTTTCCAGTACCACGATGGCATCGGCCTTGCCGCTGATCACCGCGTCCAGCGCAGCGTCGACGGACTCACCGCCCATCATCGCCATGCCGAGGCTGTTGGCCTCAGGGACGACCAGGGTGAGCGAACCGTTCTTCTCGCGCAGCTTGAGGGCTTTGGCGATGTTGGCGGCGGCTTCGATCAGTGCAGGTTCTGCCAGCGAAGCGCCGGCGACCACCAGCGGGCGGTTGGCCGCGACCAGGGCATCGGCGATGCGCTGGGCGAGGGCCTTGGCTTCGCTGTCCAGGCCGTCGACGGCCGGCGCGCTCGGGTCGATGGCGTGGGCCACGGCGAAGCCGATGCGGGCCAGGTCCGCAGGCGCTGCGTGCACACACTCTTCGGCGACGTCGTCGAGCTTGGTTTCAGCCAAGGATGCGATGAACAGCGGGTACAGCGCGTGCTGGCCGATGTTCTTCACCGCAGCGTCCAGCCATGGCTGGACGCGCATGGCATCGGCCATGGCTTCGGCCTTGCCCTTGGTCGCCTGGCGCACGGCCAGGGCGACGCGGGCGGCGGTCTGGGTCAGGTCTTCACCAAGCACGAATACCGCGTCGTGGTCTTCGATATCGCGCAGGGTAGGTACGGGCAGCGGGCTGTTGTTCAGCACGTCCAGCGCCAGGCGCACGCGGGCCAGCTCGCCGGCTTCCATACCCGAGTAGAAGTACTCGGCGCCGACCAGCTCACGCAGGCCGTAGTTGCTCTCGAGGCTGGCGCGTGGCGAGCCGATACCGACGATGGTGCGCCCGCGCAGCAGGTCGGCGGCTTTGTCCAGGGCGGTGTCGAGGGACAGCTTGCTGCCATCGGCCAGCCGTGGCTGGCGCGGGCGGTCCTTGCTGTTGACGTAGCCATAGCCGAAGCGGCCACGGTCGCACAGGAAGTACTGGTTCACCGAGCCGTTGAAGCGGTTCTCGATGCGGCGCAGTTCGCCATAACGCTCCCCGGGGCTGATGTTGCAGCCGCTGGAGCAGCCATGGCAGATGCTTGGGGCAAACTGCATGTCCCACTTGCGGTTGTAGCGCTCGGAGTGGGTCTTGTCGGTGAACACACCGGTCGGGCAGACCTCGGTGAGGTTGCCGGAGAACTCGCTTTCCAGCACGCCGTCTTCAACGCGACCGAAGTACACGTTGTCGTGGGCGCCGTACACACCCAGATCGGTGCCGCCGGCGTAGTCCTTGTAGTAGCGCACGCAGCGGTAGCAGGCGATGCAGCGGTTCATCTCGTGGGCGATGAACGGGCCGAGGTCCTGGTTCTGGTGGGTACGCTTGGTGAAACGGTAGCGGCGCTCGTTGTGGCCGGTCATTACCGTCATGTCCTGCAGGTGGCAGTGACCGCCTTCCTCGCACACCGGGCAGTCGTGCGGGTGGTTGGTCATCAGCCACTCGACGACGCTGGCGCGAAACGCCTTGGACTCTTCATCTTCGATGGAGATCCAGGTGCCGTCGGAGGCAGGGGTCATGCAGGACATGACGATACGACCACGGGTGTCGTTCTCGTCGGTGTACTGCTTGACCGCACATTGCCGGCAGGCGCCGACGCTTCCGAGCGCCGGGTGCCAGCAGAAATAGGGGATATCGAGGCCTAGCGACAGACACGCCTGTAACAGGTTGTCTGCACCGTTGACTTCGAGCGCTTTGCCGTCTACGTGGATAGTGGCCATTGTTCAAAGTTCTTCGTTGGCCCGCGTGAGCGGGCGTGGCTAATGGAAATCGGTGAGCCTGCGGCCGGCCTCGAGTCGTTCGGGCCGGCCGGCGGGCTGGCGGATGGCACGGACCATCCGCAGGTTCATCTTGTTATGCGCCGACAACGATCGGCTTCGCCAGGTTCGGGCGCAGGGTGCCAGCGCTTTCAGGCGCCACACCGGCCTCGAACTCCGAGCGGAAGTATTTGATGGCACTGCCCAACGGCTCGACGGCACCCGGTGCGTGAGCACAGAAGGTGCGGCCTGGGCCGAGGAAGTTGACCAGACCCAGCAGGGTCTCGATGTCTTCGGCGCGGCCCTGGCCGGCTTCCAGCGAGCGCAGCATCTTCACGCTCCATGGCAGGCCGTCGCGGCACGGGGTGCACCAGCCGCAGGATTCGCGGGCGAAGAACTCTTCCATGTTGCGCAGCAGCGAGACCATGTTGACGCTGTCGTCCACCGCCATGGCCAGGCCAGTACCCATCCGGGTGCCGACCTTGGCGATGCCGCCGGCGTACATCTGCGCATCGAGGTGCTCGGGCAGCAGGAAGCCGGTACCGGCGCCGCCTGGCTGCCAGCACTTGAGCTTGAAGCCGTCGCGCATGCCACCGGCGTAGTCTTCGAACAGCTCGCGGGCGGTGACGCCGAATGGCAGCTCCCACAGGCCCGGGTTCTTCACCTTGCCGGAGAAGCCCATCAGCTTGGTGCCGTGGTCTTCGCTGCCTGCGCGGGCCAGCGACTTGTACCAGTCGTTGCCGTTGGCGACGATGGCCGGCACGTTGCACAGGGTCTCGACGTTGTTCACGCAGGTCGGCTTGCCCCACACGCCAACGGCGGCAGGGAAGGGCGGCTTGGAGCGCGGGTTGGCGCGGCGGCCTTCCAGCGAGTTGATCAGTGCGGTTTCTTCACCGCAGATGTAACGCCCGGCACCGGTGTGCACGAACAGCTCGAAGTCAAAACCGCTGCCCAGGATGTTCTTGCCCAGCAGGCCTGCGGCCTTGGCTTCATCGATGGCGCGGTTGAGGTTCTTCGCCGCAGTGGTGTATTCGCCACGCAGGAAGATGTAGCCACGGTAGGCTTTCAGGGCGCGGGCGCTGATCAGCATGCCCTCGACCAGCAGATGGGGCTGTTGCTCCATCAGCATGCGGTCCTTCCAGGTGTTCGGCTCCATTTCATCCGCGTTGCACAGCAGGTAGCGGATGTTCATGGATTCGTCTTTGGGCATCAGGCCCCACTTCACGCCAGTGGGGAAGCCCGCGCCGCCACGGCCCTTGAGGCCGGAGTCCTTGACGCTCTGCACGATGTCGTCGGCGGACATGTCGGCCAGCGCCTTGCGCGCGGCGGCATAGCCGTTCTTCGACTCGTACTCGGCAAGCCACACCGGCTCGCCGTCGTCACGCAGGCGCCAGGTCAGCGGGTGGGTTTCGGCCGTGCGCGCAATGCGGTTGGCCGGGCCGAAGGAAGTGATGGTCATACGTAACCCTCCAGCAGCTTGGAGACGCCGGCAGGCTGCACGTCGCCAAAGGTATCGTCGTCGATCATCAGCGCCGGGGCCTTGTCGCAGTTGCCCAGGCAGCACACTGGCAGCAGGGTGAAGCGCCCGTCCGCGGTGGTCTGGCCCAGGCCGATGCCCAGCTCGCTCTGGATCTGGCTGACCACCGACTCGTGGCCACCGATGTAGCAGACCATGCTGTCGCACACACGGATGATGTGGCGCCCGACCGGCTGGCGGAAGATCTGGCTGTAGAAGGTGGCCACGCCTTCGACGTCGCTGGCCGGGATGCCCAGCACTTCGCCGATGGCGTAGATGGCGCCGTCCGGCACCCAGCCACGTTCCTTCTGGACGATCTTCAGGGCTTCGATGGACGCCGCACGCGGGTCCTCGTAGTGGTGCATCTCGTGCTCGATGGCCGAGCGCTCGGTTTCGCTCAGGGCGAAACGGTCGGTTTGGATAAGCGTGTTGTTCATGCTTAGCGGTCCACGTCAGCCATAACGAAGTCGATACTGCCCAGGTACGCGATCAGGTCCGCGACCATGCTGCCTTTGATCACCGAAGGGATCTGCTGCAGGTGCGGGTAGCTGGGGGTACGGATCCGGGTGCGGTAGCTCATGGTGCCGCCATCGCTCGTCAGGTAGTAACTGTTGATGCCCTTGGTCGCCTCGATCATCTGGAACGACTCGTTGGCCGGCATGACCGGGCCCCACGAGACTTGCAGGAAGTGGGTGATCAGGGTTTCGATGTGCTGCAGGGTGCGCTCTTTCGGCGGCGGCGTGGTCAGCGGGTGGTCCGCCTTGTACGGGCCTTCCGGCATGTTGCGCAGGCACTGGTCGATGATGCGGATACTCTGGCGCATCTCCTCGACACGGACCATGCAGCGATCGTAGGCATCGCCGTTGTGGGCCAGCGGTACTTCGAACTCGAAGTTCTCGTAGCCGGAGTAGGGGCGCGCTTTACGCAGGTCGAAGTCGCAACCGGTGGAGCGCAGGCCGGCACCAGTGGTGCCCCATTCCAGGGCTTCCTTGGTGTTGTAGGCGGCGACGCCGATGGTACGGCCTTTGAGGATGCTGTTCTGCAGGGCAGCCTTGGTGTATTCGTCCAGGCGCTTGGGCAGCCATTCGACGAAGTCCTTGACCAGCTTGTCCCAGCCGCGCGGCAGGTCGTGGGCAACACCACCGATGCGGTACCAGGCCGGGTGCAGGCGGAAACCGGTGATCGCTTCGATCACGGTGTAGGCGCGCTGGCGGTCGGTGAAGGTGAAGAACACCGGGGTCATGGCGCCGACGTCCTGGATGTAGGTACCCAGGAACAACAGGTGGCTGGTGATGCGGAAGAACTCGGCGAGCATGATGCGAATCACGTCGACTTTTTGTGGTACCTGAATACCGGCCAGCTTCTCCACCGCCAGTACGTACGGCAGGTTGTTCATCACCCCGCCGAGGTAGTCGATACGGTCGGTGTAGGGGATGAAGCTGTGCCACGACTGGCGCTCGGCCATTTTCTCGGCGCCACGGTGGTGGTAGCCGATGTCCGGGACGCAGTCGACGATCTCTTCACCGTCCAGCTGCAGCACGATACGGAACGCACCGTGGGCCGAAGGGTGGTTGGGGCCCAGGTTGAGGAACATGTAGTCCTCGTTGGCGCCCGAACGCTTCATGCCCCAGGCTTCGGGGTTGAAACGCGCCGACTCTTCTTCAAGCTGCTGCTTGGCCAGGGTCAGGCTGTAGGGGTCGAACTCGGTGGCGCGCGCCGGGTAGTCCTTGCGCAGCGGGTGGCCTTCCCAGGTGGGCGGCATCATGATGCGGCTCAGATGCGGGTGGCCGGCAAAGTCGATGCCGAACATGTCCCAGACTTCACGCTCGTACCAGTTGGCGTTGGGCCAGATGCCGGTCACGGTGGGCAGGTTCAGGTCGCCTTCGCTCAGCGACACCTTGATCATCACGTCGCTGTTACGTTCCACCGACAACAGGTGGTAGAACACGCTGAAGTCGGCGGCAGGCAGGCCGCGGCGCTGGGTGCGCAGCCGCTCGTCGACGCCGTGCAGGTCGTACAGCATGCTGTACGGCTTGGCCACGCCCCGCAGGAAGCTCAGCACTTCCTTGAGTTGCGCGCGTTTTACCCACAGTACCGGCATGCCGGTGCGGGTTTCCTGGGCGACGAATGCGTCGGCGCCAAAACGGTTGTGCAGTTCGACGACCACATCCTGGTCGTCAGCCTTGTAGGGCGGAATATAAATAGCGTTGTCCGCTGTCATGGTCTCGGTCGCTTTGGGTCAGCGTTAAGAATGAAGCCAGGCCGCCGGCTCATCGCTGAGCGGGCGGCAGGTCGCTGGATCAGACTTCGTCGGGGCTGCGCAGGTTGGTTACCGCAATGCGCTGTTCGCGACGCAGGTCTTTCTGGGCTGGCATTTCGGCACGGTAGATGCCTTGATCACCAACTACCCAGGAAAGCGGGCGTCGTTCTTGGCCGATCGACTCCTGCAGCAGCATCAAGCCTTGCAGGAACGCTTCGGGGCGCGGCGGGCAGCCAGGCACGTACACGTCCACGGGGAGGAACTTGTCGACCCCCTGAACGACCGAGTAGATGTCGTACATGCCGCCGGAGTTGGCGCACGAACCCATGGAGATGACCCATTTGGGCTCGAGCATCTGCTCGTACAGGCGCTGGATGATCGGCGCCATCTTCACGAAGCAGGTGCCGGCGATGACCATGAAGTCGGCCTGACGCGGCGAGGCCCGGATGACTTCGGCGCCGAAGCGCGCGATGTCGTGGGGTGCCGTGAAGGCCGTGGTCATTTCCACGTAGCAGCAGGACAGGCCGAAGTTGTACGGCCAGAGGGAGTTCTTGCGACCCCAGTTGACCGCGCCACGCATCACATCTTCAAGCTTGCCCATGAAGATGTTCTTGTGGACCTGGTCCTCTAGCAGTTGATCGGTGACGGTTTCCCGCTCACCGACCGGATACTGCTCGTTGGGTGCATCCGGATCGATTCTGGTGAGATTGTATTGCATGCCAAAGCCTCATTGTTTCAGCTTCGCTTGCCGCTTGCGGCGACCTTCGGGAGCCCAATCGAGCGCCCCGACGCGCCAAAGGTAGACAAGACCTGCCAACAGAATTGCTATGAAAACGAGTGCTTCGACGAATCCGGTCCAGCCGCTTTCGCGGACGGACACAGACCATGCATACAGGAAGAGGGCTTCGATATCGAAGATCACGAACAACATCGCGACCAGATAGAATTTGGCGGACAGGCGCAGGCGGGCGCTGCCGACGGGCAGCATGCCGGATTCGAAGGGTTCGTTCTTGGCGCGGCCCCAGGCCTTGCTACCGAGCAGGCTGGACAGGCCGAGCATGAAGGCACACAGGCCGACGACACCCAGGAGGAAGATGGCAAAGCCCCAGTTGTGGGCCATGAGTCCTACCGAATCGGACATGCTAGAAATCCTTATACAGAGACCCAGCTCTGCAGTCTGAAATAAGTAGAGCGGCGACGCGGTGTCGCAGGTGCAGTGACCAAATGTCGCAGCTGAATCAATCGCGCTGATTTTATGGGTAAACCCACTGCAAGTAAAATTTCCGTTGCAAATTTATTCGTAGGTTTAAGAACAAAAACCGTTCGTAACTGGCTGAAACCCTTGAGTTTCGGGCATTGCGTGCGGTTTTGTTAATTATGTTTCTTACCTCGCGTAACGGCGGCCTAGTTGTGTAATGATAATTAATATCATTTGTCTTGAGCTGTACTCTTTCAGCAGTTCTGAGCCTTGCAAAGTTCAACTGGCGGTTGGCCCCTCTTGCAAATGGGAAAAGGTCTCGTTCTAGCAGCTGCGCAAATTGTCTGCACCGCTCTGGGTCAATGCTTTGTCGGTTTTGCCGCTGCTCGCGGACGCGGCGATAAGCCACTGGCCGAGCCAGTACAGCAGGATGATCAGGTACTGCGCCGCAGCGAACGGGCTGACGAAACGGTCGATGCCGATCAGGCTGTCGGAGAGCACGAAGGCACAGGCGCCCAGTGCGGCGACACCGCCGCAGGCCAGGGCGCGCCAGAGCATGGCGCCGATGGCCAGTGCGTACAGCGCTACCGGAATCAGCAGCGGGCCGAGCCCGTGGCTGGCAAGCAGGCCGAACAGGCCGCCGCCGACCAGCACGGCGAACGCCAGCGCCGGCAGGGCCGGGCGCAGGGTGAGGCTGCAGTAGCCGCGCAGGTAGGCCAAGTGGGCGCACAGAAAGGCGGCCAAGCCGAACACGAACAAGTCCTTGGGGATGGCCAGCAGGAGGTCGCCGAGCACCGAGAGGCCCAGGCCGATCATGATCCAGCGGCGATAGGCAGTGGCGGGGCAGGTGCTCAGCCAGGCGATCAGGGCCAGTACCGGGACGGGTTTGGCCAGCAGGGCGAGCAGGGGGTTGCCGGTGGCCAGTGCATATAGATAGAGGGCGGCTGTGGCGACGGCAATCAGGAGCAGGTGGCTTGGACGGGGCATGGGCGGTCCTTGCTGGCTGTGCTGCCACAAGGATAGACCTGATCTGCAATTTTGCCGGTGCGACGCGTTCCCCTGTAGGAGCGGCCTTGTGCCGCGAAAGCACCGCAAAGCGGCCCCGGGGTTTCAGCGTTGACGCAACGATCGCCCGGGCTGCTACGCAGCCCTTTCCGGCCGGTCCGGCGCCCCGGCGAGGCCGCTCCTACAGGGGGTGGTGTTCAGCCTGAAAATGAAGAAGGCCCGGGATTCTCGCGAACCCCGGGCCTTGCTCAACCGCTCACCAAACTCAGTGGAACTGCTCTTCCTCGGTCGAGCCGGTCAGTGCAGTCACCGACGAAGCGCCACCCTGGATCACGGTGGTCATGTCGTCGAAGTAGCCAGTGCCCACTTCCTGCTGGTGCGCCACGAAGGTGTAGCCCTTGCTGGCGTCGGCGAACTCCTGCTCTTGCAGCTTCACGTAGGCGGTCATGTCGTTGCGGGCGTAGTCGTGCGCCAGGTTGAACATGCCGTGCCACATGTTGTGGATGCCGGCCAGGGTGATGAACTGGTGCTTGTAGCCCATGGCCGACAGCTCGCGCTGGAACTTGGCGATGGTGGCGTCGTCCAGGTTCTTCTTCCAGTTGAAGGACGGCGAGCAGTTGTAGGACAGCAGCTGGTCCGGGTATTCCTTCTTGATCGCCTCGGCGAAGCGGCGGGCCTCGTCCAGGTCGGGCTTGGCGGTTTCGCACCAGATCAGGTCGGCGTACGGGGCGTAGGCCAGGCCGCGGGCGATGGCCTGGTCGAGGCCGGCGCGCACCTTGTAGAAGCCTTCACGGGTACGCTCGCCAATCACGAACGGCTGGTCGTACGGGTCGCAGTCGCTGGTCAGAAGGTCGGCGGCGTTGGCGTCGGTACGGGCCAGGATGATGGTCGGCACGCCGGCAACGTCGGCCGCCAGGCGGGCGGCGACCAGTTTCTGTACCGCTTCTTGCGTCGGCACCAGTACCTTGCCGCCCATATGGCCGCATTTTTTTACCGAGGCCAGCTGGTCTTCGAAGTGCACGCCCGCGGCGCCCGCTTCGATCATGTTCTTCATCAGCTCGTAGGCGTTCAGTACGCCGCCGAAACCGGCTTCGGCGTCAGCCACGATAGGTGCGAAGTAGTCGATGTAGCCAGCGTCGCCCGGGTTCTTGCCGGCTTTCCACTGGATTTGGTCGGCGCGGCGGAACGAGTTGTTGATGCGCTTGACCACGGTCGGTACCGAGTCGACCGGGTACAGCGACTGGTCGGGGTACATGGACTCGGCCGAGTTGTTGTCAGCGGCCACCTGCCAGCCCGACAGGTAGATGGCCTGGATGCCGGCCTTGACCTGTTGCACGGCCTGGCCGCCGGTCAGGGCGCCCATGCAGTTGACGAAATCTTTTTCAGGGCGGAAGGACGGGTGGGCACCTTGGGTGACCAGCTTCCACAGTTTTTCTGCGCCCTGGCGGGCCAGGGTGTGCTCCGGCTGTAGGGAGCCACGCAGGCGAACGACATCGGCGGCGGTGTAGGTACGGGTCACGCCTTTCCAGCGCGGGTTCTCGGCCCAGTCTTTCTCGAGGGCTGCAATTTGCTGTTCGCGTGTCAGTGCCATGGAAATAAACCTCGTCGCATCGATCTTGAGAATAATTGTGCTGATGCTCGGATACGCGGCTCAGAGTGCCTGGCGGCTGGCCGGAGGTTACGCTGCGTTACGCAGAAGGCTCGAAGGGGAAGGGTGTGCAGCCCAGGCGAAGCTGTGCCCTGCAGGTTGGCTCGTGGATGCCTTGCTGCGGTGCGACGCGGTTGCTGGTACTGCGGTGATGCGCTTCCGTCCCTCGGGACAACTTCTTCGTTGCAGTCGCAACCCCATCGAACAGCCTTGTGGGCCGTATGGACACGAAGCGCCTCCGCGGGTACTGGGAGGGCGCTCCGAAGACCCTTGCCAGGGCCTCTGATTAGCGGGAGCGAGGCCATCATGCCCTCGCCAAAAACACCCTGTCAAATGTTTTGTAGTGCTTTTTTGTTGTTACTACATCTTTGGTCTAATGCGACTCACGGGTCAGTTTCAAGGCCTTGGGTCGAGGCCTTGAATTGCCTGGATTCAGTCCACCAGGTCGACTTTGACACGCAATGTCATGTTTTCACCGCGCTGGGTGCTATAGCTCAGGCTTGACGCGCTGCGTTCGGCCTGGCTCTGCTGATTGAACCCTGCCAGGGTGATCCATTCGCCAAGGCGCCCGGTAACGGTTGTGTCGGTACTTTGCACTTTCACTACATCCGGACGTTCCTGGCTCATTCGGTCATTATTGGTGCTTATTTGCAGTCGAACCGTGTCGCCGCTCAGGCGCGGGGTAACGTAGAAACCCTGGGTCACGTTGCGGTATTCGGTGTTGCTTTGCATACGCCCGTAACCGTCGGTGGAGGTGCTGGTAATGGGCACGCTCTGGCCCACCTGGATCAGCGCCGGCTGGCCTTCGCTGGCCTGTACCTGCTGCAGGCCGCCCTCGCGGTTGGCGGTGCCGTAGCGGATGATCCGCGCGTTGCCGCGGTTGTCCTGGAAGTTGCTGTCGTTGTTGTCGACGCTGATCAGCAGGCGCTTGGGGGCTGTATCGAGTTGCTGCAGCAGGGCGCGCAGGTCGTCGATGCGTTGCTGCGGGGCGTTGACGATCAGCTTGTCCTCGAAGGTGCTGACCGTGCCGTCCTTGCCGATGAACGACTGGGCGGCGGGCAGCAGTTCGGTGCTGGCGCGGTGTTGCAGGGGGATGACCTCGGTGGCTGCCTGGGCGGTCAGGCTGGCGGTCAGCAGCAGCGAGGCGAGGAGGGGGCGTAGCGGCATGTCCATGATCTCCGCGGGTGGAATGCTCATGATGGCAAATTTGTCAGCATCTTGCCGGGTATGAATCACAGGGGTGTGAATGAATGCGCGGTGGCCGCTGTCAGACAAATTCCGTAACATCGCCCACCGCCCGATTTGCCCCGGCCCCTGTAGGAGCGGGCTTGCCCGCGATGGCGTCTGATCAGGCGACGAGATTGGCCCTGCCGACGCTATCGCGGGCAAGCCCGCTCCTACATGGATACAGCTTTTGCACCATTTTTCAGGACCTCCATGAAACCCGCTCGCCTACGCGCCGACCTGCTCGCCGGCCTTACCACCTCGTTCGCCCTGGTGCCCGAGTGCATCGCCTTCGCCCTGGTGGCGCACCTCAACCCGCTGATGGGCCTGTACGGCGCCTTCATCATCTGCACCCTGACCGCGCTGTTTGGCGGCCGCCCGGGGATGATCTCCGGCGCTGCCGGCTCCATGGCGGTGGTGATCGTCGCCCTGGTGGTGCAGCACGGTGCCCAGTACCTGCTGGCCACGGTGCTGCTTGGCGGGGTGGTGATGATCCTGTTCGGCGTGCTGCGCCTGGGCAAGCTGGTGCGCCTGGTGCCGTACCCGGTGATGCTCGGCTTCGTCAACGGCCTGGCCATCGTCATTGCCCTGGCGCAGCTGGAGCACTTCAAAGATGGCGAGGACTGGCTCAGCGGTGCGCCGCTGTACCTGATGCTCGGCCTGGTGGCGCTGACCATGCTGGTGGTCTGCGTGTTGCCCAAGATCACCCGTGCAGTGCCGCCGGCGCTGGTGGCCATTCTGGGTGTCGGCCTGCTGGTGTACCTGCTTGGCCTGCCTACCCGCACCCTCGGCGACATGGCGCACATTGCCGGCGGCCTGCCGGGGCTGGCGCTGCCCGATATCCCGTGGAACTTCGAAACCCTGAAGATCATCGCCCCGTATGCGGTGCTGATGGCCATGGTCGGCCTGCTGGAAACCCTGCTCACCCTCAACCTCACCGACGAGATCACCGAAAGTCGCGGCTTCCCGGACCGCGAGTGTGTCGCGCTGGGCGCCGCGAACATGGTTTCGGGGTTGTGTGGTGGTATGGGTGGCTGCGCGATGATCGGCCAGACGGTGATCAACCTCAGCTCCAATGGCCGCGGTCGGCTGTCGGGGGTGGTGGCGGGGGTGATGATTCTGCTGTTCGTGCTGTTCCTGTCGCCGCTGATCGAGCGCATTCCGCTGGCGGCGCTGGTGGGGGTGATGTTCGTGGTGGCCCAGCAGACCTTCGCCTGGGCCTCGTTGCGGGTGCTGCACAAGGTGCCGGTCAGCGATGTGCTGGCGATCATCGCGGTTACCGTGGTGACGGTGTTCACCGACCTGGCCACGGCGGTGCTGTTCGGCATCGTCATCGCGGCGGTGAACTTCGCCTGGCAGCACGCGCGGGAGCTGTATGCCGACAGTCACGAGGACGCCGAGGGCAGCAAGCACTACCAGGTGCACGGCACGCTGTTCTTCGCCTCGACCACGCCATTTTTGAACCAGTTCGACCCGGCGGGCGACCCGGCCAAGGTGACCCTGGATTGCCAGCACCTGAGCTTTGTCGATTATTCGGCGGTGGCTGCGTTGAAAACCCTGCGTGAGCGCTATGCCAAGGCCGGCAAGCACCTGCGGGTGGTGCACTTGTCGGAGCGCTGCAAGAAGCTGCTCAAGCGGGCCGGCGAGCAGCACTGATTTCTGCAGCTGCGAACGCGATCCCTGTAGGAGCGGCCTTGTGCCGCGATAGGGCGCGCAGCGGCCCCATGATTTACGTCACCTGCAAAACTGCCGGGGCTGCTCTGCAGCCCTTTCGCGGCGCAAGGCCGCTCCTACAGGGGCGTGCGGTCTAGGGTTCCCCGCGGTTCTTCTTGACGATGCCATCGGCAATGCTGGCCGGCGCCTCGGCATAGCGGGTGAACTCCATCGAAAAGCTCGCCCGGCCCTGGGTCATCGAACGCATCGAGGTGGCGTAGCCGAACATCTCGCCCAGCGGCACCTCGGCGCGGATCACCTTGCCGGCCGGGGTCTCGTCGCCGTCCTGGATCATCCCCCGGCGCCGGCTCAGGTCGCCGAGAATGTCGCCCTGGTACTCTTCAGGTGTGACCACCTCGACCTTCATCACCGGCTCCAGCAGCACCGCGCCGCCTTTTTGCGACAGCTGCTTGGTGGCCATGGAGGCGGCGATCTTGTAGGCCATTTCGTTGGAGTCGACGTCGTGGTACGAGCCGTCGAACACCGCCGCCTTGAGGTTGATCAGCGGGTAGCCGGCCAGCACGCCGTTCTTCATCTGCTCCTCGATGCCTTTTTGAATCGCCGGGATGTACTCGCGCGGTACCACGCCGCCAACGATCTCGTTGATGAATTCCAGGCCCTCTTTGCCCTCATCGCCCGGGGCGAAGCGGATCCAGCAGTGGCCGTACTGGCCGCGCCCACCGGACTGGCGCACGAAGCGCCCTTCGATCTCGCAGGTATTGCGGATCTTCTCGCGGTAGGCCACCTGGGGCTTGCCGATGTTGGCCTCGACGTTGAACTCGCGGCGCATGCGGTCGACGATGATGTCCAGGTGCAACTCGCCCATGCCGGAGATGATGGTCTGCCCGGTCTCTTCGTCGGTGCGCACGCGGAACGAGGGGTCTTCCTGGGCCAGCTTGCCCAGGGCGATGCCCATCTTCTCCTGGTCGGCCTTGGTCTTGGGCTCCACCGCCACCGAAATCACCGGGTCGGGGAAGTCCATGCGTTCGAGGATGATCGGCTTGTCCATGTCGCACAGGGTGTCGCCGGTGGTGACGTCCTTCATGCCGATCAGTGCGGCGATGTCGCCGGCGCACACGTCCTTGATCTCGGCGCGCTGGTTGGCGTGCATCTGCACCATGCGGCCGATGCGCTCTTTCTTGCCCTTGACCGAGTTGAGCACCGCATTGCCCGAACTGAGCACGCCGGAATAGACGCGGGCAAAGGTGAGGGTGCCGACGAACGGGTCGGTAGCGATCTTGAAGGCCAGCGCCGAGAACGGCTCCTTGTCGTCGGCGTGGCGTTCCAGGTGCTTGTCTTCATCGTCCGGGTCGGTGCCCTTGATCGCCGGGATTTCCGATGGCGCGGGCAGGTAGTCGATCACAGCGTCGAGCATCAGCGGCACGCCCTTGTTCTTGAACGACGAGCCGAGGATGGTGGGGACGATTTCGTTGGCGATGGTGCGCTGGCGCAGGGCGGCCTTGATTTCATCGACTGTCAGTTCCTCGCCTTCGAGAAACTTCATGGTCAGCTCGTCATTGGCCTCGGCGGCGGCTTCGACCATGTGCGCGCGCCAATGGTCAGCCAGGGACTGCAGCTCGGCAGGGATGGGTTCTTCGCGGTAGCTGGTGCCGTTGTCGGCGTCGTTCCAGTAGATGGCCTTCATCTTCACCAGGTCGATCTGGCCGATGAAGTTCTCCTCGCTGCCGATGGCCAGCTGGATGGGCACCGGGTGGTGGCCCAGGCGCTGGTCGATCTGCTTGACCACACGCAAGAAGTCCGCGCCCTGGCGGTCCATCTTGTTGATGTAGGCCAGGCGCGGCACATGGTACTTGTTGGCCTGGCGCCACACCGTCTCGGACTGCGGCTCGACGCCGTCGGCGCCGCTGAACACCACCACCGCGCCATCGAGCACGCGCAGCGAGCGCTCCACCTCGATGGTGAAGTCGACGTGGCCTGGGGTGTCGATGATGTTGAAGCGGTACTTGTGCTCGAACTGCTTGGTCGAGCCTTGCCAGAACGCGGTGGTGGCTGCCGAGGTGATGGTGATGCCGCGTTCCTGCTCCTGGGCCATCCAGTCCATGGTCGCGGCGCCGTCGTGCACCTCGCCCATCTTGTGGTTGACCCCGGTGTAGAACAGGATGCGTTCGGTGGTGGTGGTCTTGCCGGCGTCGACGTGGGCGACGATGCCGATGTTGCGGTACAGCTCGATGGGTGTGGTGCGGGCCATGGCGGGTCACCTGCGGGTGAGGGTTCTCCCAAGGTAGCAGAGGGGGAGAATCCTGCCGGGGGGTGACAGTCCGTTTCAGGGTTGACGCGGTCGTTTGGAGCGGCCTTGTGTCGCGAATGGGCTGCGCAGCAGCCCCACATTCTCGGCATCATGCGAAATTGTCGGGGCTGCTGCGCAGCCCATTCGCGACACAAGGCCGCTCACAGGGGCGGGCCGTCAGTCGGCCTGCACCTGCAACTGCCACTGGCCTTCGCTTTCGCGGGCCAGGCCGCTGGCTGGCAACAGGGCCAGCAGGCGCTCGTGCAGGGCAGCGTCGGTGAATGACAGCAGGGTGGCCATGTCCAGCGTACCTACGGTAATGAGGTCGTTCTTGGTGTACGACAACCAGGCCTTTTTCAGCACCAGCAATACATCGCTGCCGGCGGTGTTGGCGAAGCGCCGGTGCAAGGTGCGGCCTTCCAGCTCGAAGGTGTGGCGGTGGCTGTAGCTGCTTTCATCACCTGCGCCCTCGACGCAGCGGTGGCAGCGGCACGGGCCTTCGCCGAAGGCGTTGTGCAGGTAGGTGTTGAAGTCCACGACGGGCTTGAGGGTCAGGCGTTTGTCGACCTCGAACAGGTCGGCGATCAGGGGTTGTTCTGCGCTCACTCGGTATCCTCGCGTGGTGGGGCATGCATCGGCGGGCACCCTAACAGATCGGGGCATACAGTTCACCTGTTGCCCGCCATGCCGCCGCACCCTGTAGGAGCCGGCTTGCCGGCGATAGGGCCGCTAGAGACAACGCCGGGCGTCTGCCGTACCCTAGCGCCATTTCCAGCCCCCATACCCCGAGGTAACCCCGCTTGAGCACCAAGTACCCCTACATCGCCACCGTGACCGTCAGCTGCGAAGACCGCGGCGGCGACACCGAGGCCTCGGAAAACACCAACCAGCGCGTGGGCCTGGAGGCAGTGACCGAAACCCTGAAGAAGGTGCATTTCGTCGGAACCCTCGCAGCCCCGGAAAAGTCCGCCACGCACATCTGCGTCACCCTCGAGAACGGCCTCACTTATTACGGCCCGATCGTCAACGGCCACGCCGAGCTCGAAGGCGGCTGGATCGCCTTCGAATGCGACATGCTCACCCCTGAAGAGCTGGGCCTGTAAGCCTCAAGCCAGCTCCGCCAGGCACTGCTCGAGGATATCCAGGCCTTCCTCGAGCACCGCAGGCTCGATGGTCAGCGGTGCCAGCAGGCGAATGATGTGCCGCGCCTTGCCGCTGGGCATCAGCAGCAGCCCCTTGGCCCTGGCGGCCTCCAGCACCTTGCCAAGTTGCGCCGGTGCCGGGCTGCCGTCGGCGTTCAGCAGCTCGATGCCGCGCATGGCACCAACCCCGGTCAGGCGCCCCAGGTAGCTGCACACCCCTGAAGCCTTCCAGCGTGCATGGCGCGTGGTGATGGCCTGTTCCTGGCGTTCACCCCAGGTAGCGAGGTTTTCATCGGTCATCTGTGCAAGGCTGGCCAGCGCCGCCGCACAGGCGATCGGGTTGCCCGAATAGGTGCCACCCAGGCCACCTTTGGGTAGCGCGGCCATCAGGTCTTGGCGCCCGACCAGCGCTCCCAGCGGCATGCCGCCGGCGATGCTCTTGGCCAGCAACAGCAGGTCCGGCTCGATGCCCAGGCGTGGGAAGCCGAAGCGTTGCCCGGTGCGCCCAAAGCCAGACTGGATCTCGTCGATGATGATCAGGATGCCGTGCTCGTCGCAGAAGCGCCGCAGTGCCTGGGCGAAAGCCGGGTCCATGGCCAGGAAACCGCCTTCACCCTGCACTGGCTCGAAGATGAACGCCGCCACGTCCTCCACCGCCAGTTCCACGCTGAGCAGGCGCTCCAGTGCCTTGAGCGCCTGCTCGCAGGTGACCCCGGTGTCGGCACCGGGGTAGGGCAGGTGGTACACCGGGCCTGGCAACTCACCCACGCGTTGCTTGTACGGCGCTACCTTGCCGTTGAGGTTGAGGGTGGCCAGGGTGCGGCCATGGAAGGCGCCATCGAAGGCAATGATGGCGCGCTTGCCGGTGGCGCCACGGGCCACCTTCAGGGCATTCTCCGCCGCTTCCGCACCGCTGTTGGTGAGCATGCCGGCCAGCGGGTAACGCACTGGTACGAACTGGCGCAGTCGCTCCATCAGCTCAAGGTACGGGCCATGGGGCGCGGCGTTGAAGGCGTAGTGGGTCAGGCGCGTGGCTTGCTGCTGGATCGCCTCGACCACGGCCGGGTTGCAATGGCCCAGGTTGAGCACGCCGATACCGCCGACGAAGTCGATGTAACGCTTGCCGTGGGTATCCCACACTTCGGCATTACGGCCGTGGGAAAGTGTAATGGGATGAACGATGGCAATGGATTGGCTGATACTTTCCGGGGTCATGTGCACGCGGCCTGTTGTTCGAATATGGGCAATATCCAAGCGTGCCGGGTCTATATTCCGCAAACGAATTATTGGATTGCGATCATTCCGTGGATTCGCGATGTTGGTGCTCTCTGTGGGAGCCGGCTTGCCGGCGATGAGGTCGGAGCAGGCGATAGATGGCACCGGCTGCGCCGGTGATCGCCGGCAAGCCGGCTCCTACAGGGGGCGTCAGCCCTCGGCCACCCGCTCGCATATCCACTGCACGAATGCCCGCACCTTGGGCACTTCGGCGGCATGCTCGGCATGGGCCATGAAGTGCCGGCCATTGCTCGGTACCGGGTGATCCCAGGCCACCACTAGCTTACCCTCGCTCAGCTCTTCGGCCACCAGGTAGCGAGGAATCAGCGCAATGCCGCACCCGGCGATGGCGGCGCGGATGCACAGGTAAAAAGTGTCGAAACGCGGCCCGTGGTAGCTGTTCTGGCTGTGCAGCCCAAGCCCCAGAAACCACTCGTGCCAGGCCTCCGGGCGCGAGGCGCACTGCAGCAGGCGGTGTTCGGTCAGGGCTTCGGCACTGGCAAAACGCTGGCGGGCCAGCAATGCCGGCGCGCACACCGGCACCACCTCCTCGCTGAACAGCTCGATGCAGGTGGCTCCCGGCCAGGTGCCCTGGCCGAAAAAGAACGCGATATCGGCCTTGGCCTGCACCAGGTCGAACGGTTCCAGTTCGTTGCGGATGTCCAGGTGGATGCGTGGGTGGCGTTCGCCGAAACCCTTGAGGCGGGGTACCAGCCAGCGCGCACCGAAGGTCGGCTGGGTGGCGATGCGCAGCACCTCGGTTTCGTCGCCGTAGCTGAGGATGTAGCGGCTGGAGATGTCGATCTGGGTGAGGATCTTGTTCACTTCGGTGAGGTACAGCGCGCCGGCCGGGGTCAGGTGCAGGCGCCGGCGAATGCGCTGGAACAGGGGGTGGGCAAGCATGTCCTCGAGCTGCGCCACCTGTTTGCTAACCGCGCTCTGGGTCAGGTGCAGCTCTTGCGCTGCGCGGGTGAAGCTCAGGTGCCGGGCTGCGGCCTCGAAGCACTGCAGGGCGGTGGTGGAGGGCATCAGGCGTTTGGACATGGCAGTGGTTCAACCCCGCGAAAAAGGAAGGAGTTCATTCTTTTATAGAATGATGTGCTTCGAAAAGGTCGTTTTGTCGACCCGGCCTCATAGATTAATACTGACCAAGGTCAATGATTTCAACCGGGTTTGCGAAGAGGAGGGCAATCGCGCAACCGGCGTAAACAAGAACAACAAAGAGCAACTCAAACTTTGCGAATTCTGCTTCAACTTTCAGCCGTCATTGCAACGGCCGACCCACTCGAGGGTTCCCCATGGTATCGCCCAACAACAAGAAACAGCGTTCCCTGCAACACGGCCTGACCTCTCGTCAGGTGTCGATGATTTCCATCGCCGGCATCATCGGCGCCGGGTTGTTCATCGGCTCGTCCAACGCCATCGCCACCGCCGGCCCGGCGATTCTCATCTCCTACGCCATGACCGGCCTGCTGGTGCTGCTGGTGATGCGCATGCTCGGGGAAATGGCCATCGCCAACCCCAACAGCGGCTCGTTCTCCACCTACGCCTCGGAGGCCATCGGGCCCTGGGCAGGCTTTACCATCGGCTGGTTGTACTGGTGGTTCTGGGTGCTGATCATTCCGGTCGAGGCCATCGCCGGTGCGGACATCCTGCATGCCTACTTCCCGGCGGTACCGTCGTGGCTGTTCGCCTTCCTGATCATGCTGGTGCTGTCGGGTACCAACCTGGTCAGCGTGAAGAACTTCGGCGCCTTCGAATACTGGTTCGCGCTGGTCAAGGTGGTGGCGATCATCGCCTTCATCGTGGTCTGCAGTCTGGCGGTGTTCGGCTTCTGGCCGCTGGCCGAGGTGTCCGGCGTCAGCCGTTTGTGGGAAAGCGGCGGGTTCATGCCCAACGGCTTTGGCACCGTGCTCGGCGGCGTGCTGATCACTATCTTCTCGTTCTTCGGTGCCGAGATCGTCACCATCGCTGCCGATGAAACCGCCAACCCGAAAGACAAGATTCGCCGCGCCACGAACCTTGTGGTGTACCGCATTGCCATCTTCTACCTGGCGTCGATTTTCCTGGTGGTGTCGCTGGTGGCCTGGAATGACCCGCAGCTCAAGGCGGTCGGTTCGTTCCAGCGCGTGCTCGAGGTGCTCAACGTGCCCGGCGCCAAGCTGCTGGTGGATATCGTGGTGCTGGTGGCGGTGACCAGTTGCATGAACTCGGGGTTGTACACCGCCTCGCGCATGCTCTATTCGCTGGGTGCCCGTGGCCAGGCGTTGAGCATGACCAAGCGTATTTCCGGGGCCGGCGTGCCGACCGTGGCGGTGATCTTCTCGACCCTGGCTGGTTTTGCCGGGTGCCTGGTGAACTATGTGTTCCCCGGCAAGGTGTTCGGTTTCCTGCTGTCTACCACCGGTGCCATCGCGCTGCTGGTGTACCTGGTGATTGCCGTGTCGCAGCTGCGCATGCGGGCCCGCGCCGAGCGTGAAGGGCGTACGCCGGAGCTGAAGATGTGGCTGTTCCCGTGGCTCACCTGGCTGGTGATCGGCACCATCGTGATGGTGCTGGGCTACATGCTGCTGAGCGATGCCTACCGCTACGAGACGCTGATGACCGCCGGGGTCACGTTGTTCATCCTGCTGGTGTCGCTGACCCAGCGGCGGGGCAGGCTGGGGGCTGCTCAGTCGGCCTGAAACAACCGGGGCCGCTGTGCGGCCCATCGCGGGCAAGCCCGCTCCTACAGGAGGCCGCATAAATCCTGTAGGAGCGGGTTTGCCCGCGATGCTGATATCACCCCGTACGGAACCGCCCCACCAACTGCTGCTGATGTTCCGCCAGGCGCGCCAGCGCCTGGCTGGTGATCGCCGTCTGCTGCGCGCCGGCGCTTACCTGAATCACCAGGTCGTTGATCTCGTTGACGTTGCGGTTGATGTCCTCCGACACCGCGCTTTGCTCCTCGGCCGCCGAGGCAATCTGGATGTTGCGGTCGCTGATCCGCGCCACCCCCTCGGTGATCGAGGCCAGCAACTCGCCGGCCCGGCCAATGCGGCTGGCGCCGGACTGCGCCTTGCCCAGGGTTTCCAGCATCGAACTGCTGGCGCGCTCGGAGCCGGCCTGCAGGTTGCTGATCATCTGCTGGATATTGCCAGTAGATTCCTGGGTGCGCTGCGCCAGGGTACGCACCTCCGACGCCACCACCGCAAAACCCCGGCCATGGTCGCCGGCCCGGGCCGCCTCGATGGCCGCGTTCAGTGCCAGCAGGTTGGTCTGCTCGGCGATGCCGCGTATCACATCAAGTACCGACGAAATGGCATCGCTCTCGCGTTTGAGGTCGTCGATGATCGCCGCCGTTTGCTCGGCCTGGGTCGACAGTTCGTGAATCAGCGTGATGGTGCCTTGCACCTCGGCACGCCCCTCGGCACTGCTGGTGTGAATCTGCTGGGACAGGCTGGCCGCATCGGTGGTGCTTTGTGCCACCTCGCGCACCGTGGCGCTCATCTGGTTGATGGCGGTGGCCACAAGCTCGGTGCTCTGGCGCTGCTGCTCGACGCTGCGGCTGGTCTGCAGGGTCACCGCCGAAGACTCCTCGGCAGCCGTGGCCACCTGGGTGGTGGCGCTGCCGATCTCGCGCACGATCTCGGCCAGTTCGCTGGCCATGCGGTTTAGGTTGCCTGCGATCTGGCCGAACTCGTCCTTGCTGCGGTAACCGGCGCGTGCGGTGAGGTCGCGGCGGGCCAGGCCGTCGAGGGCGGCGTTGATATCCTTTACCGCCTTGCCGATGCTGGCAATGATCAGCCACGCTAGCAGTCCCACCATGGCCAGCGCCAGCAGGGTGCCCGCCAGGGTCAGCCACAACGCCTGGCTGGCGTCGCTGCGGGCTTCGAGGGCAAGCGTGCCGACGTTTTCCGCCAGGGCCTGCTCGATGTCGCTCATCTGGTCGATGCGCCGGGTGGCGGTCTCGAACCAGGCCTCGGGCTTGATACCCAGTGGTTGGCCCAGCGGTATATCCACGGCCAAACTTTGCAACTTGGCCACATCGCCGGTGGCCGTGCTCTGCAGGCTTTGCTGGAACTGGCTGAGGATGGCCGCCGGTGCCTTGCGCTGGAAGCCGTCGGCATAGGCCGAAAACTCGCCCAGGTTGCGGCTGAAGCGCGATAGCAGCGTGGCGTCGAAATGGTCCTGATTGAAGGCCAGGCCCAATATTACCCGTTCGCGGCCGGCGCGTTCCTTCAGCTCGATGAATTGGTTGAGTGCGCCCAAGGCATGCACCACGGCAGTATCGCTGACGCGGCTTTCCAGTAACTGGGTATAGCTGATCAGGGTCTTGATCAGTTCGGTATAGCGGCTGGCGGAGTCGACACTGCCGATGCTCAGCGTGTCGACTTGCCCGCGCAGGTTGCCCAGGGTGTCGAGTGCTGCCAGCAAGGGGGCGATATCGGCATGCCTTGCACGCACTGCATCCAGCGCCGCGTCGCTGTCCTTGCGCAACTGCAGCAGGCGCTCTGCCATGTTGCTGCCACGGCTGCCGATGAACACGCCGCTGGCGCCGCGCTCACGTTGCAGCAGAGTAATCAACTGGCTCAGGGATTGCGCGGTGCGGCTGGCGGCAACGGTACTTTCCATGTCGCGCAGGGTTCGGTAGTTATCGGCCAGGTATAAGCCGGCCAGTGCCAAAAAGCCCAGCAGGGGGAACAACAGGATCAACAATAACTTCAGACGAAGCGGTGCATTGGTCAGCATGCTTCTGGCCTCGCAGGTAGTGGCAGGGGGGTATAAGGCGTGGCTATTGTTGGTTAGTGGCTCACGGCCATTATTGTACGGCTATTCAATTTATATGCGAAAGGTGCAAGTTTGGTGAAGGGGTAAATAATAGTGCGCTATATTGATGCGTGCGATCGGTTATTGATCCAGATCAGTGCATTGTTATTGTATTGGTTATTATTTTGAGGTGTGTTGATTAATGCTGCGGTAGTTGGTGTGTTTGGCCAGGTGTTCACGAATCCCGTTTGCGCCGCTACGATCCCCCTCAGCATTTGCCAATTCCAACAAGCAAAAGGGCGCCCATGACCGAACATGCGTTTTCCCTGCAACAGCTCGCCGCCCCCGATGGCACCTGTTATGGCTGCGGCTGTGCCCACCCCAACGGCCTGCACCTGAATAGCCACTGGGACGCCGACGGCATCCACCTGCTGTGCAGGCACAGCCCCGACCCGGCCTTCATCGGTTGGCCGGGCCTTGTGTACGGCGGCCTGCTGGCCATGCTGGTGGACTGCCATTCCAACTGGACCGCCATGGCCCACCACTACCGCGCCGAAGGCCGCGAACCCGGCAGCCTGCCGCGCATCGACTGCGTCACCGGCCAGCTTGGCCTTAACTACCTCAAGCCCACGCCCATGGGCGTCGAGTTGCTGCTCAAGGCGCGGGTGGAAGGGGAGGTGGGGCGCAAGACCCGGGTCATCTGCGAAGTCTGGGCCGGCGATGTGCTCACCGTCAGCGCCGATTCGGTGTTCGTGCGGGTCGATACCGAACGGCTCAAGCAACAGGCCCACGGCGCTGCCTGAGCCTTGCGCCATCAGGGTGGGGCTGGCATTGTCGGGCAACACCCGGATGCCCAACAGGACGTTGCCATGCCCTACCAGATTCGCCCGGCCCGCCACGCCGACTGTGCTGCCCTGAGCCAGGTCGGCCAGGCCACCTTCGCCTTGGCCAGCCCGCCCGACAGCGCGCCGGCCGCGCTGCAGCACTACATCGCCCATCACCTGCAAACCGAGCATTTCCAGCAGCACCTGCTGCACCCGCACAAGCGCCTGCTGGTGGTGGAGCAGGGCGGTCAGGTGCTGGGCTACAGCATGCTCGACCTGGCCCCGGGTGCGCTGGGCATCGCTGCCGCCGACCACCTGGTGGAAATAGCCCGCTGCTACGTGCTGCCGGTCGCCCACGGCCAGGGCGCGGCGCAGCAGTTGCTGGAGGCGACCCTGGCGCGCACCCACGGCGCGGTGCGCCTGACCGTCAACGAACTCAACGCCCGGGCCATCCGCTTCTACCAGCGCAACGGTTTTGCCAAGGTGGGCGAGGCGATTTTCCCTTGCGGTGATGAACGGCACTGCGACTGGGTGATGGTCAGGGCGCCCGCCAGCCCTTAACGTTGTAACCCTTCCACTGCCAAGGCATGCCCATGACCGATTTGTCTGCTTTCCCGATTACCCGCAAATGGCCGGCGCAGCACCCTGAGCGGCTGCAGCTGTATTCGCTGGCCACCCCCAACGGGGTCAAGGTGTCGATCCTGCTCGAGGAGCTTGGCCTGCCCTATGAAGCGCACAAGGTCAGTTTCGACAGCAATGACCAGCTCAGCCCGGAGTTCATCTCGCTCAGCGCCAACAACAAGATCCCGGCGATCCTCGACCCCGATGGCCCGGGCGGCCAGCCGCTGGCGCTGTTCGAGTCCGGGGCGATTTTGCAGTACCTGGCCGAGAAGAGCGGCAAGCTGCTCAGCCATGACCCGGCCCAGCGTTACCAGACCCTCCAGTGGCTGATGTTCCAGATGGGCGGCGTCGGGCCGATGTTTGGCCAAGTGGGCTTCTTCCACTTCTTCGCCGGCAAGGAATACGAGGACAAGCGCCCACGTGATCGCTACGTGAGCGAGTCGAAGCGTTTGCTGGGCGTGCTGGACCGGCACCTGAAGGGCCGTGAGTGGATGGTCGATGCGTACAGCATCGCCGATATCGCCATTTTCCCCTGGGTGCGCAACCTGGTGGAGCGCTACAACGCCCGCGAGTTGGTGGGCTTCGATGAGTTCAAGGAAGTGCAGCGGGTGCTGGCGCGGTTCCTCGAGCGCCCGGCGGTGCAGCGCGGGTTGAAGATCCCGGGGTGAGCGCTTGAGCAAAAACGCAGGTCAGCACTTGTAGCAGTGGCCTTGTGCCGCGAAAGGGCTGCGCAGCAGCCCCGGCAAAATGTGCAGTGACACCGAAATCCAGGGGGCGCTTCGCGCCCCTTTCGCGGCACAAGGCCGTTCCCACAGGGTATTTGCAGCGCTTTGTGCGGGTCAGAACACCTGGTTCAACACCCAGTACAAACACCCCGCCAGCAACATCGCCGCCGGCAAGGTCAGCACCCAGGCCATCAGCAGGTTGATCAACGTACGTCGCTGCAGCCCTGAGCCTGTGGCGACCATGGTGCCGGCCACCCCCGAGCTGAGCACATGGGTGGTGGACACCGGCAACCCGAACATGTCTGCCGCACCAATGGTGCACATCGCCACCACCTCCGCCGAGGCGCCTTGTGCATAGCTCAGGTGGGTCTTGCCGATCTTCTCGCCCACCGTTACCACGATGCGCTTCCAGCCGACCATGGTCCCCAGCCCCAGAGCGATGGCCACCGCCACCTTGACCCATAGCGGGATGTAGCGGGTGGCATCGTCCAGCTGGCGCTTGAACAGTTGCACGTGGTTGGCGGTGTCGGCGTCGAAGGCCACCAGCTTGTGCTTGTCGAGCAGGCGGATCACTTCGCTGGTCAGGTACATGTCGTTGCGCACGTTGGCCATGGCTTCGGCCGGCACACGCTTGAGCGAGCCGTAGCCCTTGACCTCTTCACCGATCATGCCGGTGAGTGCGGCCAGGGCCGGTACCAGCTCTGGGCTGGCCTTGGGTTCGTTGATGAAGGCGGTCAGGGTTTGGCGCGGGTCGGCCACTGCCGGTTGCGGTGCGCTGCGCACCAAGGCCTGGCGAGTCACCTCGGCCACTGCCGAGAACTGCAGGGCCTGTTCGTTGGGCATGGTCTTGTTAAGGGCGTAGGCCATCGGCAGGGTGCCAACCAGAATCAGCATGATCAAGCCCATGCCTTTCTGCCCGTCGTTGGAGCCATGGGCGAACGACACCCCGGTGCAGGTAAGGATCAGCACGCCGCGAATCCACCAAGGGGGCGGCGTCTGGCCTTCGGGGGCCTGGTACAGCTCGCGGCGTTTGACCAGGGCGCGCAGGGCCAGCAGCAGCAGGGCGGCGCAGGCGAAGCCGATCAGTGGCGAGAACAGCAGGGCATAGCCCACCTTGCTGGCCTGGCCCCAGTCCACCCCGCTGGTGCCGTCGCGCCCGTGCATCAGGGCGTTGGCCACGCCCACGCCGATGATCGAGCCGATCAGTGTGTGCGACGACGAGGCCGGCAGCCCTAGCCACCAGGTGCCGAGGTTCCAGATGATCGCCGCCAGCAGCAGCGAGAACACCATGGCGAAGCCCGCCGTGGAGCCCACCTGCAGAATCAGCTCCACCGGCAGCAGGGCGATGATGCCGAAGGCCACCGCGCCGCTGGAAAGCAGCACGCCGAGGAAGTTGCACAGGCCCGACCACACCACTGCCACCGGTGCCGGCAACGAGTGGGTGTAGATGACCGTGGCCACGGCGTTGGCGGTGTCGTGAAAACCGTTGACGAATTCAAAGCCCAGGGCGATCAGCAGTGCGAGGCCCAGCAACAGGAAGGGGGTGACCGTGGTGACCAGGGTGCCGCTGGCGCTGACGTCCTGCTTGAGGCTGTAGAAGGTATAGGCCAGGCCCGCCAGCAGCAGGCCGAAGAACAGCACCAGGGTGGCGCGGCCGGGGCGCTGGGACAGGTGCGGGCGGGAGTCGCGCGGGGTCAGGGCATCCTGTCTGACCATCGAGGGCGTTGTCATGGGGGCTCCGAGGCATCGACGCTTGGGGGAGGTTTCCAATCCTAGAAACAATTCGTTACCAAGGCGTGACCTCGGTCAACGGAACTCCTAGTCTAGAAGGCACCTCCTGATTGCCAAGCGAGTGCCCATGATCTATTGCAAGCGTGTCTATGAATCGGCCGCCCCCGGCGATGGCCAGCGGGTGCTGGTGGATCGGTTATGGCCGCGTAACAGACGCAAGCAAGACCTGCACGGTCAATGGCTGCGCGAGGTGGCGCCATCCGACGAACTGCGCAAGGCGTTGCATGCCGGCGAGGTGGATTTTGCCGGTTTCACGCACCGTTATCAGCAGGAGTTGGCTGCCCACCCTGAGCATTGGTACCCGTTGCTGGACCTTGCGCAGCAGGGCGACCTGACGTTGCTGTATGCCGGCAAGGATACCGAGCACAACAATGCCCGGGTGCTGGCTGATTGGCTGGAGGACGAATTGCTGCGGCGTGGGCCGGGTAGTTCGCCGGTGTGCTATGCCCCTTGAGTTGGTCGCTGCCAGCGATGCTCACCTGACCTTCGCCCGCGATCTGACCCGGCGCGCCATGCTGCCTTATTACCGCGAATTCGACCTGCTGTGGATCGAGGATGCCTTCGATGAAGCCTGGGGTTGGCGTGAGCAATGGCTGGTGGTGGAGCAGGGCGAGGTATTGGGTTTCTGCAGCCTGAGCCAGGATCGCCAAGCGTTGTTCATTCGCGAGTTGCATCTTTTGCCGGAGCACCGTGGGCGTGGTGTGGGGGGCTGGGTGCTTGAGCAGTTGGCGGGGTGGGCGCGGGCCCGGCGTTTGCCTTTACTGCGTTTGATGGTGTTTCGCAGTAATCCTGCGCGGGGGCTTTATGGGCGGCATGGGTTTGTGGAGATGGGGGACGATGAGTGTTTTGTTCGGATGCAGCGGTGTGTGGATGAGGGGGCTCTGTAGGAGCTTGCCGGCGATTAGGCTCTTGCGGGTGGTGTGTATTTTGTGGTGTATGTTGTTTTTGGTTTAGTTGGTTTTTATAGTTGTAATCGCATTCATTATTTGTAGTGACGCTTATTCACCTTTCCGCCAACGGCGGGTTACTTTTTTTCGTGGAAAAAAGTAACCAAAAACCGTGCGCTCCATTCATCCGGCCCCTGCGCTTCGCTCCGGGGTACCCTCACTCCGGGCTTGCTCCGGGGGTACGCGCCGACGGGCCGTCCCTGGCCCGATCGGCGCTCGACCGGCATCCATGCCGGTCGCCCCCCTCCGCAATCCCGCAGTGAAGCCTCCTGAAGTCGCGAAGTTAGGGGCGGCGCCTGTAAGTACGCAGCTCGGTCGCTAGTTGCCATTTGTGGGAACTCAGGATTGCAATCGCCGGCAAGCCGGCTCCTACAGTGGAACGCGTCAATTTGGATAACGCATACCCCTGTAGGAGCCGGCGATAGGGCCCGAACAAACAAAACATCAATAACAATCAAACCAACATCCCAGCTGTTGATCTGGCTGTTGATCTGGCTTCTAAGCGCGCAATAGTTCAGGCAACACAAATCGCGACTTCAGGAGGCCGAGCGTAGGGATTGCGTAGGAGGGCGACCGGCATGGATGCCGGTCGAGCGCCGATCGGGCCAGGGACGGCCCGTCGGCGCGTACCTCCGGAGCAAGCCCGGAGCGAGGGAACCCCCGAAGCGCAGCGTAGGGGGCCGGATGATGGGAGCCAGCGTTTTTTGGTTACTTTTTGTCGCGTTTGACAAAAAGTGACCCGCCGTAAGGGCGGAAAGGTGACGAAAAGCCTTCATCGTCAATGAATGAGCATACATCTCCCAAAGCAATCACCATAAAACCCCGACCCTGACCCCGACCCCGACCCCGACCCCGACCCCGACCCCGACCCCGACCCCGACCCCGACCCCGACCCCGAACTCGAACCCGAACCCGAACCCGAACCCAAAAAACTCCCCGCTCATGGCGCAATGATGGCTTGCATAGATTGGATCCAATTGGCATAGTGCCCAGGCGAATGCGCAGGCATTCACTCGGGTGCGGGATGCACTCGTTATCCATCCATGCAAAGGAGGCAAAAGATGAGCGGATTCGGCCCACGGTTGAGAGAAGAGCGCGAACGCCTGGGGCTTACCCAACGGGTGTTCGGCGATGTCGGCGGCGTCGAGCCCAACGCCCAGGGCAAGTACGAAAGCGGCGAGCGTACGCCGCGCATGGACTACCTGGCCGCCGTTGCCGCCCGCGGCGTCGATGCCCTCTACGTACTGACCGGCACCCCGACCCCGGCCCCTATCGACAGCCTCACCACCGACGAAGATCGCCTGCTCGGCGCCTTCCGCCGCCTGCCGGCAGACGACCAGGCGGCTGTCTGGCACTTGCTCAGCCGGCTTGCCGGCGAGGCGGGGGAGGAGCAGCCAATGGTCATTCGCCGTTTCGAGCGCCAAGCCGGCTTCCTTAACGGCTTGCGCCAGTGAGCGCGAGGGTCGCCGGTAGCTATCCGGGCGGCCTAATTAACCGTTCAGGCCACTAGGTCGCCGGTGAAAAATTTTGTTAAGGTGGCGGGATCCAATCGCCCCACTGACGAGGTGCATGCTTGATAAGGGTCCTGGTGGTCGACGATCACGATCTGGTGCGTACCGGCATCACGCGCATGCTGGCTGACATCGATGGCCTGCAGGTGGTGGGTGAGGCAGACTCGGGCGAGTCCGCACTCAAGCTTGCCCGCGAGCTGAAGCCGGACGTGGTGTTGATGGACGTGAAGATGCCAGGGATCGGTGGGCTGGAAGCAACCCGCAAACTGCTGCGCAGCCACCCCGACATCAAGGTGGTGGCAGTGACCGTGTGCGAAGAAGACCCGTTTCCCACCCGCCTGATGCAGGCAGGCGCCGCCGGCTACCTGACCAAAGGCGCAGGGCTCGACGAAATGGTCCAGGCCATCCGCCTGGCCTTCGCCGGGCAACGCTATATCAGCCCGCAGATCGCCCAGCAGCTGGCGCTCAAGTCGTTCCAGCCCCAGGGCTCGCCGTTCGACACGCTGTCGGAGCGGGAAATCCAGATCGCCCTGATGATCGTCGGCTGCCAGAAAGTGCAGATCATCTCTGACAAGTTGTGTCTGTCACCCAAGACCGTCAATACTTACCGTTATCGGATTTTCGAAAAACTCTCGGTCACAAGCGACGTCGAACTGACGCTGCTGGCCGTCCGCCACGGTATGGTCGACGCAAGTCTCTAAGCACACCCCATGTCACACACCTTTGATGCCAGTGCCTTTTTGGCCACGTGCAGCGGCCGCCCGGGCGTGTACCGGATGTTTGATGCCGAGGCGCGTCTGCTCTACGTGGGCAAGGCCAAGAACCTCAAGAAACGCCTGGCCAGTTACTTTCGCAAGACCGGCCTGGCGCCCAAGACCGCTGCGCTGGTAGGCCGCATCGCGCAGGTCGAAACCACCATCACCGCCAACGAGACCGAGGCGCTGCTGCTGGAGCAGACGCTGATCAAGCAATGGCGGCCGCCTTACAACATCCTGCTGCGTGACGATAAGTCCTACCCCTATGTGTTCCTGTCTGACGGTGAATTCCCACGCCTGGGGATTCATCGCGGCGCCAAGAAGGCCAAGGGCCGTTACTTTGGACCGTACCCCAGCGCCGGCGCCATTCGCGAAAGCCTGAGCCTTCTGCAAAAGGCTTTTTCGGTGCGCCAGTGCGAGGACAGCTATTACGCCAACCGCACCCGCCCGTGCCTGCAGTACCAGATCAAGCGCTGCAAGGGGCCTTGTGTGGGTTTGGTGGAACCGGCCGAATATGCTGAGGACGTGCGCCATTCGGTGATGTTCCTCGAGGGCCGAAGCCAGCAACTGGGCAACGAACTCAACGCCGAGATGGAAGCGGCCGCCATGGCCCTGAACTTCGAGAAGGCTGCCGAACTGCGTGACCAGGTCGCGCTGCTGCGCCGGGTACAGGACCAGCAGTACATGGAGGGCGGCTCGGGCGACGTCGATGTGGTGGCGGCCTTCGTCAACCCGGGCGGTGCCTGTGTGCACCTGATCAGCGTGCGCGGTGGCCGGGTACTGGGTAGCAAGAACTTCTTCCCGCAGGTGGGCATCGAGGAGGAAGTGGCCGAGGTGATGGCCGCATTCCTGTCGCAGTACTACCTGGGTAACGCCGAGCGCGAGCTGCCGGGTGAACTGATCGTCAACGTGGTGCACGAGGACTTTGAAGCCATCAGCGAGGCGCTGCACACCCTGCGCGGTCGCGAAATCACCATCAGCCACCGGGTGCGCGGCACCCGCGCGCGCTGGCAGCAACTGGCGGTGACCAACGCCGAGCAGGCGCTCAACGCGCGCCTGGCCAACCGCCAGCACATGGCGGCGCGCTTCGAGGCCCTGGCCCAGGTGCTGCACCTGGACGAAGTGCCCCAGCGCCTGGAGTGCTACGACATCAGCCACTCCAGCGGCGAGGCCACCGTGGCCTCTTGCGTGGTGTTCGGCCCCGAGGGCGCGCTCAAGTCCGACTACCGGCGTTTCAACATCGAAGGCGTCACCGCCGGCGATGACTACGCCGCCATGCACCAGGCGCTGCAGCGCCGCTACGGGCGCATCAAGGATGGCGAGGGCAAGCTGCCCGACGTGCTGCTGGTGGACGGCGGCAAGGGCCAGTTGAACATGGCCCGCGAGGTGATGCAGGAACTGGGCTTCAGCGACCTGACCTTGCTTGGCGTGGCCAAGGGCGTAACCCGCAAGGCCGGTTTCGAAACCCTCTACCTGAACGATGTGGCCCACGAGTTCACCCTCAAGGGCGACAACCCGGCGCTGCACTTGATCCAGCAGATCCGCGACGAGGCCCACCGTTTTGCCATCACCGGCCACCGTGCCCGGCGCGGCAAGGCGCGGCGTACCTCCAGCCTGGAAGACGTGGCCGGGGTAGGGCCCAAGCGCCGGCGTGACCTGCTGAAACATTTCGGCGGCCTGCAGGAGCTCAACCGCGCCAGTATCGACGAGATCGCCAAGGCCCCCGGGATCAGTAAAAAGCTTGCCGAGTCGATTTATGCCAGCCTGCATAGCGAGTAGAATGCCGGGCTCAACTCGCAGCCAGTCGTACCGATGAATATTCCAAACCTGCTCACCGTTCTACGCGTCCTGCTCATCCCGATCTTCATCCTGCTGTTCTATGTGCCCTATCACTGGAGCTACATGGCCGCCAGCACGGTGTTCGCCATCGCTGCGGCCACCGACTGGCTGGACGGCTACCTGGCCCGTCGGCTGCAGCAGAGCACGCCCTTCGGCGCCTTCCTCGACCCGGTGGCGGACAAGCTGATGGTGGCCGTGGCCCTGGTGCTGCTGGTGCAGGTGCACGCCAACTTCTGGCTCACGCTGCCGGCAGCGGTGATCATCGGCCGCGAGATCGTGGTGTCGGCGCTGCGCGAGTGGATGGCCGAACTGGGTGCCCGCGCGCACGTTGCGGTGTCGAACCTGGGCAAGTGGAAAACCGCCGCGCAGATGCTGGCGCTGGTGATTCTGCTGGCCAACCCGCCGGTGCTGACCTTCTGGGTGATACTCGGCTACGGCCTGCTGTTGGTGGCGGCGGGGCTGACGCTGTGGTCGATGATGCATTACCTGCTGGCCGCCTGGCCGCACCTGCGCGAAGGCTCGGAGCAGAAATAAAGTTTTTTTGAATCAAGGGGTTGACGCCATTCGGCAAATCGCTAGAATAGCCCCCATCACGACGCGGGAATAGCTCAGTTGGTAGAGCACGACCTTGCCAAGGTCGGGGTCGCGAGTTCGAGTCTCGTTTCCCGCTCCAAATTCGATCCTCGGTGCGTCGCCGGGATCAAAAAAAAGAGGCCGAAAGGCCTCTTTTTTTATGCCTGTAATTCAGTGGCCACGCTACACGCCCATGTACTTGGCTCGCTGTTGACGACCTTTGCCGGGTGCGCCCTGGTGCGCTGGCTGGGTCAAGCAGCAGTAACTACCACCTGGCCATGGCCACGCCCCGCTTGACTGTCGCTCCCGCCATTCAGACAGGAGCCAGCCATGGCAACTTCCACAGCCTTCCCCGAGACTTCCATCGACCACTTCATTGCCCGGCAGATGCCCGCCTGGCTGGTCAGTGCGACTGAGCAGCAGCGTGCCGCGCTGCAGGCAGCGTTGCTCGCTCAGGAGCGCGCCCAGGCTAATGTCCGCCAAGTGCTGCAGGCGGTTACGCCACCGGACGAGTTTGCCGCGCCGTTGCTGGCAGAAGCCTTGCGCGGTGCCACCCAGCGCGTGCTGGACGTGCGCCGCAGCCGCTTGCGCAAGGTCAGGTTATTGCCCCATCCGCCAGCCTATCCGGGCGGGCCGATACGGCGCTATGAGCCCTTCGTGTCGGACCAGCAACTGCTGGTTGCAGCGATGCACAACTTCATGCCTGGTGAGGCGTTCTCGCCACAGAGCGCGCTGTATGATGAAAAGGGCACTCGCCTTGCCTTGACCCCGGCAAGCTTCATCGAGCTGTGCCGCACGCTGGACCTGGGTAGCCAATACCAGCGCTATCTGGCATCTGTATTGAGCGCTGGTGGCGGCATCGTGCAACACCTGGCAAAGGCGTATCGGGCCAACTTCGAGGCTGCCGCACACCTTGAAAGCCTGCGCGGTTTGCTGCGTGAGCAAGCCTTCAAGCGCCTGAGCCGGCTGTTCGAAAACGCCCCGGCAAACGACGAGGCCACCACCCTGGTGCCCCATGACCTGCGCTTGCTGGGCAAGCCGCTGGTCGGTGTGGTCGCTGTGGAGGTCAGCGCCGCGGGCAAGCCCGAAGGGGTGCTGACATGGATCCCCGACGACCTGGTCAGCCCCTTCAACTGGCATCCGTCCTGGCCGGCGCTCTATACCGCCTTGGCCGGGCGCCTGGCGAACAAGGGCTACCAGGCGTTTTTCCAGCGCTTCTTGCGCGAGCGTGACCGCCTCGACTTCGCAAGGCGCCTCCAGGGCTTGCTGGCAAAGGCGCCGGTTGCGACACCGGTCGAACTGGACGGTCGGCATGTCGCTGTCGCAGGCGAGCTATTTGGCCACCTCGCCAAAGTGCATGTCGACAAGTTGCTGGACGATGCCCGGGTGCTGGTGGTGCCCACCGGCGATGAGGACCGCGCGGCGCGCGACCTGCGCTTGCGCGGCTACTACGAGGCCGGCCTGACCCTGCTCGGCCTGGCCTCACTGTTCGTGCCGGCACTGGGCGTGGTCATGCTGGGGGTGACCGCTGCGCAGGTGGTTGGGGACATCTACGAAGGCTATGAGGCGTGGCTGCAGGGCGACCGCGAAGCCGCGCTCGGGCATGCCTTCGATGTTGCCGGGATCGTTGCCAGCGGGGGGGTGCTGGCGGGTGCCAGCGAGGGGGTAGGCCGGTTGCTGCCGCGCCGGGCATTCGTCGATGCCCTGACCCCTCGCGTCGGGGCATCGGGTGCGTTCAGGCTGGCCGAGCAGCCGCTAGCGGCCGATCAGCAAGGCCCTGGCGGGTTGCTGCGGGCATTGGGCGGGGCAATGTCCACGGTCAGCGACGAGCAAGCGACGCAGCTGTTGCAGGGTACAGGCTACTCGCAAGACCAGCTGCGCAGGCTGTTGCTCGAAGAGGCACAGGCTCCGGCCTTGCTGGAAGATGCCTTGGCGCGCCAGCGGCTGCGTCAGCGCCAGCCCACGCTTGGGCATGAGGCGCTGCAGGCGCAGCTGCTGGCAGATGGGGCGGCACCCGACGCTGCCGCGCAGGTTGTGCTGCGTGACTTTCCCGGGTTGAGCCGGCGCGGTGCCCGCGAGCTCGTCGAGCAGGCCACCGATGTGCAGCACGACACTTTGCTTGAGCAGCAACGGGTGCCGCTGGCGTTGGCCGAGCGGGCGCGCTGGTTGCTGCGTGACGGTCGGCTGAACCGCGCCTGTGCCGGTTTGCGTGAGGCGGGCCCGGTTGCTGAAGACAGCGAACGCCTGGCCCTGGCCATGCTCGACGAGCTGGCGCCCTGGCCCGAAGGCATAGGCCTTGAGATTCGCGAGGGCAGTGCGCAGGGCACGCTGGTGGCACGGGCGGGGGATGAGCAGGCCGCGCACCCCCGGCTGATCGTGCGCGGTGGCCAGGGGTATACCTGCCTGGACGCTGACGGTGAGCGGTTGCCGGCCTCGACGCCGAGCGACAGCCTCGCGCAGGCCCTTGCGCATTGGCTTGCGCCAGCGCAGCAGGCCCGGCTCGGGCCAGTTACCGCAGACCGTCTGGCTGAGCGCTTGGCCCGCCAGGCTGCCGGGCAGCGCGAACAGGCCGCCCGGGCGATCGGCCTGGCACCGGTGGGTGCAGGCCTGCGCCCGCCGGTACGCCTGGGCGACGGTCGCCTGGGCTACCCGTTGAGCGGCCGTGGAGAAAGCACTCACCAAGCGCTGTTAAGGGGGGTGCATGAGGTCTACCCGACACTGACCGTGGCGCAGAGGGAGGCCTACCTCAATGCCCAGCGCGAGCAGGGTATCGGGCTGTGGGAGCATGTGCGCACCCTGCAAACGCAGCTTGCGGCGTTGAATGAAGCGCTGAGCCGCTGGGGGCAGCAAACCACCCCCTTTGCCCGCCTGCTCAGCCGGCAACGGGTCGGCAGGGATATTCGCCGCTGCTGGCGGCGCAAGGCCGGCAGCTACGGTGCCATCGAGCATCGCCTGACCCTCGACGGTGCGCGGGTCGGCAGCCTGCCCGCTTTGCCTGCTGGATTGCGCTTTCAGCACATTACCGAGTTGACGTTGCGCGACATGGCCCTGGAGGCAATCAGCCCCGAATTTTTCCAGCATTTCCCCAACCTGCGCGTACTTAACCTGCGACATAACCGGCTAGGCCGCTTCCCCGAGGGCCTGGAGCAGTTGACCCAGTTGCAGGACCTGCGCCTGGGCGACAACCGCATCGTGCTGGATGCCGCAGGCCAGGGCCGCCTCGACCAGTTGAGCGGTTTGCAGCGCCTCGACCTGGGGCACAACCCGCTGGGGCTGCGCCCGGACTTTGCCAGGTTGCGCCGGTTACGCCAGTTCAGCTTGCGCGCCTGTGCGTTGGACGAGGTGCCGCCAGATGCCCTGCAGCTACCCCTGCTGGAGCGTGGCGACTTGCGTGGCAACCAGATCCAGCACCTTGAGCCAACGCTGCTTGCCGAACCCCAGCAGCGCCTCCAGCGCCTGGCCCTGCATGACAACCCCCTGGCCGCACAAAGCGCCGAGCGTCTGGCCGCCGCACTGCCAGCCAGCGAAGGGGCCGCCGGCCATGCCCATGTGGTGGATGACGATGCCACCCTGCAGCGCTTGCTGGGCGGGATGCTCGACAGGCGCCGGGCCGGTCGCCGGGCCCGCTGGCAGAGCCTGCGTCAGGCACCGGGCGGGGAGGACTTCTTCCGCTTTCTCGGTGACTTGGCCCAAGCCGTGGAATTTCATCAGGCCCCAGGTGCCTGGCGTGACCGGGTCTGGCAGGTGGTCGAATGCTGTGAACAGAACGAGCAGATCCGTGAGGCCGTGTTTCAACAGGCCGCCGGGCCTGGCAGTTGCGCCGACCGCTTGCTGCTGCTGTTCAGTGCCCTGGAGACGCGCACCCGGGTGCTCCGCCGCACGGCCGGGCTTGCGGGCGCGGCGCTGGAGCGCGAGCTGCTGCTCGAGGGGCGCGCAATGTACCGCCTCGACCAGGTGCAGCGCCTGGCCAGCGAGCACTACCGGCAGGCCGAACAGGGCTGGCGCGCCGCGCAGGCCAGCGCGCCTGGGCAGTTCACTGCACCGGACGACGTGGAGATCTTCCTCGCTTATCGAATCAACCTGGCCGAACGGCTTGGCCTGCCTGACCAGCCCGCCAGCATGCGTTACGCCCATGCCAGCGGGGTCACCCAGGCGCATGTCGATGCCGCCCGTCGGCGGGTACTGGCAGAAGAGACGCCACAGGCACTGGTGGACTCCCTGCAGGGGCGTGACTTTTGGCTGGAGCATCTGCGTGAACGCTTCGCTGAACGCTTCGAGCACCTTGACCGGCCTTTTTACCAGCAACTGGAGGTGCTCTATGACAGTGCAACCGACCTTCAGGACCAAGCCTACCTGCAGGCCGGCGAAGCCATAGCCCAGGCGCGCAGCACTGCCCAGGCGGGCTTGCTGCGAACACTCAGCGAAGAAGCCCTTGCCCGGCACGCAAGCCATATGTAGCGCACGCAGGGCAACGGTTGGTGGTGTCCTGTGGTTTTAACCCGACCGAGGCAGGACACCATGACCCCACCCCCTATTGCCCCCGACTCCATCGACGGGCTGATCGCCCACCGTCTGCCTGCCTGGCTGACGAGCGCCAGTGATGAGCAGCGCGATGCCCTGCAGCATGCATTGCTCGAACAGCAACAGGCCCAGGACAAGCTGGCAGCCTTGTTGGGCGAGGTCCACGCGCTGGATGACTACGCCCAGGACGAGCTGCGTCAGGCTTTGCAGGCGGTAGGGCCGACGCTGGATGTGCACAAGTCGGTGCTCAAGCGCACCTGGTGGCAAATCCCGCCGCAGCTCTCTCCTAGTTTGAGCAACCCACCGATACACCGTCAGTCGCAGCAGAGCCTGCTGGCATGTGCCCTGCACAATTTCGAGGCGCACGAGGCAACCCTTGCGCAATGTCAGGTGCTGGATGCCAGCGGCGCACCCATGAGCTTCGTCGACAGCGAAGGCAAGACCAAGCCGCTCACCCCCGAGCTGTTTGCAAAGGCCTGCCGTGAACTGGATATCGGGGGGCGATACCAGGCCTACCTGGGCAGGCGCTTCAGCCCTGACGACGCGCCGAAGCGTGATGCGCTGCATCAGCAACTGCAAGCGGTCTTGCGCACCAACCTCACGGCCCGCCTGCACCTGGCCCGCCTTACCGGCGACCTGGACGAGCAAGGCTACCGGCTACTGTTGGCGCTGGTATCGACCAGCGCCACGGTTCCCGCCGAAACCGCAGTCCTCAAGCCGTTCAGCTTGCGCCTGCTGGGTAAGCCGGTGGTGGGGCCGGTGGTGTTCGAAATTCGCCAGAGTGCCAAGCCGGGGGCCAAGCTTGAAGGGCTGATCGCCTGGCTCCCCGGCGACCCTCACCTGCAGTTGGGCCAGCATGCATCCTGGGAGCGCTTCTACCAGGGGTTGGGCAAGCGCTTTCGCAAGCCTGGCTACGCTGCGTTCTTCCAGCGCTTCATCGGCGAAGCCGACCGTGCCGGCTTCAGCCAGGTGCTGGCGGGCCTGTTGGCCGAAGCCGGTGACACCGCCATCGAGCTCGATGGCCGCAGTGAAGCGATCAGTGGTGAGCTGTTCGTGCATCTGCGCAAGGCCCAGGTCGACAAGATCTTCGGCGATGCCCAGGTACTGGCGGTGCCTACCGAAAAGGCCGACAGCGCGGCGCGGGAGGCGCGGCTGCAGGGTTACCTGGAGCTGGGGCTGGACCTGTTCAATCTTGCCGGGTTGTTCGTGCCCGGCCTTGGCCTGGCGATGCTCGGGGTGGCAGCACTGCAGCTTACCTACGAGCTGTACGAAGGCTATGAGGACTGGACACTGGGCGACCGCGAAGGCGCCCTGGGGCATGTCTTCGCGGTTGCCGCCAATGTGGCGGCCATGGCAGCCCTGCATGTGGGCGTGAAGGCAGCGGGCAAGGTGCTCGAGCGCGTCGGCTTTGTCGATGAGCTGGTTGCGGTGCAAGGCGAGGACGGGCAGATGCGTCTGTGTGACCCAGGGCTGGCCGCGTATCGCTTGCCGGAGGCGGACGACGCGCCCGACGCCATGGACGCCGGGCGCTTGCGGCTGCAGGGAGGGCGCTACCAGGTCAGCCGCGAGACCGCCGGCGCCCCATGGCGTATCGAGCACCCCAGCCGACCCGGTGCCTATCGCCCGGCGTTGCTCGACAACGGCGCTGGCGGCTGGCGCCACGCGCTGGAGAGTCCTCAGCACTGGCAGGGGGCGGGGCAACTGGTACGCCGCCTTGGCCCTGAACTGGCCGAGGTAGGCGATGCCGCTGCCGAGCACGTGGCCGAGGCCACCGGTTTCGATGAAGCGCGGTTGCGCCGCCTGCACCTGGAGCAGGCACCGGCGCCGGCGCGTTTGCTCGATGCCCTCGAGCGCCACCGACTGTACGCGGCATCGCCAAGGCTGGGCTCGATGGCCTTGGCCCAGCAGTTGGCGGCCTTGCAGCCAACCACCACGGCGGCAGGGCGCCTGTTGCTGCGTGATTTTCCGGGGTTGACGCCACGCTGCGCCGAGGAAATCGCCGGACAGGCAAGCAGTGAGCTGCAGCAGCGTCTGCTGTCGACTTCAAGGGTGCCGCTGGCACTGGCCGAAAGGGCCCGCTGGGCGCTGCGCGACAGCCGTGTGGACCGCGCGCTTGCCGGGCTGCGCCAGCATGCGGCGGGTAACGCTGACACCTGCTGCCTGGCGCTGACGCTGGGCGATCAGCTGGCCCCCTGGGCCGACGCCGTGCGCCTGGAGTTGCGCGATGGGCGTGCAGGCGGTCCGTTGCTGGCTGCACAAGGGGCGACAGAAACCACGGATGTGCGCCAGGTCGTCAAGGGTGAGGACGGCTACCTGGCGCTGGATGCGCAAGGCAAACCCCTGGCCGGGGCAAGCGCAGCCGACAGCCTGGCCCAGGCCCTGTTGTTGCACATGGACCTGGCGCAGCGCCTGGGGCTGGGGGTGCCCGAGCTTTCGGGCGAGCAGTTCGAACAGGCGATCATGCAGCGCGCCGCCGCTGACCGCGAAGCGGTGGCACGCGCCATCGGCATGGCGCCGGTTGGCGGCAATGTCCGCCCGCCTGTGCGTCTGGGCGATGGGCGCCTGGGCTACCCACTCAGTGGCCATGGCAAGTTTGGGTTGCGTGCGGCCTACCATGTGCTCAAGCGCATCTACCCGACCTTAACCGACGATCAGGCCTATCTCTTTGTCAATGAGCGGATCCAGGAACAGGTCAATGTCTGGAGTCGCCTGAGCCTGTTGCAGCAGCAACTCACCACCTTGAAGAGCGGCCTGCTGGCCTGGCAGCAAACGGCAGAAGCAGGGCTGCGGCGCAGCCGTGCTCGGGTAGCCCGGCAGTTGCTGGCCGGTTGGCGGCTACAGTCGATGCGCTCGGCCAGCGCTGAAGTGCACCTGCGCATCGAAGGTGAAGTGGTCGGCGGGCTGCCGTCGCTCGCGGCGCCGCTGCGTTTTGACAATGTCACCCACCTGACCTTGCGCAGGCTTGGCCTGACCGAGCTGGCGCCGACCTTCATTGGCCGCTTCAGCCGCCTGCAGCACCTGGACCTGGGCGGCAATCGCCTTGGCGAAATCCCCCCGGCGCTCGCTCAGTTACCGCAATTGCGCAGCCTGGTGCTGGCGGACAATCGCATCGTCCTGAGCACCCAGGGCAATAACGTGCTGGCCGGCCTGACCCAGTTGCGTCAGCTGAACCTGAGCCGCAATGCCCTGGTTGCGGGGCCGCGCCTGACCGGCCTGCGCCATCTGCGCCAGGTCAACCTGCGCAGTACCGGGCTCACAGAAGTGCCCGAGGGTTTGGTGCAACAGGCCAACCTCGAGTTTGCCGACCTGCGCAACAACCGCATCACCCACCTGGATGCCGCGTACTACACGCAGCCTGCCCGCCTGCTGGCACGCATTCACCTGCACGATAACCCGCTGGACGCGGTGAGTGAGGCCCGGCGCCACAGTTTCGAGCGCGGCGCGGTGGAGCGCCCGCGCAGCCTGGCGGCCCATGCCGCCCTTGGCGACGCAAATCGCGATGCCTGGTTGGCCATGCTGGAAACCGACCAGCGCCTGCCGCGCCAGTTGCAATGGAATGCGCTGAGCGCAGAACCAGGCTCGGAAGACCTCTTCCAGTTGTTGGCCGACCTGCATGACACCGAGGATTACCGACGCCAGAGCGGGGAGCTGGGGCGCCGTGTCTGGGAAGTGCTCGAGGCCTGTGAGCAGAACACCGAGCTGCGCCAGCGCTTGTTCGAGCTGGCCGGTGAGCCGACGTCCTGCAGTGACAGCGTGAGCCTGGTGTTCAGCCAGCTGGAGGTGCAGTCCTGGGTGCACCTGCGTACCGCAGGGCTGGAGGGTCAGGCGGCGGAAGCGGAGCTGATGCGGCTGGGGCGTTCGCTGTTCAGGCTCGATGAGGTCGACAAGGCCGCGGCCGAGGATATCCAGGAGCGTCTCGAGGATGATGAGCAGGATGTCGACGAGATCGAGGTGCGCCTGGCATACCGCGTGCGCCTGGCTGAAACCCTGGGCTTGCCCGGGCAGCCGCAGGCCATGCGCTATGGCGTTGCCGCGGGGGTGTCCGGCAAGCGCCTGTTGCAGGTGCGAGGCCAGGTGCTGGTTGCCGAGCGCAGCGCACGCCAGGGGCAGTCGCTGATGCAGCGGCCTTTTTGGCAGGCCTACTTGCGCAAGGCTTATGCCGAGCGTTTCAACGCCTGTGATCAACCTTTTTACGACCAACTGGAGGCGCTTGGTGCCCGTGCCGGCAGCTTGAAGGAGTGGGAGTACCTGAAGCAGAGTGACGAGGTCGGCGCCGCGCGTGAGGTTGCGCAAACGGCGTTGATCGAAACGCTCACTGATGAGGCGTTTGTGCGCTACCCGCTGTAGGGCGGGTGCTGCCCTTGAGCTGCGCAGGAGGCGTGTAAAAAACTGGCCAACCGAGCAATCCCTGTGGGAGCGGGCTTGCCCTGCGAACCGGCTCAGCCGGTGTCATCCTTCGCGGGGCAAGCCCGCTCCCACGCGTTGAGTCAGGCGCTTGCAGCCTGCACCAGCGCTGTCCTGCGCCTCAGAAACCGAAGGTGCTCAAACCGGGATGATCGTCGGGGCGGCGCCCCAGCGGCCAGCGGAACTTGCGTTCGGCTTCGCTGATGGGCTGTTCGTTGATGCTGGCGTGGCGCTCGCGCATCAGGCCGTCCTCGGCGAACGCCCAGTTCTCGTTGCCGTAGGCGCGGTACCACTGGCCACTGTCATCGCGGTATTCATAGGCGTAGCGCACGGCGATGCGGTTGCCGGCGAAGGCCCACAGTTCCTTGATCAGACGGTAGTCGTGTTCGCGGTTCCACTTGCGCACCAGAAACGCCTGGGCTTCGTCGCGGTTGCGGCAGAAGTCCACGCGGTTGCGCCAGCGGGTGTCGAGGGTGTAGGCCAGGGCGACCTTGGCCGGGTCGCGGCTGTTCCAGCCGTCTTCGGCCAGGCGCACTTTTTCGATGGCGGTTTCAAGGGTGAAGGGGGGCAGCGGTGGGCGGGACATGGGCGGGCTCCTGTGGGCTGTTTACTCTTGGCCCGGTGAAGCGTAGCCCTGTGGTACGGGAGGGGGAATGCTCCTTGGCGGCACTTGATAGTTTCGCCAGGCGAAATGATGCTCCCCTGTAGGACCCGGCTTGCCGGCGATGAGGCCGGGCCTGCAAAGATGTGCTCGGGCTGCCGGCCCTATCGCTGGCAAGCCGGCTCCTACAGGGCGCGGGTCAAACGCTGCTGGCCACCTGTTTGGCTACCTTGCCACGCCCGCCCAGCCACACCAGCAGCAGCCCGGCCGCCGCCAGCCCGCCGCCAGCCATCGGCACTGCGCCATAACCCAGGTCCAGGCTGATCACCGCGCCACCCAATGCTGCGCCCAGGGCATTGCCCAGGTTGAACGCACCGACGTTGATCGACGAGGCAAGCCCCGGCGCCTCGATGGCGGCGGTCATCACCCGCATCTGCAGCGGTGGTACCACGGCGAAGGTGAACATGCCCCACACCAGCAGGGCGATGGCCGCACCGATGTGGCTGCCCAGCACCAGCGGCATCAGCAGCATGATCACCGCCAGCGCGCCGAGGAAGATCCGCGCGGCACCATCCAGCGACCAGTCCGCCAGCTTGCCGCCCAGGCTGTTGCCGAGGGTGAAACCGACCCCGATCAATACCAGGCCCAGGGTGATGAAAGCATCGGAAGCGCCGGTCAGTTCGGCCAGCACCGGGGCCACATAGGTGTACAGGGTGAACATGGCGCCGGCACCCAGCACCGTGGTGGCCATGGCCAGCAGCACGCTGGGGCGGGCGATTACCGCCAGCTCCTTGCGCACATGGGGCACCTGGCCGCGCTCACCCTTGGGCAGGGCCAGCCACAGCGCGGCGATGGCCAGCAGGCCGAGCACCGCAGTGCCGGCAAAGGCCATGCGCCAGCCAACCTGCTGGCCCAGCCAGGTGGCGGCCGGTACGCCGCCGATATTGGCGATGGTCAGGCCCATGAACATGGTGGCCACGGCGCTGGCCTGCTTGTCCTTGGGCACCACGCTGGCCGCCACCACCGCGCCCAGGCCGAAGAAGGCGCCGTGGTTGAGGCTGGTGATCAGGCGCGAGGCCAGCAGGGTGTAGTAGTCCGGCGCCAAGGCCGAGAGCAGGTTGCCGACGGTGAAAATGCCCATCAGCATCATCAGCGCGGCCCGTTTGCCGAAGCGGCTGAACAGCAGGGTCATGATCGGCGCGCCGACCATCACGCCGATGGCGTAGGCGGTGATCAGCATGCCGGCGCTGGGGATGCTGGCATCGACGCCTTCGGCGATCACCGGCAGCAGGCCCATGGGGGTGAATTCGGTGGTGCCGATGCCGAAGGCGCCGATGGCCAGGGCGAACAGGACCCGTTTGGGGGAAAGCGTGCTCATCGGGAACTCCGCGGTGCAAATGTCATTAAAGGTCAAGGCAGGCTTACAAACGCCGCGCATCTTGTGTAGGAGCAACTGTCTTGTTCAATTTCTAAAATCTAGCGCGCCCCCTGTAGGAGCCGGCTTGCCGGCGATAGGGCCGGCACAGGCGAATGCAGGCACCGGCTGTGCCGGTGATCGCCGGCAAGCCGGCTCCTACAGGATCGCGCGAAGCCTGAATCCAGCGCTGTACCTGTAGGAGCGGTGCTCTGCGAATGGTCAGTCCCAAGCCGGCGCCAGCCCGTCCGGGCTGACTTCACGGCCGTTGCGCTCCAACTCCTCGATACGCGCCATATCCTCGGTATCCAGGCGCAGGCTCTGGGCAAGCAGGTTACTGGCCAGGTTCTCGCGCTTGGTCGATGACGGAATCACCGCATAACCCAGCTGCATGGCCCAGGCCAACGCCACTTGGGCCACAGTCGCCTTGTGCTTGGCAGCGATCTCGGCCAACACCGGGTCCTTGAGCACCTTGCCGTAGGCCAGGGTCATGTACGAGGTCACGGTGATGCCTTGTTCCTGCAGAAATGCCGCCAGCTTGCGGTTTTGCAGGTACGGGCTGAGTTCGACCTGGTTGGTGGCGATCTCGCCTTTGCCAACCACTTCGATAGCCTGGCGGGTCAGCTCGATGTTGAAGTTGGACACGCCGATCTGGCGGGTCAGGCCGAGTTTCTTGGCCTCTGCCAGCGCGGTCATGTATTCGCGCAACTCGACGCCGTTGCCCGGGGCCGGCCAGTGAATCAGCAGCAGGTCGACATACTCGGTGCGCAGCTTGGCCAGGCTTTCGCGCAGGCTGGGGATGAGCTTGTCGGCCGCGTAGTTGTCGACCCAGATCTTGGTGGTGATGAACAGTTCGTTGCGCGGTACGCCGCTTTCGGCGATGGCCTGGCCGACTTCGGCTTCGTTTTTGTAGATCTGCGCGGTGTCGATGACGCGGTAGCCCAGTTCCAGTGCGGCCTTGACCGAGTCGATGACGGCTTGGCCGGTCAGGCGGAAGGTGCCCAGGCCGAAGGATGGAATGCTCATGGGGGAACTCCTGATCAGTGAAGGTGCCGGGACAGTGTGGTCGGTGTTCCAGCGGATGGCCGGCAGTGTGCGGCTTTTGCTCGGGCGGATTAAGCGCCCGGCAGGCCAAGGTCCTTTGATCTGAAATCACGAATGGCGTTGCAAGCCGTGATTCAACAACGGGCAATGGCCCCGGAGGAGCGCGCGTGCTTCGCGATGGCCGTTACCACCGTCATCTGCCTGCCCCACACCCGTCACCATGCTGCAACGCCAGCCCGCTGCAATGGCCGCAACATCTAGCCAGGAGCGTGGCCATGGAGCTGTGTGTGATCGGGGCAGGGTACGTGGGGTTGGTCACGGCGGCCTGTTTTGCCGAAATGGGTAACCGCGTGGTCTGCCTGGAGCGCGACCAGGCGCGCCTGGCCCAGTTGCGCGGGGGCCACTGCCCGATCTACGAACCCGGCCTGCAAGCCCTGTTGCAAGAGGGCCTGCACAGTGGCCAGCTGTCGTTCACCGACCAGTGGCACCCGGCCCTGGCCAAGGCCGAGGTGGTGTTCGTCGCTGTCGGCACGCCAAGCCTTGAAGACGGTTCGGCCGACCTTCAGCATGTGCTGGCGGTGGCCGACAGCCTGGGCCGCCATCTGCCGCGTGCCTGCCTGGTAGTGAACAAGTCGACGGTGCCGGTGGGCAGTGCCGAGCGGGTTGCCCGGCACATCGCTGCCGGCCTGCGCGAGCGCGGTGCGCGTTTTGCCGTGGAGGTGGCGAGCAACCCTGAGTTTCTCAAGGAAGGCAGCGCCATCGAGGACTTCCTGCGCCCTGACCGCATCATCATCGGCCACGACAGCGAACAGGCCGGGCAGCGCCTGCAACGGCTGTATGCACCGTTCGTGCGCAACCGCGAGCGCATTCTGCTGATGACCCCGCGTGCCGCCGAGTTCACCAAGTACGCGGCCAATGCCTTTTTGGCCACCAAGATATCCTTCGTCAACGAACTGGCCGGCCTGTGTGCTCACCTGGGGGTGGACATCGAGCAGGTGCGCCATGGCATCGGCAGCGACAAGCGCATCGGCAGCCATTTCATCTACGCAGGTTGCGGCTACGGCGGCTCGTGCTTCCCCAAGGATGTGCGGGCGCTGGTGCATTGCGCCGAGCAGCAGGGCTTCGAGCCGAGCATCCTCAAGGCGGTACAGGCGCGCAATGCCGAGCAGAAGACCCTGTTGTTCCAGGCCTTGCAGCAGCATTTTGGCGGGTTCATGCGTGGGCGCCAGGTGGCGCTGTGGGGGCTGGCGTTCAAGCCGGGCACCGACGACTTGCGCGAAGCGCCCAGCCTGGTGCTGCTCGATGCCTTGCTGGCGGCCGGGGTGCGGGTGCGGGCCTGCGACCCGGCTGCGTTGGCGGGGGTGGCGGCACGTTACCCGCAGGCGCTTGCCAGTGGCCAACTGCAACTGGGCGATTGCCCTTACGCCTGCGTCGAAGGGGCCGACGCACTGGTGCTGGTGACCGAGTGGAAGCAGTTCCGCCAGCCCGATTTCGGCCGTGTACGCGGCCTGATGCGCATGCCGGTGCTGTTCGACGGGCGCAATATTTACGATCCGTCGGAACTAACTACACTGGGATATCTCTATCATGGCATCGGCCGGCCGAGGGTGGGGCATTGTAAGGTGACCGCCGCCTGATTAGACTGCGCCGAAATTCGTACGCAAAGCCCTTCGTTAAGGACGTATATGATCAAGAAATGCTTGTTCCCGGCCGCCGGTTACGGCACCCGCTTCCTGCCCGCTACCAAAGCCATGCCCAAGGAAATGCTGCCGGTGGTCAACAAGCCACTGATCCAGTATGGCGTTGAAGAAGCACTGGACGCCGGCCTGAACGAGATCTCCATCGTCACCGGCCGCGGCAAGCGCGCCCTGGAAGACCACTTCGACATCAGCTACGAGCTGGAAAACCAGATCAAGGGCACCGACAAGGAAAAATACCTGGTCGGCATCCGTCGCCTGCTGGACGAGTGCTCGTTCTCCTACACCCGCCAGACCGAAATGAAAGGCCTGGGCCACGCCATCCTCACCGGCCGCCCGCTGATCGGCGACGAGCCGTTCGCCGTGGTGCTGGCCGACGACCTGTGCGTCAACCTCGAAGGTGACGGCGTGCTGGCGCAAATGGTCGCGCTGTACAAAAAGTACCGCTGCTCGATCGTCGCCATCCAGGAAGTCGACCCGCAGGAAACCAACAAGTACGGCGTCATTGCCGGCGAAGAGATCAAGGACGGCATCTTCCGTGTCGACGCCATGGTCGAAAAGCCCAAGCCCGAAGACGCCCCGTCCAACCTGGCGATCATCGGCCGCTACATCCTCACCCCGGACATCTTCGAGAAGATCGAACAGACCGAGCCGGGCAAGGGTGGCGAGATCCAGATCACCGACGCGCTGATGAAACAGGCCGCCGAAGGCAACGTGATTGCCTACAAGTTCAAGGGCAAGCGTTTTGACTGCGGTGGCGCAGAAGGCTACATCGAGGCAACCAACTTCTGCTTCGAGAACTTCTACAAGGCTGGCAAGGCTTACTAAGCCACGGCAGCGTTGAACCGGGGCCGCCCTGCGGCCCATCGCGGGCAAGCCCGCTCCTACAGGATTACGCGGTCCCTGTGGGAGCGGGCTTGCCCGCGATGGGCCGCAGGGCGGCCCCGGTGCTTTTGACGGAGCGCCAACGGCGCTATGCTGGGCGCCTGCCCAGGAGACTCATTGCATGGCTTACGATTTTGATCTGTTCGTGATTGGCGCCGGTTCCGGCGGTGTTCGCGCGGCGCGCTTCGCCGCAGGCTTTGGCGCCAAGGTGGCGGTAGCCGAAAGCCGCTACCTGGGGGGCACCTGCGTCAACGTCGGCTGCGTACCGAAAAAACTGCTGGTGTACGGCGCCCACGTCGCCGACGAACTGGAGCAGGCCGCAGGCTTCGGCTGGAGCCTCGAAGAAGGCCATTTCGACTGGGGCACGCTGATCGCCAACAAGAACCGCGAGATCGAGCGCCTCAACGGCATCTACCGCAACCTGCTGGTCAACAGCGGCGTCACCCTGCTGCAGGGCCACGCGCGCATCACTGGCGCCAACGAGGTGGAGGTCGAGGGCCAGCGCTACAGCGCCGCCAACATCCTCATCGCCACCGGCGGCTGGCCGCAGGTGCCGGACATCCCCGGCAAGGAGCTGGCGATCACCTCCAACGAGGCGTTCTACCTCAAAGACCTGCCGCGCCGGGTGCTGGTGGTCGGTGGTGGCTACATTGCGGTGGAGTTTGCCGGCATCTTCCAGGGCCTGGGCGCCGACACCAGCTTGCTGTACCGCGGCGACCTGTTCCTGCGCGGCTTCGACGGCTCGGTGCGCACCCACCTGAAAGAAGAGTTGGAAAAACGCGGCCTGAACCTTGAGTTCAATGCCGACATCCAGCGTATCGACAAACTCGACGACGGCAGCCTCAAGGCCACCCTCAAGGATGGCCGCGAGCTGGTCGCCGACTGCGTGTTCTACGCCACCGGCCGCCGGCCGATGCTGGACAACCTGGGCCTTGAGAACACCGGTGTGGAGCTGGATGAGCGCGGCTACATCCGCGTGGACGAGCAGTACCAGACCACCGCGCCGTCGATTCTGGCCATCGGCGATGTGATCGGCCGCGTGCAACTGACCCCCGTGGCCCTGGCCGAAGGCATGGCCGTGGCCCGGCGCCTGTTCAAGCCCGAGCAGTACCGCCCGGTGGACTACCAGAACATCCCCACTGCGGTGTTCAGCCAGCCGCCGATCGGCACCGTTGGCTTGAGCGAAGAGCAAGCGCTGGCCGCCGGGCACAAGGTGCAGATCTTCGAAAGCCGCTTCCGCGCCATGAAGCTGACCCTCACCGACATCCAGGAGAAGACCCTGATGAAGCTGGTGGTGGACGCCGAGACCGACAAGGTGCTGGGCTGCCACATGGTCGGCCCGGATGCCGGCGAGATCGTTCAGGGCCTGGGTATTGCGCTCAAGGCCGGGGCAACCAAGCAGCAGTTCGACGAGACCATCGGCGTGCACCCGACTGCCGCCGAAGAGTTCGTGACCATGCGCACCGTTACTCGCTGATTCGGCTGGATTGCGATCGCGGGGCAAGCCCGCTCCCACGGCGTGGGAGCGGGCTTGCCCCGCGATGCTTTTCGGGCCCGCAATCCTTTGCTCAGCCCAATCCCTTCTATTAATAATCCCGCCTTATAGCCAAAACCAATCAGCAGCATGAGCTTTGCCAATGAGCCTTTATCGGGAGCAGTCGGTAGGATTCACTCCATCAACTGATTCCAACCCCATGAAGGAGCGTCTCTCATGCCAATCATCAACAGCCAGGTCAAACCGTTCAACGCCACCGCCTACCACAAGGGCGAGTTCGTTCAGGTCAGCGAAGCCGACCTGAAAGGCAAGTGGTCCGTCGTGTTCTTCTACCCGGCCGACTTCACCTTCGTCTGCCCGACCGAACTGGGCGACCTGGCCGACAACTACGCCGAGTTCCAGAAGCTGGGCGTCGAGATCTACGGCGTGTCCACCGACACCCACTTCACCCACAAAGCCTGGCACGACACCTCGGACACCATCGGCAAGATCCAGTACCCGCTGATCGGTGACCCGACCCACGTCATCTCGCGCAACTTCGACGTGCTGATCGAAGAAGCCGGCCTGGCCGATCGCGGTACCTTCGTGATCAACCCAGAAGGCCAGATCAAGATCGTCGAACTGAACGACGGTGGTGTAGGCCGCGATGCTGCCGAGCTGCTGCGCAAGGTCAAGGCTGCCCAGTACGTTGCTGCCCACCCAGGCGAAGTGTGCCCGGCCAAGTGGAAAGAAGGCGAGGCCACCCTGGCGCCATCGCTGGACCTGGTCGGCAAGATCTAAGGTCATGCGTCAATCGCGGGCGGTGAGCAGCCGCCAAAGCTGAAGTACTTACCGCCCCGTAAAAGCGCCCGGGCGACCTCGCCTGGGCGTTTTTGTATCCGAGTTTTGAAAAAGGAATCGCCCGTATGTTGGACGCCACGCTTAAATCGCAACTGAAAACCTACCTGGAGCGGGTCACCCAGCCGATCGAGATCGTTGCCTCCCTCGACGACGGCGCGAAGTCCCGCGAATTGCACGACTTGCTGGTGGAAATTGCCGGCCTGTCGAACCTCATTACCTTCAGCGCGGACGGCAGCGACGCCCGTCGCCCTTCGTTCTCGCTGAACCGCCCAGGGGCTGACATCAGCCTGCGCTTCGCCGGCATCCCCATGGGCCACGAATTCACCTCCCTGGTGCTGGCGCTGCTGCAAGTCGGCGGCCACCCGTCCAAGGCCAGTAGTGAGGTGATCGAGCAGATCCAGGCGCTGGAAGGCGAGTTCAGCTTCGAAACCTACTTTTCGCTGTCGTGCCAGAACTGCCCGGACGTGGTCCAGGCGCTGAACCTGATGGCAGTGCTCAACCCCAACGTACGCCACGTGGCCATTGACGGTGCGCTGTTCCAGGACGAAGTGGAAAGCCGCAAGGTCATGGCGGTGCCGAGCATCTACCTGAACGGCGAAGTGTTCGGCCAGGGCCGCATGGGCCTTGAAGAAATTCTCGGCAAGATCGACACCAATGCCGGCGCCCGCCAGGCCGAGAAGATCAACGCCAAGGATGCCTTCGACGTGCTGGTGGTCGGTGGTGGCCCAGCTGGCGCCGCAGCGGCCATCTATGCCGCACGTAAAGGCATCCGCACCGGTGTCGCTGCCGAGCGTTTCGGCGGCCAGGTGCTCGACACCCTGGCCATCGAGAACTTCATCTCGGTGCAGGAAACCGAAGGGCCGAAGCTGGCCACGGCGCTGGAAGAGCACGTCAAGCAGTACGACGTCGACATCATGAACCTGCAGCGCGGTGAAGCGCTGGTCCCGGCCACCGACGGCGGCCTGCACGAAGTGCGCCTGGCCGGCGGTGCCTCGCTCAAGGCCAAGACCGTGATCCTGGCCACCGGCGCCCGCTGGCGCGAAATGAACGTGCCCGGCGAGCAGGAGTACCGTGCCCGCGGCGTGGCCTACTGCCCGCACTGCGACGGCCCGCTGTTCAAGGGCAAGCGCGTGGCGGTGATCGGTGGCGGTAACTCGGGCGTTGAAGCGGCCATCGACCTGGCCGGCATCGTCGCCCAGGTGACCCTGATCGAGTTCGACAGCCAACTGCGTGCCGACGCCGTGCTGCAACGCAAGCTGCACAGCCTGCCGAACGTCAAGGTGATCACCAGTGCGCTGACCACCGAGGTGGTGGGCAATGGCGAGAAGGTCACCGGCCTGCGCTACAAGGACCGCAGCACCGAGCAGGTCCACGATCTGGCGCTGGAAGGCATCTTCGTGCAGATCGGCCTGTTGCCGAACACTGACTGGCTCAAGGGCACCGTCGAGCTGTCCCCGCGTGGCGAGATCATCGTCGACGCCAAGGGCCAGACCAGCATCCCCGGCGTGTTTGCCGCCGGTGACGTGACCACGGTGCCGTACAAGCAGATCGTCATCGCGGTGGGCGAGGGCGCCAAGGCATCGCTGGCGGCGTTCGACCACCTGATCCGGACTTCGGCGCCTGCCTAAGGCTGATTGGGCTGTATGAAAAGCGCCGCGCGTTCGTGAGAACGTGCGGCGTTTTTGCGTTTGGGCTACCGGCCCTATCGCCGGCAAGCCGGCTCCTACAGGGGAATGCGGCTGTTCTGTAGGAGCCGGCTTGCCGGCGATAGGGCCGGTAGCACCAGTCACCAAGGCTCAGGTCTACTATTACCCCAGGCCCTCCTGGAACCACACCCATGACCCTGATCAGCCGCGAACCCTGGTGGCTCGTGCCACCCAAGCCCGGGCAGAAGGAGCAGGACCTGCACTGGGGCTACCTGGAAATCTACGCCGACGGGCGTACCGTGTTCGTCGACCAGCGCCCCAGCGAGCGGGAGCTGGCCGAACGCAAGAGCTGCCGCAACTTCCCCGACAGCGAATGACCCGGCCTTAGCCTTCGAGCTGGGCCAGGCGTGCCTCCAGCGCGGCAACCCGCGCTTCCAGCGCCTCGATGCGCTCCTCCGACGCCGCACCGGCAGCCCCGCGTGCGCCCCCTTCATGCTGGCGCGCGGCCAGAATCGCCTCGATTTCAGCCGGGTCGCCCAAGGCATGGGTGTAGCGGTCTTCACGCTGGCCGGCCTGGCGCGGCAGGTGCAGGGCCAGGCCGCGGGAAATCAGGCGCTCCAGCTGGTGCTGGATCTGCTCGGTGTCGTCGAAGTCGTGCAGGCGGTTGCTGCGGCTGAGCAGTTCGTTCAGCGTCTGCGGGCCGCGCAGGAACATCAGCCCCATCAGCACCAGCTGTGCCGGCACCAGCTCCAGGCCCTTGTCCACGCGCTGCTCCCAGCGGTCGGCGCGGCTGCCCATCTGCAGGCGGGTCATGTCCTGCCCTTCGAGGGCGCGCAGGGCCTGGCCGACCTGGCCGGGGGAGAGGTTCATCACCGGTTCCCGGCTGGTCTTCTGGTTACACGCCAGTACCAGGGCATTGAGGGTCAGGGGGTAGGTTTCCGGGCTGGTGGCCTGCTTCTCGATCAGCGAACCGAGCACGCGAATCTCGACGCTGCTGAAACGGCCTTCGCCGGTGTTTTCGTGTTCTGACATGGCCCTGTCTCGTTGCGAGGGAAAAGGCCACTAGCCTAGGTAAAGCGCCATCGCGGGGCAAGTCCGCTCCTACAGGTCATGCATACCTCTGCAGGAGCCGACTTGCCGGCGACAGGGCCCTCAGGCGCTACGCTGCTGCATCCCGCCACAGGCCGCTGCGGTAAACAGCACATCGGTGGACGAATTCAGCGCCGTCTCTGCCGAGTCCTGCAGCACGCCAATGATGAAACCCACCGCCACCACCTGCATGGCGATTTCGCTGGGGATGCCGAACAGGCTGCAGGCCAGCGGAATCAGCAGCAACGAGCCGCCGGCCACGCCCGAGGCGCCGCAGGCGCAAATCGACGCCACCACGCTCAGCAGCACGGCGGTGGGGATGTCCACCGGGATGCCCAGGGTATGCACGGCCGCCAGGGTCAGCACGGTGATGGTGATCGACGCGCCGGCCATGTTGATGGTCGCCCCCAGCGGGATCGACACCGAGTAGGTATCCTCATGCAGCCCGAGCTTCTCGGCCAGGGCCAGGTTGACTGGGATGTTGGCCGCCGAGCTGCGGGTGAAGAAGGCGGTGATGCCGCTTTCGCGCAGGCACAGCAAGGTCAGGGGGTAGGGGTTGCGGCGGGTTTTGCAGAACACGATGAGCGGGTTCATCACCAGGGCCACGAACAGCATGCAGCCGATCAGCACGGCCAGCAGGTGCAGGTAGCCCAGCAGCGCGTCGAGCCCGGATTGCGCCAGGGTGGAGCTAACCAGGCCGAAGATACCCAGCGGGGCGAAGCGGATGACCACGCGCACGATCAGGGTGACGCCGTTGGACAGGTCCTCGACCACCGTGCGGGTGGTGCCGTTGGCATGGCGCAGGGCGATGCCCAGGCCGATGGCCCAGGTCAGCACGCCAATGAAGTTGGCGTTGAGCAGGGCGTTGATCGGGTTGTCGACCGCGCTCAGCAGCAAGTTTTGCATCACTTCGGCGATACCGCCCGGGGCGCTCAGCGAGGCGTCGCTGGTGCTGAGCGCCAGCGTCGAAGGGAACAGCATGCTGGCGATCACGGCCACCACCGCCGCGCCGAAGGTGCCAAGCAGGTACAGCCAGAGGATCGGGCGGATGTGGGTTTCCTGGCCGTGGCGGTGGTTGGCGATGGAGGCCATCACCAGGATGAACACCAGTATCGGCGCCACAGCCTTCAGGGCGCTGACGAAGACCTTGCCGAGGAAGGCCAGGTCGCGGGCCAGGGCCGGGGCAAGCAGGGCGAGGGCAATACCGGCCAGCAGGCCGATGCAGATTTGCGTCACCAGGCCGGTGCGGCCGATGAGGCGGAGGATGGGGGACATGGGCGGGACGACTCTGTTACGTGAAAGGGCGCGACTTTAGCACATCCGGCGTGGGCCCTGATCGCGGGGCAGGGCCGCTTCCCACAGGTACAGCGCCAGATTCAGGCTCTGTGCAATCCTGTGGGAAGCGGCCTTGTGTCGCGATGGGCCGCAAAGCGGCCCCAGAATATCTGGCATCCTGCAAAATCGCCGGGGCTGCTGCGCAGCCCAATCTCGACCGGACGGCGCCCCGGCAAGGCCGCTTCCCACAAGAATCGAGTCGGCTTTTAAAAATTGAACAAGACAGTTGCTCCCACGAATGGCGTGGGAGCGGGCTTGCCCCGCGATGCGCTCACCAATGAAACAACTCCCGGCGCGCGCCTTCGGTGATCGCCACGATGCCCGGGTGCTTGACCTTGCGCTCCACCGAAATGGCATAGAACGACTCGGTCACCGCCTCGGTCTGGCCGATCAGCCGCACGCCGTACTGCCGGCAGACCTCCTCGGCGATCACGCTGGGCGCCACGAAAATACCGCTGCCCGACTGGCCGAAGGCCTGCATCAACGCGCTGTCGTCGAACTCGCCGACGATGCGCGGCTGTACCTGCTGCTCGGCCAGCCAGCGCAGCAGGCGGCTGCGCAGCACGGTTTCCTGGCCGGGTATCAACAGTGGCGCGTCGTCCAGACAGGCAGGGAAGGGCGCGCCCAGGCGCTCGGCCAAGGCCTGGGTGGCGAAAAAGCTCAGCCCGCACTCGCCAAGCTTCTGGCTGTAGCCCTTGATGTCCAGGTGGCTGGGCATGGGGCTGTCGGAGATCACCAGGTCCAGGCGCTGGATCGCCAGGTCCGCCAGCAGGCGTTCGAGCTTGTCCTCGCGGCAGTTGATGCGCAGCACCTCGTCCAGCTCCATGGTCGGCGCCAGCAGGCGGTAGACGATCGACTTGGGCACCACGTCGGCCACCCCCACGCGGAACAGGATCTGCTCCTGGGGCCCGGCGCGCAGCATGGCCTCCAGCTCGCCGCCCAGCTGGAACATCTGCTCGGCATAGCCCAACGCCTGGCGGCCGGTTTCGGTCAGTTCCAGCTGGCGGCCCACACGCTGGAACAGTTCGATGTTCCAGGTTTGCTCGAACAGGCTGATCTGCCCGCTGATGGTCTGCGGCGTGAGGTTCAACTGTTCGCTGGCCCGCGCGATGCTGCCGGTGCGGGCCACGGCCCAGAAGTAGTGAAGCTGGCGGTAATTGAGCATGGCGGCTGCCGATTCGGGAAAACCGAAGTATATACGCTGAAAATACGAATTTTCCGGATGTTTCAGCCTCACTAGAATGCCAACCCATCAGGCGCACCTGGCGCCGCCGGAATTCACAAGCGAGGACACCATGCTACAACTCAAATCCATCGGTACCCCTTTGGTGCTGGCCCTGGCGCTGTTTGCCATGAGCGGTTGCGACCAGGCCGAGAAATCTGCCCAGCAGATGCTCGACCAGGCCGCGCAGTCGGCCAAGCAGGCCATCGACAAGACCAACGAAGCCGCCCAGCAAGCCCTGAGCGATGCGGTCGGCAGCGATGGCAAGGCCAAGGCCGAAGACGACAAGAAAGACACCCAGGACATCTGACCGGAAGCAGGACTGAACCATGGAATACTTGCTGGAACTTGCTGCTAGCCCCACCGCCTGGGTTGCCCTGGCCACCCTGGTGGCCATGGAGGTCGTGCTCGGCATCGACAACCTGATCTTCATCTCCATCCTCACCAACAAGCTGCCCGAGGCCTACCGCTCCAAGGCCCGGCGCATCGGAATCAGCATGGCCCTGATCATGCGTCTGGCGCTGCTCAGCACCGTGGCCTGGATCGTCCAGCTGACTGAGCCGGTGCTCGATGTGTTCGGCCATGCGTTCTCGTGGAAGGACATGATCCTCATCGCCGGTGGCTTGTTCCTGCTGTGGAAGGCGACCAAGGAGATCCACGAAAGCGTCGACCCCCATGGGGCCAAGGAAGAGTCCAAGACCGGCAGCGTGGTGACCATCGGCTTCACTGCGGCGATCTTCCAGATCTTGCTGCTGGACATCGTCTTCTCGATCGACAGCATCATCACCGCCGTGGGCATGACCGAGCACTTGCCGATCATGATCATCGCCGTGATCAGTGCCGTGATCGTGATGCTGGTGGCTGCCGACCCGCTGGCCAAGTTCATCAACGACAACCCGACCGTGGTGATGCTGGCCCTGGGCTTCCTGATCATGATCGGCATGACGTTGATCGCCGAAGGCTTCGGTGCCCATGTGCCGAAAGGCTATGTGTATGCAGCCATGGCGTTCTCCACCGCCATCGAGGTGCTCAACATCATGGCTCGCCGGGCGCGTTTGAAGCGTGAGGCGGCCGAGAGTTGACCTGAGCTGCAACAATCGCGGGGCAAGTCGGCTCCCACGCTATCGGCACAGGCCAGCGTGGGAGCGGGCTTGCCCCGCGATGCTTTTATCGATCGGTCAAAAGATCAGTGCGCCCCGGCATGCCGCCGCGCGCGGTGCGCGACCTGTGGCTTGGCCAGTGCCTTGGGGGCCAGGTGGTGCGGGTGGGAATGCCGGCGCACGATGCGCAACACCCCCCAGAGCATGGCGGCAGCGACGCTCAGCCACATACCCACCAACATCAGAATTGCCATAGTCAGGCTCATGTGTGCCTCCATCTCTACGGCGAGCCAGGCTCGCCCTCCAGACACAGCTTTAGTCTAGCTGGCGCCCTGTGACGTTCAATTGACCGAAGGTCTGGTACTTGTGCCGTTTCGTTCCTAGCCCGCGCCGGGCTATACCCGCGCGCCCCGGCGCCCTATGATCGGAGCCCAGGGCCGGGCGTCGCCTGCCTGGCATCGGAACAAGCGAGTGCCCATGTTGCAATCACCCTCCAAACACCGTCGTCTATTGGCCGCCTGCCTGGTCGCCGCCACTTTGGCTGGCTGCGCCAGCGCTCCGCCGCTGGCACCCCGAGGCGAGCCACAACGCACCGAACTGAGCAGCGTGCCGTTCTACCGCGGCAACGCCAACCACAGCGGGGCCATGGCCCTGGCCGCCGTGCTGTCGCGGCAAGGCGCGCCGATCACCCCGGGCCTGCTGGACAAGGCGCTGGGCCTGCCGCAAGGTGCCGAGGCGCTGGACACGGGTATTCCGCGGGTGGCGCGCGAGTACGGCAAGGTGGTCTACCCGCTGGACAAGCAGCTTGACGCCTTGCTCTCCCAGGTGGCCGCCGGTTACCCGGTGCTGGTGCGTTATGAGGAAGGTTCGATGTGGTGGAGCGAGCCGCGCTACGCGGTGCTGATCGGCTACGACCGCTACAAGCAGCGGGTGCTGCTGCGCAGTGGCATGCACCGCCGGCAGTTGATGAAGTTTGCAGACTTTGAATCGGCCTGGGCCAGCGAGGGCAGTTGGGCAGTGCTGGTGCAGTCGCCACGCCAGTTGCCGGCACGGGTGGACCGTGCGCGCTGGTTGCAGGCGGCAGATGAACTGGCCCGCTCGGGGCAGGAAATTGCGGCGAAGCAGGCGGTCAACAGCCTGGGCCATTGACCACAATCGTCCCTTTAGGAGCCGGCTTGCCGGCGATGGCGTCAGGCCTGCAGCAATGTGCTACGGCGGCTGGCCTCATCGCCGGCAAGCCGGCTCCTACAGAAGGTGGTGCAAGGCCTGTCAGAAGCCCAGACGGTCACGCAGGCTGTAGTACCAGGCGCCGAGGGCGCTGAACGGCACACGCAGCATCTGGCCACCCGGGAACGGGTAGTGCGGCAGGCCCGCGAAGGCGTCGAAACGCTCGGCCTGGCCGCGCAGGGCCTCGGCCAGCACCTTGCCCGCCAGGTGGGTGTAGGTCACGCCGTGGCCCGAGCAACCCTGCGAGTAGTAGATGTTGTCGCCGATGCGACCGACCTGCGGCAGGCGCGACAGGGTCAGCAGGAAGTTGCCGGTCCAGGCGAAGTCGATCTTCACGTCCTTGAGCTGCGGGAAGGCCTTGAGCATTTTCGGGCGGATGATCGCTTCGATGTTGGCCGGGTCACGGGCACCGTATACCACGCCACCGCCGAAGATCAGGCGCTTGTCGCCGGTCAGGCGGTAGTAGTCGAGCAGGTAGTTGCAGTCCTCGACGCAGTAGTCCTGCGGCAGCAGGGTGCGGGCCAGTTCGTCGCTCAGCGGCTCGGTGGTGATCACCTGGGTGCCGCACGGCATGGACTTGGCGGCCAGCTCCGGTACCAGGTTGCCCAGGTAGGCGTTGCCGGCGACGATGATGAACTTGGCGCGCACTTTACCCTGCGGGGTGTGCACCACCGGGTTGGCACCGCGCTCGATGCGCACGGCCGGGGTTTGCTCATAGATGATGCCGCCCAGCGACTCGACCGCAGCCGCTTCGCCCAGGGCCAGGTTCAGCGGGTGGATGTGGCCGCCGCTCATGTCGAGCATGCCGCCCACGTAGCTGTCGCAGGCGACCACTTCACGGATGCGCTTCTGGTCCATCAGCTCCAGCTGGGTGTGGCCGAAGCGTTCCCACAGGCGCTTTTGCGATTCCAGGTGGCCCATCTGCTTGCTGGTCAGGGCGGCGAATACGCCACCGTCCTTCAGGTCGCACTGGATGTTGTACTTGGCCACGCGCTCACGGATGATGCGCCCGCCTTCGAAGGCCATCTTGCCCAGCAGCTGGGCTTCTTTAGGGCCGACGGTACGTTCGATCACGTCGATGTCGCGGCTGTAGCTGTTGACGATCTGGCCGCCGTTGCGGCCCGAGGCGCCAAAGCCGACCTTGGCGGCCTCGACGATGCTCACCTTGAAGCCGTTTTCCAGCAGGAACAGCGCGCTGGACAGGCCGGTGTAGCCGGCACCGATGATGCATACATCGGTTTCCACCTCACCCTGCAGCGCCGGACGTGGCGGCACCGGGTTGGCCGAGGCGGCGTAGTAGGACTGGGGGTAGGGGGTGTTGGCCATGCTCGAGAAACCTCGTGTTTTATATTTTTAACGAATGTACCGATGCTATCAATAATAATAAACACCCGCTAGTCGTCCGGTGAAAATCCTTTACGGGCGGTACGACGCGCCTTCTTTATACAAACGTATTAAGTTTCAGTAGCTTAGCGTTAAAAAAGTAGTTGACAGGGGTTTTCCAATCGGTAGAATGCGCCCCACACGACAGGCACATAGCTCAGTTGGTTAGAGCACCACCTTGACATGGTGGGGGTCGTTGGTTCGAGTCCAATTGTGCCTACCAAACATCAGAAGGGGCGATCCGCAAGGGTCGCCCTTTTTGCATTCCGGCTTTTATACAGCCCCTGTAGGAGCCGGCTTGCCGGCGATAGCGTCTGGCCTGCAAATGGATGCGAGATGCCTGCCGGCCCTATCGCAAAGTTTTTGATTTTTTTGAAAAAAAAGCTTTACAGGGTGAAAGCGCATCACTAATATGCGCCCCACACGACAGGCACATAGCTCAGTTGGTTAGAGCACCACCTTGACATGGTGGGGGTCGTTGGTTCGAGTCCAATTGTGCCTACCAAACATCAGAAGGGGCGATCCACAAGGGTCGCCCTTTTTGCATTCCGGTTTTTATACAGCCCCTGTAGGAGCCGGCTTGCCGGCGATGGCGTCAAGCCTGCAAAAGATGTGCTGTGGTTGATGGCCCTATCGCCGGCAAGCCGGCTCCTACAGGGGCCAGCGGGCGTTTGGCCACAACTGGCAACACTTGCCCTTGCACTATCGCCGCACCCCCGTCGAAACCCGCCCCTCGCATGCTAGAATCCGCGCCTTCGAATCTGGAGGTACGCGCGTGCGCAAACTGGCTGTGGTAATGGCGGTGCTGGCCCTGGCAGGCTGTAACAACGAGGTCGAAGGGGTGCACAAGCAGGTGGCCGAACACCTGAACAACCCCAAGACGGCCAAGTTCGCCAACGTGCGTTTCGACACCAATGGCTCCATCTGCGGCCAGGTGCGTGGCAAGGATGACGCCGGGCAGTACGAGGCCTATCGCAGCTACGTGGCCATCAAGCATGACGGCCAGTACGACATTCTCATGGGCGGTGGCGCCAATGACCTGCGCATCCGCGAAATCTGCGGCGGCGCCGACCTGCAGCGCCGTGCCGACGAGCTGGCTGACCAGCCTGCGCCGGAAGGCTGGGATGTCGAGGTAATCCAGGGCCCTAACATGGGCGCCCTGACCGACATGACCGCGCGCCTGATCGAAAAAGGCATCCCGTCCTGGGTCGAGTATCGCGACGGCAAGCCGGTGGTGCTGATGGGGCCGTTCCCGGGCAAGCCTGAAGCTCAGGCGCGCCAGGCCGAGGTGATGGCCAAGCTGGGGACCGACTCGATCGTTATCCAGCATGGCGTGAAGCGCTGAGCCCACGCCCTCTCCTGTAGGGGCTGGCTTGCCGGCGATGGCGTCTGGCCTGCAAATGATTGTGCTGGGGCTGATGGCCTCATCGCCGGCAAGCCGGCTCCTACAATGGCTGCGCGTTACGCCTGCAAGCCCGGAACAGACAGCGCCGCTTCAATGTCACAGCTATGCTGACAAGGGCGGATGTTGAGTGGGGGGAGGCCTCATGGCAACGCTGGAACGGGCTATCGCGGTGGCCACCAGGGCACATGAAGGGCAGGTCGACAAGGGTGGGGCGGCGTACATCCTCCACCCGTTGCGGGTGATGGCACGGGTGATCACCCCAGAGCAACGTATCGTCGCCGTGCTGCACGATGTGCTGGAAGATACCCAGGTAACGCTCTCGGACCTTGCCCGCGAAGGTTTCCCGCTGAAAATCCTCGCCGCCTTGCTGGCCCTGAGCCGGCGCCAGGGCGAAAGCTACGAAGCCTTCGTCATTCGTTTGGGTGTCGACCCGCTGGCCCGTGAAGTGAAGCTGGCCGACCTTGCCGACAACAGCGACCTCAGCCGCATCGCCCGCCCGGGCCCGGCCGACCTGGCCAGGCTGTCCCGCTACCAACAGGCCAGCGCCTACCTGCAGACACTGGGCTGAGCGGCAGTCAGTCTTCTTTCGGTACCGTCCAGAAAATCTGGATGCCGCCATCGTCGCGGTGGGCGAGGGTGACGTTATCGTTCTCGGCAATTTCATCTAGCAAGGTGGCCCAATCTTCGGGCGTTTCGTGCGCCAGGCGGAAGATTAGCGCGGCGCGGCTGCGCTGGGCAGTGGGGCTGTTGATGATCTTCTGGATGCGCTGACCGAGTTGTTCGTAGCTGCCGGGAGTTGCGACGGAAGTGCTGGCCACAGGATGTTCCTTGTTTGCTGTATGTGCATACAGTATTAAAGTGTAGGCCGTTTCGCAATATCACCTAAGCATCTGAATGAAATCGCGGGGCAAGCCCGCTCCCACGCTATACATGCCGTGGGAGCGGGCTTGCCCCGCGATAGGGTCGCTACGGGCGATCAATATTCCCAGAAGATCCGCTGCAGCTCCTTGCTGTCCTGGGTCTTGGTCATCGCCACCATGGCCAGAATGCGCGCTTTTTGCGGGTTCAGGTCATGGGCTACGACCCAATCATTCTTGTCATCAGGCTGCTCGGCGTTGCGCAGCACGAAGCCGCCCTGGTTGACGTGGGACGAGCGAATGATCTGCACGCCGTTCTTGCGCAACTCCTGCAGCGCCGGCACCACCCGCGAAGACACCGAGCCGTTGCCGGTACCGGCGTGGATCAGCGCCTTGGCGCCGTTTTGTGCCAGCGCCTTGTAGGCGGTGTCGGTCACGTTGCCATAGCCATAGGCGATGTCCACCTGGGGCAGGGCGCTGATGTTCTTGATGTCGAACTCGGAGTTGACCGTGTGGCGCTTGGCCGGCAGGCGGAACCAGTACGATTTGCCCTCGACCACCATACCCATCGGGCCCCAGGCGCTCTTGAACGCTTCGGTCTTGATGTTCACCGACTTGCTGACGTCGCGGCCCGACTGGATTTCATCGTTCATGGTTACCAGCACGCCCTTGCCGCGTGACTGCTTGTCGCCGGCCACCGCCACGGCGTTGTACAGGTTGAGCATGCCGTCGGCCGACATTGCCGTGCCTGGGCGCATCGAGCCCACCACCACGATCGGTTTGTCGGTTTTCTCTACCAGGTTGAGGAAGTAGGCGGTCTCTTCAAGGGTGTCGGTGCCGTGGGTGATGACGATGCCATCCACGTCCTTGCTGTCGGCAAGCTCGGCCACACGCTTGGCCAGTTTCAGCAGGTCGTCGTTGCTGATGCTTTCCGAGGCGATCTGCATCACTTGCTCGCCGCGCACGTTGGCAATGTCGGCCAGCTCCGGCACCCCGGCAATCAGCTTGTCGACGCCCAGCTTGGCGGCCTGGTAAGTGGCGCTGTTGGCAGCGCTGGCACCGGCACCGGCAATGGTGCCGCCGGTTGCCAGAATCACCACGTTGGCGAGTTTCTGTTGTTGTTCGGCTTCCTTGGCGCTGGCCATCGAGGGCAGGGCCAGCAGCAGGGCCAGGGCGGCAGGGGTGAAGGTTTTCAATGCGGTATCGATCATTTCTGCTTCTCTCTTCCAAATGAGATGGTTGCTGTGTGTCGCCAAGCTGTTAAGGCAGATTTCGTACCAGTGTTACCGTTCGTCGCCTTTCATCTTCAAGTTATTGATATTCATGATGACTATTTTTGACATGTGCAGCTGCTACACATTCCGTGGTTCGGCAACCCGAACAAGCATAGAAAAGCTGTTCGGTTTTTCGGACAAATTGCGGATAATCCGATGCGCGCCACAAAAAAGGTTTGCGATGTGGATTTGACAAACGCGGGGCCTGTTTCCATAGTGAGTCACCGCAAACGTTTGCATCCGATAAAAAACACAAAATTCGGAGTCAATTCCATGAAACTGCCGTTCTCCGGCCGCCCCTTGGCCATCGCTGTATTGTCATCGCTGATGCTCGCCCTGCCGCTGTCTGCCGCCCACGCCGAAGACAAGCCCAAGGTCGCGCTGGTGATGAAATCCCTCGCCAACGAGTTCTTCCGCACCATGGAAGACGGCGCCAAGGCCTATCAAAAAGATCACCCCGCCGACTTCGACCTGGTGGCCAACGGCATCAAGGACGAAACCGACACCGGCAACCAGATCCGCATCGTCGAGCAGATGATCGCCACCGGTGCCAAGGCCCTGGTGATCGCCCCGGCAGACTCCAAAGCGCTGGTGCCGGTGATCAAAAAAGCCATGGACGCCGGCATCACCGTGGTCAACATCGATAACCGCCTCGACCCCGAAGTGCTCAAGAGCAAAGGCATCAGCGTGCCCTTCGTAGGCCCGGACAACCGCAAGGGCGCGCGCCTGGTGGGCGACTACCTGGCCCAGCAAAAACTTAAAGCCGGCGACCAGGTGGGCATCATCGAAGGCGTGCCGACCACCACCAACGCCCAGCAGCGTACCGCCGGCTTCAAGGACGCCATGCAGGCGGCGCAGATGAAGATCGTCTCGGTGCAGTCGGGCAACTGGGAAATCGACAAAGGCAATGCCGTGGCCGCCTCGATGCTCAACGAATACCCCGAGCTGAAGGCGCTGCTGGCCGGCAACGACAGCATGGCCCTGGGCGCGGTGTCCGCCGTGCGCGCCGCCGGCAAGACCGGCCAGGTGCAGGTGGTGGGTTACGACAACATCAACGCCATCAAGCCGATGCTCAAGGATGGTCGCGTCCTCGCCACCCTCGACCAGGCCGCCAGCCAGCAGGCCGTGTACGGTATTCAGGCAGCGCTGAAGATGATCAAGGGCGAGAAGCCCGACGTGGATGCCGACAACGTCATCCAGACGCCGGTAGCGCTCATTACCCAGTGATCTGGCGAAACACCGCCCTGCAGGCGCTGGCTTGCCGGCGATCACCGGCAAGGCCGGTGCCATCCACCGCGGTGGCCGCATCGCAGGCAAGCCTGCTCCTACAGAAGTAGGCAAAACGCAGCCCTGTAGGAGCTGGCTTGCCAGCGATCACCGGCAAAGCCGGTGCCACCCACCGCGGTGGCTGCATCGCAGGCAAGCCTGCTCCTGCAGGAGCGTGATGAATCGATACGTCGAGAGAGGTGGCCATGTCGGCCCATGAAGTAGTGCTCAGCGTCACCGGCCTGGGCAAGACCTACGCCCAGCCCGTGCTCGGCGATGTCACGCTGGAACTGCGCGGCGGCGAGGTGCTGGCCCTGACTGGCGAGAACGGCGCCGGCAAGTCAACCCTGTCCAAGCTGATCAGCGGCCTGGAAACCCCCACCACCGGGCACATGCTCTACCGCGGCCAGCCCTATGGCCCCGCCAGCCGCACCGAGGCCGAAAGCCTCGGCGTGCGTATGGTCATGCAGGAGCTCAACCTGCTGCCCACCCTGACCGTGGCGGAAAACCTGTTCCTCGACAACCTGCCCGGGCGCCTGGGCTGGATCAACCAGAAGCGCCTGCGCCAGTTGGCCACTGCCGCCATGGCCCAGGTCGGCCTGGACGCCATTGACCCCGACACCCCCGTGGGCGAGCTGGGCATCGGCCATCAACAAATGGTCGAGATCGCCCGCAACCTGATCGGCGACTGCCACGTGCTGATCTTCGACGAACCCACCGCCATGCTCACCGCCCGCGAGGTCGAGCTGCTGTTCACCCAGATCGAGCGCCTGCGCCAGCGCGGCGTGGCCATCGTCTATATCTCCCACCGCCTCGAAGAGCTGCAGCGCGTGGCCCAGCGCATCGCCGTGCTGCGCGACGGCAAGCTGGTGTGCGCCGAGCCCATCCAGCGCTACAGCAGCAACGAGCTGGTCAACCTGATGGTCGGCCGCGAGCTGGGCGAACACATCGACCTCGGCCGCCGGCAGATCGGCGCGCCGTTGCTCAAAGTCGACAAGCTCAACCGCGCAGGCAAAGTGCGCGACGTGTCGTTCGAAGTCAGGGCAGGGGAGATCTTCGGTATCTCCGGCCTGATCGGCGCCGGGCGTACCGAGCTGCTGCGCCTGATCTACGGCGCCGACCGCGCCGACAGCGGCACCGTCGCCCTCGGCCTGCCGCCACAGGTGCTCAACATCGATTCGCCCAAGGCGGCGGTCAACGCCGGTATCGCCCTGATTACCGAAGACCGCAAAGGCGAAGGCCTGCTGCTGTCGCAGTCGATCAGCGCCAACATCGCCCTGGGCAACCTCGGCGCCGTGTCCCGCGCCGGCGTGCTCGACAGCACCAAGGAGCGCAGCCTGGCCGAACGCCAGATCAGCGCCATGCGCATCCGCAGCGCAAGCCCGGCTCAGGCGGTGGGTGAGTTGTCTGGCGGCAACCAGCAAAAAGTGGTGATCGGCCGCTGGCTCGAGCGCGACTGCCAGGTGCTGCTGTTTGATGAGCCCACCCGCGGCATCGACGTCGGCGCCAAGTTCGACATCTATGGCCTGCTGGCCGAACTCGCCCGCCAGGGCAAGGCTTTGGTGGTGGTGTCCAGCGACCTGCGCGAGCTGATGCTGATTTGCGACCGCATCGCCGTGCTGTCGGCCGGCCGCCTGATCGACACCTTCGAGCGCGACCATTGGAGTCAAGACCAGCTGCTCGCCGCCGCCTTCGCCGGTTACCAGAAACGTGATGCCCTGCTGCACGACGCAGCCCCCAGGATGGACGCATGAAAACCACACCCCTCGACACCCCGGGCAGCGCGCCCGCACGCCGCAGCGGCACTTACCTGGGCCTGGGCACCTACCTGGGCCTGGCCGGCGCCTTGCTGGCGATGATCGTGCTGTTCTCCCTGCTGAGCAGCCACTTCCTTTCGTACGCCACCTTCAGCACCCTGGCCAACCAGATCCCCGACCTGATGGTGCTGGCGGTGGGCATGACCTTCATCCTGATCATCGGCGGCATCGACCTGTCGGTGGGCTCGGTGCTGGCCCTGGCCGCCTCCACCGTCAGCGTGGCGATTCTCGGCTGGGGCTGGAGCGTGCTGCCGGCAGCGCTGCTGGGCATGGCCATCGCCGCCCTGGCCGGGAGCATCACCGGCAGCATCACCGTGGCCTGGCGCATCCCCTCGTTCATCGTCTCGCTGGGCGTGCTGGAAATGGCCCGGGGCCTGGCCTACCAGTTCACCGACTCGCGCACCGCCTACATTGGCGATGCCTTCGCCTGGTTCTCCAACCCGGTCGCCTTCGGCATTTCGCCGGCGTTTCTCATCGCCCTGGCGGTGATCGTGCTGGCCCAGCTGGTGCTGACCCGCACTGTGTTCGGCCGCTACCTGATCGGCATCGGCACCAACGAAGAGGCCGTGCGCCTGGCCGGCATCGACCCGCGCCCGTACAAGATCCTGGTGTTTGCCCTGATGGGCCTGCTCGCAGGCCTGGCTGCGCTGTTCCAGATTTCCCGCCTGGAGGCCGCCGACCCCAATGCCGGCTCCGGCCTTGAGCTGCAGGTGATCGCCGCCGTGGTGATCGGCGGCACCAGCCTGATGGGCGGGCGCGGCTCGGTCATCAGCACCTTCTTCGGCGTATTGATTATCTCGGTGCTGGCCGCAGGCCTTGCGCAGATTGGCGCCTCTGAGCCTACCAAACGCATCATCACCGGGGCGGTGATCGTCATCGCCGTGGTGCTCGACACTTACCGCAGCCGGCGCGCGAACCGGCGGAACTGAAACCATGGCAACCATCAAAGATGTCGCGGCACTGGCGGGTATTTCCTACACCACCGTGTCCCATGTACTGAACAAGACCCGCCCGGTCAGCGAGCACGTGCGCCTTAAAGTCGAGGCCGCCATCGCCGAGCTGGACTACGTGCCCAGCGCCGTGGCCCGCTCGCTGAAGGCGCGCAGCACCGCCACCATCGGCCTGCTGGTGCCCAACAGCGTCAACCCGTACTTCGCCGAGCTGGCCCGCGGCATCGAGGATGCCTGCGAGCGCAACGGTTACTGCGTGATCCTGTGCAACTCTGACGACGACCCGCAAAAGCAGCGCAGCTACCTGCGCGTGCTGCTGGAAAAACGCATTGACGGCCTGGTGGTGGCCTCGGTGGGCGAGGACCGCGACCTGCTCGACAGCCTGAGCTGCGTGCGCACCCCCATGGTCATCGTCGACCGCGCCCTGGACGGCGTCGAAGCCGACCTGGTGCGCATCGACCACGAGCACGGCGCGTACCTGGCGACCCGCCACCTGCTGGAGCTGGGCCACCGCGACATCGCCACCATTGCCGGCCCGGTCGACACCGGCGTCAGCCAGCTGCGCCTGGCCGGGTTCCGCCGGGCCATGGCCGAGGCCGGGGTGAGCATCGCCGCCGGCCACGTGCTGCACAGCGATTTCACCAGCCCCGGCGGGCATGCCGCGGCGGCGCGCCTGCTGGACGGCCAGCGGCCCACGGCGATTTTCGCCGGCAACGACATGATCGGCTTCGGCGTGCTGCGCGCCGCTGCCGAACGCAACATCAACGTGCCCGGCGAGCTGTCGGTGATCGGCTTCGACGACATCGAGCTCAGCCGTTACGTGTACCCGGCGCTGACCACGGTCGGCCAGTCGATCCGCGAGCTCGGCGAAAACGCCGCCGCCTTGCTGCTGTCGCGCATCACTGCGCCGCGCAAGGGCGAGGCCGAGCAGCGCATCGTCGCCCCGCGCCTGGTGCTGCGGGAATCCACCGGGCCGCGCCCGGACCTGTTCAACGATTACCGTTAAGGAAATACCCCAATGGATGCCAAGGTGGTCGTGGTCGGCAGCCTCAATATGGACCTGGTGGCCCGCGCCCAGCGCTTGCCCCGTGGCGGCGAAACCCTCGCTGGCGACAGCTTTTTCACCGTGCCCGGCGGCAAGGGTGCCAACCAGGCCGTGGCCGTGGCCCGCCTGGGTGCCAGTGTGGCGATGGTCGGCAATGTCGGTGACGACGCCTACGGCCAGCAATTGCGCCAGGCGCTGGAAGTGGAGGGCGTCGACTGCCAGGGGGTGGGCGAGTGCCCGGGCGTTTCCAGTGGCGTGGCGCTGATCGTGGTGGACGCCGCCAGCGAGAACGCCATCGTCATCATCCCCGGCGGCAACGGCCTGCTTACCCCCGAGTCGGTGCAGCGCTTCGACGCGTTGCTGCAGGGCAGCGAGGTGATCATCTGCCAGCTCGAAGTGCCCATCGAGACCGTGGCCTGGACCTTGGCTCGGGGCCATGCCTTGGGCAAGACGGTGATCCTCAACCCGGCCCCGGCTACCGGCCCGCTGCCGGCCGAGTGGTACCCCCACATCGACTACCTGATCCCCAATGAAAGCGAGGCCGAAGCCCTGACCGGCCTACCGGTGACTGACCAGGCCAGCGCCCAGGCCGCTGCCGAGCGCCTGCGCGCGCTGGGGGCGGGCAAGGTGATCGTCACCCTCGGCCCCCAAGGCGCGTTGTACGTAGACGGGCAGGGCGCCCGGCACTTTCCGGCAACGCCGGTGCAGTCGCTGGACACTACCGCAGCCGGTGACACCTTTGTCGGCGGTTTTGCCGCGCACCTGGCCAATGGCTTTCCGATCAACGACGCAATCGTTTTCGGGCAGCGTGCGGCGGCGATTTCCGTCACTCGCGCCGGCGCCCAGCCGTCGATCCCTTACCTGGCGGAGCTGGCCCCATGAAAAAGACCCCATTGTTGAACGTAGCCCTGTCACGAACCATCGCCGGGCTTGGCCATGGTGACATCCTGGTGATCGGCGACGCCGGCCTGCCGGTGCCGCCCGGGGTGGAGCTGATCGACCTGGCGCTGACCCCTGGCATTCCGGATTTTGCCAGCGTGCTGCGGGTGGTGCTGAGCGAGATGCAGGTAGAGCGCCATGTGCTGGGCGAGGAAATGTTCCAGGCAGCGCCGGCAGGCCTTGCAGAGGTGGAGCGCCTGCACGGCGCCGGTGAGCTGGGTGTACGCGAGCAACTCAGCCACGACGCGTTCAAGGCCCTCAGCCACAAGGCCCGCGCCGTGGTGCGCACCGGCGAGTGCCAGCCCTACAGCAATATCGCGCTGGTGGCGGGGGTTACCTTCTAGTTATTCCAGGTGCCGCGCACCCTTGTAGGAGCGGCCTTGTGTCGCGAAAGGGCTGCGCAGCGGCCCCAGGATCTTCGCATCACGCAAAATCGCCGGGGCTGCTACGCAGCCCTTTCGCGACACAAGGCCGCTCCTACAGGGGGAGGGCTGTCGAATCAATCAACAGGCAAAGGAGAGCCCGATGTTCAAACACCTGCTACAAGGAGCCGTACTCATGTCCGCACTGGCCGCCACCACCCTCATGGCCGCCCCGCGCGACCTGATCATCGACACCGACCCCGGCGCCGACGACGTGGTCGCGCTGCTGCTGGCCATGGCCTCCCCAGAAGAACTCAAGATCCGCGCCATCACCACCGTCGCCGGCAACGTGCGCCTGGACAAGACCTCGCGCAACGCCCGCCTGGCCCGCGAGTGGGGCCACCGCGAAGACATCCCCGTCTACGCCGGGGCCGGCCGCCCACTGGTGCGCACCCCCATCTACGCCGCCGACGTCCACGGCGAAGAAGGCCTCACCGGCGTACCCGTGCACGAACCCAAGGCGCCATTGGCCAAGGGTAATGCCGTGCAATACCTGGTCGACACCCTGGGCGCAGCCGAACCCCACAGCATCACCATCGCCATGCTCGGCCCGCAGACCAACCTGGCCCTGGCGCTGGCCCAGCAGCCGGACATCGTCAAGGGCATCAAGGAAGTGGTGGTAATGGGCGGCGCCCACTTCAACGGCGGTAATATCACCCCGGCTGCCGAGTTCAACCTGTACGCCGACCCCCACGCCGCCGAAGTGGTGCTGGCCAGCGGCGTCAAGCTCACCTACCTGCCGCTGGACGTCACCCACAAGCTGCTCACCAGTGACGCGCGCCTCAAGCAACTGGCCGCGGTCAACAACCACGCCAGCCAACTGGTGGTGGACATTCTCAAGGCCTACATCCAGTACGACATGAAGCTGTACGGCACGCCCGGTGGCCCGGTGCATGACGCCAGCGTGATCGCCTACCTGCTCAAGCCCGAGATGTTCAGCGGCCGTGACATCCACCTGGCCGTCGACAGCCGCGAAGGCCCGACCTTCGGCCAGACCATCGCCGACTGGTACGGCGTGCTCAAGCAGCCGGCCAACGTGCACTGGGTGGAGGAGGGAGACGCCCAGGGCCTGTTCGACCTGCTTAGCGCCCGCCTGGCTCGATTGCCATAGCCTCGTGCGGTGCAAAGCGCTCGAACACCTGGTCGATGAAGCTGCGCGCCGCCTCGCTGCCGCGGTCGCGCACCAGCAGGTCGATGGCAATCAGCAATAGCTCCTCGGGCGTGCCCGGGCTGTAGGCGCTCTGGCCTTCGGCCCATTTGACCTTGATATCGGCATCGATGCTGTGGCTGCTCATGGAGGGCTCTCGCGGGGGCCTTGAGTGAAGGGTCGAATACCGGGTCCTGGCATCCGAAGGGGGCGTTGCGCGCCCCACTTGATGAAGTAAACCACGGCTTTGTGTCAACGGCCCTGCGACTTAAGCATAAGCGCCGCCCTGGGTGTAACCTGAGGTTTGGTGCAAAATCCGGTCACGATTGCGTTTCGCGTCTGGCGCCCGGTTCAGGCAAAATCCCGCCTTTTGCAACAAACAGTTAGCGGAATTGTCGCATGTGCAATTCCCACGTCGATTTTCTGGAGGATTCATGTTCCGTACCCGCGCTTCCCTGGCGACCCTGCTGCTGGCCACCGTCCTGGCAGGCTGCAGCACCGATGGCACGTCCACCGGCAATGCCGCCCCGGCGGCCCCTGCCAACAACGACGGCCGCTGCGAAGCCAGTGGTGCCGACTTCGCCATCGGCAAGCAGGCTACCCCTGAGCTGCTGGAGCAGGCGCGCAAGGCCAGCGGCTCGCAGCTGGGCCGCATCCTCAAGCCGACCGACGTGATCACCCTGGAATACCGCTCCGAGCGGTTGAACCTGAACGTAGACGACCACGGCGTGGTCAGTCGCGTGAATTGCGGCTGACACATCGCGGGGCAAGCCCGCTCCCACGGTGAATGCGTGGGAGCGGGCTTGCCCCGCGATGCGGCCCTGACGGGCAGCCAATAAAAAACCCGCCACAAGTGGCGGGTTTTTTTACTGCGGTATCCGAATTACTCCGGACGAACCTGTGCAGCCTGCATGCCCTTCTGGCCGCGCTCGGCAACGAAGGTAACAGCTTGGCCTTCTTTCAGGCTCTTGAAGCCGTCGGATTCGATGGCCTTGAAGTGTACGAACAGGTCGTCGCCGCCGCCTGCTGGGGTGATGAAGCCGTAGCCTTTTTCATCATTGAACCATTTGACGGTGCCGTTTTGGCGATTGGACATGAGGTGAATCTCCAGAAACATGATTTTTTTTCGAGGTGCAATGTTGCCGAGGCTACAGGAGCACGGGCGACATCATAGTCCATTTCTGCGCATGTAGCGCCTTTTACCTTCGCAGGATGTTGATCCAGCGCAAATGATGCGTGGTTTGGCCGGAAAACCCTGCTTACTTCGGCTTGCAGGCGGCCTGCACGACCGTCTGGGCCCTTTGCATCAGCTTGGCGTCAACGCCATCCTTGCTGTCGAGGTCCATGATCTCCTTATCGGTAAAGTTCTTCTTGATGGCCTGGGCGCCGCAATCGCAGTGCTTTTTCGCCGTCGCCGCGTCCACGCCCTGGCCACCGGCCACCTGCGTGCACTGGGTCATGTAGGCCGCTTCCTTGCCGGGCGGGAAATTGCCTGCGTTGGCGGCCAGGGGCAGCAGCAGGGCGCTTACGGCACACGCGGCCAGAAGGGACTGAAGTCGCATAACCAGACACTCCTTGGGTTAAGGTCTCGTCAAGAGTAGGTTGCTTCAGAAGGTCTGATAGGAAATTTTCCGCACAAGTTCACCGCCAAGGCGTAATTTCCAAATATTTCTGCCTGGCACGGAACCCGCGTGCTAGCATGCTCCGCTTGCAGCTGGGCACTTTCAGCCTGCAACTTTTACCTTCCAGTCACTCTGGTTCGTCCCTGACAGGCCGAAAGGTCTCTGCCACTGTGAGGCAGGCTTTCTTCGAAGAAAGGCAGGCCGGATCTTGTACTGGCTCATCCCAACCCACGTGACCTTTGGTAGGGGTCACCACTAGGAGAGGAGGCGCCATGCCCGTTATTACTCTTCCCGATGGCAGTCAACGTACGTTCGACCAGCCGGTATCCGTAGCCGAAGTCGCCGCCTCGATTGGCGCGGGCCTGGCCAAGGCCACCCTGGCCGGCAAGGTCGACGGCAAGCTCGTCGACGCCTGCGACAAGATCGACCACGACGCCACCCTGCAGATCATCACCCCCAAAGATGCAGAGGGACTGGAGATCATCCGTCACTCGTGCGCCCACCTGATCGGCCACGCAGTGAAGCAGCTGTACCCGACCGCCCGCATGGTCATCGGCCCGGTGATCGACGAAGGCTTCTATTACGACATTGCCTACGAGCGTCCCTTCACCCCGGACGACCTCGCGGCCATCGAAAAGCGCATGCAGCAGCTGATCGACACCGACTACGACGTCGTCAAGAAGATGACCCCGCGCGCCGAAGTCATCGACGTGTTCACCCAGCGTGGCGAAGACTACAAGCTGCGCCTGGTCGAGGACATGCCCGATGAACAGGCCATGGGCCTGTACTATCACGAAGAATACGTCGATATGTGCCGTGGCCCGCACGTGCCGAACACCCGCTTCCTCAAGGCATTCAAGCTGACCAAGCTGTCCGGCGCCTACTGGCGCGGCGACGCCAAGAACGAGCAGCTGCAACGCGTGTACGGCACCGCCTGGGCCGACAAGAAGCAGCTGGCGGCGTACATCCAGCGCATCGAAGAAGCCGAAAAACGCGACCACCGCAAGATCGGCAAGCAACTCGACCTCTTCCACCTGCAGGAAGAAGCCCCGGGCATGGTGTTCTGGCACGCCAACGGCTGGACCGTGTACCAGGTGCTCGAGCAGTACATGCGTAAAGTGCAGCGCGAGAACGGCTACCAGGAAATCAAGACCCCGCAAGTGGTCGACCGTATCCTGTGGGAGCGTTCCGGCCACTGGACCAACTACGCCGAGAACATGTTCACCACCGCCTCGGAAAGCCGCGACTACGCGGTAAAACCGATGAACTGCCCGTGCCACGTGCAGGTGTTCAACCAGGGCCTGAAGTCGTACCGCGACCTGCCACTGCGCCTGGCCGAGTTCGGTGCCTGCCACCGCAACGAGCCGTCCGGCGCCCTGCACGGCATCATGCGCGTGCGTGGCTTCGTGCAGGACGACGCGCACATCTTCTGCACCGAAGACCAGGTGAAGAAAGAAGCCGCCGACTTCATCAAGCTCACCCTCGACGTGTACAAGGACTTCGGTTTCACCGACGTCGCCATGAAGCTTTCGACCCGCCCGGCCAAGCGCGTGGGCTCCGAAGAGCTGTGGGACCGCGCCGAAGGCGCCCTGGCCGACGCCCTGAACGACTCGGGCCTGGAGTGGGAATACCAGCCAGGCGAGGGTGCGTTCTACGGCCCGAAAATCGAGTTCACCCTGCGCGACTGCCTCGGCCGTAACTGGCAGTGCGGTACCCTGCAGTACGACCCGAACCTGCCAGAACGCCTGGATGCCAGCTATATCGCCGAAGATAACAGCCGAGTTCGCCCGGTCATGCTGCACCGCGCCATCCTCGGTTCGTTCGAACGCTTCATCGGCATGCTCATCGAGCACTACGCTGGCGTGTTCCCGGCCTGGCTGGCACCCACCCAAGCCGTGGTCATGAACATCACCGACAAACAGGCCGATTTCGCCCTCGAGGTGGAAAAAGCACTGAACGGTAGCGGGTTCCGTGCCAAGTCGGACTTGAGAAATGAGAAGATCGGCTTTAAAATCCGCGAGCATACTTTGCTCAAGGTCCCATACCTGCTGGTTATAGGGGACCGCGAAGTCGAAACGCAAACCGTCGCTGTGCGTACTCGCGAAGGCGCAGACCTGGGCTCCATGCCCGTCGCCCAGTTCGCTGAGCTCCTGACACAAGCGGTTTCCCGGCGTGGTCGCCAAGAATCGGAGTAATGACTATTAAGCGTGAAATGAGAAACGATAAGCGTGCTGTACCGAAGGCCCCGATCAACGAGAATATCTCGGCCCGCGAGGTTCGGTTAATTGGCGCAGACGGCGAGCAGGTTGGCATCGTCTCGATTGATGAAGCGCTGCGTATCGCTGATGAAGCGAAGCTGGATCTGGTGGAAATCTCTGCAGACGCGGTACCGCCGGTCTGCAAGGTCATGGACTACGGCAAGCACCTCTTCGAAAAGAAGAAGCAGGCCAACGAAGCCAAGAAAAACCAGAAGCAGATCCAGATCAAAGAAATCAAGTTTCGTCCAGGGACGGAAGATGGAGATTACCAGGTAAAACTACGCAACCTGGTACGTTTCCTTAGTGATGGGGACAAGGCCAAGATCTCTCTGAGATTCCGCGGCCGTGAGATGGCCCACCAGGAGCTGGGCATGGAGCTGTTGAAGCGGGTCGAAGCTGACCTCGCCGAATACGGCACCGTTGAGCAGCATCCGAAGATGGAAGGACGCCAGCTTATGATGGTCATCGCCCCCAAAAAGAAGAAGTAATCTCCCGGGCACGGCAGGCCTGATGATTATTGTGTAATTTATATCGAATGCGGAGTTCCAACATGCCAAAAATGAAAACCAAGAGCGGTGCTGCGAAGCGCTTCCTGAAGACCGCTTCCGGCTTCAAGCACAAGCACGCTTTCAAGAGCCACATCCTGACCAAAATGTCGACCAAGCGTAAGCGTCAACTGCGCGGTGCCAGCCTGCTGCACCCGTCTGACGTGGCAAAAGTCGAGCGCATGCTGCGCGTACGTTAATTCTGGTTTAGATAGAGGAAGTTACTCATGGCTCGTGTTAAGCGTGGCGTCATCGCTCGTAAGCGTCACAAGAAAATTCTGAAACTGGCTAAAGGCTACTACGGTGCACGCTCGCGCGTATTCCGCGTTGCCAAGCAGGCTGTCATCAAGGCTGGTCAATATGCCTACCGTGACCGTCGTCAGAAGAAGCGTCAGTTCCGCGCACTGTGGATCGCTCGTATCAACGCCGGTGCCCGCACCAACGGCCTGTCCTACAGCCGTCTGATTGCTGGCCTGAAAAAAGCGTCGATCGAAATCGACCGCAAGGTTCTGGCTGACCTGGCAGTGAACGAAAAAGCGGCGTTTGCTGCGATTGTCGAGAAAGCTAAAGCCGTTCTGGCTTAAGTACCCACGACAATCACTCGGCGGTTTCGGCCGCCGGGTGTAAAACGTCATCGATAGGGGAAGAGCCTTCAAAAGCTCTTCCCCTATTTCGTATCTGGAGTCTGTACATGGAAAACCTGGACGCGCTGGTTGCCCAAGCCCTCGAGGCCGTGGAACGCGCTGAAGACATCACTACCCTGGAACAGATCCGGGTCCAATTTCTCGGCAAGAAAGGCGAGCTGACCCAGGTGATGAAGACCCTGGGCAACCTGCCAGCCGACGAGCGCCCCAAGGTCGGTGCGCTGATCAACGACGCTAAAGAGCGCGTCACCGACGTGCTCAACGCACGCAAGGCTGCCTTCGAAGAGGCCGAACTCAACGCTCGCCTGGCCGCCGAATGCATCGATGTGACCCTGCCAGGCCGTGGCCAGACCACCGGCGGGCTGCACCCGATCACCCGTACCCTCGAGCGCATCGAGCAGTTCTTCACCCACATCGGCTACGGCATCGCCGAAGGCCCTGAGGTCGAAGACGACTACCACAACTTCGAAGCGCTCAACATCCCCGGCCACCACCCGGCCCGGGCGATGCACGACACCTTCTACTTCAATGCCAACATGCTGCTGCGCACCCATACCTCGCCGGTACAGGTACGCACCATGGAATCGACCCAGCCGCCGATTCGCATTGTCTGCCCAGGCCGCGTGTACCGCTGCGACTCGGATATCACCCACTCGCCGATGTTCCACCAGGTCGAAGGCCTGCTGATCGACCGCGGCATCAACTTCGCCGACCTCAAGGGCACCATCGAAGAGTTCCTGCGGGTGTTCTTCGAGAAAGAACTGGCTGTGCGCTTCCGCCCGTCGTTCTTCCCCTTCACCGAGCCAAGCGCCGAAGTCGATATCCAGTGCGTGATGTGTTCCGGCAAGGGCTGCCGCGTGTGCAAGCAAACCGGCTGGCTGGAAGTGATGGGCTGCGGCATGGTCCACCCGAACGTGCTGCGCATGTCCGGCATCGACCCCGAAGAGTACCAGGGCTTCGCCTTCGGCATGGGCGCCGAGCGCCTGGCCATGCTGCGCTATGGCGTCAACGATTTGCGTCTGTTCTTCGATAACGACCTGCGGTTCCTGGCGCAATTCCGCTAGGCCCAATCGACGCACTTTCTAGGAGAACAGCATGAAATTCAGTGAACAGTGGCTGCGCGGTTGGGTAAACCCGCAAGTCTCGCGTGACGAACTGGTCGCCCGCCTGTCCATGGCCGGCCTTGAAGTCGACAGCGTTACCCCCGCTGCCGGCCAGTTCAGCGGCATCGTGGTGGGCGAAATCCTCTCCACCGAACAGCACCCGGACGCCGACAAGCTGCGCGTGTGCCAGGTCAGCAACGGCGCAGAAACCTTCCAGGTGGTCTGCGGCGCGCCCAACGCACGCCCCGGCATCAAGATCCCGTTCGCCATGATCGGCGCCGAGCTGCCAGGCGACTTCAAAATCAAGAAGGCCAAGCTGCGCGGCGTCGAGTCGTTCGGCATGCTGTGCTCGGCCGCCGAGCTGCAGATCAGCGAAGAGAACGACGGCCTGCTGGAGCTGGCCGCCGACGCCCCGGTGGGTGAAGACATTCGCCAGTACCTGAACCTCGACGACGCCAGCATCGAGATCGGCCTGACCCCCAACCGCGGCGACTGCCTGTCCCTGGCTGGCCTTGCCCGTGATGTCAGCGCCCTGTACGACGTGCCGGTCACCCGCCCGGTGGTGCCAGCCGTACCAGCAGCCCACGACGAAGTGCGCCCGGTCGAAGTCAGCGCCCCGGCTGCCTGCCCGCGTTACCTGGGCCGCGTCATCCGCAACGTCGACCTGAGCAAGCCGACCCCGCTGTGGATGGTCGAGCGCCTGCGCCGCAGCGACGTGCGCAGCATCGATGCCGCCGTCGACATCACCAACTACGTGATGCTCGAACTCGGCCAGCCGATGCACGCCTTTGACCTGGCAGAAATCAACGGCGGCATCCGCGTACGCATGGCCGAAGAGGGCGAGAAGATCGTCCTGCTGGACGGCCAGGAAGTCGCCCTGCGCGCCGACACCCTGGTGATCGCCGACCACACCCGCGCCCTGGCCATTGCCGGCGTGATGGGTGGCGAGCACAGCGGCGTCAACACCGCAAAAACCCGCGACCTGTTCCTCGAAAGCGCCTTCTTCGAGCCGATTTCGGTTGCCGGCAAGGCCCGTTCCTACGGCCTGCACACCGATGCCTCGCACCGCTACGAGCGCGGCGTCGACTCGCAACTGGCCCGTGAAGCCATGGAGCGCGCCACCGCCCTGGTGCTGGAAATCGTCGGCGGCGAAGCCGGCCCGATCGTCGAAAGCGTAAGTCAGCAGCACCTGCCGAACATTGCGCCGATCACCCTGCGTGACGAGCGCATTACCCAGATGCTCGGTATGCAGATGGAATCCGCCCAGGTCGAGCAACTGCTCAACGCCCTGGAGCTGAAAACCAGCGCCAACGGGGCAGGGCAGTGGACTGTCACCGTGCCAAGCCACCGCTTCGACATCAGCCTGGAAGTCGACCTGATCGAAGAGCTGGCCCGCCTGTACGGCTATAACAACCTGCCGGTTCGCTACCCGCAGGCCCGCCTGGCCCCGCAAGCCCGCCCCGAAACCCGTGGCGAGCTGCCCAACCTGCGCCGCCTGCTGGTGGCCCGCGGTTACCAGGAGGCCATCACCTACAGCTTCATCGACCCGAAACTGTTCGAGCTGTTCAGCCCGGGCGTCGATCCGCTGCTGTTGGCCAACCCCATCTCCAGCGACATGGCCGCCATGCGCGCCTCGCTGTGGCCAGGCCTGGTCAAAGCCCTGCAGCACAACCTCAACCGCCAGCAAGACCGCGTGCGCCTGTTCGAAAGCGGCCTGCGCTTCGTCGGCCAGCTCGGTGACCTGAAGCAGCAGCCGATGATCGCCGGCGTCGTCACCGGCAGCCGCCAGCCAGAAGGCTGGGCCAACGGCCGCGACGGCATCGACTTCTTCGACGTCAAAGCCGACGTAGAGGCCCTGCTGGGCTACTCCGGTGCCCTCAGCGACTTCAGCTTCGTCGCCGGCAAGCACCCAGCCCTGCACCCCGGCCAAACCGCACGCATCGAGCGCGACGGCAAGGAAGTCGGCTATCTGGGCGCCATCCACCCGGAGCTTGCCAAGACCCTCGGCCTGGAACGCCCGGTGTTCGTCTTCGAGCTGGTGCTCGGCGATGTAGTGGAAGGCCGCCTGCCCAAGTTCAGCGAACTGTCCAAGTTCCCCGAAACCCGTCGTGACCTGGCGTTGATCGCAGGCCGTGATGTAGCGGCAAGTTCGGTGCTTGAAGTAATTCGTGACAATGCAGGTGAATGGCTCACAGACCTCAGGCTGTTTGACGTCTACCAGGGTAAAGGTATTGATCCTGATAGAAAAAGCCTGGCCGTCGGCTTGACCTGGCAACATCCATCGCGCACTCTTAACGACGATGAGGTGAATGAAACCCTGCAAACTATTCTCACCTCGCTCGAACAAAGGTTGAACACCACGTTAAGGAAATAACGGTATGGGTGCTCTGACGAAAGCTGAGATGGCCGAAAGGCTGTACGAGGAGCTGGGGCTCAACAAGCGAGAGGCCAAGGAGCTGGTCGAGCTGTTTTTCGAAGAAATTCGGCACGCGCTTGAAGACAACGAGCAGGTCAAGTTGTCCGGTTTCGGCAACTTTGACCTTCGCGACAAACGCCAGCGGCCGGGCCGCAACCCCAAAACCGGGGAAGAGATCCCGATCACCGCACGCCGCGTCGTCACCTTTCGTCCAGGGCAGAAGCTGAAAGCCCGGGTAGAGGCCTATGCTGGAACCAAGCCATAACGACGAGCTGCCCCCCATCCCGGGCAAACGCTACTTCACCATTGGTGAAGTCAGCGAGCTCTGTGCGGTAAAACCGCACGTGCTGCGCTACTGGGAGCAGGAATTCCCGCAGCTCAACCCAGTGAAGCGCCGCGGCAACCGGCGGTATTACCAGCGCCAAGACGTGCTGATGATCCGCCAGATCCGCGCTTTGCTGTACGACCAGGGCTTCACCATCGGCGGGGCGCGCTTGCGGCTCAGCAGTGATGAGGTCAAGGACGAATCCAGCCAGTACAAGCAGCTGATTCGGCAGATGATTGTCGAGTTGGAGGATGTGCTGGTGGTGTTGAAGAAGTGAGCTGAAACCGACGAGTGGAAATTTTTGAAAAAAAGCTTCCATTATTCAAAAGGTTAGGTTAAATTCTTCAACGTTCTCAGCGGTATCGAGAATGATGTCGGGGCGTAGCGCAGCCCGGTAGCGCACTTGCATGGGGTGCAAGGGGTCGAGTGTTCGAATCACTCCGTCCCGACCAAAAATCCCTAAAAAACCCAGTCGTCGTGAGATGGCTGGGTTTTTTTATGATTCGATTTTTTTTATGCTATCAAGCCGTTGTTATTTAGCCGCAGCCCTTTTCGTTCTGCGGCTAATCAGAGTCTAGCTACCCAAAACTATGGCGTGTCCTGTGTTTTTTCAGATATGCCAGATTTCCGCGGTTAAGGCCCTTTATGGCCTTGAAGCGCTGGAGTCCAAGGATTTCTTGTTCGGTGGTGCTCAGCTTTGGGCTGATTAACAATTCGCCCAATCCGTTGAAAGCTATTAGACCGTATTCAAATAAGCGATCAATGTGAGCGGCCAGTAGTAGCCCATTGTCCGGGTCTAGCCTGGCGTCATTGTTACAGCTTGCCCATGGGTATATGTGTGATGCAATCAAAAGATTCTTATTTGAAAGTCCAGTGAGTGCGCATTTACTGCCCCAGCGTTTAAGCAAAGAGGTTCTGAATGCACCTTGACCAACCCGGGCTTTGATTAAGGCCTCGCGGGTCGTGGCTGATGGGGCTCTTTCAGAGGCGCCTGCGTCTATGAGGAGGTCTTCGTAGTCTGAGATGACTTCCGCTTGCTCCAGTAAGTAGACAGCAGCATCTGAGGGGACTTGTGCCATGTAAATTTGGTTGACGCCGCCTTTGACGTTGAAGAGCGAAGGGGTTGTATTCTCGTCAAAACGGGCTTGATAGTCGGAGGCGATATCTCTGCTGTGCACCCGTCGCTTCAGTTCTGTAATTTCAACGTCGACTCTATAACCAACGTTTTTCCATTCGCTGAATGATCGAGTTGCGGGACGACTCGCTTCATATGCGTCATTCTTCGCGGTCGCAATGGCACGTAAAAAATTATCGTTGTAGCAAAAAATCAGATCACCTGATTTGACTCTGCCTACGTTTTCCCAGTGGGTTCTGGTTGCTGCTCCCTTTGACGATTTTGGGCTGAGCGGAGCCCAAAGAAACTCGCCATTTCTCGCTTCCTTATGGGTCGTCCCCAGATTCACCCAGAAATACTGCATGTCACGCCTTCGGTAGTGGCTCGTAGCTAGTGACCATAGCGTGAATTCCTACAAAATTGAAGGAAAGCTCCTACGTGCTCTGAGTGTTGCGAATTGCCGAAACGAAAATTTCCAAGGAAATCGTAAGAAAATGATCCGAATAGCCCGAAATTTATCCGATTAAATACGTAGGTGAGAGGATTTTCTTCCTTTCATGTAGTTCATTTCCGAAGCATACTTTTCAGCGTTTCAGGCCATTGCGGTCCTTTCAGTCGCGCACTAGTCTCGCCAAGTCGCTAATCAAGCGACACGGCTTTGACAGGCCGTTGCTGATGAAAGGATTGCACGTGCGCGCTTATGGCGGCTGTACGTGGGGCACCTAGTGTGCGCCGGGTTCCTTCATCCTCGGTCTGTCAACCCACGTACCGCTGCCACCATTCTGTTTGACAGCAGGCTCTTGGCGGTTCCAATCCGATGAAGGAGTGTGACCATGCTAAAGATCGTCCCCGACCCACCCCACCCAAACCCCTACGCCGCCCACACCCTCGAAGACCTCCTGGTCCAGATCTCCGAATACCTGGTCTGCGCCCTGACCGTCAGCCAGCAGACCGTCCTGCTCCACACCAAACCCCCGGCCCAGGTCCTGACCCTCGCTGCCATGCACGAAATCGACAACGCCCGCACCTTGGTGGAGTTGGCGCTGAGCCGCGTGCAGTCCCGGCATTGACCTGGCGAACCTGAGTTCGCCCTGGATGTTCATCGATCAGGCCCCGCGCCGTTCGCGGGGCCGCAGGAGACGTATATGGATAAGGAATTGCAAACCCCGCGCAGCCGGCAACTCACCACCTGCGGCATCGGCCATTTTGGCGAGGGTGGCGATATCGGCATGGAAGAGCCGTTGTTCCGCGTGGTCGCCGGGCATTCGCTGGACCACGCAGTGGAACAGGCGACCGTGGTGATGTGTGCGGTGCACAAACTCACCGACATGGCGATGATGGAGACTGACCAGCTGCCGACCTTGCTGACGGCGATGCACTACCTCAGCGGCATGGCCAAGGCGTTGGCCCAGGATGTGAACCATGGGTTGACGGTGCGCATGCCGGGGGAATAGCGGTTGAACAAGCCGCCCGGGCGCTGTCGCCTGGGCGGCTTTGTTATTGGGGGAGGGCGCCCGTGCAGCGATTGATGCTGGCTCATTGGCCCAAAGCGCTTTTGCGTTTCGCTGGTATGTAGGAGTATTCCCCCGGTAATCCCCATCTTTCCCCTGGCAACGCCGTGCGCAGCACCGCCAGCGCCTGTCCCAGCCCTTTTACGCAATAGGCCCGCCATGGATGCGACCATCGAACTGAAGATCAAGAACGCCCTGCACGACCTGTTCGCGGCCGTCGGGCAACTGCAGGCGGCCTACCCGGGCAAGCCGTTCACCCTAGACGGCAGGCTGGTCGGCGATATCGGTGAGGTGGTGGCCAGCCTTGCCTACCGGCTGACCCTCAACGAAGGCCTGACCAAGCACCACGATGCGGTCTGCGAAGCCGGGCGCAATGTGCAGATCAAGACCACCTTCGGCACCACCCTGACGTTCCCCGTGCACCACGTGCCGGACTATTACCTCGGCATCCGCATGAACCGGGATGGCACCTTCGAAGAGGTCTACAACGGGCCGGGTTACCTGATCCAGCAGCAACTGGCCGGGCGCAAGCCCACGCGCACGGGGCTGCATGGGGGCTTGATGGCCATGCTCAGGCGGCTCAATGGCACTGTGGCTGAGCAGGACCGGATACCTCGGCGGTGATTGGGCAGGTTGGTCGGGCGGGCCCGTAGACCGCTGCGCCACCCCCTCTGGTCGGTACTATGGTACTTACATTGAGGGGGCGCCGAGGTCATTGAGGCTGTGGGCAGCTTACTGCTGCGGCATTCAGAGCTTTGTTGTAATCGACATAAGTGGCCTCATCGTAGGGTGCGGCAGCCGCATAGAACTGGCGATCCCCTTTGCGCCCAACGACCTGAGTGATTTCCGCTACCCAGGTTCGTCCGGCATGCTCTTTCAGCAGGCGGAATTTGTGGTGCCTGATTTCGCTTTCTTCATCAAGCCCTGAATAGACGTAAACCAGCCCTTGGTAATCTTTTGCGTCGAGAGCTTCGATCACTTTCAGTGCCTCTGCTTTCTCTGCTTTATCGATCGGGAAGGTATTGATGACCCAGGATATTTTGCCCGCAGCAGCCAGTTCTTTCATGGGTACAGGCAATGGTTCACGGCTGACTAGCCGTGTGTAGCCGCAGTCGTAGACCCATTTGCCCGTCTTGACGTAATCATCCGCATAGATGACTACGCCATTGCCGAGGTCTGTTTTGAAGGTGGTTGGTGGGTGGCTCAACCACCACACCCCAATAAGGAGCACGGTGGCCGTGACGGCAATCAACTTGATCTTGGAAGCCTTACTGTGGCGAGAATTCAATGTGTCCACCTGGTAATCCGTAAGGAGTGGTTCCCGACCGCACTGGATTCGAGGCGCCAGATACTTGATAGGTAAATCTGAGGCGTTCTGCGTAATCAAGTCGTTCCGATACTGCTTCATCCCAGGCTTTACACCAAGACTCCGGCGGCGGTTGTCGAACAGTCGACCCACACAATGCCCCACGCTGGCGGTCCACATACGAGCCCCAGGTGTCTTTGTAATCCGATCGCCTGACGTACGCGCGCACCTTCAGCCGCAAATGGTTGGCAAGCAACTGCGCCAGGCTTTCATCCGTTTCAGGCGAAAACTGCACGGCCTCTTCAATCAGCAGGTCAGGCAGGTTCCCCATTCCGGTCCTGCAGGCATAGCTGTCAACACGCGCCGACTTGCTGAACGCGGCGGGTGAAATGCTCCGGTATACATCCACGCCCAACGACAACTGCTGGTCCTCCGGCAATTCATATCCAAACGCGATACGTTGCGGCACACCATGGCTGAACATCGACAAGTGCCCAATGGGCGATGTGCTGCGATCTTTTCCCGTATTCAGGTACGTGACCAGTTCTTGAACATTCGAGACCTTGATCAGTTCCGCTTCGTACAAGATCGCAGAGGCTTGAGCGGCGTTCAGCATGTTGGCGTTATAGCCCGGTGTGAACACCACCAGTGTGCGGGTCGCCCCAGGCCGCTCGGCCTTGAAGGTTTTGAGTTCCCTCACTGCCTGCGCAACAAACATCATCTTGTTGGCCTTGCCACTGTCATGCTGACTCCCCGCCACGGCAATCAACTCCGGCGTTTGCGGCCCCACCGGCGCTTTCGCCGCCGCACTGTCCGCCAACGCCCCAGGCCGCACCAGCGCCCCAGAAAGCAACGCCCGCTGCTCCAACTGCGGGTCGGCCAACAACTGCGTCATCAGTTGCTCATCCACCACCCCCTCCGGGCTGATGGTGCCGAGCTTGGCAAAATCGACGATCGCCTGGCTGGCTGCAGTACCAACCTGCACCCCGCCAAAGGTATCGGTACTACCAGAAACGATGGTGCCGCCATGGCTGGTGGGGCTGCCCAGGTGGGCGAGGGGCCGGTGGTTCACCAGCACGCTGGGGAAGCCGGTGGTGATCACTGCGCCACAGCCGCACACATCCCCCACGCGCGCAGCGCCAAGGGCATTGATCTGGGTATCGGGGGAGGCCGAAACAATCGGCGAGGCGCCGTGGCCGGGGATGGGACACACATGGGTGTCACCGAGTCGAGCGGTTGCAAGCATACCAATCCTTGGTAGACATCAAACAAAGCGCGGCATGGTAGCGGCTTGTGCTGTAGAGGGGTACCGGGGTTTGCCTGAGGGATGCGCGATGACTGTAGGAGATTACCCAGCCCTTCCGGGATGCGCTGTCGCGCAGAGCACTACTCTCGCAGATGCGCCACGCCCCTTGTGGGAAGCGGCCTTGTGTCGCGATAGGGCGCGAAGCGGCCTCAGGATCTCGACATCATGCAAAATTGCCGGGGCTGCTGCGCAGCCCATCGCGACACAAGGCCGCTTCCCACAGAAGCCGTGGCGCGCCTGTAAAACCGGTTCTCGGCGCGACAGCGCAGCCCGAATGGCTGGGTGATCGCCCGCAAGCGTTAAATCGCCAACTGCCAATGCCCCACCGCCAACACCCCACCCATCGCAGCGCCATGCAACACAATCGGCACCAGCATCCCGCGGCTGTTCACCCGCGCAATCCCGATAATCACGCCAATCGCCATCAACAACACCAGCACCCAAGCACTCTCGTAAGGCAGCGGCAAGCTCATGTACACCGCCGCGCTGGCACCGATCGCGGCCCACTTCCACCAGCCGCCGTCCTGCCACCCCAGCACGCCCATGACGTAATGGCGCAGCAGCAGTTCTTCGCTAATGGCGGTGAACAGCACCAGCTGCAGCACCAGGCGTTGCACCTGCCCGGGGGCCAGCCCGTCGAACAGCTGGGCCAGGTACGGCTCTGGCGCCATGCCCTGGTCGCGCATCACCGCATAACCGATGCCCAGGGTCAGCGCCAGGCGCAGCAGGCCGTTGGCCAGCGGGCCGAGCACGCGCTCGCCGACGAACGCCTTGAAGATGCCGCCGCGCACATGCTGCCAGGCAAACAGCACCAGCAGCCCGCAGGCGGAGTAGGGCATGCCAGCCTGGATCATCGCCCAGCTCACCTCGCCGGGCCGGGGCAGCGCGCCGCCCTGGTAGCCGGCGGCCATGCCGCCGGCAACGCATACGGCCACGGCCAGCAGCAGCAGGGCCAGGCTCGTCAGGAACGACGGACGGGCCGGGGTATCGCGAAAGGTCGGGAAGGGGGTGGCGCGCACGGTGCTGTCCTGGGCTGTGGGTGTGGCGCGCATCATGCCGTAGTGGCGTTAAGGCATCAATTGGCGGGTGGTGGTTGCGCCAGCCATTGTTGCAGTGTGTCGTGCAGGCCGGCGAACAGGGCGCTGATCGTCGACTTTGTCGAGGCAAAGGTCTGCACCACCGCCTCGGGGGCATCGGTCGTCTGTACCCGCACGCCAAACTCGGTGCTGTGGTCGTCGCGCTGGCGGGCAAAGGCGATGTAGCCGTTCTCCAGCGGGTGTACCCACTCGCCGGGCTGCACGCCGGGGTAGTGCGGGGCCTGGTGGAAATCGCTGCGCAGGGCGATCACCTGGGTCACGGCCTTGAACGTCGGGCTGAAGTTCTCTGTGAAATAGCCGAAGCTGGCGGTGAGCAACACCGCGCCCATCAGTGCGCCGGTGCAATGGAACAGCACCGGGCCGAGGCGATCTTTCAGCACAGGTTTGTAGCCGAACCCGTTGAACGGGCCGGTGAGTTGATGCCAGATAAAATCCAGGCCCAGGCCAAGCAAGGCGACAACCCAACCCACAAACGCGAAGGGCAGGATCACCGCCGCCAGCACCCCCAGCCAGGCCGGTATGTAGAACAGCAAGGCCAGCAAGGCGACGCTCAGGTCGAAGCTCTGCGGCGGCAGCCCCAGGCTTTCGCTGACGGCATGCCGCGCGCAGGCGGTGGCGATCAGCAGCACCAGCAGGTGCAGGATGACGATGGGCGTCTTGGCCAGCGGTTTCTCCCAGGCCCCATGCAGCCAGCGCAAAAACGGGTAGCACCAGCTGACGAAGCCGCAGACGATCAACGCGCAGGCCAGGGTGCTCACGTTGTTCAGGGCAGTAAAACCCTGCTTCCAGAACAGCACGAAGCCAACCAGGTAGACGGCAAGGGCTGCGCCATAGAAGCGCTGGGGGATGGACGCTTGCTGGTAACGGTCAATCAGCTTTGCTTTAAGTGCATGCATGGCGTGTGTCGAACTCCTTTTCATCACATGTTCAGTGGGCGGCCCGCGCTCAGCGTTTGCGCAGCGCGGCGGCCACCGCCACGGTAATCACCACCGCCAGCACCACGGCCAGGGTAAAGGTGGCGGCTATGCCCAGGCGCTCCAGCAGCCCGGCCACCACCAGGTAGAACGCAATCACCCCCACCGCGCCGATGGCATTGCCGCGCACCATGGCGGCCATGCCGGCGCGCCCGCCCTGCACGTGGGCGAACACCACCAGCGGCCAGGCGATCACCGGGATCGGCGCGAGCATGCCGCTGGCGGCCGGGCCCAGCCAGCTGGCCAGGCTGGTGATGACCATCAGCAGCGCGGTGGCAGATGCCATGCGCAGGGGGATCTCCCAGATACGCTGGCGCGGGCGGGCCAGGGTGTCGGGCTTGGGTTCGCGGCCGGTGGCGCGAATCAGCACGGCGATCAGCAGCAGGGCGACGCCGATCGACAGCGCCAGGGTGCCCCAGTGGGTGAAGGTGTAGGCGGCAGCGGCGTAAAACAGCAGCGCCAGCGGGGCGGCCAGGGCGATGCCCAGCCGGCGGGTGCTGAACAGGTAGAAGGCATAGGTGGCCTGCACCGCAGCCAGGCCGCCGAGGGCGCCGGGTACGGCGTGCAGGGCAAAGGCGGTGCCTTGTTCCAGGCACAGGAAGGTCATCACCAGCGCCGAGGTGATCGGCAGGCCGGACAACAAGCCGCCGAGCAGGCCGCCCCAGCGGCGCGAGGCCAGGGACACGGCCCACATCAGCAGCGGGGTGATGCACAGCTTGAGGTAGAAGAGGGTCATTGCCGGGGTGTCCGGGTGGTGGCAGGCGGGGGGAGTATCCGGGGTTTTGGGGGTGTTTGGGTATGGGTGGTTTGCATGAAGTGCCGTGTTAGAGCCTATGGCGCCATCGCCGGCAAGCCGGCTCCTACAGCGGCCGCGTAATGCCGGGAGTACGCATCACCTGTAGGAGCGGCCTTGTGTCGCGAATGGGCTGCGCAGCAGCCCCGGCAATTCTGCATGATGCCGAAATCCTGGGGCCGCTTCGCAGCTCTTTCGCGACACAAGGCCGCTCCTACAAGGGGCCCATAGCCTGCAACTCCCGCTCAAACGGCAAATCCGGCCCCACCCGCGAGCAGGTCACCGCAGCGGCGCGAATCGCATAGCTCAGCATCGCATCGATGCTACCCCGCCCCAACCCGGCCACCCCTGCCGGGCTGTCTGCCCCGAGGCGCGCCAGGCAAGCCAGCACGGCGGCCTGGAAGGTATCCCCCGCGCCGACCGTATCGCGCACCGGCAACGACGCATCCGCCGGTCGTTGCCACGAGCCATGCGCACAATGCACGCTGGCCCCCTCCGCCCCATGGGTGACGAACACCAACCGGCACCGCTCGTTCAACCAGCCCCGCGCCACATCCCCGGCATCGCGCCCTGGGTACAGCAGCGCCAGGTCTTCCTCGCTGGCCTTGATCAGGTGCGCATGCCCGGCAAACGCCTCCACCTGCCGGCGCCACAGCGCCACATCCGGCTGCGGGTTCAGGCGCACGTTCGGGTCCAGGCTGATCAGCCGCCGCTCCCGCTCGCGCTGCACCAACGCCAGCAAGGTTTCGGCCACAGGCGTGACCACCAAGGTGTAGGAGCCGACATGCAACCCGCGCACGCTGTCGCCCAGCACTGGCAGATGCTCCAACCGCACCTGCCGGTCGGCACAGCCTTCGCCGCGAAACTGGTACTGCGCCGAGCCACTCGCATCCAGCCCGACCATGGCCAGCGTGGTCGGCGCATCGCTGGTCACCACATGGCGGCAGTCCACCTGTTCCTCCTCCAGCACCCGCCGCAGCCGGGCGCCGAGGTAGTCACTGGACAGCCCGCCGAACAACGCCGCCTCCACCCCCAGCCGGCGCAAGCCCACCGCCACGTTGAACGGCGAGCCGCCGGCAATCGCGGTAAACCCCAGCTCGCCGCTGCGGCTGCTGGTGGCCTGGCTGAACACATCGAACAGGGCCTCGCCACACACCAGGTACATGCTGTTCCCCTCTCTAAAAGTTGCGCCCGGCGCTCAGTGCGCAGGCAAGTGGTCACGATAGCGCTGGTAGGCAAGCGCGTAGGCGGCCTGGCGCGCGGGGTGGGGCAGGGTGCGGGTGCTTTCGTCCAGCGCCACGCAGCGCTGGCACAGCACATCAAGGCTGTCGCCCCGGCCGAATTGGCGGCCAAGGCTCCACGCCGCCTGTATCGCCGCCCCCAGTGCCGCGGCCTCGGTCTGGCGTGGGCACACCAGCGGCACACCGAGCAAATCGGCCAGCACCTGGCGCCACAACGGGCTTTTCGCCGCGCCGCCGACCAGGCGTATCTCGTTGCCTTGCAGCCCGCTGGCGCGCAGCAGGTCGAGGCCGTAGCGCAGGCTGAAGCAGGTGCCTTCCAACACCGCCCGGCACAGGTTGGCGCGGGTCAGGTTGGCGCTGGTCATGCCGTGCAGGCTGGCGCTGGCCGCGGGCAGCGCCGGCACCCGCTCACCGTCGAAGAACGGCAGCATCAGCAAGCCGTCGGCGCCGATCGGCGCCTGGGCGGCGAGGGCGGTGAAGCGCTCCAGGTCCAGCTCCAGCAGGTCGCGCACCAGGGCGCAGGCGCTGGTGAGGTTCATGGTGCAGATCAGCGGCAGCCAGCCACCGCTGGAGGCGCAAAAGGTCGCCACTTCGCCCTGGGCGCTCACCTGGGGTTGCTCGGCAAAGGCGGCCAAAGTGCCGGAGGTACCCAGGCTCAGGGTGATCATGCCGGGGGCGATATTGCCGGTGCCGATGGCGCCGAGCATGTTGTCGCCGCCACCACTGGCCACCCACGCCTGCGGGTTCAAGCCCAGTGCGGCGGCAGCCCCCTGGCGCAAGCTGCCGATGCACGCGCCGGGCTCGACCAGCTCGGGCAGCGCCGCAACCAGGCGTTCGCCCGGCTCGATAAGCTGCAGCACATCGGCCGCCCAGGTGCGCCGGCGCACGTCGTAGTAGCCGGTGCCGGAGGCATCGCCGGGCTCGCTGCAGGCGCGGCCGGTGAGCCAGTAATTGAGGTAGTCGTGGGGCAGCAGAATGTGCGCTAGGCGAGCGAACAGCTCAGGGTGCTGGCGCTGGGTCCACAGCAGCTTCGACAGGGTATAGCCCGGCGCGATCACCAGCCCCAGGCGCTCCAGCGAGCCTTGTACACCGCCGAGGGCGGCGAGCAGCTCGTTGTTTTCGGCCACGGTCTCGGTGTCGCACCACAGCTTGGCCGGGCGCAGCACCTGGCCCTGGGCGTCGAGCAGCACCAGCCCGTGCTGCTGGCCGGACACCGCCAGCCCGCGGATCGCCTGGCCATCGACGCCAGCCGAGCGCAGTGCCTCGGCCACCGCCACCTGCAACGCCGCCAGCCAATCCGCCGGGTCTTGCTCACGCCGGCCATCGCGCCCTTGCGGCGGCGCGTGGGCGGCGCTGCCCAGGCCCAGCACCTGGCCGCTACCGGCGTCCAGCACCAGGGCCTTGGTGCCCTGGGTGCCGCAGTCGATACCAACAAACAGTCCGTCCATTGCAGCGGGCTCCGGGTCAGTCGCCGAGCACGCGGCGCAGGGTTTCGCTCACGCCGTGTTCGCGCAGGCTGTCGTACTGCTGCTCGAAGGCGCTGACAAAGGCCCGGCTCGCCGGGATCAGCGTGCCGAAAATCGCCTCGTCGCCCAGCACCCGGGCGGCCAGGCCATCGCGCTGCACCACCCGCGCCTGGCAGTCGGCGGCGCGTGGGTCGGGGATGGCGTACTTGCTGCCGTTTTCATCCACGCCGCGCAGGTACAAGGCCCAGGCCGCCACCACCAGCGCCACCCGCTCCAGCGGCTGGCCGCCTGCGATCAGGCGGTTGGCGGTGGGCACGATGAACTTGGGGAATTTCGACGAGCCGTCCGAGCACACCCGCTCCAGCTGGTCGGCGATGGCGCGGTTGGCAAAGCGCTCGGTCAGGCTGTCTTTGTAGCGGGCCAGGTCGATACCCGGCACCGGGGCCAGTTGCGGGGTGACGTCCAGGTCCATGAACGCGCGCATGTAGCGGTGCAGCAGCGGGTCGGCCAGGGTTTCGTGGACGAAGCGGTAGCCCTGCAAAAAGCCCAGGTAGGTCAGCGCCAGGTGGCTGCCGTTAAGCAGCTTGATCTTCATCGCCTCGTAGGGGGTGACGTCGTCGGTAAACTGCACGCCGACCTTCTCCCAGGCCGGGCGCCCGGCGACGAACTTGTCTTCCACCACCCACTGCAAAAACGGCTCGCACACCACCGGCCAGGCATCGTCGATGCCGTGGCGTTCCAGCAGTTGCTGGCGGTGCGCCGCGCTGGTCATCGGGGTGATGCGGTCGACCATGGCGTTGGGGAAGCTGACGTTGCTGTCGACCCAGCGGGCAAGCTCCGGGTCCAGCAGCCGGGCGAAGGCCAGCAGCGCCTTGCGCGCCACCGCGCCGTTGTGCGGCAGGTTATCGCAGGACATCACCGTGAACGGCCCGCTGCCGGCCTCGCGGCGTCGGCGCAGGGCTTCGCACAAATAGCCGAACACGCTGCGCGGGGCCTGCGGGTTGGCCAGGTCGTGCTGGATCAGCGGCAGGTCGGCGCGAAACTCGCCGCTGCCGTCGTCGATGCAGTAGCCGCCCTCGGTGATGGTCAGCGAGACGATGCGGATGCCGGGCTCGGCCAGTTTCTGCAGCAGGGCCTCGGCGCCGTCTTCGGCCAGCAGCATGCCGTTGAGCGCGCCGATCACCCGCACTTCGGTGCCGGGCCCGTCGCCCAGCTCGTACAGGGTGTACAGGTAGCCTTGCCCGGCCAGGGCATCGTGCATGGCGCGGTCCTCGCTGCGCAAGCCGGCGCCGCAGATGGCCCAGTCCAGGCCTTCGCTGCGGTTCATCAGGGCGTCGGTGTAGGCGGCCTGGTGGGCGCGGTGAAAACCACCGACGCCAATGTGCACGATGCCCTGGCGCAGTTGCGCCGGGTCGTAGGTGGGGCGGGCGATGCCGGCCGGCAGTTGCCCGAGGTTGTGCGGGTTCAGTTTCATCCTGGGGTCCTTAGGCTACGTGCTGCAGTCGTTTGTCGAGGGCCTGGCCATTGCTGTCGAACAGGTGGCAGTGCAGGGGGGCGAAGCCCAATTGCAGGCTTTCGCCAAAGCCCGGGGCGAAGTCGCCGCGCACCCGTACGGTGAGCATCTCGCCGCTTGCGGCGCGCACGTGGCAGTAGGTGTCGCTGCCCAGCCGTTCGCTCACGTCGGCAGTCACCTGCAGCGGGCCCTGGCCGATCTCCAGGTGTTCCGGGCGGATGCCCAGGGTCACCTGGCTGCCGGTGGCCAGCTCGCCTGCGCACAGCGGCAAGGCGATGCGCGCGCCGCACTCCAGGGCCACCTCGCACTGGCTGCCCTGGTTGCGGCTCAGGTGCCCGCGCAGCAGGGCCATTTTTGGTGTGCCGAGAAAACCCGCCACAAACAGGTTGGCCGGGTGGTGGTAAAGCTCCAGCGGCGAGCCCACCTGCTCGATGCGCCCGCCGTTGAGCACCACCACCTTGTCGGCCAGGGTCATCGCCTCGACCTGGTCGTGGGTCACGTAGATCATGGTCGCGGCCAGCTCCTGGTGCAGGCGCGCCAGCTCCAGGCGCATCTGCACGCGCAGGGCGGCGTCGAGGTTGGACAGCGGCTCGTCGAACAGGAAGATTTTCGGGTTGCGCACGATTGCCCGGCCAATCGCCACCCGCTGGCGCTGGCCACCGGACAACTGGCGCGGCTTGCGTTCCAGCAGCGGTTGCAGCTCAAGAATGCGCGCGGCGTTGTCCACCTTGCTGGCCACCTCCTGCTTGGCCACGCCGGCCAGGTCCAGGGCAAACGACAGGTTCTTGCGCACGGTCATGTGCGGGTACAGGGCGTAGGTCTGGAACACCATGGCCAGGTCGCGCTTGGCCGGGGCGGTGTCGGTGATGTCGGCGCCGTCCAGGGTGATCTGGCCGCTGCTCACCTCTTCAAGCCCGGCGATCAGCCGCAAAAGGGTGGACTTGCCGCAGCCCGAGGGGCCGACGAACACCACGAACTCGCGGTCGCGCACGTCCAGGTCGATGCCTTTGATGATGGCGTGGCCATCGAAGCCTTTGTGCAGGTTGCGGATTTTCAGGTCAGCCATGTTGGGTGTCCTTATCAGAAGCGAAAACGCAATTGGCGTGGGAGCGGGGTTGTTCGGCGATGCGGTGGATGGCACCGGCTTTGCCGGTGATCGCGGGGCAAGCCCGCTCCCACAGCTGATAAGCCAGGGGCGGGCCCCCTGTAGGAGCCGGCTTGCCGGCGATCACTGGCGCAGCCAGTGCCATCCACCCCCCGTTCATTTCACCGCCCCGAACGAAAGCCCGCGCACCAACTGCTTCTGGCTGACCCAGCCAAAAATCAGTATCGGCGCGCAGGCCAGGGTCGACACGGCCGAGAGCTTGGCCCAGAACAGCCCCTCGGGGCTTGAATAGGAGGCCACCAGCGCCGTCAGCGGCGCGGCGGCAGACGACGTCAGGTTCAGCGACCAGAACGCCTCGTTCCAGCACAGGATCAACGACAGCAACAGGGTCGAGGCCAGCCCGCCGCGGGCAATCGGCAGCAGCACCCGCACGATTTCCTGCCAGGTGCCGGCCCCGTCCAGGCGTGCAGCTTCGAGGATGTCCACCGGGATATCCTTGAAGTAGGTGTACACCATCCACACCACGATCGGCAGGTTCACCAGGGTGTACACGATGATCAGCGCCAGGCGCGAATCCAGCAGGCCGAACTGCTTGGCCAGCAGGTAGATCGGCATCAACACCCCCACCGGCGGCAGCATCTTGGTCGACAGCATCCACAGCAGCGTGCGCTTGGTGTGGCGGCTTTCGAAAAACGCCATGGAGTACGCCGCCGGCACCGCGATCAGCAGGCACAGCAGTGTCGCCGAGAACGAGATGAACACCGAGTTCCAGGCATAGGCGAAGTAATCGCTGCGCTCGTTGATGTGCAGGTAGTTTTCCAGGGTCGGCACAAAGATGAACTGCGGCGGCGTGGCAAAGGCGTCCAGCTCGGTCTTGAAGCTGGTCAGCAGCATCCACAGGATCGGGAAGAACATCACCAGGGCGATGCCCCAGCACAACAGGCCCAACAGCGTGTTGTGCAGCCGGCGGGTTTGCTTGAGTGTCGGCATGGCGGGCTCCTCAGCTGCGTTCGGTCAGGTTCTTGCCGATCATGCGCACCAGCACGATGGCGGCAATGTTGGCGATCAGCACGGCAATCAGCCCGCCCGCCGAGGCCATGCCCACGTCGAACTGCAGCAGCGCCTGGTTGTAGATCAGGTAGGCCAGGTTGGTGGACTCAAAGCCCGGGCCGCCGCTGGTGGTGGTGAAAATCTCGGCGAACACCGACAGCAAGAAGATGGTCTCGATCATCACCACCACGGCAATCGGCCTGGCCAGGTGCGGCAACGTCAGGTGCCAGAAGATCGCCAGGGGCCCGGCACCATCCAGCCGCGCGGCTTCTTTTTGTTCCTGGTCCAGCGACTGCATGGCGGTCATCAGAATCAGAATGGCGAACGGCAGCCACTGCCACGACACGATCAGGATGATCGACAGCAGCGGGTGGTGCGCCAGCCAGTCCATGGGCTGTGCGCCGAACAGCCGCCACAGCGCGGCGAGAATGCCCGACACCGGGTGCAATATCAGGTTCTTCCACAGCAGCGCGCTGACCGTGGGCATGATGAAAAACGGCGAAATCAGCAGCACCCGTACCACGCCCCGGCCCCAGAACTCGCCGGCCTCAAGCAAGGCGGCAATCAGCACCCCCAGCACCACGCTGATGGCCAGCACGCTGCCTACCAGCACCAGGGTGTTGAGTGCGCCGGGCATGAAACCCGGGTCGGTGACGAAAAAGCTGAAGTTCTCCAGGCCGACGAATTCGTTCTCGCCGGGGTACAGCAGGTTGTAGCGGATCAGCGAGAAATACAGGGTCATGCCCAGGGGCACGATCATCCACAACAGCAGCAGCGCCACCGAGGGGCTGACCAGAAACCAGCCGGGGCCGACGCGGCGTTTACCGGGGCGTGCGCGGGCCTGGCTCGGGGTGTCGAGGGCCGTAGTGTTCATGGCGACTCCGATGTGATCAGTGCGGCGAAATGCGCCACGCCGGGTCAGGGCGTGGCGGGGTTTAGCGGCGGGCTACTTGGGGTAGCCGGCGCGCTTCATCTCGCGGGCGGTGGACTGCTGCGCGGCGGCCAGCGCCTGCTCCACGTCCATTTGCCCGGTAAGGGCGGCGGCGAACAGCTTGCCCACCTGGGTGCCGATGGCCTGGAACTCGGGGATGGTCACCAGCTGGATGCCCACGTAGGGCACGGGCTTGAGGGTGGGGTGCTTGGGGTCCACGCGCTTGAGCGACTCAAGCGTCACCTTGGCAAACGGCGCGGCGGCCAGGTAGGCGTCGCTGTAGGTGGAGGCGCGGGTGCCCGGCGGCACGTTGGCCACGCCTTCTTTTTCGGCCACCAGCTTGCCGTAGGCCTCGGAGGTGGCCCAGGTGCTGAAGGCTTTGGCGGCGTCCTTGTGCTTGGCACTGGTGGGGATCGCCAGCGCCCAGGAATACAGCCACGAAGCGCCCTTGTCGGTGACTTCCTTGGGCGCGAAGGTGAAGCCCACCTGGTCGGCCACCTTGCTCTGGCTCTTGTCGGTGACGAACGAGCCGGCCACGCTGGCGTCCACCCACATGGCGCACTTGCCGCTGTTGAACAGCGCCAGGTTTTCGTTGAAGCCGTTGCTCGAGGCGCCGGGCGGGCCGTACTGGGTCATGCTGCTGACGTAGAAGTTCAGCGCCTTCTGCCATTCGCTGGTGTCGAACTGCGGCTGCCATTTTTCATCGAACCAGCGCGCGCCGAAGGCGTTGGCCAGGGTGCCGATCAGCGCCATGTTTTCGCCCCAGCCGGCCTTGCCGCGCAGGCATATACCGTACTGGCCCTGGTCGGGGTGGTTGAGCTTGGCGGCGTATTCGGCCAGTTGGGTCCAGGTCGGCTGCTCGGGCATGCTCAAGCCGGCCTTGGCGAACAGGTCCTTGCGGTAATAGGTGATCGAGGCTTCGGCGTAGAAGGGCAGGGCGTACAGGGTGCCACCTGCGGAAAGGCCTTCGCGCACCGAGGGGAATACATCGTCGAGGTTGTAGTCGGCGGGCAGCTCGGTCATCGGCGCCAGCCAGCCCTTGGCGCCCCATAGCGCGGCTTCGTACATGCCGATGGTCAGCACGTCGAACTGCCCGCCCTGGGTGGCGATGTCGGTGGTCAGGCGCTGGCGCAGCACGTTTTCTTCCAGTACCACCCACTTCAGGCTGATGTCCGGGTGCTGCTGTTCGAACACCTTGGCCAGGCGCTGCATGCGGATCATGTCGTTGTTGTTGACCGTGGCGATGGTCAGGGTTTCGGCGGCCTGGGCGTTCAGCGCCAGGCCCAGGCAAGCGGCGGCCACACAGGCCTTGATCGAGTCGTTCATCATGAACTCCCTTACCGGGCCGGGGGGACGGCACGGAAGACATTATTGTTTTTGTGTCGCTCGCTACCGATTACAACCTTGTAGGACGCAAGCCACAAAGCCTCGCCTGCACAGGTGCTGATACTTTTTTGCAGTGACGCGATCTCTGTGGGAGCGGGCTTGCCCCGCGATACCGGCGCAGCCGGTGCCATCCATCGCGGGGCAAGCCCGCTCCCACGTCGTCACCCCAATTCCGGCGATTCAACAGAAATCCACTGCCTCAAACCCGGTTCTGCTCGGTCAACCGCTGCGTCACCAGGCTGCGGTAACTCGACGGCGTCATCCCCTTCAACTGCTGGAACCGCCGGTTGAAGTTGGACAAGTTGCTGAACCCCGATTCAAAGCACACCTCGGTCACCGGCAGCTCGCCCTTGGCCAGCAGCTCGCACGACTTGCTCACCCGCAACCGGTTGACGAACTCGACAAAGCCGCGCCCGGCGGCTTGCTTGAAGAACCGCGAAAAGTACGTAGTGGTCATGCCCAGGTGCTCGGCCACTTCGTGCTGGGTGAGGTCCTGGGCGTAGTGCTGGAAGATGTAGTCCACCGCCCGGTTGATGCGCTCGACGTTCAGCTCGTCGGCCAGTTGCGAGGAGGTGACGGTGGACAGCAGCTGGTAATCCTCGCAGGCCGCCAGCTGTTCCATCAGGATAAAAAAGTATCCCAGCCGGGTCATGCCGCGGCTGTCGGCGATGCGCTGCAGCAGTTGGCGGCTGTCGCGGATCAGCGCCGGGTCGCGAAACTCGATGCCATAGCGCGCCCTGGCCAGCAGCGGGGCCAGCTGGTGCAGTTCGGAGAACACCTGGCTGCCGTCCTCGAGCACCTCGTCGGTGAAATTGACCAGCATGTCGCGCTTGCCCACCACCTCGTTCGGCGCCAGCTGGCTGATCCAGTTGTGCGGCAGGTTCGGCCCGGTGAGAAACAGCGTGTCGGGGGCGAAGTTGCCGATGTAGTCGCCGATGAACACCTTGCCGGCACTTGCGACGATCAGGTGCAGCTCGTACTCCTTGTGAAAGTGCCAGCGCACCAGCGGGCTGGGGAAGCCGTGCTGGCGGTAGATCAGCGAGTGGCCTTCATGGTCGTCCATCAACTCGTAGGACGGGTCGGTGGCTTTGCGCGTTCTGGGCATGGCGGCGGTGGGCTCCAAATGACCAGCCGTCATCCTAGCCCAAGCGGCCAGGCCGTGCAGGTACAGCGCAGACGCCAAGGCCATGCGGTCCCTGTAGGAGCGGCCTTGTGTCGCGATGGGCCGCAAAGCGGCCCCCGGCGATCTTGCATGAATCCGAGATTCTGGGGCCGCTTCGCGCCCCATCGCGGCACAAGGCCTACAGAATGCGCGAGGCCTGAATCAGGCGCTGTACCTGTAGGAGCCGGCTTGCCGGCGATGAGGCCGGCTCAGCCAACACAAGACAGTTGCTCCTACAAGGAACTGCAGCGCTTACCAAGCCCACCCAACCAGCCCAATCTTGAAGGACGTTTCCCACACAAACGTAGTCCATTTCCCAAAGGCCCCATTTCCCCGCCAGCCCCGTTGTAACCGCCGCCGCAACAGTTTTAGTCTCGCCCTGCTCGCCGCCCCCAGCACCCAAACCATCCGGCCAACTGGCAAAAAAGGGGCTGCACAGGGACCGTGCGGTCAGGCCTCGAAGCTTGGGTTGCCAAGCGGCGGCGAGCTCCAACTTCTCTAAACCGGCCAAGCCAGCCTTGGCCGGTAGCGCACACAACTCACAGGGGGTAGGCCATGGGCAATGACGATCAGTCGAAGGGTGAGGGCGGGCAGGGCATCGTGAGCCTGGTGCAATACGCCGGAAAGCGCGGCCCCCGCGATTGGGTACAGGCCATACCCGGCCAGCCCATCAAGGAGGTGCTGGAAGAAACCTCGATCATGCTGGGCTGCATCAGCACACTCACCCGCCAGGCGCTGCAAAAGCCCAGCGAAGCCAAGACCCTGATGCGCGCCACCTATTACCTCAGCGGCATGGCCAAGGCGATGATCCAGGGGCAATTGCCTGCGGTGCAGGGCAAAGATGAACGCTAAATAGCTGCTGCAACACCCTTGAAACCGCCTCCGGGTTACCGAAGGCGGTTTTTTTATGCCCGCGTTTTAGTGCCGGGCAGGCTCGGTGGTCATTGTCTGTCGTACTTGGTTACTTTTGATGTGCGTATTTTCGGAAGCGTCCGACATACAAGCGTTGTTCAAATCATTAAGTTGCGAGCTTTCTGACAGGGAGTTCGTAGCATGGCTTATCACGGATACATGACCCTCAAAGGCAATCGCCAAGGCCTTATCTCTGCTGGCTGCTCCAGCGAAGATTCCATCGGCAACAAGTGCCAGCTCAATCATCGGGACGAAATTGTGGTGCTGTCGTTCAACCACAACGTCGCAAACCCCAGCAATGGATTACGCGGTGTTCAACAACCCGTGATGATCACCAAGCCCATCGACAAGTCCACCCCCTTGCTCGCCCAGGCCGTGGATGGCCGCGAAGTGATCGACTGCGATATCCACCTGTACCGCACTCACGCAGCCGGCCACCGGGAAAAGTACTTCACGGTCAAGCTTGGCGGCGCCTTGATCGTGTCGCAGGAGCTGGATGTGCCCCATGCTGTACTGCTAACTGACCAGGATGCGGAAGAGCGCCTGTTCATCAGCTATCGCACCATCAGCTGGATCCACCATGCCGCCAGCACCAGCGGCCATGCGTCCTGGGGGGAGCAGCCATGAAGGCATACGGCGACCGGCTGGACGAGGCGTACTGGGAGGTCAATGCAGCGGCCGCCCGGCTTATCAGCTATGGCTGCGGGCTGAGTGCCAGGCATTTGAAGGATCGGCGGTTGCGGATGCAGTTCAATCGTGAACTGGCTTATTACGCGCGGCGGGTTCTGGATGATGTGTCGGAGCGTAAGTTAAGTGCTGGTGATGCATTGATCGAACTACGGAACGAGCGAGATCGCTTATATGCACAGTCGAAACGCATTCTTTATCAGTCTTTTGGGGTGATTGGAGGTGTGGGCCAAATGGTAACCGGTGCGGGGATCTGTTATGGATCATTGGGTTGGGCATGTGGGCTCGCAGGGGCGCCGTTGATGGCGCACGGTGGGAACAATATATATGAGAACGTTCGTGGGTTGTACGAAGGGCGGAGTGATGTGAGTGGCCCGGTCAAAAAAGTTTATCAAGGCGCTGCCAAGGCGGTCGGGTATACCGAACGAGAAGGTACAGCAGCCTACTTGGCGAGCGATATAACCATGTCAGTAGGTGCCTTGTTTCGGAACGTGCCTAAGGTCGGGGCTTGGAAGCTTTTCAAATATAACAAGATGGATAAGGAGATTGCGGTTAGGCAGATGAGCAATTTTTCGCTCTATGTCGAAATGGGCGTGAATTGGATAAGTGCTCAGCAGCTTGTGGAAACGTTGGATGATGAGTCTCGTTGAGTTTGTGTTGTTTGTTGTGGGTGATGTTGCTGTTACGTTGTTTTTGAGAAGGTTTTTTTTCTTCAAAGGCTGCGGTGGGTTCCGAGCCTTTCTCTTGAAAATCTTTACGATTGTGATGGTGGTGGTTTATGTCACCATCATCGGGGGAGGGGGCGTGATTTCTGTGGCGTTAAATAATGGGGGTAGTTATGTCCAGGAGTTGGTCGTTGTGCATGGGGGCTCATTTGTAATGGTCTTGTTTCACGCTTGGATAGCAGCTTATCGATGAATAAAGCATAATTCAGGAGCTATGGGCATAACCTCAAGTTGCTATGCGGGTCATTGTTTGTAAAGAGGCTGGTAAGTGAGTGCTTTGCTATTTTTGTTGTTTGCCCTTGCTGATCTTTTTGTCATGCTTTTCTTAAGGAAATACTTTTTCATGGATGGTGGAGGCGTAGTGCGGTATATGACTGCCTACGCTTTTGCCCTTGGGATGGGGTTGGTTTATATGGGGGTGATAAGAGGTAATGGGGTGATTTATGTTGATTTTGAGCGCAGTGATTCCGTTTATTTGGATTTGTTTCTTGTTCATGGTGTTGCGGTTGTGATGATTTACTTGCATGCATGGGCAACGCCTTCGCGATGGAAATAGCTTACAGTTTCGTCATTTTGAGGTGGCTTTTCGCGGGCGCTAAATCATGCCGCTGTGGAAACTTTCCTTCCTTAGCTAGATGCGTGAGTCTTAAATTAAAATCATGATTTTGACAAGGAAATGGCCGTGCGGCAGATAGGCAAGCTGGGGGCAGCGGTAGAAATCACGACAAGCGGCGCGAACGCTTATCAGTTTTATGACGAGTACAAAAAATGAGTTTCAATCAATTTATTTTGCTCGTGATGGTCGATGTGCCAGTAACGGTGCTGCTTCGACGTAAGTTATACACTCTGACGAGCGGCCTCCTGAGTAAGCTTGCGCTACATCTTTTCTCACTTCTGGCGGGCACCTTTTATGTGATTCTCCTGAAAGACGATGAGGTGTTTTATGTTGATGTCGGCCTTGATGGGGATTTTTACCGGAACCTGGTGATTGTAAATTCACTGATTTTTGCAATGGTGGTCTTTCATGCTTGGGCCATCTCGGCACCTTACGGCCGCAGCGCATTTCGCTGGGGTCGAAAATAAATCGATTTGAGGGCGTTCTGATGCTGATTGCCTATATTTTATTCTCGGTGGCAGCGCTAGCTGGCTCCCGCCTCCTTCGATGTGTTCTGACCAAGCGTGGAGAAGAAAAGCTGAGGCATGGGGCTGTAATTTTTTATAATTTCATATTTGCCTTTATGCATGTGATGGTTGTGGCGCAGGATAAGTACTTCTATGCCTATCGAAGGCCTGCTGTTATGCAGGAGCATGCGTGGCTGTTTTGGTTTGCTTGGGTTTTTGTGGTGCTCCATTTTATAGGGAAATACAGAAATAATGATGTCAATTGTTTCCGTTGGAAAAGAGATATGGACCTTTTCAGGTGATCTTGGGGGTGGGGCTTGACTCCTTCAGCTTTCTTCATGCTTGTCTTTTTTGGGGTTGTTTCTGCTCCAGTCCTTTCGTTACTTCTGGCTGGGGGCGGCTTCGCAGAGGTTAAAGAGTTCATCGGCTTCACTTACAACGTGGCCTTTGCGGTCTTCTACCACAGCGTTATATTTGGCACCCGCGAAGGCAGGATCTGGCCGCCTCAGGAGCTTATCGAATCGGACCCATGGATAGTTTGGCTGTCTATTCCACTCATCCTCTACCACCTTTGGATGATCCCAAGTCTCAACCCCTCTCGCCTACGCTTGCGCCGCAAATGGAACCCCACCTTCAAACGCCACAAATAACGCCCCACGCTTGGCGTCACCCGCTTTCTCGTGCTCTGATGGCAGCATCCACTCCCGAGGAATGCGCGCATGACCGAAGCCCAGCACTTCCCCAAGCAGCCATCCCCCCTTGGCACGGTATTGCTCACCTCCTACGACCATTTCGCCCACGAAAACATCATCGCCCATGCCCAGGCCGCGCAGGCGTTGCTGCACGGCGGGCAGATCGCAGCGTCCGTGGATGACGCCCGGCACCACCTGCACACCCTGACCCTGCTGCTCTCCGACGCCCCCGAAGAACCCCTGCTCAGTGCCAGCGCCGCGCAAAAGGGCTCGGTGCTGGGGCTGGTGGCGCTGGGTTATCTGATCACCCACAGCGGCTTTGCAGCAAAGGCCCGGGAGATCGTCGGCAACGGGCAGGGGGTGATGCTGCTGAACATCACCGGCGAGGGTGATGAGTTGCTGGCGCACCCGCAGCTGTTCGAAACCTGGGAGTCCTACACCGCATACCTGCAGCCACTGCTGGCCAGTGGCGAAGTGGCGTACGAGCGCATGTCCAGCTTCTCTTAGCCGGCTCGGCAACGCGGGGCCTAAAACGCCTGCAACCTGGCACCGGCTGCGCCGGTGTTCGCGGTGGTCCGGCACTCCGACAAGCCCGCTCCCACATGGGCTACAGGCCGGCGCGCTACCTGTAGGAAATCACCCAGCCCTTCGGGCTGCGCTGTCGCGCAGAGAACTAGTCTCGCAAATGCACCGCGGCCCCTGTGGGAAGCGGCCTTGTGTCGCGATGGGCTGCGTAGCAGCCCCGGCAATTTTGCATGAGGCCGAGGCCTTGGGGCCGCTTCGCGCCCCATCGCGACACAAGGCCGCTTCCCACAGAGACCGTGTTAAATCAATGAGTTGTAGTTTGTTCTATGAGAGCCCACACGCCGCCTTGGCGCCGCGCTGTCGCGCAGGGAACTGCGGCCGCAAGCGCGCCCGCGCCCTATGTAGGAGCCGGCTTGCCGGCGATAGGGCCGGCACAGGCGAATGCTGGCACCGGCTGTGCCGGTGTTCGCGGCTAAAGCCGCTCCCACAGAATCTTCGTTAAATCAACGAGTTGTGATTTGTTCCATAGGAGCCGGCTTGCCGGCGATAGGGCCGGTACAGGCCACACAAGGCCTTGAGGTGTGTCGCCGGTACGGGCCTCATCGCCGGCAAGCCGGCTCCTACAGGTGGGGTGGCAATCTTGAGATCAACGCTGCGCAGACGGCGTCTGCAGGCGCTGGGTCTCTTCTTCCAGGTACCCGAGCAACGCCTCCACTTCGGTGGGCCCTAGGCGCATGTTCGGCATCGCCAGCTGGTTGTACTGCTCGTACAACAGCACCGCCAACGGGTCCTTTTCGGCCAGCATCTTGTCCGGCTCCTTCAGCCAGCGCACCAGCCAGGCCGGGTCGCGCTGGCGGGTCACCCCCAGCAGGTCGGGGCCGATGCCGCGGGTGGCGCCGGGTACCGCATCGCCCAGGGTGTGGCACGACGAGCAGCGGGTGCGGTACAGCTGCTCGCCGGTGCTCGGCGGGCGGATCATCGGGGCTTCGGCCTGGGTGCTGGCGGTGGCCTGCTTCCAGTTGTGCAGGCTGTTGGCCAGGCGGTCGGCGAGGATGTACGGGCTCTCGAACGGCGAGGCTTTCATCCAGCGGCCGGTGGCCTGGTTGCCGATGATCAGGCTGAGGTTATGGTCGCGGCTGCGGCCGTTCTCCAGGCCGTCGATGTACAGGCCCAGGCTGCGGCGCAGGGTTTCGATATCGGCGGCTTCGCCGGTGAGCAGGGTCCAGCCCGGGGCGATGCCGAATTTTTCGGCGTAGCGCTTGAGGGTGGCGGGGGTGTCGTTGTACGGGTCGATGCTGATCGAGTAGATGAAGATATCCTGCCCCACGCGCTCGCCCAGCAGTTTTTGCACCTGGCGCAGGCGCGCGGTTTCCACCGGGCACGAGTCGCCGCAGCCGGTGAAGATGAAGTTGATGGCGACCACCTTGTCCTTGATCAGGTCGTCGAAAAAATGCACCTGCTTGCCGTCCTGGGTCAGCAGCGGGATGTTGGGGAAGTAGCTGGCGCCCCAGGGGGTGTCGGGCTCCGGGCTGGCGCTGCTGGGGGGCAGGGCGCAGGGCAGGCTCAAAACCAGCAGCAGGGGCAGCAGCAGGCGCCAGGTGCGCAGCATGGTCGAATCCTCCATTGGAACGTCAGGCCGCCCCTTGTAGGAGCCGGCTTGCCGGCGATGAGGCCTAAACCTGCGACACAGGGCCCGAAAGTGTGTCGCCGGTTTAGGCCCTATCGCCGGCAAGCCGGCTCCTACAGGGCGCGCGCTGTGGGCTTTACTTCACCGTTACCGGCACAATCACCGCCTGCCCCAGTGCCGAACGCACGGTGGCCTTGGCCGGCAGCGCCGGGCCTGCGCCCACTGTGGTTACGGTCAGTTTCCAGCGGGCTGCGGTGCCGCTCGGGCTCAGGGTCGCCAGGCCCAGGTCTATCGGCCCTGTGGTGGTGGTGCTGCTCACCCGGATGCTATTGCCGGCGGACACCGTGGTGGTGCCTTCGATTTCCCAGGTCCAGCGGTTGGTGCTGCGCTTGGTCACCTTGGCGCTGTTGACCTTGATCACATCCACCACCGGTGCCGGCGCTACCGCCACACTGACCGTCGCCGGGTTGGCCGAATCCAGGTTGCGGGCATCCCGGGCGGCGTAGGTGAAGCGCGCAGTGAACGCGGCGGCTACCGTGGCCGGCGGGGTGTAGGTGACCTGGGTGCCGTTGCTGCTCACCGAGCCCTGGCCGGAGTCCGGCTGGGCCAGGCTGCTGACGGTCAGCGGCAGGTCGCCGTCAGGGTCGCTGTCGTTGGCCAGCACGCTGATCACGATCGGCTTGCCGGCGCTGGTGGCGGCGCTGTCGTTCACCGCCACGGGCGGGTTGTTGCCGGCATTGCCGGGGCCGGTGTTGTTGGTACGGAAGGTCGGCAGCGCGGCAGAGTTCACATACTGCACGCCATCCCAGCCTGGCAGCGGCGTGGGCATCAGCTGGAACTGCCCGGGGTGTTCGATATCCCAGCGCAGCAGCATCGAGCTGTCTTCATGCTGGGTGTTGTGGCAGTGCTCCATGTAGGTGCCGGCGAACTCGCGGAAGCGAATGGCCATTTCCACCTCTTCCGAGGAGTCGGCATCCGGGCCGATGCGGTACACGTCCTTGCGTGCCCATTTTTCCCATTCCGGCGGCGCCTTGCCGTCGCGGCTCAGGATCACCCCTTCCTCGAAGTGCACATGCACCGGGTGGCTCCAGCCGTTGCCGCCGTTCTTGATCTTCCACACCTCCAGCGTGCCGTCGCCGCTGAAGCCGCCGGCTGTTGCCTCCTGGGCCAGCTGCGGGGCGGCGCTGATGCGCCGCGGGTCCATGCTGTAGCCAAAGCCGCCGTCGGTCTTGATGGTCCAGGGCTGCTCGTCGGTGCCGTCCGAGCGGCCAAAGATGAACTCGCGGTGGCGCGCATCCTTGAGTTTGGCCTTGTCGGCAACACCGTCACGGTTGATGGGCAGCGGGATCATCGCAAGGCCTGCGGCCTTGCCGGGCTTGGCCGGCTCGTACAGCGTCGGGTCCATGCTCACGTCCTGGCCGCTGTAGGGCTGCACCACAAGTTGCAGGAACTTGCCCACCACCGGGTCGCCGCCGTCCCATTCCTGGCCCTTGCTGGTCTGCTTGATCACCGGCTTGTAAGCGCCCGAGAGCACGTCGGCCAGCTTGATGGAGCCTGCCGGGCCCTTGCCGGTCTCGTGTTCCTCGATGTTGACGAAGTAGATCTTGTCGCCAACGCTGATGCCGTTTTTCGCGAAGTTGACGATGATGTCGTAGCGCTCGGCAATGCCCTGCAGCGGCAGGATGCCGTTGTTGTCCTGCAGGTCGCCGTTGCCGTTCAAGTCCATGCTGCCGTCGAACGGCACGGCGTGTTCCATGATGTTGCCGTCGTTGGCGATCATGTGGAACGGCACGCGGTTGTACGACACATTGGAGCCGGCCGGCCCCTTGAACTCGCCGCCGTTGCCGGCCACTTCACGCACGATGGCGATCTTGTAGTAGCGCGACACCGAGCCGTTGAGAATGCGGAAACGATAGCTGCGCGCACGCACCTTCAGGCGCGGCTGGTACTGCCAGTTCACCAGGGTCTGGTCACCAAGAAAACCGTTGGTGTTGAACGGGTTGAACCACAGCTGGCCATTGGCATCCCAGGCCTTGTCGGCCACCACCAGGTTGACGTCGTAGTCGCGGTTGCCCCAGGGCATCGCCGAGCCGCTGGGAAAACGCAGGTTGACGCCGTCCTGCAGCGCCTCGTTGCCGCGGTCCAGGGCCGAGTAGTAGTTCATCATCACCGCGTTGCCCTTGTAGACGTTCTGCGCGGTGAAATCGAGCATGTGGTCGTGGAACCAGTGAGTGCTCATGGTTTCGCGCCAGTCGCCGCGAATCTTGATGCTGCCGTTTTCGCAGGTTTTAAGCCCAGGGCTTGCGTCGTTGACGTACAGGGTTTCGCCGGGCGAGCAGGGGAAGGCTGCACGCGGGTCCTGGGCGTTGGTGTTGATGGTGTCGTAGCCGGCCAGCTGGATCGGCCAGCGGTAGTCGTAGTACTGGCCGGGGAAGAAGTACGCGTTGGCAAAGCCGTCGCTTTCGGCCGGCGAGTGGCCGTTGTGCTCGTGGGTACTGATGGTGTGCAGGCCAAAGCCATTGTTGGCCGACGGGTCGATGGGCAGCGCGTTGTAGTGGCGCATCAGCACCGGCTGGCCATAACGCACCATCAGCAGCTTGACCGGGAAAGTGCCGTCGAAGGTCCACAGCGACTTGTGGTTTTGCAGCGGCATTTTCGGGTGGAAGCGCGTGTCGATGCCCTTGGTGGTGCCCAGCGTGGTGGGGATGTCCGAGGTCTGGTAGTACAGCCCGCCCGGGCCGAACTCACCCTTGGCATAGTTGTGCAGTTGCTTGCGGTCGCGCAGGCCCTGGTTGATGCGCGCACCGGCCTGCGCGGTCTTGAACGCGGCCTGCGGGTAGAACTCGTTCCAGCGCTGGTGCGACCAGCCCTTTCCTGGTGGTCGGCCTTCGGCAGGCGAGCCCACCGAGTTGCGGTTCAGAAACAGCTCGATCTGCGCCTTCCACGGGTTGCGGTCGAGCACATTCGAGTACTGCGAGGGGAACGGCGTCAGCCCCGGCTGCTTGAGAAACGCCTCCAGGGCGTTGCCGTCGGGGCTGCTGCGGGCCACGTTGTTGGGGTCTTGGGCCGGCATCGGGCCGAGGATGGGCGGCGGGAAGGTCAGCTCGCCTGGCGGGGTGGCGGGGTCGAGTTTTTCCGGGCCGAATTCTTCGAACAGCAACAGCTGCTGGGTGAACGGCTCGGCACCGAACAGCGGGCTGGGCTTGCCGTTGGTGGGGTACTGGCGCGAGGTCTGTTGCAGCGGCGGCAGCACGTTGTCGGTCTCTACCGTGGCGCGGGTGCCGTACACCCCGTTGCTCAGCTCCAGCGAACCCTGGTTGGCCTCGGGCATGCTGCCCAGCGCGTTGAGCGCCGCCGCCTGCCCGGCGGCATCGGCGGGCGGGTCGCTGAACGCCGAGGGGTCGGTGGGCGGCGGCTGGCTGACGTCATCGAGGGACCCGGCAATGGCTCCGGCCAGCCCGAAGCTGAACAGTAGCGCCGTGACAGAGGACAACCTGAATACGTGCCTGGATGATGCAGCTGGTTTCTTCATTGCCGTATGCCCCGTGTTGAGCAGCCTGGCATCTGTAGCCACCCGCAGGGGTGGCGATGTGCCCTGTTTCAGGTGTGGAGCAACGGTTGTGCCAACCGGCACATGGCGCGAAGGCACATGTTTCAAGGTGTTGCAGTGGTGTGAGCGGCGCTCGTTTCGGGCCCGGCCGCAAAGCTGGGGATAGACACCCACTCCTGGGTGGGGAATGCTGCCCACACTTCAGCGCGCAAGGAGCCCCCATGGACCCGCTCTACCTCATCGCCCTCGGCGCCATCGTCGCAGGTTTCGTACAGGGCCTTTCCGGCTTTGCCTTCGGCATGGTGGCCATGTCGTTCTGGGCCTGGGGGTTGGAGCCGCGGGTGGCAGCGGTGCTGACCGTGTTCGGCAGCCTCACCGGCCAGCTGATTGCCGTGTTCAGCGTGCGCCGGGGGGGCAGTTGGGGGCTGCTGTGGCCGTTCGTGCTGGGTGGGTTGGCGGGCATCCCGTTGGGGGTGTGGGTGCTGCCGTACCTGGACATGCTCTGGTTCAAGGCGGTGTTCGGCACCCTGCTGGTGGTGTGGTGCCCGCTGATGCTGCTGGCGCCGCGCCTGCCCCGGCTGCGCGGCGGGCGCCTGGCCGATGGCGCGGTGGGCATGGTCGGCGGGGTGCTGGGCGGCATCGGCGGCTTCACCGGCACCGTGCCGACGCTCTGGTGCACCTTGCGCGGTTTTGAGCGCGACACCCAGCGCGCGGTGATCCAGAACTTCAACCTGTCGATGCTCGCGGTGACCATGCTCACTTATCTCGGTAGCGGGCTGGTGACGGTCTCGCTGTTGCCGATGTTCGCCGTGGTGGCCTTGGCGATGCTGCTGCCGACGCTGCTGGGCACGCGGGTGTACCTGGGCATCAGCGAGGCGGCGTTCCGGCGCATCGTGCTCAGCCTGCTGACCCTGTCAGGTATCGCAATGCTGGTGGTAGCGGTACCCGGCCTGCTGGTTCGAGGCTACAGCCCCCTGTAGGAGCCGGCTTGCCGGCGATAGGGCCGGGCCTGCAATCACAAGATCGCGGCCCTTGGTCGCCGGCTGGGGCCTCATCGCCGGCAAGCCGGCTCCTACAGGTAGGTGTGCAAGCGGCAGGTACAGGCTTGCCCTGGCCTGCGGTTGTTGGCACCCTTTGCCAGCCATTGCGTACATCAATTCAAGGAACTCCAAGGTGAGCTGGGAAAAAGTCGGTAAATCCCTCGTAGGCCTGCTGGTCGTGGCAGCAACCGCTGCCGTGCTCTACGCCGCGCTGCGCGAGGACGACAACCTCGAAGCGCGGCTCACCTACGCCCACCTCACCTACCCGGGCCAGTTCAACGAACGCATCAGCCAGGCCAACGAATTGCTCAAGTACGAACGCCTGCACGCGCGCATCAGTGACATCAGCGCCGGCGGGCTCGACCACGGCCAGGTCGACCGCCTGGTGGACCTGGCCCAGGCGCCTTACCTGCAGCTGTTCGCCCGGCCCTTCGAGGCCGGCCTGGTGGACCACCGCACCGGCCTGCTGATCGAGCTCACCAACCACCGCCAGGTGCCGGTCAAGGCCGTGACCATCCGCCTGCCGGCCAAGGGCCTGGTGCAGGTGCGCGACGATGCCGGCAACGACACCCTGGTGCAGGCCTCCACCAGCAGCGTCGAGATCCCGGCCATCGAGCCTGCGGGTACCAGCAAGGTCTGGGTGTACTTCGACGCCGACTACTCGCAGATCCGCCAGGGCGGCATCGGTATCCGCTACGCCGACGGCACGGCAGACATCCAGGTGTACCGCGAGGTGGTCGGTCTGCCCGCCTGGGTGGCGCGCTACAGCCGCGAGCTGATAGGCCTGCTGGCGGTGCTCGCCCTGGCCGTGCTCGCCCTGGGCTACCAGGCCACCACCCGCCGCCCCAACACTCGGCCCCTGCAATAACAGGCTCAGGCCCAAACCTCGCGAATTCAGGCTCCGGCGCCTACTTGTTATTGATGCACTGCGACTGCACCACATAACGCACAGTGCGCAAGGTGCCCTGGCGGTCTTCTATCAGCTCGAATTTCTACCCTCTGCCTTGAAAGAGTGGGAGAAGCTCGGCCACACCGTGCGTGAACACGCGAAGAAAAAGCTCAGGCAGCGCCTTGAAACGCCCAGGCTGCCGGCAGATGCGCTGCGCGCGTTGCCCGACCACTACAAGATCAAGGCCTCAGGCTACCGCCTGGCCTACCGCGTCGAGGATGACCGCGTGGTCGTGCTGGTACTGGCGGTGGGCAAGCCCGCTCCCACAGCGGCATGCAAAGCCCTGGCCCGGCGCTGTACCTGCGGGGCCGCCTTTTTTGCCCGGCGCCCGGGCAGCGACGAGCTGGTATGCTCCTGCCCGACGCAGCGCAACGAGACCACCATGGCCCGGCCGAAAAAACAGCAAGCCCCTGAGCATGACATCAAGGACCTCATCGTCGATGCCGCGCTGCGAGTGATCCAGCAGGAGGGTGCGATGTGCGCCACCTATCGGCGTATCGCCAGCGAGGCCAAGGTGTCGCCGGGCACCATGACCTACCACTTCGACAGCATCGATGCGATCGTCGCCGCGGCCTTCGTCAAGATGACCCAGGGCATTGCCGGCCTGTACCTGCGCCAGTTGCAGGAGGCACGCGACATCGAGCATGCCCGGGAGCTTGTGGCCGACCTGATCTGCGGCGACTTGTGGAAGGCGTCGGGGCAGATGCTGCTGATCTTCGAGCTGTACACCTTCGTATCACGCCGGCCCGAGTACCGCTACGTGATGGAAGACTGGATGGCGCTGTCGCGCCAGGCCTTGCTGATCCACTTCGACGAGCGCGCAGCGCGGGCGGTGGATGCCTTGATCGAGGGCTTCACCATCCACAATGCGCTGGGCGATGTGGTGGTGGGGCGCGAGGAGATTCTACGGTTGGTCAGGGCCGTGTCCTGAAAGGCCGGCGCCATCCCCTGTCTACTGCTCGGCCAGGCGCCATCCCCTGTAGGAGCCGGCTTGCCGGCGATGAGGCCGGGCCTGCTGTGCTGAAGCAACTGGCCCTATCGCTGGCAAGCCAGCTCCTACACTGACCGCGCAGGGCTGCTTTGTTGCGGCGCTTGCTGCAGCGCGGAGGCCACCACGAACGCCAGTGCCACCAGCGTCAGTACCGGCAGCATCGCCAGGCGCAGGCCAAAATGCTCGCCGATGAACCCCAGCAGCGGCGGCCCCACCAGAAACGCCAGGTACCCCGCAGTCGCCGCCAGGCGCACCCGCTGGTCGCTGTACGCGCCGCTTTCGCCCGCCGCCGAGATCGCCAGCGGGAAGCCCAGCGAAGCCCCGATGCCCCACAGCATCACGGCGGCTGCCGCCACCCACTGCACATCGCAGAACACCACCAGCGCCAGGCTCGCCGCACCCACCAGCGCACTGGCGCGCAAGGTGAGCGTGCGGCCAAAGCGCTGTACCACCGGCGCCCCGGCAAAACGCCCCAGGGTCATGCCAACGGTGAACACCAGGTAGATCAGCGTGCCGGTGGTCTCGGCGAAGCCATGGCCATCGATCATCAACAGCGGCAACCAGTCGTTCGCCGCGCCTTCTGCCAGGGCCATGGCCAGCACCACGAAGCCGATCAACAACAGCCGCCGGTCGCCCAGCAGTGCGGCCCAGCTGAAGTCAGCGTCCGCGCTCGCCACATGCTCATCAGTCGCCCGTTCGCTGGCTCGCGGCGCATGCGCGGCCAGCAGCACCACGGCCAGCGCCGACAACAGCGCGGCAGCGCCCATATGCAAGGCCAGCGGTATCGCCAGGGCAGTCATGGCCATGCCCGCCAGTGCCCCCACCAGGGTGCCGAGGCTGAAAAAACCGTGCAGGGTGGTCATGATCGGCTGGCCAATCTCGCGCTCTACCGCTGCGCCCTCGATGTTCACCGCAATGTCCGCAACGCCCATGCCCATGCCGTAGACGAACAACCCGGCAAAGGCCAACAGGGCGCTGTTCAGTTCACTGCCAGCGGCCAGCACCAGCAACCCGGCCGACAGCCCGAGCAGGCCCCAGCGCATGACCCGGTGGGCGCCAAACCGACCGACCAGCTTGCCGGCGCCAAGAATGCCGCACATGGCACCGGCCGAAAAACCGAACAGGATCATCCCCATCTGTTCGGTGGAGGCCTGTAGGGCATCGCGCAGGGCCGGGGTGCGGGTGACCCAGCTGGCCATGGTCAGCCCGGGCAGCAGGAACAGCAGGTAAAGCGCATGGCGCGCCCAACGGGTGGTGGCATCAGGTGGCATCGGAGCGCTCGCAGATGATTGGCCGTACGTATGTACGAATAAATCGTACGGGCGTACGACGCGCGGGTCAATGCCAGCCCGCTGTATCAGGTGCGTTCAGTTGGGGAACAGGTCGTCGACTGGGGCCAGCCTGGCCAACCTGGCCTGCAATTCGTCAATCTGCTGCTGGTGGCTGGCAATGCGAGCGCGGTGATGGTCGATTTGCGCCTGCAGTTGGCGTGGGTCATCGCCGTCATCGGTGGGTGATGCAAGCTGGGCCAGCTTTTTCGACAGCCCGATCTTCTTGTCCGCCTCCTGTCGTGCAACCGGGTCCATATGGCCGAGCAGGGCGTGCAGGTCGTCGGCCGCACTGATGGTGAGGAAGGCGTCCTGGGGCTGCAGGTACACCACCGACTTCTTGTTGCGGTGCAGCAGTTCGATGACGTTGCTCAAGGTACCGGGGCTCTTGCAGTCCCACACCATCAGGCCGAAGTCGCAGTCCTCGGCCATGCGCAGGTCCTTGGCCGTGTACAGCGCGCGCCCTCTGGCGTTGGCTGGCGGCACCACGTTCACCTGTGGCCAGCCACCGATGTTGTGGCGCGGCGCCTGGCCGCTGCAGTACAGGCGCACGGCGTCATAGCCATGGCTGCTGAAGTAGCGCTGCACGGCGCTGTCGACACCGGAGGCGTCGCCTACCAGCACCTGCAACTGCGAGGTGCGGATGTTGTCCAGCCGCGCCTCGACCTGCGGGCCAAGGCGCTTGAGGGTGATGGAGCCGGAGATGAACACCCGCTGCATTAGTGTCTCCGTGTCAGGGCGACGAGCGAAATGCTGCGGATGCTAGCGCATTCGCGCAGGGCGGTACAGGCAGCCTGCAGCGAGGCGCCGGTGTCGAACAGGTCGTCGATCAGCAGCACGTCGCAGGGGCCACGCAGGGTGTCGTTGACGCTGAAGCAACCGGCCAGCGCCTTGACCCGCGCCTCGTAGCCGTCGAGGTCCTTCATCATGGCGGTGCTCCAGGTCTTGACCAGTACCTGGTCGTGGTAGGCAATGCCCATCAGTTGCGCCACCCGGCGTGCCACTTCGTGGACGGGCTGGCGGTCACGGTGGCGGCTGGCCGGCATCGGCATCACCACAGCGAAACGCTGCCCGGCCAGGGCGGCTACCACGGCACGCGCGAGCATCTCGACCTGGCTGTAATCGTCGCGGTACTTGAGCTGGAACACTGCCTCGCCGATGGCGGTACGTACCGTGTGGAACTGCATGTAGCCCTGTTCGTTGTGGCCGGTGGGGGTGCTGCTGATGGTGTGTTTGTCGAGGCTGATGCCGTAATCCCAGAGCAGGCAGGGCGGGAGTTGCTGGATAGTCATGAAACGCTTCCTTGTCTGTCAGACGATGATGGGCCGCCAGTAAGTGGAGGCCTAATCTTGCGTCGGAGCAGTGGCGTTGCAGAGTTCATGCTTTCCGTTTTCGTTGTAGGACGTTTCCTAGAAGGCGGGTGCGGTCAGTCGGTACCGGGCAGCACCGACCTTGCAATGCAGTCTTTGCAGTTGATCACCAGCTCTTCGGGCCTGGCCTGCACATGCACCAGTAGCGAGCCACAGGCCGGGCAGCCATGTTCCACGGCCCCCGGCAGGGCCTGCAAGTACACGGCCAGCGGGCGCTCGGTGCCGTGGTCTGCATGCTTGAGCAGCAGCCCGTGAAGTACCTTGCTGAGCGCCGAGCGCGGGCGCCTGGTGCTGTTTCTGTTCCAGTGCTTGAAGCGCCATTGTTCTTCGGTGGCTCTTTGCTCATAGCGCAACAGGTTGTTCGGCAGGGTGTTCGAAGCCTGCGTTTTGCTGATACCGGCTCTGCTGGCATAAGTTACGGCGTTGTTCACCGCCGTTGTCACCAAGGCCCACAGTTGGCAGACGGGCCTGGTCTTGACCAGCTCCCCGATCACTTCGCGGCTCTTTTTCCACGGATGCAGCGGCATGTCGTGCTCGTCACAGCGGGCTTGCAAAAAGCTGTAGACCTCCTCGACAGCCAACGTCTCGATGGCTTCGGCGAGCGTTTCTCGCCAGGCCGGCAGCGGGCCGCATGACAGTTCATTGTGTAGTGCGCGATAAACCTGCGTCGCCACCGCTCGCTCGGCGTCGCCCAAGGCGATGTTCAACTGCCAGCGCACCTTGTCCAGGTGAGGCACAGGCGTGGGCCCGTCCTCGAATGCGCTCAGCGGTGACATCGGGTCGGCCAGCAGCACATGCGCTTCGTGCAGCTCTCTTATCAACAGGGCATCCAGTTCGGGAGTAGGGGTGAGACAGGCGTCCCCCCTGAGTGCAGTAACCCGGCGCAGGGTGCCCTCGCGCCAGTCCAGGCAGGTATCGAGCAAGGCCATCAGGTACAGCTTGAGGCGAATGCCGAGGATGGCCAGCCTTACCGGCGGGTGGCTGGCCTGCGCACACGCAGCGAGCACCCGCTCACGCTGATCGGCTTCGTGTTGCCGACGCGCCTGTTCGCGAATGACCAGGCAAGGTGGGCAGTTGCACACTGGGGTCTCGCGGTAGCGTTCGGCAAAGTGCTGCAGGTGTTGGCAGCGCTTGCAGAAAGCGGGCTCGTTGCGCCATTGGTAGGGCTGCCTTGAGCGCCTGCGCTGGAACATGGACACCTGGCAGTAGGGGCAGGCGAGGTTGTCGCAGGCCTTGGCCGGGAAGGCGCGGATGAACATGCTTGGGCTCAGGTCGATCGCCCAGTTCTCCAGCAGTTTCGCCACTTTTTCGCCGGCCATGTACTGCGCATACAGTGTGTCGAGCTGTTCTTCGGTCAGGTGATCAAACTTGCTTTCCGACAAAGCCTTGGTTCCCCAGTGGTTCGCTACCGATGGTTATCGCTGGCGAATCATAGGGGGGTGGTTCACTACGAAAAGGCGGGGTTTTCTGCTGATTTTGTAGGTTGTTTCCCTCGCGTGCTGAGGGGGCGGCTTCACCCCACGCGCAACCAGATCGCCGAGGCGTCGTCGCTCATCTTGAACCGTGGGTAGCGCAGGCAGGCGGCGTCGTCTTGCTCGATGCCGCGCAGGGTGCGGGCCAAGTCGTCGAGGCCGTGCTCCAGCAAGCGTTCGATGAAGCTTGCCGGGGTGTAGGCCTGGTAGGTGTCGAACAGTGCGGCGAAGCCGTCGCTCATCAGCAGTACGTCATCGCCCCGGGCCACAGGCGCGCGGCTGTAGAGGGTGCCGGCGCGGGACTGTTGCGGGTCGACCCCGAGTACTGCGCGCGGTCGTTCGCGTGCGGCGCGGCGGTCGGCCAGTACGGCCGGGGTGCGCACGCCGTGGGCGCCGGTGCCGGGCCCCAGGGCTGCGGCTTCGGCGCGTTCGGCCTCGCGGTCCGGTTCCGGGGTGAGGAAGGCGATGCCGCTGGCGCTTCGGTGCAGTACCACGCAGTCAGCCAGGTGCGCGCAGACCAGTTGCCCGCCTTCCAGGGCCACGGCGGCGAAGGCGGCGCGGGGCAGTTCCCAGAGTGCCAGCGGTTCGCGCTGGCGGGCCTGCTCATAGTCGCGGGCGAGGTGGTCGAACACCTGTTCGCAGATACCTTGCAACGGGCCTGCCGCATTGGCGAAGGCGCGCTGGGCGGTGCTGGCCAGCCACGCGGCGCCGCCGCGCTCTCCGAGCAGGCCGGGTTCGCCTAGGTCGGTGGCACCGTCGATGACCCAGGCGTGGTTATCGGCGCAGCCGATGCGGTCGTCGTTGGGCACGTTGCGTTTGCCGGCCAGGCTCAGGGTCTGGATCAGGTCGAAATGCATGGGGCTCTCCGGGGGCTGGTTTTTTTCGGCATGAGGGGGCGACCTTGAAGGTTTAGGCTTCGGGCGTCAAACGGTTGGTTGGTTGTAGGAGCCGGCTTGCCGGCGATGGGGCCCTTGCGGGCGGCTTATATCTTGCGGTGTACGCTGTTTGATCTGTTTGATCTGTTTGATCTGTTTGATCTGTTTGATCTGTTTGATCTGCTGATATTTGCATTGGTTGGTTTTGAAAGTTGTATGCGCATTCATTATTTGTAGTGACGCTTATTCACCTTTCCGCCCTTACGGCGGCTTACTTTTGTCTTGTCAAAAGTAAGCAAAACCGCTCGCTCCCATCATCCGGCCCCTGCGCTTCGCTCCGGGGTACCCTCACTCCGGGCTTGCTCCGGGGGTACGCGCCGACGGGCCGTCCCTGGCCCGATCGGCGCTCGACCGGCATCCATGCCGGTCGCCCCCCTCCGCAATCCCTGCGTTCGGCCTCCTGAAGTCGCGAAGTTAGTGGCGGCGCCTGTGAATACGCAGCTAACCGCTAGTTGCCACCGTGGGACCTCAGGATTTAATCGCGGGGCAAGCCCGCTCCCACGTTGGAACGCGTCAATTTGGATAACGCATACCCCTGTAGGAGCCGGCGATAGGGCCCGAACAAACAAAACATCAATAACAATAAAACCAACATCCCAGCTCTTGATCTGGCTCTTGATCTGGCTCTTGATCTTGCTTCTAAGCGCGCAATAGTTCAGACAACACAAATCGCGACTTCAGGAGGCCGAGCGTAGGGATTGCGTAGGAGGGCGACCGGCATGGATGCCGGTCGAGCGCCGATCGGGCCAGGACGGCCCGTCGGCGCGTACCTCGGAGCAAGCCCGAGCGAGGGAACCCCGGAGCGCAGCGTAGGGGGCCGGATGATAGGAGCAGGCGGTTTTGCCTACTTTTGCCAAGACAAAAGTAGGCCGCCGTAAGGGCGGAAAGGTGACGAAAAGCGCTTATCGTCAATGAATGCGCATACATCTACCAAAGCAACCACCATAAGCCCCGAACCCGAACCCGAACCCGAACCCGAACCCGAACCCGAACCCCAAAAAATCACCCCCCAATCAACTCCGTATTACGCCCCGCCTGTATGGCAATCCAAAACCGCGCAATCCCCTGCGTGGTAGTGGGCTTGATCCCCGTCAACTGCTCCACCAGCTTCAACCGATACACCAGCGTCTGCCGATGAATCCCAAGGTCCAGCGCCGTGGCCTTCCAGTTCCCATCGTTATCGAGAAAGGTCATCAGCGTCCCCAGCAACGCAGCCCCCTGGCTCCGGTCATGCTCGATCAACGGCCCAAGGTAGCGCCCCACCAAAGCCCGCGCCTCGGCCAGCGACTTGGGCGCCATGATCAGCCCCGTCTCGGCCTCGCCATAACGCAGCACCGCAGTGCCCACCTCACCGGCCTGGGCCAGGGCCAGCCGCGCCTGCCGCGCACTCTCGCGAAACCCGGTGGCCGTGGCGATGGCGCCGCTGACCCCGATCAGCGTGCCGCTGCCCAGGCTCGCCCGTAGCGCCTCGAAGGCATGCGCGTCATCCTGGCTGATTGCCAGCAGCAAGCCGTTGTCGGCCAGCAGTAGCGGGCAGGCGCCGTGCAGGGCAGGGGCCTGGTGCACGGCGTCGGCGCTCCATGGCCCGTCGTCACCCGGGCGGATCGCCAGGCTCACCAAGCTGCCCGTCAAGCCACGCCGCTCCAGCAGCGGCCGGGCAAGGGCAAACTCGGTCTCGCTGTGCAGCAGGCTGCGCAGCAGCGCCGCACCTTCCTCGCGCTGCTGGTCGCGGTGAATCATCAAACGCTCAAGCTCCACCCCCAGCAACCCCACCAGCGAGCGCACCAGGATCGAGTCATCCGGCGAACGCCGGGCCCGCCGGCTCATCGCCAGGTTGGCCCGGGTGCGCCCGCCGATGGCGATACGCTCGACCTGCTCGCCGGGCTGGCCAGGGTGGCTGGCAAACATCGGCGCGCCACTGACGGCGTCCTCGATGGCCAGCTCCAGCCCCAGGCTGTCGGCCAGGAGCGCCAGTCGGCCAGCCATCTCCGGCGCCTTGCGCAGCGCATCGGCGTAGGTCTGGAACAACCGCTCGCTGGCATTGAAACGCTCGCGTTGGGCCTGCAGCACGCTCTCGATCACATAGTGCGACAGCTTGACGAACTCCAGCTCGAAGCTCGCCTGCAACACCGGGAACATCAAGCGCTCGGCCGCATCCAGCAGGGCCTGCGACAGCACTGGGGCATCAGGGCGCGGGGCCACCACCAGGGCGCTGGGGTTGCTCTGCACCAGTTGCTCCAGCCACGCCACCTGTTCAAGCGGGTCAGCCGGCAAGCCCACCCCGGTGGTCATCACCAGGTCGCCCGGTGACACCCAGCGCCACGGGTCGGGCAGGTCGACGGCGTGGGCCCAGGTGATCAGCCGGCCGGTGCCGCAAAGGCCGGCCACCGGCTGCAGCTTGAGCAGGTCGATGGCAATGAGGTCCTGGACCGTGAGCATGGCGCTGGTTCTCGTTGGGCGGTGTTGGCCGCCCATGATCGCAGAGCTGCGCGCCCCGTGCGATAGCGTGGGCCAGGCTGTAAATCAATCTGCCGAGCTGCGCTCGAACTGCTCGTTGAAGCTCTTGGAGAACCCGCTGACGAAGCCTTTGCCGAAGGGGTAGGCGAAATGCGCCAGTACCGCGACGATCAGCAACGGTACCACTACCCCGGCAAGCCCGCCCTGGCATCTGGCAGAGCGCCACAGGCCGACCAGTTGCCAGACGATCAGCAGCAGGCCTGCGCAGATGATCAGCAGCCCGATGAGGCCCGCGGCCATGGGGGCGGAGGCGTCGAGCACGAGTGCCTGCAGCGGGCTGGTCAGCATAAAGAACAACAGGCAGAGGGCAACGCCGTTGAGCAGGAAAGTGCGCGCCAGGGACAGTTCGCCGCGCCAGTGGCAGGCGATGTAGCTGCGCTGGGGGCCGGCGATGGGCGGGGGAAAAGCGCGCAGGATAGCATTTTGCCCTCGCCCTGTAGGAGCCGGCTTGCCGGCGATGGCGTCCTTGTGGCCAGCATCATTTCAGCAGGTCTGGCCTCATCGCCGGCAAGCCGGCTCCTACAGGGGCTGTGCTATGGCTGGGCCATCTGCGGGCCTTGATTGACTACGTGAAGCCGCAACGGCGAGGGGGATTAGGGGGCAGGGCGGCACAGCAGGTATGACGAGCGTTCACAGCAAGCCGGTTGCGCGGCATTGCACCGCGCAGCCAAGGGGCTCAGCGTGGCAGCGAAACCCGCGCCAGTTCAGCGAAGTAACGCGCACCGGTTTCCAGAATGCGGTCGTTGAAGTCGTAGCTGGCGTTGTGCAGCGGCACCGCGCCGTCCTCGCCGGCGGCGCCGTTGCCGATGAACACGAAGTTGCCCGGCACCTGCTGCAGGAACGCGCCGAAGTCCTCGGAGATCATCATCGGCTGCACCTCAGCATCCACTGCCGCCTCGCCCACCACGTTGCGCGCCGCCTGCACGGCAGTGGCGGTGTTCGCCGGCCAGTTTACCGTGGGGGCGAACTCGTGGCTGTATTCGAAGCTGCAACTGGCGCCGTGGGCTGCGCAGATGCCCTGGCAGAGCTGCTCCATGCGTTGTGCCAGCAACTGCTGGACTGCCGGGTGGTAGCTGCGGGTGTCGCCCTTGAGGGTGACATGGGTGGGGATGGCGTTACGGATACCGTCGGTAAGGAATTCGGTGCACGACACCACCGCCGGCAGGCTTGGGTCGACGTTGCGCGCCACCACGGTTTGCAAGGCCAGCACGATCTCGGCGCCGATCACCAGCGGGTCGATGCCCATGTGCGGGCGTGCTGCATGGGTGCCACGGCCGTGGATATGGATGACGAAATTGTCCTCGCTGGCCATGATGCCGCCGCTGCGGGTGGCGATATGCCCGGCGGGCATGCCGGGCATGTTGTGGGCACCGTACAGCGCGTCCACCGGGAAGCGCTGGAACAAACCGTCGGCCATCATCGCCTTGGCGCCGCGGCCATGTTCTTCGGCGGGCTGGAAGATAAAACGCACGGTGCCGTTGAAGTTACGACGCTCGCACAGCAGTTTGGCCGCGCCCAGCACCATGGCCATATGGCCGTCGTGGCCGCAGGCGTGCATCTTGCCCGGGGTGCAGGAGGCATGGGCGCGCTGCCCGGCCTGCTCGTGGATGTTCAGCGCGTCCATGTCGGCGCGCAGGCCGATGCAGCCGGGGCCGTCGCCTACCGTGAGGCTGGCCACCAGGCCTGTACCGCCGATGCCTTCGTGCACTTCAAGGCCCAGGCTGCGCAGGATGCGCGCCACCTCGGCGGCGGTGGTGAACTCCTCGAAGCCGGTTTCCGGGTGGCGGTGGAAGCCGTGGCGCCAGGTGGTGAGTTGCTGTTGCAGGGAAGGTATGGACATGCCGTAGGTTCCTGTGGGCTTGCAGATTGGAATGCGTACCCTGTAGGAGCGGGTTTACCTGCGAAGGCGGCAGTGAGGCCGGCATCGCATTCGCGGGTGAACCCGCTCCCACAGGTTTTGTGTGTCAGCTCTGGGCAGGCGTTGCCGGTAGGGGTTCAGTGCTGTCGTGCTGGCCTGATTCCTGCCGCCACACCAGGCTCTCGGCCAGGTACCGAGTGCGGTACCCACTGCGTACGCCGAAGTGGTAGAAGCCCAGCGCCACCAGCGCCACGGCCAGCATGTCCCAGCCCTCGCCGAGTACCCCGATACCGCCGAAGGCCTGGCTGCCCAGGTACGACAGCAGCGCCATCGCCGGCAGGTAGCCAATGAGCCAGGCTGCCGCCCGCAGGTCGCGGTCAAAGCCCTGCCAGCCCTGTTTGGCCTGGTAGTAGAAGAAGATCGGCAGCGCCCCCACCACCAGCAGAATCACCTGCCCGGTCAGTGGCCAGCGCGCCCAGTACAACACCAGCGAGGCGCACACGAAGGCGAACGGCGCCACCACCGACATGCCCTTCAGGCGCAGTGGCCGGGGCACGTCGGCGGCGCTCTGGCGCAGCGCCATCAAGCTCACCGGCCCGGTCAGGAACGAGATCACCACCGCCACCGAAATCACCGCCGCCAAGGTGCCCCAGCCGCGGAAGAAGAACAGGAACACAAACGACACGCCGAGGTTGAACCACATCGCCGGGCGCGGCACGCCGTACAACGGGTGCAACTGGCCGAACACCCGGGGCATGGTGTTGTTGCGCTGCATGGCGTGGATCATTCGCGCGGTGGTGGCGGTGTAGATGGAGCCGGTGCCCGAGGGGCTGACGAAGGCATCCAGGTACAGCAGCATGGCCAGCCAGTTGAGGTTCAGCGCCAGCGCCAGCTGCGCCAGGGGCGAATCGAAGTGCAGGCCGTGCCAGCCGCCGGCGATGCTCGCAGGGCTCACCGCACCGATGAACGCCACCTGCAGCAGCACGTACACCACCAGTGCGATCAGCACCGAGCCGACCAGCGCGAAGGGGATGCTGCGCCCCGGGTTGCGGGTTTCCCCAGCCAGGCTCACCGGGCTCTGGAAGCCATTGAAGCTGAACACGATGCCGCTGGCGGCCACTGCGGTGAACACCGCCGACCAGCCGTAGGGGGCAAAGCCTGCCGCCGTGCCGTCGCCGAAGTTCTGCGGGTTGAAGCTGGCCCACACCAGCGCCACCCCGGTCAGTACCGGCACCACCAGCTTGAAGGTGGTGATGGCGGTGTTGGTGCGCACGAACAGCTTCACCCCCCAGTAGTTAAGGCCGAAGTACACCAGCACCAGTGCGGCGCTGGCCCACAGGCCGTGGGTGGTGAGCTCGCCGCCGGCGACCATGGCGCGAGCCCAGGGGTAGGGCCAGGAGGCCATGTACTGCACCGAGGCAATGGCCTCGATGGGGATCACCGAGACGATCGAGATCCAGTTGGCCCAGGCGGCCATGAAGCCCACCAGGGCACCGTGGGAATAGCGCGCATAGCGCACCATGCCGCCGGACTCAGGGAACATCGCGCCCATTTCGGCGTAGGTCAGGGCGATGGCCAGCACCACCACGGCGCCAATGATCCAGGCCAGAATGGCCGCAGGCCCGGCGATGGCCGAGGCATGCCAGGCGCCGAACAGCCAGCCGGAGCCGATGATCGAGCCGAGTCCGGTGAGCATCAGCGACCAGGGGCCGATGCTGCGTTGGGTTGTCTGCATGGGGTGTCTCCGTTGTTCTTGTTGTGTGGAGCGAGGGCCTGGTCGGCCCGCGCTTTCGTGCAGATAACGGTGCGTGGGAGCGGGCTTGCCCCGCGATACCGGCGCAGCCGGTGCCATCGATCGCGGGGCAAGCCCGCTCCCACGAAATCACCTCAATCGGTCAATGCGCTGCATCACCCCCAGGCCAGCTGGCGCTGCAGCACCGACTCGGCGCTCTCATCCACCAGCTCGGCATACACCCCCGGCGCCGTGGCCCCTTCGGTGCTGATCAACAACACCCGCGACTGGCCGTCCAGCCCGGTCTGCGCCGCCAGCTCCGGCGAGCCCATCAACCGTGCCAGCCCCGCCAGCCCGGCTACCGCTGATTCGCCGGCCACCAGCGGAATGTCCCGCTCGCTGCCGCGGGCCAGCCGGCGCATGGCATCGACCGCCTCGTAGTCATGAATGGTCATGAAAAAGTCCACGCTCGGCTGCAAAAAGCGCCAGGCCAGTGGCGAGGTTTCACCGCAGGCAAGCCCGGCCATTACCGAGTCCACCGAACCGGTGGCGGTGGCCGCCTTGCCGGCGATGGCGCTCTGGTACAGACAGTCAGCTTGCTCGGGCTCGACCATGACCAACACCGGGCGCTGCTCGCCGGCCTGCTCCCACAGGTAGCTGGCGATACCCGCCGCCAGGCCGCCCACGCCGCCTTGCAGGAACACATGGGTGAATGGCTGGGCATTGGCCTCGAGCACCTCGGCGGCAATGGTGCCGTAGCCCTGCATCACATCGCGGGGGATGGTTTCGTAACCGTCGTAGGAGGTGTCGGACACCACCAGCCAGTCGTTGGCCTCGGCCAGGGCGGCGGCGTGGGCCACCGACTCGTCGTAGTTGCCGCGAATGCGCACGATCTGTGCGCCATAGGCCGCGATGGCCTGCTCGCGCTCGAGGCTGACGTTGGCGTGCAGCACGATCACGCAGCGGCAGCCGATGCTTTGCGCGGCGGCGGCCAGGGCCTTGCCGTGGTTGCCGTCGGTGGCGCTGATCACGCTGAAGCTCGCCAGTTGTGCAGCGTGCTGGCCGGCGAACAGCCCGGCGGCGCTGAAGCTGTGTTCGGGGAAGCTGCGCAGGATCAGGCGCACCAGGGCGATGGGCGCACCCAGGGCCTTGAAGCTGCCCAGTGGCGAGCGCACCGACTCGTCCTTGACCAGCAACTGGCCGATGCCCAGCTCGGCGGCCAGGTCCGGCAGGCTGTACAGCGGGGTGCCGGCAGCGCGCAGTTGTGGCCAGTGCGCCAGCCACTGGCGGCTTTCAGCGGCGCTGGCGATGCTCATCACCTCGCGCAGAGCTGCGGGGTAGGGCTGGCGGGTGGCGTTGGGGTTGGCGTACAGCATGGGGTGGCTCCTTTTTCGAAGGCAAAGCGCGGGCGTGCCGCCGGGGAGGGCGGGCGCCAATGTGTTTGGTTCAATGGTTCTGTGTAGGAGCGGCTAGCGGTGTTTATCCAACCGCCGCGCCACCACCTCCAGCAGCACCTGCGCACCCTCGAGCAACTGCCCGTCATCGGTATGCTCGCGGGGGTTGTGGCTGATGCCGCCACGGCTGGGCACGAAGATCATCGCCGCCGGGGCAATGCGCGCGATCATCTGCGCATCGTGGCCGGCGCCGGAGGTCATGCGCCGGTAGCTCAGGCCCCGGCGGTCGGCGCAGGCCTGGATCTGGTCGGCCAGTGCCGCATCGAATTGCACCGGCTCGAAGCGCACCAGCTGTTCGGTGTCGACACTGACGCCTTCCTCTTCCGCCAGCTGGCGCAGCAGTTGTGCCAGGTGCGCCTCGGCCTGTTGCAGCTTGTGCTCGCTGGGGTCGCGCAAATCGACGGTGAAGCTGGCGCGGCGCGGGATCACGTTGATCACGTTGGGCTCGAAGTGCATGCAGCCGACCGTGGCCAGGGTGGTGCCGCTGGTTTTGGCGAAACGGCGCAGCTCGCTGACCACGGTGCTGGCCACGTAGCCTGCGTCATGGCGCAGGCGGGTAGGGGTAGTACCGGCATGGTTGGCATTGCCTTTGACCGTCACCTGCTGCCAGGAAATACCCTGTAGGTTTTCCACCACGCCAATCTGCAGGCTTTCGGCCTCGAGGATCGGGCCCTGCTCGATATGCAGCTCCAGGTATTCATGGGGCACGATGGCGCCCGGCTCGAGTTCACCGGCATAGCCGATGCGGCGCAGTTCGTCGCCCAGGCGGGTGCCGTCGGTGCCGAGGGTATCCAGTGCTTGCTGCACATCCAGCCCGCCGGCATGCACCAGCGAGCCCATCATGTCCGGCTGGTAGCGCACGCCTTCCTCGTTGGTGAAGGCCGCCACGCAGATCGAGCGCGCCGGCAGCACGCCTGCCTCGCGGTAGGCGCGCTGCACGGCCAGGCCCGCCAGCACGCCGTAGCAGCCGTCGAGGGCGCCGGCGTTGGTGACGCTGTCGATGTGCGAGCCCATCATCAATGGCGCGGCATCGCCGGGCACGCGCAGGGTGCCGAAAATGTTGCCGATGCGGTCGACCTGCACCTGCAGCTCAAGCTCGTGCATCCAGGCCACCAACTGATCGCGGCCGGCTTTTTCGGCGTCGGTCAGGGCGATGCGGGTGCGGCCACCGTTGGCCGGGTCGGCGCCGATCTGGCCCAGGGTGTGAATCTGCTCCAGCAGCTTGGGGCCGTTGAGGTGCAGTGCGGGCATGGGGTTCTCCGGGGCAAAGGGGCGATGGAGAGAAATAGTATTCGCCTGCTGCGTATTGGAATCTTGATTTTTGGGGTGAAAGCGTAATTTCATTTCACCAATCAACGCTGCCACGCAGCCTCTGTAGGAGCCGGCTTGCCGGCGATTGGCCGCAAACCCCAACCCAAGAGCCCACGCCATGCCCCTCGACCCCTTCGACCGCGCCCTGCTCGACGCCGTGCAACGCGATGCCACCACCTCGCAGATCGACCTCGGCGCCGAGGTGAACCTGTCCAGCGCCGCCGTCAACCGCCGCCTGAAAAAGCTCACCAGCGATGGCGTGATCCAGCGCACCGTGGCCCAGGTCGACCCGGTGCCGCTGGGCTACACCCTCACCGTCATCACCGAGGTGGAGGTGGAGAGCGAACGCCTCGATCTGCTCGACGCCATGAAGCGCACCTTCATGGCCTGCCCGCAGGTGCAGCAGTGCTACTACGTGGCCGGCGAGTGCGATTTCGTGCTGATCATGCTGGTGCGTGACATGGGGCAGTACACCGAGCTGACCCGCGAGCTGTTCTTCGAAAGCAACAATGTGAAGCGTTTCAAGACGCTGGTGTCGATGAGCAATGTGAAGACCGGGATGCAGGTGCCCGTTGAGTGAGCAACGCGCCCCCCTTGCGGCCCAGGCATTGGACATCCTCGCCAACCTGTGGCGCACTGTGCCGCTGTTCAACCCAGGAATGCCGTACCCGCATGGATACCGAAATCATCAAGCAACGCCTGGCCCGCCCGGCCACCCGCCTGATTGCCGGCGGCTTTCGCCCCGCCCACACCGACGATGAGAGCTGGTTGGGGCGGGTGTTCCTGTTTCGGCCCGATGAAGACATCCCGCTCGACAGCGCTGGCGAGCAGATGCTGCCCTACGCGCAGTTCTTCCTGCCGGGTCTGCCCCATGCCAGCCCGGCGCTGGCGGGTGTGCGACTGCTGACGCTGTTCATCAGCGAGAAGTTCTCCGAAGCGCTCGAGCCCATGGGCGAGCACTGGCTGATCCGCGAGTACGGCGCGGACGAGGTACTGGTGCGCAAGGAACTGACGGTGCCTGGCTCTTTCCTCAAGCCATTCCCGCTCAAGGCTGAAGCTGTGGCCGAGGATTACCCGTTGTGGGATGGCCGCGGGGTGCCGGATGACCTTGAGTCTGAGGTGCTGGCCCTGGAGCGGGCAGGGGTGATCGAAAGCTATTACGACCTGGTGACCCATTGCTACGAGCACAAGTTCGGCGGCTACCCGTCGTTCTGCCAGTCGGGCGTGGACCCGGGCGAGGGCTTCGAGTTCGTGTTCCAGATATCCTCGGACCGCAAGATCAACCTCAATGTGGTGCACAGCGGCAGCCTGATGTTCTGGAAGCACCCAGGCACGGGGGAGTGGGCGATCTATTACGACTTCTACTGAAAACGCTGCCCGGGCATTGCGCAGCCCTGTAGGAGCCGGCTTGCCGGCGATAAGGCTGTCAGCCGTAGCGCAAATCCGGCATTGTGGTTGGCACGCCTGGCCCTATCGCTGGCAAGCCAGCGCCTGCAGGGAAAAACAGCCGTCTGTCTGTAGGCGCCGGCGATCAGCGGCGCGGCGGCTGCCATGCACGCTGCCCCGGCTTGCTGTATCGTGCGCCCCGACCCGCCCGAAGGAACCCTGCATCCATGAACCGCCGCAAGAAGATCAACCAGTTGCTCAAGGCCCACGCCAAGAAGGCCAGCGCCAAGCTGGCACCCAGGAGCAAGGACAAGTACATCTGCAAGGCCGAGCGCCAGCGCCTGGCCGACGAAGCAGCCGCCCAGGCGAACGCGCCTGCCGAGGGCTGAAACCATGCCCGGCGCGCCGTTCCAGCCATTCGCGCAGTTGGCCGGTGAACTGCTGGCCTGCTTGCCTGCCGGCAACACGGACGGCTCCCACGATCTGTCCCACATCCAGCGGGTCTGGGCCAATGCCCGGCGCATCCAGGCCGTGGAGGGCGGCGACCTCGAAGTGCTGCTGGCGGCCACCGTACTGCACGACTGCGTGGCCGTGGAAAAAGACTCGCCCCTGCGCGCCCAGGCCTCGACGCTATCGGCTGAGCGGGCTGGGGTGATCCTGTCCGGGCTGGGCTGGTCGACGGCACGCATCGAGCAGGTGGCCCACGCAGTGCAGGCCCACAGCTTTTCTGCCGACATCGAGCCGCTGACGCTGGAGGCGAAAATTCTCCAGGACAGCGACCGCCTGGACGCCATCGGCATGGTCGGCGTGGCCCGCTGTTTCTATGTGTCCGGGCGTATGGGGCGGGCGCTGTACGACGCCGAAAACCCTACCGCCGAGGGCCGGGCGTACCAGGACGACGCATTCGCCATCGAACACTTCCACACCAAGTTGCTGAAACTGGCCGAAGGCTTCAAAACGGGTGAAGGTGCGCGCCTGGCGGCGCAACGGCATGGGCGGTTGCAGGTGTTTGTGGACGGGTTCATGGATGAGATTGGCGTGACCGCCGCCCCCGCGTATTGATCAAGCACTGAACAAGGACAGGCAAGCCCATGGAAATCGAGTTTCGCGGCAACGACCAACGTGACAACCCCAGCGGCGGCCTGTGCGACGAGTACCAGCTCAGCGCCATCGCCAGCTTCAACGAGCTCAATGACGCCTATCACACCCTTGCCGCCAAGCACCCTGGTTGCCGGCCTTTGTTCACCCTCGATGACCGCCACCAAGCCCGCTACACCTCGGGCCATGCACGCAACAATCTCGCCCTGGACACCGCCACCGACGACGAAATCGCCAGCTTGCCAGCTGAGTGCTTCGAGGACGGCGAATACCTCGGATATTTGAACACCAAACCCGAGTTCGACATTTGCCTGCGCAACTTTCTGGCGTTGGTGGGGCCGGCTACTTTTGCAGACGCCTGCGCCCACGGGCTGGTGCTGGATGAGCCGGCGTTGCAGGAGTGGGTGGGCTATCAGGCGCGCCCGCTGGCCCTGCTCGAGCAGCCCATGTCCGCGCTGATAGTGCCGGTTGCCCAGGGCCGCGATGCGTTGGCGGCGTTCCCCAATGGTTACTTCACCTGCGACCTTGACCCTGCGCAGAACTACGCCGTTGCGCGGCATTTGGCGCTGGCACAGGGTTACGAGCTGATTGGAGTGGGGGCGGCGTATCTGGGCTTTTTGCGGGCGGAGCCTGCAAGTTTGCAGGTGGCGCAAGCAGTGGCGCAGGATTTGTGCGCGCTGTACAACGTCGCCGATGAGCAGCGCGAGGCGCTGGCTGCGGTGTTTGCCGGGGCTATCGATGGGCGGCAGCATCTGTGGGTGCGTTATGTGGAATGAGATCGCTGCGGGAAAATGAAGAGCAGGTGCTGGCGCTGTACCTGTAGGAGCCGGCTTGCCGGCGATGAGGCCGGGCCTGCAAGCGCAACCCGAAAGCTGTGGAGTGGCTGATGACCCTATCGCCGGCAAGCCGGCTCCTACAGTGAGCGCGTCAGCCAGGATATCGCGTAACCCTGTAGGAGCCGGCTTGCCGGCGATGAGGCCGGGCCTGCAAGCGCAACCCGAAAGCTGTGGAGTGGCTGATGGCCCTATCGCCGGCAAGCCGGCTCCTACAGGTTTACGCTGTGACTCTTGGATCACAAAATAATATGTATTGTTTTGTGTATTTGGTTGCCTATACTTCAACCGTCTGCAACGGTATGCGACCTGCCCCGGCAGATCGCAACAACGAGGAACAACCCCATGAGCGCACTTCTTGACCGGGCTGAACAGGCTGTTTCGGCAACCGCGATGGTCCGCAGTTTCAGCGCGAAATTGAAGGAAGTGACCAGTGGCGAGCAGTCGCACCTGGTGATTTTCAAGGACAACGAGCCAGCAGCCGTATTGGTTGGCGTCGACGCCTTCCAGGCGATGCGCGACGAACTCGAAGACCTGCGTGCCGAGCTGCTGGCCATCCAACGCCTGTCCAGCCTGGACGAACAGAACACCGTGAGCCTCGAGGACATGGAGGCTCGCTTCAAATAGGCAATAGCCCATGAACTGGAGCGTTCGTTTTCACCACGAAGTCGAGCTGGACCTCAAGCAGTTGGGCAAGGCTGAAGCGAGGCGGGTGCTGAAGGTAATCCGTGAGCGTATCGCCGAAGGCGAGCCGGACAAGATCGGCAAGCCTTTGCGCGGGGTGCTGGCAGGTTATCGGCGGATCCGCACCGGGGATGTGCGGATCGTCTACCGCATCAATGGCACGGTGATTGTGCTGGTGTTGTGCATCGGTGCTCGGCGTGATGATGAAGTCTACGAGGCTGCGACACGCAGGGTGTGAACCTGTACCGGCCTCATCGCCGGCAAGCCGGCTCCTACAAGGATACGTTCACCTTTACGGGAGACTTGCCGGTTTCAATTACCGTTCAAGCCACTGTCCCGCGTCAGCAGCCTGCGTTTCCAGTGGATCTCCTTCAGCATCATTTCATCCTTGCCGGTGTGCTTATCGGCAATTTCCAGGATGCTGAAACGGAAATTTTCTGCGAAGGCGTCACCGCGTTTTCTGTGCAGGTCGCGAATCCGCACGTTGTCGCCATGGCCGTTATGGGCGTAGTTCGACCATCGTCCCCACAGCCCCTGCGTGCCCGTGGCCGAGCCGACGTACAACAGCTCTTCACCCCGGGTGCGGTCAGAAATCAGGTATACCCCGGCAACGTTGCACAACGCGCTCTGCCACGATTCCAGGCCTTCGCGGACGATGATCTTGAGCTCGGCATGGCTGATGTCGACGTCCTTGTAGCCGGGGAACTTGCCCACGGTCATCGGCTTTTCGAGCATCGAGGAAACCACCATGCTTTTGAGGCAGGTTTCCAGCCACAGGTAATTGCCGCGGGGCTTGGTGTAGTCGAGGATCAGGCGGCCTTCCAGCGCAGCGAATTCGGGGACGCGGCGATAGTCGTAAACAAAGTCGTTTTTGTCCGGGTTGGTCTTGGCGTTGAGTTTCAGCGAGTCGTACACACCGGCGAGCAGCCACTTTTTCGTACCGGGAATTTCCACCAGGCCGATCACATAGTCGCATTCGAAGTTCCTGCGGCTTTGCCACGACTGCCAGTCGTCGAACTCACCGGCGAGGTAGACATCCATCGGGTGGTCATGGCCGTTGTGCTGCGCCAGGTGGACTTTGGTGTTGTGCAGGGTGAGCGCGGGTTGCAGGCTGGTCAGCAGGTTCAACAGCATCGGGGACAATCCTGTGTCTTGCGATGGATGGGACGCGGCGGCACAGGGAGTGCCGGCGCGCCATACCCTATTGCAAGCGTGGCGATTCGCCAAGGATGAAGTCACCGCGTTCTTGCATGTACGAGCCGGCTTGCCGGCGATGAGGCCGGGCCTGCAAGCGCAACCCGAGAGCTGTGATGTGGCTGAGGGCCCTATCGCCGGCAAGTCGGCTCCTACAGCGAGAGCACTTCGACCACCCCCTCGAACTCGGCCATCGCATCCTCGACAGCCCCCAGGAAGTAATCCAGCGACGGGCGATCGAACAGCAACTGCAACGCCCCACCGGTATTCACCACGATCACATTGATCCGCGCCGCCGAGGTTTGCGCCACGCTACCCACGGCGAACGCGCCTTCGCGCAAGTCCACCCCGCACAGCTTGGCCATCACCGCACTGGCCTGCTCGCCGGCCAGTTGCAGCCAGGCGTGGCTGTCCTGGCGCGGCAGCAGGTAGTTGCGCGCGTTGTCATCCAGCACCCATTGCGCTTCCAGCGCCGCCACCGGCGCGCCGTGGTCGGCGAGGGCGCCGAGCAGCAGGTACTCGGTCTGCGACAACCGCGCCACCCAGGCGCCGTCGCCCTGTCGTTCGGCCTGGTTGGGCTGCTCCGGCAGGTGGTAGCCACGGGCCTGCAAGTAAACGGCGCTGTCGGCGCCGCGAAACCCCACCCGTGCCACGGCGGTCAGGTCGGTGAGGGTGCAGGGCTGCATCAGCACGGCCCGCGGGCTGCGTTCAGCAAAGCCATCGGCTTGTAACAGACTGGTCATCACTCATACCTCCTGACGGGTATTTTCGGGGTCGTAGAACGGCAACTGCACCACCTGCGCCTGGACGATCTCGCCGCCCTCCACGCGAATCGGGATGTGCATGCCGGGGGTGGCCTGGCTTGCGCCTGCGTAGGCCAGGCCGATGATGCTGCCAAGGGTTTGCGAGTACTCGCACGAGGTGACATTGCCGCTGACATCCGCCCCGTCCAGCACCAGGTGGCCTTCCAGCGGCAGGCTGGCGCCTTTGGGCAGGGTGAAGCCGACCAGCTTGCGCTTGAGTGGCTGGGCCTCGAGCACCTCGAGGGTGCGCTTGCCGACGAAGAACGGCTTCTTGCGGCCGATCGCCCACTGCATGTCGATTTCGCCGGGGTGGGTCATGCCGTCGGTGTCCTGGCTGATGATCACGTGGCCTTTTTCCAGGCGCAGCAGGCGCTGGGTCTCGACGCCGAACGGGCGGATGCCTTCGCCGGCACCGGCCTGCATCAGTGCGTCCCACAGGCGCTCGGCGTGGCGCGCCGGCACGTGCACCTCGTAACCCAGTTCACCGACGAAACCGACGCGCAGGATACGCGCCGGGATGCCGGCCACCGTGCCCAGGCGCGTGCCTAGGTAGGGGAAGGCCGCAGCCGACAGCTCGACGTCGTCGCACACCTTGGCCAGCACCTGGCGCGACAGGGGGCCTGCCAGGTTCACCGCAGCCAGGGCGGCGGTGACGTTGGTGATGTCCACGTCCAGGCGCCACTGGGCGTTCCACTTGAGCATCTGCTGGTAGATACGCTCGACGCCGCTGGTGGTGGCGGTGACGTAGAAATGCTGCGCACCCAAGCGTGCGCAGACGCCATCGTCGATCACCACGCCATGCTCGTTGGTCATCAGTGCGTAGCGGGTGCGGCCGACCGCCAGCTTGGCAAAGCCGAAGGTGTACAGGCGCTCCAGCAGTTCGGCGGCATCCGCGCCGCGTACGTCCAGGCCACCGAGGGTGGACACGTCGATCAGGCCGACTTTCTCGCGCACCTGGCGCGCCTCGGCCTGCATGCAGGCGTCGCGTTCGCCTGCCTTGCCGTAGTAGGCCGGGCGCTGCCAGATGCCGGCCGGCATCATTTTCGCCCCGGCCTGCACATGGCGGCGGTGCATCGGTGTTTGTCGGTACGGGTCGAAGGCGCGGCCGGCTACATGGGCCAGCTTCTCGGCCTGGAACGGCGGGCGCGCAGTGGTCACGCCGGTCTCGCTGATGCTGCGCCCGGTAGCCTGGGCCACCAGGCGCGCGGTGGGCAGCGCCGAGTGGCGGCCTTGCGACGGGCCCATGCCGACGGTGGAGAAGCGCTTGACCAGCTGTATGTCGCGGTAGCCGCTGCGGGTGGCGTTGACGATATCGCGCACCTGCAGGTCTTCATCGAAGTCGACGAAGTCCTTGCCCTTGGGGTGGGGGAAGATCGGCCACGGGAAGTTGACCTTGGCCTCGGGGCCGAAGGCGCCCAGGGCCGGGGTGGCCAGGCCCAGCGCGGCCAAGGCTTCGGCGGCGGCGCGGGTGGCGTCGGTGAGCACGTTGTCGAGCAGGTGGCGGCCGTTGACGGAGCCGGCGATATCCAGCCCGGCGGGCAGGCCACTGATGGCAAACTCGTCGCGGTTCACCTCATAGGCCAGCTTGCCGCCAGCCTGGCACAGCAGTTGGTACACCGGCATGTAGCCGGCCGACATGCACAACAGGTCGCAACTGACCCGAAGGCCCTGCGGGCCGACCTTGCCTTGGCCGGTGATCGGACGAATGTCGGCGCCGCTCACATGGCGCATGCCGCTTTCGTGCAGGGCCTCGTACACGGTGCTACCCAGGTGCACGGGGATGTCGCGGCGCTTGAGCTCGGCGGCCAGCGCAGGGTCGACGCAGGTGGCGCGCATGTCGACCACGGCGGCGACGGTGACGCCTTGCTCCTGCAGGTCGAGGGCGGCCAGGTAGCCGTCGTCGTGGCCGGTCAGCAACACGGCGCGCTGGCCGGGCTTGACCGCATACAGCTTCATCAGGCGCTGGGCGGCGCTGGTCAGCATCACCCCGGGCAGGTCGTTGTTGCGAAACACCACCGGCTGGTCGAACGAGCCCGCCGCCACCAGGCAGCGGGTGGCGCGCACCTTGTACATGCGCTGGTGCTGGATTACCGGCAGGTAGTTGTCGGTGAACCAGCCGTTGCAGGTGGCCTGGCACAGCACCTGGATGTTCGGGTGGCCGTCGACGGCGGCCAGCAGCTCGTGGCGCAGGCTGGCGGCGCGGCTGCCGGCTATGTCGAAGCGGGCGTAGTTCAGCGAACCACCCAGCACCGGCTGTTGTTCGACCAGCAGCACCTTGGCCCCGGCGTTGGCGGCATCCAGCGCGGCGCGCAGGCCGGCGGGGCCGGCGCCGATCACCGCCACATCGACGAACAGGTAGGCCTTGTCGTAGTACTGCGGCTTGAAGGTCTGGTCCAGCACGCCCAGGCCGGCCTTCTTGCGTATCAGCGGCTCCCACACCTTCCACATGCCCTTGGGCTTGTAGAACGAGCGGTAGTAGAAGCCCACCGGCATGAAGCGCGAGAACTTGCCCAGATAAGCGTCGCGGTCGTTGTCCAGGCTGCCGTTGAAGTTCTGCCCGTCGACTACCTGGCCGTCTTCGACGGCGTGCAGGTCGGCCAGCACGTTGGGCTCCTCGGGCAGTTGCACCAGGGTGTTGGCGTCCTGCCCGGCCAGGCTCAACGGGCCGCGCGGGCGGTGGTACTTGAACGAGCGCGACAGCAGCCAGCGGCCGTTACCCAGCAGGGCGCTGGCGATGCTGTCGCCGGCAAAACCCTGGTAGCGGTTGCCATCGAAACTGAAACTCAGGGGCCGCTCGCGGTCGATCAGCAGGCCCATGGGCGCGGGGAGGCGAGTGTGGCTGTTCATCCGGCAATCTCCGGGCTGGCGGCGGGGGTGAAGTCGACGCGGCGGTCGAACACTTCTTTGGGGTCGAAGGTGCGCAGCACCTGGTCGCTGACGGTGTGGCGCTCGGCCAGGAACCAGTAGCTGGAGGCGTTGTGCAGCCACCACTCGGTGACCACGCCGGCCAGGTTGTCGCTGTTGAACACGTAGTCGGCCCACTCGCTGTCGCTGCAGCTGGCCGGGTCGGGCATTGGCTTGAACTCGCCGCCGTAGGTGAATTCGCTGATGTTGCGCGGGCCGTTCAAGGGGCAGGTGAGGATCTTCATCGGTGTGCTCCTTAATGGCTGGCCGCGGTGGCGCCCATTTCGTTGACCTGCTGGAAGCGGCTGAAGCGCTCCAGGGCGAACGGGGCGATCAGTTCCGGCACCTTGCCGCCGCTGGCGACCAGTTCGGCCATGGTCTTGCCGCAGATGGGCGTGGCCTTGAAGCCCCAGGTACCCCAGCCGGCGTCGAGGTAGTAGTTGTCCACCGGCGACAGGCCCATGATCGGGCTGTAGTCGGGGGTCATGTCGGTGCTGCCGGCCCACTGGCGCATCAGCTTGGCGTTGGCCATGAACGGGAACATCTCGATGGCGTGGGCCAGCAGGCTCTCCTTGAGGTCCAGGGTGGAGCGGGTGTTGTACAGCGGGTAGGGGTCGGAGCCGCCGCCGAAGACGATCTCGCCGCGGCTGGTCTGCTGCACGTAGCAGTGCAGCGCCGAGGAGCTCACCAGCGGGTCGAGGAACGGCTTGAACGGCTGGGTGACCATGGCCTGCAGCGGGTAGGTGTGGATCGGCGCGCGGATGCCGGCCTTGGCCAGCAGCAGCGAGCTGGCACCGGCCACCGCCTGTACCACGCAGCCGCACTGCACGGTGCCGCGGTTGGTCTTCACTGCCTCGATGCGGCCATTGCGAATCAGCAGGTCCTGCACTTCGGTCAGTTGGTGAATTTCCACCCCGCGCTTGGCCGCCTGCTTGGCGTATCCCCAGGCCACGGCGTCGTGGCGGGCGGTGGCGCCGTCGATGTGCCACAGCCCGGCCAGCACCGGCAGGTGGCCGGGGTCCAGGTTCAGGCTGGGCACCAGTTCGCGGATCTGCTGACGGTCGATCATTTCGGTGCGCCCGCCAAAGTGCTTGTTCACCTCGGCGCGCTGGCGGAAGGCGCGTACGGTGGCGTCGGTGTGGGCCAGGGTCAGCTGGCCGCGCTCGGAGTACATGATGTTGAAGTCGAACTCGTTGGACAGGTTCTGGAACATCCGCACGGATTCGGCGTAAAAGCGCACACCCTCGCTGGTGAGGTAGTTGGAGCGGATCACCGCAGTGTTACGTGCGGTGTTGCCGCCACCTAAATAGGCCTTTTCCAGCACGGCGACATTGGTGATGCCGTGGTACTTGGCCAGGTAGTAGGCAATGGCCACGCCGTGGCCGCCGCCGCCGATGATCACCACGTCGTAGCGTGGCTTGAGGTCGCAGGGCGGTGGCAGGTCGATTTCCACCGGGTAGTCGGCGCTCAGGCCGTGTTTCAGCAGGGCGAAGGGCATGGGGTGCGCTCCTGGTGGGCGGCCTGTTGCTGCAGGTCGAGGGCGAGCAGGGTGTTTTTCATCAGGTAGGCGATGGTCATCGGGCCGACCCCGCCGGGTACCGGGGTGATGGCGCTGACCAGGGGCAGGGCGGCGGCAAAGTCGACGTCGCCGACCAGGCGGCTGCGCCCGTGCTCCTCGATGCGGTTGATGCCGACATCGATCACCACTGCGCCAGGCTTGAGCCAGGCGGCGTCGATCAGCCGCGGCTTGCCGACTGCCGCCACGACGATATCGGCCTGGCGGCACAGCGCCTGCAGGTCGCGGCTGCGCGAATGCAGCACGGTCACCGTGCAGTCGGCCTGCAGCAGCAGGGCGGCCATGGGTTTGCCGACGATGTTCGAGCGGCCCACCACCACCGCGTGCTTGCCGCGCAGCTCGCCACAGGCGTCACGCAGCAGGCGCATGCAGCCGCTGGGGGTGCAGGGGGTGAGCACGTCGCGGCCCTGGGCCAGGCCGCCGACGTTCTGGCTGTGGAAGCCGTCGACGTCCTTCAGTGGGTCGATGGCTTGCAGCACGCAGTGTTCGTCGATGTGCGCCGGCAGCGGCAGTTGCACGAGGATGCCGTTGACGCCCGGGTCGCGGTTCAGGCGCTCGATCAGGGTCAGCAACTGGGCCTGGGTGGTGTCTGGCGGCAGGCGGTGTTCCAGCGAGCGAATGCCCACCTCTTCGGCGCGCAGCACCTTGTTGCGCACGTACACCTGGCTGGCCGCATCCATGCCCACCAGCACCACGGCCAGGCCTGGCTGCAGGCCGTTGTCGCGCAGGCTGCTGACTTGCTCGCGCACCTCGGCCAGCACCCGCGCTGCGGTGGCCTTGCCGTCGATAAGCTTGACGCTGGGGATGGCGTTCATTTGAATATCACCGTGCGGTCGTGGTTGAGGAACACCCGGTGCTCGAGGTGGTACTTGACCGCGCGGGACAGGGCGATGGTCTCGGTGTCGCGGCCGATGGCCACCAGGTCGTCAGGGGCGTAGGCGTGGTCCACGCGTTGTACTTCCTGCTCGATGATCGGGCCTTCGTCGAGGTCGCTGGTGACGTAGTGGGCGGTGGCGCCGATCAGCTTCACGCCACGCTGGTAGGCCTGGTGGTAGGGCTTGGCGCCTTTGAAGCCGGGCAGGAACGAGTGGTGGATGTTGATCGCCTTGCCGCTGAGCTGGCGGCACAGGTCGTCGGACAAAATCTGCATGTAGCGCGCCAGCACCACCAGCTCGGTGCCGGTCTCCTCGACGATGCGCATCAGCGCGGCTTCCTGCTCGGCCTTGGTTTCTTTGCTCACCGGCAGGTAGACGAAGCGGATGCCCTGGCGCTCGGCCATGGCGCGCAGGTCGAGGTGGTTGGACACCACGGCGGTGATGGTCATGTCCAGCTCGCCCTTGGCGTGGCGGTACAACAGGTCGCTCAGGCAGTGGTCGAACTTGCTCACCATCAGCAGCACGCGCATGGGTTTGGCGCTGCTGTGCAGGCTCCAGTCCATGTCAAAACGCGTGGCCACGTCGGCAAAGCCTGCTTCCAGTTGCGCGGTGTCACCGCTCACGCCGGTGTTGTAGCGGAACACCGCACGCATGAAGAAGCGGCCGTTGTCCTCGTCGTCGAACTGCGCCATTTCGCTGATGTAGCAACCTTGCTCGGCCAGGTAGGTGGTCACCGCGGCGACGATGCCGGACACGGCCGGGCAGCTGACGCGCAGGATGAAATGGTCGGGAGCGGGGTGCATGAAAGTGTCCTCGTGGCGGGGAGAGTGGGGCAGGGCTGGCACAAGGGCGAAAGGAGGTGGTGCTGGGTGTTTTCTTGGTAGGAATATAAATTTCCTTTGGCGGATTTATAGGCGAAGTGACGGGGTGGGGTCCAGCGGTTTGTGAAATTTTTTTTCGTAACAGGAAAGCAAGCCGTAGCGCGATCCCTGTAGGAAATCACCCAGCCCTTCGGGCTGCGCTCCCACAGGATTGCGCGCAGCCTGGGTCCAGCGCTGTACCTGTGGGAGCGGCTTTAGCCGCGAAGCAGGCGCCGCGGTAAATGGCACCGGCTTCGCCGGTGTTCGCGGGTAAACCCGCTCCCACAGGGTACGCAAGCGCTCGCGAATTCTGTTCTCTGCGCGACAGCGCAGCCCAAAGGGCTGGGTGATCTCCTACAGGGGATTACCGTGCAATGTGTTGCCGCTGCGTATCACTCACTGCCGTAATTCATGATCGACAACAAGCGTATCGGCACCTGCACCAGCTTCTCCGGCCCGTGGGGCGTTTCACCGTCGAAGGTCAGGCTGTCGCCGGCCTGCATGTGGTACAGCTGGTTGCCATGGCGGTACACCAGCTCGCCCTCCAGCAAATGCAAAAACTCCGTGCCGGGGTGGGCGAAGGTGGGGAACTCCTCGCTGGCGTCATCCATGCTCACCATGTACGCCTCGAAGTTTTTCTTCGGCCCCCGGGCGTGGTTCAACAGGTGATAGGTATGGCCCTTCTCGGTGCCGCGGCGCACCACCTCCAGCCCTTCACCGGCCTTCACCAGCAGGGCATTGCCGTCGGGCTGGTCGTACTGGCTGAACAGCTTGGCCATGGGCATGCCCAGTACGTCGCACAGGCGGCTCAAGGTATCGAGGCTGGTGGACACCTGGGCGTTTTCGATCTTGCTGAGCATGCCCTGGCTGATGCCGGCGATGCGGGCCACGTCGGCCAGCTTCAAGGATTGCGCCTGGCGCTGGCGCTTGATCTGCATGCCCAGGTACTGCTCCAGGCGTAGGCGCGGTTCGGTCTCGGTCGACATTCGGTGTCCTGCACGGTTTCAGTTCAAGAATATTGTTTTCGCACTGGGAAAGTGCGTGAGTTTCCTCGGGTGAAAGGGAGTTTCCCATATTTCAACGGGAAATTCTGCGGTGGGGCTGCTGGCCTCATCGCCGGCAAGCCGGCTCCTACAGGGGATTGTGGGGGCGCGTGGGAGCGGGCTTGCCCCGCGATGGGTGAAGTTGGCAAGCGTGTTGCATTCCTGTGGTGAAAGTAAGTTTCCTTCTTGGAAATTTAACCAGGCCAACCTTGCTGTGCCCTTACCCAGGAGTGATCAACCCATGTTGCCAGCAGAAACCCAGCGCATCCTCGACCAGTTCGGCATCAAGTACGTGCTGGCGCAGTTCGTCGACATCCACGGTTCGGCGAAAACCAAGTCGGTGCCGGTCTCGGGCCTGAAGATGGTGGCCGAGGAGGGCGCCGGCTTTGCCGGGTTCGCCATCTGCGGCATGGGCATGGAGCCCCACGGCCCGGACTTCATGGCCCGCGGCGACCTCAGCACCTTGATCCCGGTGCCCTGGCAGCCGGGCTACGGCCGGGTGGTGTGCGTCGGCCACGTCGACGGCAAGCCCTGGCCCTACGACAGCCGCCATGTGCTGCAGCAGCAGGTGCAGCGCCTGGCCGACAAGGGCTGGACCCTGAACACCGGCCTTGAGCCCGAGTTCAGCCTGTTCCGCCGCGACGAGGCCGGCAAGCTGCAACTGGTGGACGCCTCGGACAACCTCGACAAGCCCTGCTACGACTACAAGGGCCTGTCGCGCTCGCGGCTGTTCCTCGAACGCCTCACCGAAGCCCTGCAACCGGTGGGCTTCGACATCTACCAGATCGACCACGAAGACGCCAACGGCCAGTTCGAGATCAACTACACCTACAGCGACGCCATGGAGTCGGCCGACCGCTTCACGTTCTTTCGCATGGCCGCCGGCGAAATCGCCAACGACTTAGGCATGATCTGCTCGTTCATGCCTAAGCCCGACCCCAAGCGCGCCGGCAATGGCATGCACTTTCACCTGTCGCTGGCCAGCTCGACCAACAAGAACCTGTTCCACGACCCGTCCGACAGCAGCGGCATGGGCCTGTCCAAACTCGCCTACCACTTCGCCGCAGGCCTGTTGGCCCACGGCCCGGCGCTGTGCGCCTTTGCCGCGCCCACGGTCAACTCGTACAAGCGCCTGGTGGTTGGCCGTTCACTGTCCGGCGCCACCTGGGCCCCGGCCTTCGTCGCCTATGGCGCCAACAACCGCTCGGCGATGGTGCGCATCCCCTATGGCCGCCTGGAGTTCCGCCTGCCGGACGCCGGCTGCAACCCCTACCTGGTCACCGCCGCAATCATCGCCGCTGGCCTGGATGGCATCGACCGCCAGCTCGACCCCGGCGAGATGTGCAACGAGAACCTCTACAACCTGAGCCTGGAAGAAATCGCCGCCCGCGGCATCAAGACCCTGCCGCAGTCGCTCAAGGAAGCCGCCGATGCGCTGGAGGCCGACCCGCTGTTTCGCGAGGTGCTCGGCGCCGAAATCGTCGACGAGTTTCTCAAGCTCAAGCGCATGGAGTGGGTGGAGTACTGCCGCCACGTCTCCGACTGGGAAATCCAGCGCTACACCGAATTTTTCTGATCGCCAACCCCATCCCTGGGTAGCGGCGAATGCAGCGGCTACCCACTGCCTAGAAGGAGCATCACCATGTGTGGAATCGTAGGTCTGTACCTGAAAAAGCCCGGGCTGGAACCTCAGCTCGGCAAGCTGTTCGAACCCATGCTCCAAGCCATGACCGACCGTGGCCCCGACAGCGCCGGCTTTGCCATCTACGGCGACGAAGTGGCCGAAGGCTGGGTCAAGCTGACCCTGCAGGCCACCCGCAGCGACTACCCCTGGGCTGCCCTGATGGGCCAGCTCGAAGGCCGCCTGGGCTGCTCGCTGGACTGGTTCCAGAACGCCAGCGCCGCCGTGCTCAAGGTGCACACCACTGAAGCCGCCGCCCGCCAGGCGCTGGCCGAACTTGCCGTCGAGGTGCGCATCATGAGCGCCGGGCAGAGCATCGAGATTCTCAAGGGCATGGGCCTGCCGGCCGAGATTTCCAGCCGCTTCGGCCTGGCCGGCATGCAGGGCAGTCACATCATCGGGCATACCCGCATGGCCACCGAAAGCGCGGTGACCATGGAAGGCAGCCACCCGTTCTCCACCGGCGCCGACCTGTGCCTGGTGCACAACGGCTCGCTGTCCAACCACTTCCGCCTGCGCCAGGAACTCAAGCGCGAAGGCATCAGCTTCGAAACCGACAACGACACCGAGGTGGCCGCCGGCTACCTGACCTGGCGCCTGCAACAGGGTGACACCCTGGCCCAGGCCCTGGACGGCGCGCTGCAAGACCTGGACGGTTTCTTCACCTTCGCCATCGGCACCCGCAACGGCTTTGCCGTGATCCGCGACCCGATCGCCTGCAAGCCGGCGGTGCTGGCCGAAACCGACGACTACGTGGCCATGGCCTCGGAGTACCAGGCCCTGGCCAGCCTGCCTGGCATCGAACACGCCAAGGTCTGGGAGCCGGCCCCGGCCACCCTGTACGTCTGGGAGCGCGAAAGCGCCTGACCTGCCACCGAACCCCTGGAGAACCTTATGAAGACGATCGACCTTTCCAGCACCTCGGTGCGTGTCCTCAACCAGTCCCTGCACGGTGATGTGCAAGGCAGCGAATGGCGGGTGAGCCACCCCGACGGCAAGCACAACCTGGCGGTGGGCATCAACGCCCCGGTGTCGGTGGATATCGACGGCCACGCCGGCTACTACTGCGCCGGCATGAACCAGCAGGCCAGCATCACCGTGCACGGCAACGTCGGCGTGGGTGTGGCCGAGAACATGATGTCCGGCTCGGTACGCATCAAGGGCAGCGCCTCCCAGGCTGCCGGCGCCACGGCCCATGGCGGGCTGCTGGTGATCGAAGGCGATGCCGGCGCGCGTTGCGGCATCTCGATGAAGGGTGTGGACATCGTGGTCGGCGGCAGTATCGGCCACATGAGCTGCTTCATGGGCCAGGCCGGGCGTTTGGTGGTGTGCGGCGATGCCGGCGATGCGCTGGGCGATTCGCTGTACGAGGTGCGCATCTACGTCAAGGGCTCGGTGCAGTCGCTGGGCTCGGATTGCATCGAGAAAGAGATGCGCGCCGAGCACCTGCAAGAGCTGCAGCAACTGCTGGACCAGGCCGGCCTTGCGCACAAGGCGGCTGATTTCAAACGCTACGGCTCGGCTCGCCAGCTGTACAACTTCAAAGTCGACAACGCCAGCGCGTACTGATCCAGGAGCAACCCCATGAGCGAGAAATTCCCCCCGGTACTGCGTGAGTCGGCCACCTTCGATCGCCTGACCATCCAAGAGATCCAGCGCGCCGCCGAAACCGGCATTTACGATATCCGCGGCGGCGGCACCAAGCGCCGCGTGCCGCACTTCGACGACCTGCTGCTGCTGGGCGCCAGCGTGTCGCGCTACCCGCTGGAAGGCTACCGCGAGAAATGCGGCACCGACGTGGTGCTGGGCAACCGCTTTGCGAAAAAGCCGATCCACCTGAAGATCCCGGTGACCATCGCCGGCATGAGCTTCGGCGCACTGTCGGCCAACGCCAAGGAAGCCCTGGGCCGTGGCGCCACTATCGCCGGCACCAGCACCACCACCGGTGACGGCGGCATGACCCCGGAAGAGCGCGGCCAGTCGCAGCACCTGGTGTACCAGTACCTGCCGTCGCGCTACGGCATGAACCCGGACGATCTGCGCAAGGCCGACGCCATCGAGATCGTCCTGGGCCAGGGCGCCAAGCCGGGCGGCGGCGGCATGCTGCTGGGCATGAAGGTCACCGAACGTGTGGCTGGCATGCGCACCCTGCCGATCGGCGTCGACCAGCGCAGTGCCTGCCGCCACCCGGACTGGACCGGCCCGGACGACCTGGCAATCAAGATCGCCGAGCTGCGCGAGATCACCGACTGGGAGAAACCGATCTACGTGAAGATCGGCGCCAGCCGCCCGTACTACGACGTCAAGCTGGCGGTGAAGGCCGGTGCCGATGTGATCGTGCTCGACGGCATGCAGGGCGGTACCGCCGCCACGCAGGAGGTGTTCATCGAGCACGTCGGCATCCCGATCCTGCCGGCCATCCCCCAGGCGGTGCAGGCGCTGCAGGAGATGGGCATGCACCGCAAGGTGCAACTGATCGTCTCGGGCGGCATTCGCAACGGCGCCGACGTGGCCAAGGCCATGGCCCTGGGCGCCGACGCGGTGGCCATCGGCACCGCCGCGCTGATCGCCCTGGGCGACAACCACCCGCGGCTGGATGCGCAACTCAAGGAGATCGGTTCGGCGGCGGGCTTCTACGACGACTGGCAGAACGGCCGCGACCCGGCCGGCATCACCACCCAGGACCCGGAACTGGCCAAGCGCCTGAACCCGGAAGAGGCCGGCCGGCGCCTGGCCAACTACCTGCGGGTGCTGGTGCTGGAGGCGCAGACCATGGCCCGCGCCTGCGGCAAGTCGCACCTGCACAACCTCGACCCCGAAGACCTGGTGGCCTTGACCGTAGAAGCCGCAGCCATGGCACGGGTGCCGCTGGCGGGCACCGCGTGGGTGCCGGGGCAAACCCAGTACTGACAGGCCTGCAGGGCCTGTCGCAATGGCAGGCCAACCCCGACCCTGTAGGAGCCGGCTTGCCGGCGATAGGGCCATCGGCCGCACCACAGCTTCAGGGCTGTGAATGGCAGGCCCGGCCCCATCGCCGGCAAGCCGGCTCCTACAGGTGACTGGGGCTTCTTATTCCGATCACACAGGAGTGCCCCGCATGAAGCTTGCCCTTGCTGTTGTGCTGTTCGCGCTGACACCGTTGGCCCACGCCGCCGACCCCACCCTCGACACCGGCAACACCGCCTGGATGATCTGCGCGGCGATGTTCGTGTTGATGATGTGCATCCCGGGCCTTGCGCTGTTCTACGGTGGCATGGTGCGGGCCAAGAACTTCCTCTCGGTATTCACCCAGCTGTTCGCCGTGGCCGGGGTCATCGGCATCCTCTGGGTGCTGTTCGGCTACAGCCTGGTGGTCAGTACCGAAGGCATGGTCGAGGGCCAGCTGACCTTCAACAGCTTCATCGGCGGCCTGGACAAGGCGCTGATGCTGAACATCGGCCACGACAGCCTGGTGGGCACCATCCCCGAAGGGGTGTTCGCGGTGTTCCAGCTGACCTTCGCCATCATCACCCCGGCGCTGATCGCCGGCGGCTTTGCCGAACGCATGAAGTTCAGCGCTTCGCTGCTGTTCATGGGCGGCTGGTTCGTGCTGGTGTACGCGCCTATCGCCCACATGGTGTGGGGCGGGCCGGGGGCGTTGATGGTCAACTGGGGGGTGCTCGACTTTGCCGGCGGCACCGCCGTGCATATCAATTCCGGCGTGGCGGCCCTGGCCGCAGCGCTGATGCTGGGCAAGCGCAAGGGCTACCCGCAGGTGGCCATGCCGCCGCACAACCTCGGTTTCACCCTGGTGGGCGCAGGGCTTTTGTGGGTGGGCTGGTTCGGTTTCAACGTCGGCTCTGGGCTTGCCGCCAACCAGGGCGCCGGGGTGGTGATGCTGGCGACCATGGTCGCGGCCTGCGCCGGCATCGTCGGCTGGCTGCTGACCGAAACCCTGATGCATGGCCGGCCCACGGCGCTGGGCGCAGCGTCCGGGGCATTGGCCGGGCTGGTCGGCATCACCCCCGCGTGTGCCTTCGTCGGGCCCCTGGGGGCGGTGGTGATCGGTTTGCTGACCGGGGCCATCTGCTTTTTTGCCGTGACCAAACTCAAGCAGGCGCTGGGTTACGACGACAGCCTGGATGTGTTCGGCCTGCATGGCGTGGGCGGTATCGTCGGGGCGCTGCTGACCGGGGTGTTCGCCGCGCCGGCGCTGGGGGGGTATGTGCAGGGCGTGACGCCGTTGGGGCAGGCGCTGGTGCAGTTGAAGGGGGTGGCGTTCACCTTCGTGTACTGCTTTGTGGTGAGCTGGGCGATTCTTGGGGCGATCAAGCTGGCGATCGGCTTGCGCGCTTCGCCCGAGGATGAGGAGCAGGGGCTGGATTTGGCCGAGCACAACGAGCGGGCGTACAACCTCTGAGGGCCCTATCGCCGGCAAGCCGGCGATGGGGCCGGGCCTGTCAGGCCCAGATATCACTCACCACAAAACCTTCGGTGAACGGGTCGTCATGGTCCAGCACATAGGTGTTCAGGCCATAGATCCAGCTGGTGCCGGTAATGGTCGGCACCACGGCGGTGTAGTCGCCGATGCGGGTTTCTTCCACCAGGCGCCCGGTGAATACGTTGCCCAGCACGCCCTGGTGGCGGAAGTCCTGGTTCAGCGGCAGTTCACCCTTGGCATGCAGGATGGCCATCTTGGCGCAGGTGCCGGTGCCGCATGGGCAGCGGTCGAGGGCGCCGGTCCAGGTGGACGGGTTGTCCCAGTCCAGCTCGCCCGAGGCCACGGTCACGGCGTTCTTCCAGTCGGCGTCAGGGCTGTCGGTGGGGCCGGACAGCTGCGAGATGGTGATGCCGATGCCCGGGTAGTCCGGGTGCGCCACCGGCAGTTGCTCGATGGCCGCCTGGCGAATCATCGCGCTGATGCGGGCAATTTCGGCGCCGTGCTCGGGGGTCAGCTCGATGTGCGGGAACTGGCGCACGTCGGCGATCACGTAGAACATGCCGCCCCAGCCCACGTCCACGGTCACCTCGCCCAGGTGCGGTACCTGGATCTTCGCGTCCAGGTGCGCGGCGAAGGCCGGCACGTTCTTGAAGGTGACGCTCTTGACCTTGCCGTTGCGGCACTCGGCCTTGATGCCGATCAGCCCGGCCGGGGCTTCGAGAATCAGCTCGGTGACCGGCTCCTTCATCGGCAGCATGCCCATTTCCAGCAGCACGGTGACCACCGAGATGGTGTTGCCGCCGGACATCACCGGGTACTCCACCTGCTCCATGATGATGTAGCCGGCGTCGGCGTCCGGGTGGCTCGGCGGCACGATGATGTTGCAGCACAGCGGCGGGTAGCCGCGTGGTTCGCGCAGCATCAGTTTGCGCAGTTGGTCGTCGTTCTCCCGCAGCCAGACCATTTTCTCGTGCACGGTATTACCGGGAATATGCGGTACGCCCCCGGTAATCACCCGCATCGGTTCGCCAGCGTGCGTATCGACCGCGTGGATGGTTCTTTTGAAGGCCATGGAAGTCTCCGGTTTCTTATCGATTGTGGGTAGGGCAGGGGGCGTCGAAGCGCCCGCTTGTTTGCACTTTCTCACCCCTTAGGCCTGCGCCCCTATAACGCCCCGGACAGCTCATATGACGTTGGCGCAGCGCCCCGGTTTGCGGGCAAACCCAGGCAAACCGCGGCCTGGCCGATTTCTCGCATTCTTTGAGGTAATCCTTCTATTTCCTGACCTCATGCGAGCTTACGCTGAAAAACAGGCGACACGTCCTGCAAAAAACCACTTGCGAAGATGCTCAACAACGGCGGCAGGGACAGCCGTGCGCCACACGAGGGTGAACTTCAACAGACCACGCCCAAGTAACGATTCATTCTAAAAACAATAGTGATGGCCCGAACCTGCAGAAGTATTGCGTGCCCGGTGTCATCTGCCTCGAGCAGCGAAGAGACAATAACAATGACCATCGACAACAAGATTTCACTGGAAGACGCGCCCCTGAACGCCTTCCACAAAAAACTGGCCGTCTACTCCTCCGGCGCGCCGTTTCTGGATGGCTACATCCTCAGCATCATCGGCGTGGTGCTGGTGCAACTGAGCCAGGCCCTGCAGCTAAGCGTGTTCGAAGAAGGCATGGTGGCGGCGGCGTCCTTGATCGGCATGTTCTTCGGCGGCTTCGTTGGCGGGTTGTTCACCGACAAGCTCGGGCGCAAGACCCTTTATGTGCTGGTGCTGGTGGCCCTGGCGGTGTTCTCCCTGGGGCAGTTCTGGGTCACCTCTGCCGCAGCCTTGATTGCCCTGCGCTTCGCCCTGGGCGTGGCCATCGGTGCCGACCACCCGCTGGCCACCTCGCTGCTGGCGGAGTTTCTGCCACGCAAGCAGCGCGGCTCGATTCTCGCCAGCCTGGTGATGATGTGGTTCGTCGGTGCGGCGGTGGCTTATGTAGCCGGTGAATTCATCCTGCGCGCCATGGGCCCCGAGGCCTGGCGCTGGGCGCTGGCCAGCGCCGTGGTGCCGGCGGTGCTGTTCCTGATCATGCGGGCCGGTACCCCGGAGTCGGCGCGCTGGCTGCTGAGCAAGGGCCGCACCGCCGAGGCCGACCAGGTGATCAAGCGCGTGTATGGCAGCAAGTTCTCCATCGCCGACCTGCCGGAGCCGGTGTCTGAGCGCCGGGTGTCGGTGGGCGCGCTGTTCCACTCGCACTATGGCAAACGCATCTTCTTCGTCAGCCTGTTCTGGACCTGCTCGATCATCCCGCAGTTCGCCATCTACGCCTTCGCGCCGAAGATCCTCAGCGCCATGGGCCTGACCGGCGACCTGGCAGCCTGGGGCGCGGTGGCCATCACCATCATCTTCGTGTTCGGCTGCATGCTCGGGGTGAAGCTGATCAACCCACTGGGCCGCCGGCGAATGCTGATGCACAGCTTCCTGTGGTCGGGCCTGGCCCTGTTGCTGCTGGGTTTGTTCCCGGAAGGCGCCGGCCTGCTGACCCTGGCTTTGTTTGGTAGCTACGCGCTGTTCATCGGCGGCGCCCAGGTGCTGCAGTACGTGTACCCCAACGAGCTGTTCCCCACCGAAGTGCGCGGCTCGGCCGTGGGCCTGGCCACCTCGCTGTCGCGTATCGGGGCTGCCATCGGGACTTACCTGGTGCCGATGTCGCTGTCCTCGATCGGCATTGCCAACACCATGATCGCGGCGTTCGGCATCTCGATGGTGGGGCTGCTGGTGACCTGGCTGATGGCACCGGAAACCCGCTCGCTGGATTTGGCCAAGGCCAGCGCCGCAGCATAAGGACAATCGCCGGCAAGCCGGCTCCTACACAACCCTGTAGGAGCCGGCTTGCCGGCGATGAGGCCCTTGCAGGTCAGCGGCGATAGTGGCCGTGGTCATCCTGGTAGCGATGGTCATGGTGGTAAGCCGCCGCCCGGCGCCGTTCGATCTCGCGGCGGTGCTGTTCCTTGCGCCATTGCTCTTTGCGCCACTGCTCGCGGCGCCAGTCATCGCGCCGCGAATGCCAGCGGCCATCGCGCCAGTAACGATCATCGTCATGGGCCAGCATGGGCGCCTGTTGCAGCGCTGCGCTGCTGGCCAGGCTCGGCCAGGGGTTCTCGGCTTTGGTGGTTGCAAAAGCCGGGGCTTGATGGGCTGGCACCGGGCTGGAAGCCTTCATCTGGGAAGCCATCGCCGAGCCGGTTGCCCCGAGGGCGAGCAGGCCAAGCACAAGCAGGCGAGAGACAGAGCGTTTCATCATCGGGCACCTTCCGGTTGTCGCGACCAAAGTGGGCCGCGCTTCATCACATAGACCTGTAACGGGCGAAAAGTTCTGTAAAGTTTTTGTCAGCAATGTCAACGGTTTCAATGACTTGCGGGTTTTTGGCGGGCACTTTAGCAGGGGCCGCCTCATCGCCGGCCAAGCCGGCTCCTACAGGGGAGCGCGTCAGGCTGGACATCGCGTAACCCTGTAGGAGCCGGCTTGCCGGCGATAGGGCCCGTCCAGGCACTGCAAACCCTTCCCCAATCCGCGCCCGGGCGTTAGCCTCTTGGCACCCGAAGCCAATAGATTTTCCACACCCATGCCCGCCGCCTTCCCCGCGTTACCCTCACTCAACGCCCTGCGCATGTTCGAAGTGGTCGCGCGCCACCTGAACTTTCGCCTTGCCGCCGAGGAACTGGGCGTCACCCAGGCCGCCGTGGCCCAGCAGATTCGCGGCCTGGAGGCGAGCCTGGGCATTCGCCTGTTCGAGCGCCTGCCCCGTGGCCTGGGCCTGACGGACGCCGGGCGCGCCTACAGCACCAGCGTGCGCGCGGCCCTGGCGATGATCGATGAGGCCACTCGCCTGCTGCGCCCGGCGCCTGCGCACTTCACCGTGAGCGTAACCCCCACCTTCGCCTCCAAGTGGCTGATCCCAAGGCTCGGCGACTTTGCCGAGGCCAACCCGGGCATCGACCTGCGCCTGCTGGCCAGTGACCGCCTTTCGCACTTTCACACCGACGCGGTGGACCTGGCGGTGCGCTACGGCCAGCCGCCGTTCGGGCACGGGTTGAACGTAGAGCTGCTGATGGAGCAGCGGGTGGTGGCGGTGGCCAGCCCAGGGTTGCTGGCCGGCAAAGGCCAGCCGGGCAGCTTCGAGGCGTTGCAAGGGTTCGTTGCGCTGCACGACGCCCATGATTACTGGCCCGCCTTCACCGCAGCGCTGTTCCCCGGTCACTCGCCGCCCACGGCGCGCAATTTGCGCTTCAACCAGACCGCTCTGGCCATCGAGGCGGCGCTGGCGGGGCAGGGCATCACCCTGGCCAGCCAAGCCTTTGTCGCCGCCGACCTGGCGGCGGGGCGGCTGGTGCAGGTGTTCGAATTGCAACTACGGCTGGACAAGGCGTTTTACCTGGTGTGGCCGCGCAACCCCCGGCAAGGCGATGAGCTGCAGGTCGTCAAAAACTGGCTGAAGCGCCAGGCAGCCGATAGCTGAACTACTGGCTTGGCAAGGCCCGGCTGTCTCCCTCAAGCCCTGCCTGGCTGCTAGGGTGAATGCATTCCAACGCAGTTCATCAGGAGGCAGCATGTCAGTACAAAAAGTGGCAATCATCACCGCCGGCGGCAGCGGCATGGGCGCCGCGGCGGCCCGGCGCCTGGCTGCGGACGGCTACAAGGTCGGCATTTTGTCGTCCTCGGGCAAGGGCGAGGCGCTGGCCGCCGAACTGGGCGGCATCGGCGTCACTGGCAGCAACCAGTCGGTGGACGACCTGCAGCGCCTGGTCGATACCGTCATGGCCAAGTGGGGGCGGGTCGATGTGCTGGTCAACAGCGCCGGCCACGGCCCACGTGCGCCGATCCTCGACATCACCGACGAGGACTGGCACAAGGGCATGGAGGTTTACCTGCTCAACGTGATCCGCCCGGCGCGGCTGGTTACGCCGATCATGCAAAAGCAGCAGGGCGGGGTGATCATCAACATCTCCACCGCCTGGGCCTTCGAACCCAGCGAGCTGTTCCCCACCTCGGCGGTGTTCCGCTCGGGCCTGGCGGCGTTCAGCAAGGTCTTCGCCGACACCTATGCCAGCGACAATGTGCGCATCAACAACGTGCTGCCCGGCTGGATCGACAGCCTGCCAGCCACCGAGCAGCGCCGCGACATGGTGCCGCTCAAGCGCTACGGCACCAGCGAGGAAATCGCCGCCACCATCGCCTTTTTGGCCAGTGACGGCGCGGCTTATATCACCGGGCAGAACATCAAGGTCGACGGCGGCTTGACCCGCAGCGTGTAAAGGGAGCGGGCCGGCGGGTATGGAAGCGTATTAATGATAAGTATTATCATGCGCGACTTTCTGTCACCTGCCCCTGGAGGCCCGTCCCATGCCCCCCGCCAACCGCGACGCCGTCGGTGAGTTGTACAGCCAGCACCACAGCTGGGTGGTAACCCTGCTGCGCAGCCGGCTGGGCAACCGCGAGCAGGCCCTGGACCTGGCCCAGGACACCTTCGTGCGCTTGCTGCGCAGTGAGCTGCCGGCGCCGTTGCGCGAGCCGCGGGCGTACCTTGCGACCATCGCCGGGCGCCTGTGCCTGCAGCACTTTCGCCGCCAGGCACTGGAACGCGCCTACCTCGAAAGCCTGGCGCGGCTGGAGCCTGCGCAGCAACCTTCGGAAGAAACCCGCCTGATGGTGCTCGAAGCCCTGGACGCTGTCGGCCAGGTGCTGGACGGCCTGGGCAGCCGGGTGCGCGAAGTGTTTTTGCTGTCGCAGCTCGACGGCCTGACCTACGCGCAGATCGGCGAGCAACTGGGGCTCACCGTCAACGTGGTGCAAAAGGCCATGCTCAAGGCCTACCGGCATTGCTACGCCGAGGTTTACGGCGCATGACGCTGCACATGGCAGGCACCCAGCGTCTGGCGCCCGAGGTGCTGGAGCAGGCGATGCTGTGGACGGTGCGCCTGCAATCGGGCAGCAGCAGCGAGGCTGAACAGCACGCCTGCCGGCAATGGCGTGCGGCGGACCCTGCCCATGAGCTGGCCTGGCAGCGCCTGGCCGGCCTGGGGCAAGGCCTGCGTGACAGCACCGCGGTGCTGCCTGCGCGCAGTACCCGGCGCCTGCTGCAGGCGCGTACCGAGGTTTCCCGGCGTAGCGTGCTCGGCGGCCTGATGGGCGCCGGTGTGCTGCTGGCCAGCGGCTACAGCGTCAACCAGCGCAGCGTGCTGCCGACCCTGTTCAGCGACTACGGCACCGCCACCGGCGAGCGTCGCAGCTGGCGCGTGCCGGGCATCAGCTTGCAGCTGGACACCGGCAGTGCGCTGGACAGTGACCAGGTGGCGGGCCGCCAGCTGCTGACCCTCAACCGCGGCCGGGTGTTGCTGGAGTTGGGGCAAGGGGCAGGAGTCAGCCTGCGTGCCGGGCAGGCGCGGGTGTTGCCGGGGGGCGGTGCGCGGCTGGTGGTGCGCCAGCAGGCCGCTGCCACCTTGGTGCAGGTGCTCGACGGCAAGGCCTTGGTGGAGTACGGGCAGGGCGGCCGCACAGGGCTTGAGGCCGGCTGGCAGCAACTGTTCACCGCCACCGGCGTGGGCAGCGCAGCGCCGTTGCCGCTTGGGGCGGCGGCTTGGGCCCAGGGCCAGCTGGTGGCCGAGCGTATGCCCCTGGGTGCATTGCTGGCCGAGCTGGACCGCTACCGCAAGGGCGTGCTGCGCTGTGACCCGCAGGTGGCCGGATTGCAGGTCAGCGGCACCTTTTCGCTGGACCAGCCCGAGGCCAGCCTGGATTTGCTGGCCGAGGTGCTGCCGGTGCGGGTGCAGCGGGTGTTGGGGTATTGGGCCAGCGTAGTGCCGGCTTGATCGGGCCTCATCGCCGGCAAGCCGGCTCCTACAGGAGATCGCGGTCCTCTGTAGGAGCCGGCTTGCCGGCGATGAGGCCCTGAAAATTTTCATCAGCTTTCGGCAGGTTTTTCATTCTCGCGCATCAAGACAGGCAAACGCGCTGCTTTCACCGCGTGCCACCCACCCCTGTCTTGCCAAGGATCGTCTCGATGCTGTGTCGCCTTACCCCCCTTGCCACCTCGCTCACTGTCGGCCTGGCCATGGCCGCCCTGCACCTGCCGGCCCAGGCCGAGGTACGCCGCTTCGATATCGCCCCCGCCAGCCTCGACTCCGCCCTGGCGCAGTTCGGCCAGCAGGCCGGGGTGATGGTGGCGGTGGATGCGCAGTTGTCCCGTGGCGTGCACAGCCCGGGGTTGCGCGGCGAGCATGAGGTGCAGCAGGGCCTGGCCTTGCTGCTGGCCGGCAGCGGGTTGCAACCCGTGCAAGTGGCCGCCGGCCGCTATCGGCTGATCCCGCAGGCCACAAGCAGCGCTGCACTGGAGCTGGGCGCCACCAGCATCAACGCCGCAGGCCTGGGCGCCACCACCGAGGGCACCGGTTCATACACCACCGGCTCCACCAGCACCGCCACCAAGATGAACCTGTCGCTGCGCGAAACGCCGCAGTCGATCAGCGTGATCACCCGCCAGTTCATGGACGACCAGCAGCTCAGCACAATGGCCGATGTGCTCAAGCAGACCCCGGGCATCACCATGTCCCAGGACGGCGGCGAGCGTTTCAACATCTACTCGCGCGGCAGCGGCCTGAACGCCTACCAGTTCGACGGCGTCACCACCTACCAGGAAAACCAGACCCGCAACATGCCCAGCACCCTGCTGGACATGGCCATCTACGACCGCGTGGAGGTGGTGCGCGGCGCCACCGGGCTGATGACCGGCGCCGGCGACCCCAGCGGGGTGGTCAACGTGGTGCGCAAGCGCCCGACCCGGGACTTTCACGCCTATGTGCAGGGCGGGCTTGGCTCGTGGAACTACCAGCGCCTGGAGGCCGACGTGTCCGGCCCGCTGAGCACCGACGGCGGTGTGCGCGGGCGCCTGGTGGCGGCCAAACAGGCCAACCACACGTTCATGGACTGGTACCAGCAGGACAAGGATATCGCCTACGGCGCCCTGGAATTCGACTTGACCGACACCACCCTGCTGCGCGCCAGCATCGACCACCAGCGCTACCGGCCCACCGGCGCCCAGGGCGTGCCGCTGATCTACAACAACGGCACGCCCACCCACTTCTCCCGCTCCACCAGCTCCGGTGCACGCTGGAACAGCGACCGCTTCGAGACCACCAACTACAACCTGGGTCTGGAGCAGCAACTGGCCGGTGACTGGCAGCTGAAAGTCGGCACCACCTACATGGACGTCGACCGTTACGCGCTGTCGGGCGCCTACTACAGCTCGTCGAACAACTCCAACCTGAGCCCGGACGGCACCGCCAAGATCGACCAGAGCGACGCCACCGCCACCCAGCGCCAGCGGGCCATCGACGCCACCGTGCAGGGGCCGGTCGAGCTGTTCGGGCAAACCCACGAGCTGATCTTCGGTGCCAACTACTTCGACTACATCAACCGCCACCATGCCGAAGGCACCGATGATGCGGTGGTGGACTTCAACAATTGGGGCAATGAGCTGCCCAAGCCGGACACCGACAGCTTCACCCCGGTACTGGACTATGACGTGGACACCCGCCAGAGCGGCTACTTCGCGGCCGGGCGCTTCAACCTGGCCGACAGCCTGCACCTGATCCTCGGCGCGCGGGTCAGCAACTACCGCTACCACTCGCACCTGCAAAGCCTGCCCAGCGGCACCCCGTCGAACTCCAGCCTGACCGAGCGCGGCGTGGTCACGCCCTATGCCGGGCTGATCTACGACCTGACCCCCGAGCAGTCGCTGTACGTCAGCTACACCGACATCTTCAAACCGCAGTCGTCGCGCGACAGCAGCGGCAAGGTGCTGGAGCCGGTGGTGGGGACCAACTACGAAACCGGCTGGAAGGGCGAGTTCTACGATGGCCGCCTGAACGCCAGCGTGGCGTTGTACCTGATCAAACGCGACAACGTCGCCGAAGAAGACGGCACGGTGATCGGCACCACGGATGAAACTGCCTATCGGGCAGTCAGCGGCGCCGAAACCAAGGGTATCGACATGGAACTGGCCGGCGAGCTGGCGCCGGGCTGGAACCTGCAGGGCGGCTACAGCCATTCACGCACCGAAGACGCCGACGGCAAGCGCCTGACCACCCAGCTGCCGATGGACACCTTGCGCCTGTGGAGCACCTACCAGTTGCCGGGCGACTGGCAGCACGTGACGCTGGGTGGCGGGGTCAACTGGAACTCCAGCAGTTCGGTGTACTTCAGCCGCTACGGCGCGCGTGTCACCCAGCGTGACTACACAGTGGCCAACCTGATGGCGCGCTACCGTTTCAACGAGCACCTGTCGACCACGCTGAACCTGAACAACCTGTTCGACCAGAAGTACTACAGCGGGTTTTCCGGGAGCTGGGGGCACTATGGTGCGCCGCGTAACCTGATGGCCAATCTGAGGTATGAGTTTTGAGTGACGGCCCCATCGCCGGCAAGCCGGCTCCTATGGAGCAAATCACAACTCGTTGATTTAACGAAGATTGTGTGGGAAGCGGCCTTGCCGGGGCGCCGTCCGGTCGAGATGGGGCGCGAAGCGGCCCCAAGGTCTCGGCTTCATACAAAATTGCCGGGGCTGCTGCGCAGCCCATCTCGACCGGACGGCGCCCCGGCAAGGCCGCTTCCCACAGGGATCGTGTTAAATCAATGAGTTGTAGTTGGTTCTATGGGAGCCCTACTGGCTCACCATCAACTCCGGCCCCAGATACGCATTGACCTGGTCGATGTCGTCATCCCCCAGACTGCCCACCGACGAGGCCAGGCGCAGGCGCGACAGCAGGTACTTGAGCTTGGCCTCGAACAAATCGTGGCGGGCGACGAACAACAGCTCCTCGGCATTGAGCACGTCGGAGTTGGTACTGGTGCCACCCTCCTTGAACCCCTTGCGGGTCGACAGCAGCGAGCGCTCGTTGGAGGCTACCGCCTTTTCCAACGCGCGCACCCGCAGGGCGCCGCTCTGCACGCCGCGGAACTCGCGGGTGGTGCCGGAGATAACCTCTTCGCGGGTGGCATCCAGCTCGTCCTGGGCCTTGGCGCTGTTGGCGCTGGCCTGGCGGGTCAGGGCGCTGACGCCGCCGCCGCTATACAGCGGAATGTTCAGCTCCAGGCCGATCGAGCCGTAATGGTTACGCTGGTTCAGCTCCGACAGCGACTGGCTTTCGCCGGCGGTGTAGCCGGCAACGAAGTCCAGGGTCGGCCAGTGGCCGGCGCGGGCACGCTTGACCTCTTCTTCAGCCAGGTCATAACTGCGCCGCCGGGCGTGGATCAGCGGGCTGTCGGCCTGGGCCCTGACCAGCCAGTCCTGCAGGTTGCCGGGCATCAGCGGCGGGGTGGCGAAGCCAGGCTGCAAGGTGGTCAGCGACTCGGGCGTCTCGCCGATAAACTCCTCCAGCTTGCGCCGTGCGTTGACCAGGCTGTCCTGCGCCTCGATCAGCTCGGCCTCGGCCAGGTCGCGGCGGGCGGTGGACTCGTCGATATCGGTGATGGTGCCGGCGCCCAGCTCCATGCGCCGCTTGGCCGAGGCAAGTTGCTCGTCGAAGGCGCCGAGCTTGGACTTGGCCAGGGTGATGGTCTCGCTGGCCAGCAGCACGTTGAAGTAGCTCTCGGCCAGGCGCACGGCGGCGTCCTGGCTCTTGGCGTCGAACACCGCGATGCTGTAGTCGGCGCGCTGCTGGCCCTGGTTGTACTCGGCCATCTTCTGCTTGTTGAACAGCGGCTGGCGCAGGCGCACGTTGGCGCCGTTGGAGTCGTAGTGCAGGTCGCGGTCGAAGCCGTTCTGGCTCTGGCTGCCGTTGACCTTGTTGGTGTACGCCGAGGCGTTGATCTGCGGCAGCAGGCCGGCCTTGCCGATGGCGCGGTTCTCAAGGCCGGCCTGCCTTTCGTGCTCGGCGGCGCGGTAGGTGGGGCCCTGGTACTGCAGCAGGTCCCAGGCTTGTTTCAAATCCATGGCAGCGGCGGGCAACGCCAGCCCCATCAGGCAAACGCACAGGCTCACTCGCTTCATCTCACTGCTCCTTGAAAGCGCCGTCCACACGTTCGAGCATAGGCTTCAACAGGTAACTGAGCAGGTTGCGTTCGCCGGTCTTGATGGTGACGCTGGCGGGCATGCCCGGGCGAATGTGGTTGCTGCCCAACAGCCCCATGCCTTCGGCGGTCACCTCCACCTGGGCCAGGTAGAAGGGCTGCTTGCTCTCTTCGTCCATCAGCCGGTCGGCCGAGATGGTCTTGACCCGCCCGGGAATGTTGGGGGTGCGGGCATGGTTGAAGGCGGGGAAGGTGATGTCCACGGCCAGCCCCGGGACCATCTTGTCGATGGCCTGCACCGGGATCATCGCGTCCACCTGCAGCGGCTCGCCCAGCGGCACCACCTCCATGATCTTGGCCCCGGGCTGGATGATGCCGCCGACCGTGGCGATGCTCAGGGCCTGGACCATGCCGTCAATGGGCGAGCGGATCACCGTGTGCGCCACCTCGTAGTCCAGCGCCCGCAGGCGGTCGGCGAGGGTGGTGTTTTCCTTTTCCACCTCGGTCAGCTGCGATTGCACTTCTTTCTGGTAGTCGTGGTGGCGCTGCAGGATGCGCAGCTTGATTTCGGTGGCCTGGCTGCGCACCCGGGCGATGTTGTTGAGGTTTTCGGCCTGGCCTGCGGACAGGTCGGCATTGCTGCGCTCAAGCTCCAGCAGGCGGTTGCGCGGCACGTAGCCTTCGGCGGCGAGGGTGCGGGTGCCCACCAGCTCCTGGTTGAGAAAGCCCATCTGCGAGGCGCGGGCGCCGTACACCTGCTGCAGGCCTTTGAGCTGCGCGCTGGAGGCGGCGAGGTTTTCCTGCAGGATGCCGATTTCCCCGGCAAGCCCGGCGCGGCGGGTGTCCAGCAGGTGCTCCTGCAGCTCCATGGCAGCGACCAGCCGCGGGTCGCCGGCAAAGCGCTGCACCAGCGCCGGGTCGAAGGTGATGTCTTCGCGACCGTCGCGTTCGGCCTCCAGGCGGTTTTCCACGGTCTTGCTGACGATGTACTGGGCGCTCACCGCGCCCTGTTCGGACACCGCCCGCAGGGCATCCAGGCGCACCACCTCCTGGCCTTTTTTCACCAGGTCGCCTTCGCGCACCAGGATCGCCTCCACGGTGCCGCCGGTCAGGTGCTGCACGGCCTTGCGGTTACTGGTGACCTTGACCGTGCCGGTGGCCACTACGCCGGCGTCCAGTGGCGCCAGCCACGACCACAGCAAAAAGCCGCCAAAGCCTGCCAGTACCAGCCACAGGCCCCAGCGGGCAGGGGCGGCGACGTTGAGGTCGATGCCGTGGTCGGCATCATTGCGGGCAAGTTCGGTAGAAGGGCTGATGTGCATGTTCATTTGCTCCCGTCCTTGACCGAGGCCAGTGGCGTTGCAGTGCCTGCCGGAATCACGCTGGCCTTGCGCAGCGCGGCGAAGACTTCATCGCGGGTGCCAAGCATCTGCACGCCGCCATCACGCAGCATCAGCACCTTGTCCACCGCGCACAGCACGTTGGGCCGGTGCGAGATGAGAATCACCGTGGCGCCGCGCGCCTTGAGCTCGGCCAGGGCGTCCACCAGGGCTTTTTCGCCGACGTCGTCGAGGTTGGCGTTGGGTTCGTCGAGCACGATCAGGCTGGGCTCGCCGTACAACGCGCGGGCCAGGGCGATACGCTGCTTCTGCCCGCCGGACAGCGGGCTGCCGTCGGCGGCCAGGCGGGTGTCGTAGCCCTGTGGGAAGCGCAGGATCATCTCGTGCACCCCGGTGGCCTTGCTGGCGCGGATCACCGCGTCGCTGTCGACCTCGCCAAAGCGCGCGATGTTGTCGGCGATGGAGCCCTCGAACAGCTCCACATCCTGGGGCAGGTAGCCCAGCCAGGGGCCCAGCTCGGCCTTGTTCCAGCTGTAGATGTCGGCGCCGTCCAGGCGCACCTTGCCGGCCTGGGTCGGCCACACGCCCACCAGCAGGCGGGCGAGGGTGGACTTGCCCGAAGCCGACGGGCCGATCACGCCAAGGCTTTCGCCGGGTACCAGGCTGACGCTGACCCCGCGCAATATGGTGGTGTTGGTGCCGGGCGGGCCGGCGAAGGCGTTCTCCACCGCCAGCATGCCCTGCGGGCGTTGCAGCGGCATGCTCGGTGGCCGGTTGGGGTAGTCGCCCAGCAGCTCGTTCAGCCGGCCCCAGGCGCTGCGGCAACCCAGCAGCTGCTTCCACGAGGCGATCACCTGTTCCACCGGGCCCAGGGCACGGCCGGTGAGGATCGAGCAGGCGATCATCATGCCCGGGGTGATCTTGCCTTCTATGGCCAGCAGCGCGCCGGTGCCGAGGATCAGCGACTGCAGGGTGATGCGCACGAAGCGCCCGACGCTGCTGATGACTGCGGCGCGGTCGGAGGCCAGGGTCTGCATCTGCAGGATGCGCAGGTGGCTGTGGAACCAGCGCTTGCTGATGGCCGGGAGCATGCCCATGGCCTCGATCACCTCGGCGTTGCGCAGGTTGTTGTTGGCGTAGTTGGCCGACGACATGGCGGCCTGGTTGGCTTCGGCCAGCGGCTTTTGCGTGGCCTTTTCGGTGAGCCAGGCCAGGCCTATGAGGATCAGCGAGCCAATCATCGTCACCAGCCCGAGCAGCGGGTGGATGAGGTACGCCACCAGCAGGTAGATCGGCGTCCAGGGGGCATCGAAAAAGGCGAACAGGCCGTTGCCGGTGAGGAACTGGCGCACTTGGGCAAGGTCTTGCAGGGCCTGGCCGGGGCTGCCGCCGGCGCGGCTGAGGTTACGTTCGAAGGCGGCATTGAACAGGCGCCGGTTCAGCGTCATGTCCAGGCGGTTGCCCACCCTGATCAGCACCCGGGTGCGCAGCATCTCCAGGGTGCTCATCAGCAGGAACAGGCCGATCACCAGCACGGTGAGCATCCCCAGGGTGGTGACGTTGCGGCTGACCAAAGCCCGGTCGTACACCTGCAGCATGTAAACGGCAGGCGTCAACATCATGACGTTGATTACCCCGCTGAAGGCGGCCAGGGCATAGAAACTGCTTCGCAGACGAAACAGTGCTTCAGCGAGCTCGGGGCGGGGGCTGGGGGGCTTGGACATGGCGGCTTTCCCTCTTCGAAAAACCGGTCGCCGTTGCGGCAGCCCGGGGTTGCAAATGGGGTGGGAACTCGTTGAAACGCAGGCCGGTCGCTCTGTTGGCGAATTTTTCCGAAACCGCTGCGCTACACCCACACGCCTGAGATTAGGTGTACATGAAACATGATGAAATATTTTTTCGCTCTATCGCTTCTGCCTGGTCTCTATAAAAAACAGCGTTTTGAGAAGCGTTCAAACCAGTCGTCCGGTTTATCGACGTAAAATTGACAAGCTTTTCGCCTACTACTTTAGTCGTAATTAATTCGCGGAACTTCTTTTGGCGCGCTGTTGTCCTGCCGCCCTCCGCGAAGCCCCTGACCTTCCTGTGGGAGCAGAACATGAGCAGCACTGTGTTCGCGTACCGAGTGAATGGGGTCTACAGGAAGTTCACCTCTCAAGCCCATGGCCTGCCATGCCCTTCACCGGCCCCTGTGGGAGCGGCTTCAGCCGCGCAGCAGGCGACTCTGTGGATGGCACCGGCTGCTCCGGTGATCGCCGGCAAGCCGGCTCCTACAGGGGCTGCAATGCCTGTGGCTTCGCGTAACCATGGCCCACCCGGCGCTCGCGCGGCCTGAACCCCAGGCCCACCGGTAACCCACGACTTCCAGCGCATGCCCCGCCAGATGGGGCAGGGGCTTGCCTGCGCCGGTATTCGTCGCCACGCACAACACGCAAAACGCTTTGCAGCATTGACCGGGCACCGGCAAACAGCTTGCCCCAGCCCGCCAACAGCACACATAAGAGGTCAACCGAAATGGCCAATTTCAGCAAGTCGGACCTGGAGTTCATCCTCAAGCAGATCTTCATCGCCGAAGCCCACGCCGCTGGCGCCAGCCTGATCGACCTGTTGCCCAACAGCCAGGTGCCGTTCGGCCTGCGCACGGTCGATGGCAGCTACAACAACCTGGTCACCGGGCAAAGCGAGTTCGGCGCCGCCGACAACTCGTTTTTGCGCCTGCTTGACCCGGTGTACAAGAACGCCGCCTACGCCGGCACCGGCACGGTGGTGGACACCCAGCCGCGCACCATCAGCAACCTGATCGTCGACCAGACCGCCAACAACCCTGCGGCAGTGGCGGCCAACGGTGGCGCCGCGCCGGTGATCAGCCCCGGCGCCGACGGCATCTTCGGCACCGCCGATGACAAACAGGTGTTCTTCATCCCCAACGAATCGCCAGACGTGGGCCTGACCGCTGGCTTCAACTCGTGGATGACCTTCTTCGGGCAGTTCTTCGACCACGGCCTGGACCTGGTCACCAAGAGCAGCAGCGCCATCGTGTTCATCCCGCTGCAGCCGGACGACCCGCTGTTCGTGCCGGGCAGCCCGACCAACTTCATGGTGCTGTCGCGCGCGGTGCACACCGCCGGCGCCGATGGCGTGCTCGGCACCGCCGACGATGGCCAGCTCAACACCACCTCGCCGTTCGTCGACCAGAGCCAGACCTACAGCTCGCACCCCTCGCACCAGGTGTTCCTGCGCGAATACACCGTGGATGCCAACGGCGACCCGGTGGCCACCGGCCGGCTGATCACCAACCGCGACCTGGGCGCCGACGGCAAGTTCGGCACCGCCGACGATGGCGACGGCAGCAACGGCGGCATGGCCACCTGGGCGGTGGTCAAGGCCCAGGCCCGCGACCTGCTGGGCATCAACCTGACCGACGCCGACGTGCACAATGTGCCGCTGCTGGCCACCGACGCCTACGGCAACTTCATCCGCGGCCCCAACGGCATGCCCCAGGTGGTGATGCGCGTGAACAACGGCGCCGACGGCATCGCCGGTACTGCCGATGACGTCACTCAGCTGGTCGAAGGCAACCGCGATGCGCCCATCAGCCTGGCCAACGCGGTCAGCACCGGCCATGGTTTCCTCGACGACATCGCCCACAATGCCGAGCCCGTGTCGGTAGGCGGCGTGCTGCAGGCCGACCTTGACAGCGACATCGGCAACGCCCAGCCGGTCGGGGCGGGCGGCAACAACCTGACCTACGACAACGAACTGCTCGACGCCCACTACATTGCCGGCGACGGTCGGGCCAACGAGAACATCGGCCTGACCGCCGTGCACCATGTGTTCCACTCCGAGCACAACCGCCTGGTGCAGCAGTCCAAGGACACCATCCTGGCCGCCAACGACCTGGCCTTCCTCAACGAATGGCTGGCCGATGACGTCACCGCGCTGCCCACCACCCAGGCGCAGATCGACGCCCTGGTGTGGGATGGCGAGCGCTTGTTCCAGGCCGCCAAGTTCGGCACCGAGATGCAGTACCAGCACCTGGTGTTCGAGGAGTTCGCCCGTACCGTGCAGCCGCAGGTCGACGAGTTCCTCGCCCCCAACGGCTACGACACCTCGATCAACCCGGCGATCCTCGCCGAGTTCGCCCACGTGGTGTACCGCTTCGGCCACTCAATGCTGACCGAAACCGTCGACCGCTTTGACCCGGCGTTCAACCCGGTGCTCACCGACCCGGCCAACCCCGACCAGCAGATGGGCCTGATCGCCGCCTTCCTCAACCCGCTGGCCTTCGCCGGCAGCGGCGCCACCGCCGACGAGGCGGCCGGTGCGATCATCCGCGGCGTCACCCGCCAACTGGGTAACGAGATCGACGAGTTCGTCACCGAGGCGCTGCGTAACAACCTGCTGGGCCTGCCCCTGGACCTGCCGGCGCTGAACATCGCCCGTGGCCGCGACACCGGCATCCCCACCCTCAACCAGGCGCGCCGCGAGTTCTACCACGACACCGGCGACAGCCAGCTCAAGCCGTACATCAGCTGGGTCGATTTTGCCGACCACCTCAAGCACCCAGCGTCGCTTGTGAACTTCATCGCCGCCTACGGCAGCCACGCCAGCATCACCTCGGCCACCACCCTTGAGGCCAAGCGCGACGCCGCCACCGCCCTGGTGTTCGGCGGCCCCGGCGCACCCGCCGACCGCCTGGACTTCCTCAACGGCACCGGCGCCTACGCCAACGTCACCCAGCCCGGCAAGGACGGCGTGCTCGGCACCGCCGACGACCTTACCGGGGTGACCGTGACCGGGGTGGATGCCATCGACTTCTGGATCGGCGGCCTGGCCGAAGCGAAGATGCCGTTTGGCGGCATGCTCGGTTCGAGTTTCAACTTCGTCTTCGAAACCCAGCTCGAAGCCCTGCAGAACGGCGACCGCTTCTACTACCTGTCGCGCACTGCAGGCCTTAACTTCGGCACCGAGCTTGAGAACAACTCGTTCGCCAAGCTGATCATGCTCAACACCGACGTCATCCACCTGTCCAACACCGTGTTCCTTACCCCCACCTTCACCCTGGAGGTGAACCAGGCCGCGCAGCACACCGGGCTTGGCGCAGATGGCCGCGCCGACCCCACTGGTGGCATCATGATCAACGGCGTCGAGGTGGTGCCGCTGGTGATCCGCGATAACCCCGACACGCTCGGGCCGGACAGCAACTACCTGCACTACACCGGCGAAGACCATGTGGTGCTGGGTGGTACCAACGGCAACGACATCATCATCTCCGGCGACGGCGACGACACGATCTGGGGCGATGCCGGCAACGACCGCCTCGAAGGCGGCGCCGGCAACGACGCGGTGCTGGGCGGTGACGGCGACGACATCATCACCGACTCGTTCGGCGACAACCGCCTGGAGGGCAACGCCGGCAACGACGTGATCATCGCCGGCAGCATGCTGGCCGCCGGCAACCTGATCCTCGGTGGCGACGGCCAGGACTTCATCGTCACCACCGAAGACATCACCACCACCTTCGGCGGCAAGGGCGATGACTTCATCCTCGGCGCCAAGACCAACCTGCCGCCCACCGGCAATGAGGGCGACGACTGGATCGAGAAGGGCACCCAGGACGGCGCCCCGGGCGACAACTTCGCGCCATTGCTGACTGACGATGTAATCGGCAACGACATCTTCGTCGGCGGCGGCGGCTTTGACGAAATGATCGGCGAAGGCGGCGACGACATCTTTGTCGGCAGCGATGCCCAGGACAAGATGGACGGCATGTCGGGCTTCGACTGGGTCACCTACAAGAACGACAAGGTCGGCGTGACCGTCGACCTGAGCCTGGCTGCCCTGGCCCAGCCCCATGGCAATGCGCCAAACCAGAACGCCGGGGTGTTCAACCCGGTCGGCGCCTCGCCGGCCTCGATCCTCGACCGCTTCGCCGAGGTCGAAGGGCTGTCGGGCTCCAAGTTCGGCGACGTGCTCAAGGGTGACGACGTCGATGCGGTGACCATCCTCAACCACGGCGGCGCCACCGGCAGCGCCCTGAGCAACGTTGCGCTGATCAAGGGCCTGGCGCAGTTCCTGGCCGACGCCGGGTTGCCCACCACCGGCTTTGCCACCGGCAACATCATGCTGGGCGGTGACGGCAGCGACCTGATCGAAGGCCGCGGCGGCGATGACCTGATCGACGGCGACAAGTGGCTGAACGTGCGCATCGCGGTGTACGCACCGGGCGATGTGAACCACACCGGCCCGGAGATCGCCAGCTTCGACAGCATGGTCGACATGATCCCATTCATGCTCGACCGCACCTACAACCCCGGCCAGCTCAAGGCGATGCGCGAGATCCTGCCGGGCAGCTCCAGCGGCGGCGCAGCCTATGACACCGCCATCTACTCGGGCCTGCAGTCCGAATACACCGTTACCCGCGACACCCGTGGCACCGCTGACACCTCCGACGATGTGTGGACGGTGGCCGACAGCGTCGCCGGCCGCGACGGCACCGACACCCTGCTGCACATCGAGCGCCTGCAATTTGCCGACGGCCAGCAGGTGCTGGCGGGCGGCAACCAGGCGCCCACTGGCAGGCCGACTGTGACCGACAACAACGGCGGCGCGATCACCGTGGGCGACATGCTCACCGTCAGCGTGGCCGGCGTGCGCGATGGCGACAACGTCAGCGTCGGCAACCCGCTGGGCAACCTGGCCAACAGCTCGGTGTCGTACTACTGGCAGTTCGAGGCCGACCCGGGCAGCGGCGTGTTCCAGGACATCATCCTGCTGCCGGCTGGCGACCTGGCGTTCCAGAGCGCCGACGGCACCTCGTTCAAGGTCTCGCCGGACCTTGCCGGGCTGGCCCTGCGGGTCAAGGCGATCTACCAGGACGCCCACGGCACCACCGAAATACTGTTCTCCCAGCCCACCACCGTGGTGCAACCGGGCGCGCCGGTCACCCCGGTGGCGGCAACCCCGGTGGTGGATGCCACCGCCGGTGGCGCCGGCCTGCACATGGTGCGTTCGGACCTGAACTTCATCCTCGACCAGATCAAGATCGCCGAGGCCGATGCCGCAGGCCAGGACATCCTCTCGCTGATCCCCAACATCCGTGCGCCGCTAGGCCTGCGGGCGGTGGACGGGTCGAACAACAACCTGCTCAACCTCAACGGCAACAACCACACCCAGTACGGCGCTGCCGACAATGTGTTCCCGCGCCTGAGCGACCCGGTGTTCAACTCGGCCGAAGGTGCGCCTGCCGGCTTCTTCGGGCCTGGCTCGCCGGCCATCCCGGGCTCGTCCTACCAGCAGACCAGCGGCTTTGTGTTCGACTCCGAGCCGCGCACCATCAGCAACCTGATCGTCGACCAGACCTCCAACAACCCGGCGGCCTACGCCACCGCCTATGACCCCGGCGCCAACGGCGTGCTGGATTTCGGCGCAGCCGGCAGCGACGACGTGCTCAAGGATGGCGTGCGGGTGGTGGCCAGCCCCGGCCTGGACGGCCAGTTCGGCACCAGTGACGACCACGACGTGTACCTGTTCGAGAACACCGCGCCCGACGCCGGCCTGTCGGCGCCGTTCAACGCCTGGATGACCTTCTTCGGGCAGTTCTTCGACCACGGCCTGGACCTGGTGACCAAGGGCGGTTCGGGCACCATCTTCATCCCGCTGCAACCGGATGACCCGCTGTACGTGCCGGGAGGTAACGCCAACTTCATGGTGCTGACCCGCGCCACCAACCAGCCTGGCCCCGACGGCGTGCTGGGCACTGCCGACGACATCCACGAGCACACCAACACCACCACGCCGTTCGTCGACCAGAACCAGACCTACAGCTCGCACCCCTCGCACCAGGTGTTCCTGCGCGGCTACGTGCTCACCGACGATGGCCCGGTGGCCACCGGCCGGCTGATCACCAACCGCGACCTGGGCGCTGATGGCAAGTACGGCAGCGGCGATGACACCGAGATCGGCGGCATGGCCACCTGGAAAGTGGTCAAGGCCCAGGCTAACGACGTGCTGGGCATCCACCTCACTGACGCCGACGTGGGCAACGTGCCGCTGCTGGCCACCGACGCCTATGGCAACTTCATCAAGGGCCCCAACGGTTACCCGATGGTGGTGATGAAGGGCCTCGACGGGCTAGGCGGCACTGCCGACGACGTATTGGTCGAGGGCAACCCGCTGGCGCCGATCGACCTGACCAACGCCGTGCGCACCGGCCATGAGTTCCTTGCCGACATCGCCCATAACGCAGCGCCCGTATTCATTGGCGGGGTGCTGGCGCCGGATGCCGACAGCGACGTGGGCAACGCCCAGCCGGTCGGCCCTGGCGGCAACAACCTGAGCTACGACAACGAGCTGCTCGATGCCCACTACATTGCCGGTGACGGCCGGGTAAACGAGAACATCGGCCTGACCGCGGTGCACGCGATCTTCCACTCCGAGCACAACCGCCTGGTGGCGCAGACCCAGGACACCGTGCTGGACTCCAACGACCTGGCCTTCCTCAACGAATGGCTGCTCAACCCGGTCGCCGCGCTGCCGACCACCCAGGCCGAGATCGACGCCCTGCAATGGAACGGCGAGCGGTTGTTCCAGGCCGCCAAGTTCGGCACCGAAATGCAGTACCAGCACCTGGTGTTCGAGGAATTCGCCCGTACCATCCAGCCGCGGGTCGACTTGTTCTTCGCCCCGACCCAGGTATACGACGTTGACCTTGACGCCTCGATCGTTGCCGAGTTCGCCCACACCGTGTACCGCTTCGGCCACTCGATGCTGACCGAGACCGTCGACCGCTACGACGTCGACTTCAACGTCATCAATGACCCGGCCAGTGCCAACCCTGACCAGCAACTGGGCCTGATCGCCGCTTTCCTCAACCCGCTGGCGTATGCCGCCAGTGGCGTGACCCCCGAGGATGCGACCAGTGCCATCGTGCGCGGGGTGACCCGCCAGGCCGGTAACGAAATCGACGAGTTCGTCACCGAGGCGCTACGCAACAACCTGCTGGGCCTGCCGCTGGACCTGCCGGCGATCAACATCGCCCGTGGCCGCGATGTCGGCATCCCGTCGCTCAACGCCCTGCGGCGCGACATCTTCAGCCAGACCGGCGATACCCAGCTCAAGCCGTACACCAGCTGGGTGGACCTGGTGCAGCACCTCAAGCACCCCGAGTCGCTGATCAACTTCATCGCCGCCTACGGCACCCATGAGTCGATCACCTCGGCCACCACCCTGGAAGGCAAGCGTGCCGCCGCCCTGGCGTTGGTACTCGGTGGCGACGGCGCACCGGCCGACCGTCTGGACTTCCTCAACGGCACCGGCGCCTGGGCCAACGTCACCTTGCCCGGCAAGGATGGCGTGCTGGGCACCGCCGACGACCTCAAGGCCGTCACCGTGACCGGTGTGGACGCCATCGACCTGTGGATTGGCGGGCTGGCCGAAAGAGTCACGCCGTTCGGCGGTATGCTCGGCAGTACCTTCAACTTCGTGTTCGAAAACCAGATGGAGAAACTGCAGGACGGCGACCGCTTCTACTACCTGGAGCGCACCTCGGGCCTGTCGATGAACGCCGAGCTTGAAAGCAACTCGTTCGCCAAGCTGATCATGGCCAACACCTCGGCCACCCACCTGCCGGGCCTGGTGTTCTCCGACCCGGGCTACTACCTGGAAGTGGACCGCAGCAAGCAGTTCAACGAAGGCCTGGGCAACCTCGACCCGCTGGGCGAGAACGGCGAGCAGGTGGTGTTTCGCGACAACCCGCTGACGGCGGGGGCCGACACCAACTACATCCGCTACACCGGCGACCAGCACATCGTGCTCGGCGGCACCAACGGCAACGACATCCTCATCGCCAGCGAAGGTGACGACACCGTGTGGGGCGACGGCGGCAACGACCGCATCGAAGGTGGCGACGGCAACGACCAGCTGCGTGGCGGTGATGGCGACGACATCATCACCGACACCGGCGGCGACGATAACATCCAGGGCGGCGACGGCAACGACGTGCTGCACGGCGGCAACGGCGTCAACCTGATCATCGGCGGCTTTGGCAACGACTTCATCGTCACCGGTGAAGACGCCTCCGAAGCCATCGGCGGGCAGGGCAACGACTTCATCCTCGGCAGCAAGGCCAACGAGCAGGACATGGGCAACGAGGGTGACGACTGGATCGAGAAGGGCACCTCGGACGGTGCACCCGGCGACAACTTCGACCCGCTGGGCAACGACCCGATCATCGGCAACGACGTGTTCATCGGCGGCAACGAGAACGACAAGTTCAACGGCGAAGGCGGCGACGACATCATGGTCGGCAGCCTGGGCTTCGGCGACCGCTACATCGGCGGCTCGGGCTATGACTGGGCGACCTTCAAGGACCTCGCCCAGGGCGTGACCATCGACTACACCGACCGCTTCTTCGATGTGCCGCAACTGCCGGGCTCGGGCGCTTCGGCACTGGTGCGCTTCGACATCATGGAAGGCTTGTCGGGGTCGGCCCACGGCGACTTCCTGCGTGGCGACAACGAGGATGCCACCTCGCTGCCTACCGCCGGCGCCCACGGCAGCGTGCTGACCAACATCAGCCTGATCAACGGCCTGGCCGACCTGCTGGCCGCCGGCGCGACCTTCTACGATGGTGGCAACATCATCCTTGGCGGGCGCGGCAGCGACCTGATCGAAGGCCGTGGCGGCGATGACATCCTCGACGGTGACAAGTGGCTGAACGTGCGCATCAGCGTGCGCGCCAACCACGACGGCACTGGCCCGGAAATCGCCAGCTTCGACAGCATGGAGCCGATGGTGCCGTTCATGCTCAACGGCACCTACAACCCCGGCCAACTGGTGATCGTCCGCGAGATACTCAACGGCGACAACAGCTACGACACCGCGGTGTTCAGCGGCAATGCGGCCGACTACAGCGTTTCGGTGCAGGGCAATACGGTGATCGTCACCGACAACGTGGCAGGCCGTGACGGCGTCGACCGCCTGACCGGTATCGAACGCCTGCAGTTCGCCGACCGCGCCCAGGCCTCGGGTGTGGGCACCGCCGTCAACGCCGGGCCCACCGGGCGCCTGGCGATCCTCGACGCCGGTACCGGCGCCCGTGAAGATACCCCGGTGGCCGGCCAGTTGCTGCGGGTGGACGACCGCGCGGTGCACGATGCCGACAACATTGGCGCGGGCAATGCCGACGGCCATGTCACCGGGCCCGTGGCCTACTACTGGCAGGTGGAGACCATTGCCGGCTCCGGGGTGTACGAGGACATCACCTTCGTCGCCGCTGGCGAAGTGTCGCGGGCCATCGGCGCCACCTACCGCGTGGCGGATGATGTGGCCGGCCTGAACATCCGCGTGCGCGCGGTGTACCAGGATGCCAAGGGCACGCTGGAAATCGTCGACTCTTCGGCCAACAATGCCCCGAGTGCGGGGCCGACCGTGACCGGGCTTGCGGCGCAGAACCAGGTGCTGACCGCCAACCTTGCGACCATCGTCGACATCGACGGGCTGAGCAACCCGCAGTTCGCCATCCAGTGGCAGACCAACAGCGGGCTGGCCTGGGTCAATGTGCCCGGCGCCACCGGCACCACCTTCACCCTCGGCCAGGGCAACGTCGGCCAGCAGGTGCGGGTGCTGGTCAACTACGTGGATAACTTCGGCGTGGCCGAAAGCGTAGCCAGCGACCCGACGGCGCCGGTAGCCAACGTCAACGACCTGCCCACCGGTGCGGTGCTGATCAGTGACACCACCCCCGACCAGGGCCAGACGCTGACCGCGCTGACTGCCAGCATCGCCGACCTGGACGGGCTGGGCAGCTTCAGCTTCCAGTGGCAGCAGGGCACCGGCAGCACGTTCACCGACATCGCCGGGGCCACCAGTGCGAGCTTCACCACCACGCTGGCGCAGGGCAACCAGCAACTGCGGGTGGTGGTGCGCTACACCGATGGCTTCGGCAAGCTGGAGACGCTGACCTCGGCGGCCACGGCGGCGGTGACAGTGCCGCTGGGGGCGGTGATCGTCGGCAATGCGCTGGCCAACACCCTGACCGGTACGGCGGGTAATGACGTGATCATGGGGCTGGGCGGCAACGATGTGCTCAACGGCCTGGCCGGTATCGACCAGCTGTTCGGCGGTACCGGCAACGACACCCTCAACGGCGGTGACGACAACGACACGCTCAATGGTGACGAAGGCAACGACCTGCTCAACGGCGGCCTGGGGCTGGATACCATGAACGGTGGTATCGGCAACGATACCTACGTGGTCGACAACCTGGGCGATGTGGTCAACGAAGCGGCCGGGGCCGGCACTGACCTGGTGCAAACCACCCTGAGCAGCTACACCCTGGGTGCCAACCTCGAGAACCTGACCTACACCGGCAACGGCAACTTCACCGGTACCGGCAACGCATTGGCCAACACCATCACCGGCGGCGTCGGCGACGACGTGCTCACCGGTGGCGCGGGGGCCGACCGGCTGGTGGGCGGGCTGGGCAACGACACCTACATCGTCGAGGCCGGTGACACCGTGGTGGAGGCGGCCAATGGCGGTATCGACACCGTGCGCACCGCGCTGGCCAGCTACACCTTGGGCGCCAACGTCGAGAACCTGACCTACACCGGCGTCGGCAACTTCACCGGCAGCGGCAACGGCCAGGCCAACCTCATCACCGGCGCCGCTGGCAACGACACCCTCGATGGGGCAGGCGGCGACGACACCCTGGCGGGCAACGGCGGCAACGACCGGCTCACCGGTGGTGCCGGCAATGACCAGTTGAGCGGTGGGGCCGGTAGCGATGTGCTCAACGGCGATGCCGGCAGCGACCTGCTCGATGGCGGTGACGGTGCCGACACCCTCAATGGCGGTGCCGGCAACGACACCCTGCTGGGCGGTGCCGGTGACGACACGCTCGACGGTGGGGCCGGCAACGACAGGGTCACCGGCGGGGCCGGCAACGACACCATGGTCGCCAGCAATGGCAACGATGTCTTCGTGTTCAGCGCAGGCTTTGGTGTGGACCGCATTACTGGGTTCGATGCCAACCCGGCCGGTGGCCAGGACCTGATCGACATCTCGGCGTTCAACATCACGGCGGCGACTTTCGTCGGCCTTGTGACCATCGCCGATGTGGGCGCCGATACCTTGATCAGCTTTGGTGGGCCGGACTCGATCCGCCTGGTCGGGGTGGGGGATGCCACCAGCATTTCGGCGACCGATTTCATTCTGGCCAGTTGAGGTGTAACCGGGGCTGCTCTGCAGCCCATTGCCGGCAAGCCGGCTCCTGCAGGGAACCTTGCGCAATCCCTGTAGGAGCCGGCTTGCCGGCGATGGGCCGCAACGCGGCCCCTTTCCATTCACCCCGCCGCGTACCGGCGCCGCTTCTTCTCGTACATATCCCCATCGGCGTGGCTGAGCAGGCTGTCGGCATCCTGCCCGTCCACCGGGTACAGGGCCACGCCGATGCTGCACGACGGCATGGCCAGGCCGCCGAACTCATCCCCCAACGGCTCGGCCATGGCGGCCAGTATCTGCCCCATCTTCTCGCTGACTGCTGCAGGCGTTGCGCTGCCGGTGAGCAATACGGTGAATTCGTCGCCACCCATGCGCGCCACCGTGCCCGTGGCCGCCACGCATTGCTCCAGGCGCCGGGCGATGGCACACAGCACGCGGTCGCCCAGGGCATGGCCGTACAGGTCGTTGATTGCCTTGAAACCGTTGACGTCGAGAAACAGCAGCGCCAGCGGCTTTTGATGGTAGTGCGCCGCCTGCAGGGCGGCGGCCAGGCGCTGGTTGAACAGCGAGCGGTTGCACAGGCGGGTGAGCGGGTCGTGGTGGGCCAGAAAGCGCAGTTCTTCTTCAGCCTGGGTCAGCGCGGTGACGTTGCGCGCCACGCCGATGCGCGCGCCCACCTCGTCGGACCAGAACGCCGCCCAGAGAATGTGCACCACGCCGCCATCCTTGCGGATGTAGCGGTTGCGAAAGTCGAAGTGCGGCTGGCCGTTCATCACCCGGATGATCGAGGCCTTGGTGGCGTCCAGGTCGTCGGGGTGCATGTAGCGGGTGATCGGAGTGCCGATGAGCTCGCTTGCCGGGTAGCCGAGCAGGGCTTCGCAGGCGTTGCTGACGAAGACGATGGTGTTGTCCCGGTCGACCACGAACACGGTGTCCAGCATCAGGTGGATCAGCCTGGGGTACAGGGCTTGGAGGTCGACGGGCATAGAAGGCGAAGTCCGGGGCGTTGGGGCGCTGCCAGCATACACAGGGCGGGGCCGATTTCACCACCGCATGTCGGGGTAATCCCTGTATGGGATCACCCAGCCCTTTCGGGCTGCGCTGTCGCGCAGAGAACTAGTCTCGCAGATGCACCGCGGCCCCTGTGGGAAGCGGCCTTGCCGGGGCGCCGTCCGGTCGAGATGGGGCGCGAAGTGGCCCCAAGGCCTTGGCCTCATGCAAAATTGCCGGGGCTGCTACGCAGCCCATCGCGACACAAGGCCGCTTCCCACAGAAATCGTTTTAAATCAACGAGTTGTGATCTGTTTCATAGCGGCCGGCAAGCCGGCTCCTACAGGGGTATGCACAGGGCGAATGAGGTGCGTGCAGGGTTTCGATTTCCATCAGAAATTCATATTGCGCATGCTTGGCCATTCCCCCTGTTCAAAGGTGCCCCATGTTCAGCAAAGCCGCACTGCTTGCCATCATCCCCGCCGGCCTGGCCCTGCTGGCCGGCGTTGTCCTGCCGTTTCAGGCCGCCAGCAATTCCGCAGTCGGCCGGGCGCTGGGGCACCCGTTGTGGGGTGCGCTGACCTCGCTGCTGGTGAGCACGGCAGTGGTGGTGGCGGCCTTGCTGGTGCTGCGGGTGTCGGCGCCGAACCTGGGCAAGGCCCTGCAAGGGCCCTGGTGGCTGTGGGTTGGAGGCGTGCTGGGCGCGCTTTACGTGGCGGCTGCGGCTGCGTTGACACCCAAGCTGGGGGCGGCGGGGTTCCTGCTGCTGGTGGTGGCCGGGCAGATCATCACCTCGGTGGTGGTGGACCATTTCGGTTTGATGGGGCTTACGCAAAAGCCGGTGAACCTGGCCAGGGTGCTTGGCGTGCTGCTGATCATCGGTGGTGTGTTGCTGGTGCAGGGCGGTGGTGCATCGGCCGCCAGCGCATTGGCTTTGCCGGGCGGCAAGTGAACGGCGCTCAGCGGGGCTGGCTGCAGGCGTACAGCGTTTCGCGCAGCCAACGGTGAGCCGGGTCGTTGTCCTTGCGTGAGTGCCAGACCTGCTGGTAGGCAATCGGCGGCAGCGGAAAGGGTGGGGTAAAGGTCGCGAGAGTATCGAAACGCGCCACTGACGTGGCTGCGCGGCTGGCCACGGTGAGCACCAGGTCGGTGCCGGGCAGCACCTCGAGGGCCGCACTCCAGTGTGGCAGGGCCAGGGCGATATGCCGGCTGTAGCCATGCGCTGCCAGGGCGCGCTCGATCTCGTCGAAGGCATCGGGGCGCATGGCCATCAGCACATGCGGCCGGGCCAGCCACTGCTCGAGCGACAGCGCGCCGTTGGCCGGCAGGGTACTGCGCTCGGCGACGCTGACGAAGTCCTCGCTGAACAGCGCCTGCGAGTTGATGTCGGCGGGCACCTCGTTGAACACGCCCAGGGCCAGGTCCAGCTCGCCGTCCTGCAGTTGCCCCATCATCACTTCGCGGCTGGCCTGGCTGATGGCCAGGTCAATGCCGGGCGCGGTGTTGCGCAGGTGCTGCACCAGCGTTGGCAGGATGATCCGCGAGGCGTAGTCCGACAGCGACAGGCGAAAGCGCCGCTTGGCCTGGGCTGGGTCGAATACTGGCGTGGCGAGCAGGCCGTTGAGGCTGGCCAGGGCGTCCTGCAGCGGCTCGGCCAGGGCTTGGGCGCGGCTGGTGAGGACCATGCGGCCTTGCTGGCGCACCAGCAGCGGGTCGTCGAAGTGCGCGCGCAGTTGCGCCAGGGCATGGCTGACCGCCGGCTGGCTGCGGTGCAGGCGCACGGCGGCGCGGGTGACGTGTTTTTCGACCAGCAGGGCGTTGAGGGCCAGCAGCAGGTTCAGGTCGATCTTGCGCAGTTCGTCCATGGGGGAGGGCCCAGGTTGACGGAAGGTATTTTGTGGGAATGGCTGTTATGTGCTGCCTGTACCGGCCGCATCGCCGGCAAGCCGGCTCTCATAGAAAAGCTACAACTCATTGATTTAACGCGGTCTCTGTGGGAAGCGGCCTCGTGTCGCGATGGGCTGCGAAGCGGCCCCAAGGCCTCGGCCTCATGCAACATTGCCGGGGCTGCTGCGCAGCCCATCGCGACACGAGGCCGCTTCCCACAGGCGCTATGGCGCATCTGTAAGACCAGTTCTCTGCGCGACAGCGCAGGCCGAAGGGTTGGGTGATCTCCTACAGGTTATGCGGTCCATGTAGGAGCCGGCTTGCCGGCGATGAGGCCGGTACAGCCAGCGCGAGACAATATGGCCGGGCTCGCTTAGCGCGCCACGGCCTGCTCGATCAGCAGCTTCCAGTTTTGCGCTTCCTGCCAGTCGTCAGCGAACGGCAACTGCACCCAGAACGGGTGATGCCCTTCGCATTGCAGCTGCAGGTGCAGGGTGAAGTTGCGCACGGTGGTGCTGCTGGTCGTGGTGGTGGAGCGGGACTTGCCGCTGCCGAGCATGCCCCAGCTGTTGGTGAACGCATAGATGTTGCGCCGGCCGTGCTTGGTGGTGGTGTTGCTGGTCGTGGTGGTGGTGGCCTGTTCGTCGACATACACCTGCTTGACCACCCGGGCGGCGTCCATCAGTGCGTGCTGTTCGCCGCTCTGGTCGGCCAGCAGGTACAGCGTGCGGCTGTCGGTGAACAGCCCCAGCATGCGCCCGCCACGGGTAACCCAGCGGTAGGCGCCCAGCGCCTGGCTGGCCATGAATGCCTTGCCGGCTTCGCGCCGCACTTCGTCGGCCTGGCGCCAGGCCTTGTCCACGGCCCACTGCTGCGGGCGCCACAGCAGCGACACCGGCCGGTACAGGTAACCCAGGAAGCAGAACATGATCACCGCCAGGATCGGCCCGCCGATGTAGTGGCCGGCCCAGACCCAGCTGACCAGCCAGTACAGGCAGAACGCCGAAGTCACCAGCAAAAAGGCCGCGCTGATGGTGCGGATGCGCTGGGCCAGGCGGGTTTCGGCCTGTTGCAGTTTGGCCAGGGCGTCGCTGAGCGGGGCGGGGGTGGCGGTGAGGGTGGTGTCGGCGGCGGGGGCGAGTTGCTGGGTGGTCATGGTGCTTCCTGCAGGTGGCGGACAACGGCCGGGGAGTATACCGGTGGTTAGAGCAGGGGTGGGGGCGGGGGCCTGGTTTTGCTAACTGGGTTGGTTTTTTGCAGGTTGGGGTTGCGCCCGGCACAACCCAAACCCTCTGCTACCCTTGACCTTCAGCACCGAGGCTGAAAGACAGTCGCTCGCCGTACCAGCGTTCACCTCCCTGGCTCCCACCCCTCATTTCGAGCGTGACAACCCACCTGGGAGGTGTGTATGCGCCCGCGATTCACCGCTGTGCTGGCAGTGACGCTGTTAATGCAAGGCGCTCCGGCCCTTGCCGAAACACCCGACCCCGGCCCGGCCGCGCCCCAGGCGGCCAGCCAGCAAACGGTGTTCAGCCAGGAGCAACTCCAGCAGATGCTTGCCCCGATCGCCCTATACCCCGACCCGCTGCTGGCCCAGGTGCTGATGGCCAGCACCTACCCTGGCGAGGTGGCCGAGGCGGTGGCCTGGTCCAAGGCCAACCCCCAGGCCAAGGGCGATGACGCGGTCAAGCAAGTCGCCAGCCAACCCTGGGACCCCAGCGTGCAGGCCCTGGTGGCCTTCCCCCAGGTGCTCGCCACCCTGGGCCAGGACCCAGTGTGGGTGCAGCGCCTGGGCGATGCCTTCCTCGCCCAGCCCGATGAGCTGATGGTCAACGTGCAGCGCCTGCGCCAACGCGCCCATGCCGCCGGCACCTTGCAAAGCAACCAGTACCAGAACGTCACCGTGCAGGCCGCACCCGCCAGCGACAACCAAAGCAGCCAGGGCAACCAGACCATCATCATCCAGCCCGCCGACCCGCAAACCGTCTACGTACCCAGCTACAACCCCAACGCCAGCTACGGCACCTGGCCTTATCCGGCCTCGCCGCCAACCTATTACCCGCCACCCCCCACCTGGTACCCAGGCTCGGCGCTGGTGGCCGGGCTGGCCTTCGGCACCGGGGTGGCGATCGTCGCCTCGCTGTGGGGCAATTGCGACTGGAACGACCATGACGTCGACATCGACGTGAACCGCTACAACACCCTCAACAGCAACAAGCAGATCGCCAACATCGACAACAAGTGGCGCCACGACCCCGCGCACCGCGACGGCGTGCCCTACCGTGACCCGCGCAACCGCGAGCAATACGGCCGCCAGCTGGACGGCGCGCGCCAGCGCGAGGCCTACCGCGGCGACGACGCCCAGCGCGCCCGCGCCCGGCAGAACGCCCTGGGCTCGCTGGACCGTGCCGGCATCGAGCGGCCCGCCACCAGCAACCTGCAGGCCCGCGAACGGGCGCGCGAGGCCCAGGACGAGCGGCTGAGCCAGGTCAACCCGCGCCGCCCCGGCAATGCCCAGGCGCGCCCGGTGGCGCAGCAGCGGGCCAATGCCGGGCGTGCCCGCAACAATGCCTTTGATGGCGTGCGCGCACCGTCGCGTACCCTGGCCCAGGCCAACCGTGGGCGCACCAGCCAAGGTTTCGCCCAGCGCCAGGGCAATGCCCGCGCTGCCGGGCAGCCGGTGTCCAGGCCCGCAGGTGGCGGGGCGCGCTTTGGGGGAGGGGGCCGTCGATGAAAACGCTCAGTGCATTGGCCTTGCTCCTGGCCAGCAACATGGCCTGGTCGAACCCGGGTTTTGCCCACGAAGCCTTTGCCACCCCGGATGCTGCGGTAGAAGCCTTCGTCGCCGCCCTCAAGCACGAGCCGCCGGACGAAGCGCGCTTCGCCCAGCTGCTCGGCGAGGACTGGCGCACCTACATCCCCCGTGGTGGTGTGCAGCAGCGCGACGTGCAGACCTTCCTGGCCGAATACCACGCCCAGCACAGCCTCGACAGCACCGGCCCGCACAGCGCCCAGTTGGTGGTGGGGCGCGAACACTGGGCCTTGCCCATTCCGCTGCTCGAGGGCGCCAACGGCTGGCACTTCGACCTCAAGGCCGGCAGCGCCGAGATTCGCGCCCGGCGCATCGGCCGCAACGAACTGGCGGCCATGCAGTCGATGCTCGCCTACCACGATGCGCAGACCGAGTATGCAAGCCAGGACCGCAACGGCAACGGCGCGCTGGAGTACGCCCGGCGCATCTTCAGCAGCCCCGGCAAGCACGACGGCCTGTACTGGGCGGACCAGCGCGACGGCCAGGTCAGCCCGCTTGGCCCGCTGTTCGGCGATGACAAGGCCGGCGACGACTGGTACGGCTACCACTTTCGCATCCTCGAAGCCCAGGGCCCGTCGGCGCCGGGCGGTGCCTACGACTACCTGATCGGCGGGCACATGACCCGAGGTTTTGCCCTGGTCGCGTGGCCTGCGCGCTATGACGACAGCGGGGTGATGAGCTTCATGGTCAGCCACGACGGGCAGGTGTTCGAGAAAGACCTGGGGCCGGATGGGGCCAGGCAGGCTATGGCGATGAAACGCTTCGACCCGGACAGCAGTTGGGCGGCGGTGACAGTACCGGGCGAATAGCACCAACCCCTGTAGGAGCCGGCTTGCCGGCGATAGGGCCGGTGCGGCAGACACAGGTTTTATGGCCTGTGCGGGCCTCATCGCCGGCAAGCCGGCTCCTACAGAAAGCGCTTACAAGACCAATGGAGGGCACTCATGCCACACGACGGCAGCCTGCTGCAGGCCACAGTGGTGTTCCTGCTGGCAGTGGTGGTTCTGGTACCACTGGCCCAGCGCCTGAAGCTGGGGGCAGTGCCAGGTTACCTGCTGGCCGGTATCCTTATCGGCCCCTCGGTGCTGGGGCTGATCGACAACCCGCACAACGTCGCGCGGCTATCGGAAATGGGCGTGGTGATGCTGCTGTTCGTCATTGGCCTTGAGCTGTCGCCGCGGCGCCTGTGGACCCTGCGCCGGGCCTTGTTCGGGGTGGGTTCGCTGCAGGTCGGGCTGACCGCTTTGGTACTCGGGCTGCTGGCCTGGCTGTTGTTCGGCCAGCCCCCGGCAGCGGCTGCGGTGCTGGGCCTGGGCCTGGCGCTGTCGTCCACGGCCTTTGGCTTGCAGGTGCTGGCCGAGCGCAAGGAGCTGGGCAAGGCCCATGGCCGCCTGGCGGTGGCCATTCTGCTGTTCCAGGACATCGCCGCCATTCCGCTGATCGCCGTGGTGCCGCTGCTTGGTGGCAGCGTCAGTACCGCCGACGAAGGCGCCTGGCCGCTGCTGGCGGTGCTGCTGGGTATTGCCGTGGTGGTGATTGCCGGGCGCTACCTGCTGCGCCCGGTGTTCCGCTGGACGATGGGCAGCGGCCTGCACGAACTGTCGACCGCCACCGCGCTGCTGCTGGTGCTGGGCACCGCCTGGCTGATGGAGCATGTGGGCGTGTCGATGGCGCTGGGGGCGTTTTTGGCCGGGGTGCTGATGGCCGAGTCGCAGTTCCGCCACGAGCTTGAGTCGCAGATCGAGCCGCTCAAGGGGCTGCTGCTGGGGTTGTTCTTCGTCGGTGTGGGCATGACCGCCGACCTGCGCCTGCTGGCCAGCATGCCATTGCAGGTGCTGGGGCTGACCGTGCTGCTGGTGGCGGTCAAGCTGCCGCTGTTGTGGGGCATCGGCCGCGCGTTCGGCGGCCTTGGCCGCCCACAGGCACTGTGCCTGGCGGTGGTGCTGGCCTCTGGCGGCGAGTTTGCCTTCGTGGTGTTCAAGCTTGGCCTGCAACACCAGGTGCTGGCCCAGCAGGTGCACGACCTGCTGGTGCTGGCCATTACCCTTTCCATGGCCCTGGTGCCGCTGGTGATGATGGCCCTGGCCCGGCAACTGCGCCCGGCGCCTGCGGCGGGTGGCGAGCAGCCGCTGCCAGCACCGCAGGAGGCCCCCCAGGTGGTGATCGCCGGCTTCGGCCGGCTGGGCCGGGCCATCGGCCGCATGCTGCACGCCGAGGGCTTGCGCGTGGTGGCCCTGGACGCCTCCGCCGAAGCCTTGGCGCGCAAGCCACGTCAGCGCGGTGACGGGCCGACGGTGTTCTATGGCGACCCGTCGCGCTCGGAGATCCTGCGCGCCGCCAAGGTAGGGGAGGCGGCCCTGGTGATCGTCGCCGCCGACGATGCCCACAGCAACCAGAAGACCGTCGATGTACTGGTGCAGCAGTACCCGCAGCTGGAGGTGATCGCCGCTGCGCGCAATCACCGCGATGTGCTGCGCCTGCTCGACCAGGGGGTGAACCCGGTGCGCGAGACCTTCCATTCCAGCCTGGAAATGGCCCGCCGGGCCTTCATCGCCCTGGGCCGCAGCGAGGCGCAGGCGGCAGCCTGGGTGCAGCGCTACCAGCAGCAGGAAGCGCACTGGCTGCTGGAGCAGCACCGCCAGGGCGCGGCGGTGGACGAGGATGTGCTGCCTGGCGCCGACCCGCACTGAACAACCAACCTGGAGGTGGACCATGCAGCCTGGTGTGAAACTGGACAGCGCGCTGTCGCGCGGCCTGCTCGATGTGCTGATCAAGGCGGGCCTGGTGGCCGCGTTGATCCTGTTCGCCTGGCGGGTGTTCGCGCCGTTCATGGACCTGATGCTGTGGGCAGTGATACTGGCGGTGACCTTGTACCCACTGCTGCGCCGGGTGCAGCGCCTGACCCGGTTGCGCGAGGGGCATGCCGCCACCCTGGTGGTGGCGTTGGTGCTGCTGGTGTTGTTGGTGCCGATTTACCTGGTGGTGGTGTCGATCAGCGAGTCGGTGGACAGCTTGGTGACCCTGCTCAAGAGCGGCGCCTGGAGCGTGCCGCCACCGCCGGACAGCGTGGCCGGCTGGCCGCTGGTGGGGGACAGGCTGCACGGGCTGTGGCTGGCCGCCTCGCAGAGCCTGTCGGGGGTGCTCAACCAGATGATGCCCGACCTCAAGGGCGCCGGCCGCGTGGCCCTGGGCGCTGCGGCCAGCGCCGGCGGTGCGTTTTTGCTGTTCATCGGCGCGATCATCATTGCCGGGGTGATCATGGCCTTTGGCGACAAGGGCCAGTTGGCCGCCCAGCGCATTGCCATGCGCGTGTCTGGCGAAGAACGCGGCAGGCCCATCGCCCGGCTGTGCACCGCGACCATTCGCGCGGTTGCCCAGGGGGTGATCGGCATTGCTTTCATCCAGATGCTGCTGATCGGCGTGGGTTTTGTGGTCAAGGGCGTGCCGGGCGCCGGCATGCTGGCGATCGTCATCCTCATGCTGGGCATTGCCCAGGCGCCGGCGACGCTGATCACCGTGCCGGTAATCGTCTATGTGTTCAGCACCGAGGGCTTCACCGCCATGACCATCCTGTTTGCCGTGTACACCTTCGTTGCCGGCCTTGCCGACAACCTGCTCAAGCCGCTGCTGCTGGGGCGCGGGGTGGACGTGCCGATGCCGGTGGTGTTGATCGGGGCGCTGGGCGGCATGGTGGTCAAGGGCATCATCGGGCTGTTCATCGGGCCGGTGATCCTGGCGGTGGCCTACAACCTGTTCTGGCAGTGGGTTGACCAGCAGGTGCCCGAGCGTATCGACCCGCCGTCGGCCTGAGGCCATGGCCAACTGCCTGCGCCATGGCGCGCTGGGGTTGTTGCTGGTGGCTGGCGGCTGCACCGTCGGGCCGGACCACGTGCCGCCACAGGACCCTTGGCTGGAGCGCTGGAGCACACCTGCGCTGGAGCAGGTACGCGGGCACGGCGCCGACCTGCGCCAGTGGTGGCGGGTGTTCGCCGACCCCACGCTGGATGCCTTGATCGCCGAGGCCGATGCCCACAACGCCAACGTGCAGGTGGCCGGCCTGCGCATCGCCGAGGCGCGGGCGCAGTTGGCCATCGTACGTACCGGGCGTTACCCGCAGTTGCAGCAGCTGCGCGCGCAAAGCCTGTACCTCAGGCAGGACCAATCCGGCACCCCGGCGGCGCGCGACTCGGTGTTCTGGCAATCGAGCCTGGGCTTCGACATTGCCTGGGAGGTCGACTTCTGGGGGCGCTTCAGCCGCGCCATCGAGTCGGCCGATGCCGCCTACTTCGCCTCCCAGGCCAACTACGCCGACGCCCTGGTGCTGCTGCGCGCCCAGGTGGCCGACAGCTACTTTGCCCTGCGCACCGTCGAGGCGCGGCTGGACATCGCCCGCGACAACGCCCGGCGCCAGGCACGCAGCCTGCAGATCACCGAGCGGCTGTTTCGCCATGGCGAAAACGACGAGCTCGACTGGCAGCAGGCGCGCACCCAGTTGCTCGCCACCGAGGCGACCATCCCCGAGTTCGAGGCCCAGCTCAATGCCTTGCGCAACCTGCTGTGCGCGCTGCTCGGGCGCCCGCCCGGGCCATTGGCGCAACTGCAGGCAGGCCACGGCCAACTGCCGCTGCCGGATCTTCAGGTGTTGCAGGCGGTGCCGGCCGAGCTGTTGCGCCGGCGCCCGGACATCCGCGCCGCCGAGCAGGCGGTGGCGGCGCAGTCGGCGCTGGTGGGGGTGGCCGAGGCCGACCTGTACCCGCAACTGAGCCTGCTGGGCAGCATCGGTTGGAGCCTGGTGTCGGCCAGTCATCTGCCGGACAGCTTCGACATTGCCGCAGGGCCCGGGCTGCTCTGGAACCCGTTCGACCATGGCCGGCGCAAGAATGCCGTGCGGGTGGAGGATGCCCGCCTTCAGCAACTGATCACCCTGTATCACCAGCAGGTGCGCGAGGCGGCGCGGGAGGCCGATGACGCCGCCAGCGCCCTGGTGCGGGCGTTGCAAAGCGCTGCCATTCGCGACCAGGGCGCGGCGGCGGCGAGCCGTTCGCTTGAGCTTGCCAGCGCCCAGTACCGCGAAGGCTTCGCTGATTTTCAGCGGGTACTCGACGCCCAGCAACTGCTGCTGCAACAGCAGGACGGCTACCTGGTCAGCCGCGGCAACGCGGTGGGTAGCCTGGTGGCGCTGTACAAGGCACTGGGCGGTGGTTGGCAGCGCCAGGCACCACCCATCGACGCCGCCACCCGGCGGCAGATGCAGCAGCGCACCGACTGGGGTGAACTGCTCGGCGAACAGGAGGGTAATGCCCGATGAGCGACGCAAGCCCCCCGGACCGCAGCCTGCGCTGGGTCCTCGTGCTGATTGTGCTGAGCCTGCTGTGGTACCTGCTGGCCGACCGCTTCACCCCCTACACCCAGCAGGCCCGCCTGCAGGCCTATGTGGTGCCGGTCAGCGCCGAGGTGGCGGGGCAGGTGCAGCGAGTGGCGGTGGGCAACAACCAGGCGGTGAGCAAGGGCGCATTGCTGTTCGAACTGGACCCAGCCCAGTACCGCATTGCCCTCGCTCGGGCCCAGGCCGACTACGACGCGGCGCGGCGCCAGGTCGGCGCCCACAGCGCCGGCATCGAGTCGGCCCAGGCCGCGCTGACGGCGGCCCAGGCCAACGAGCGCAAGGCGCGCCAGGATGCCGAGCGGCTCAAGCGCTTGTACGAAGAGGACCCGGGCACGGTGTCGGTGCGCCGCCTGGAAGGCGCCCAGGCCACCTACGAACAGGCCCGCAGCCAGGTGGCTGCGGCCCACGCCGAAGTGCAGCGGGCGCGGGAGCAGGAGGGCGGCAACAGTGACGACAACGCCCAGTTGCGCAGCGCCGCGGCCAACCTGGAAAAGGCCCGGCTGGACCTGGCACGCACCCAGGTGCGCGCCGACTCCGACGGGCGCATTACCGACTTGCGGGTGGATGTGGGGCACTACGTCGGGGCCGGCAGCCCGTTGATGACCTTGGTAGCCACGGGGGATGTGTGGGTCAGTGCCGACATGACCGAGAACAACCTCGGCCGCCTGCGGCTCGGCACACCGGTGCTGGTGGTGCTCGACAGCCTGCCCGGCGAGGTGTTGCACGGGCGTATCCGCAGCATCGGCCAGGGCGTCAGCAGCGGCCAGCCACCGCCGCCGGGGCAGTTGCCAACGGTGCAGAACAGCCGCGAGTGGTTGCGCTCGGCGCAGCGCTTTGCAGTAATCGTCGAGCTCGAGCGCTTGAACGAGCTGGATGCCGCGCAATTGCGCGTGGGTGGCCAGGCCGAGGTGATGGCGCTGCCCGGGGAGGGCAACCCGCTGAACCTGCTGGGGCGGCTGTTCATGTGGCTGATGAGCTGGTTGTCCTATGCCTATTGAGCTGCGCCGCCGCCGTGCCCTGCGCTTGGCCTGGGGCGCGGCGCTCAGCCTGGCGGCGAGCTTTGGCATCGGCTTGCCGGTGCCGGTGCTGGCCCCGGTGCTGTGCGTGTTGCTGCTGGCCATGCGCAACCGGGCATTGCCGTTGCGCATGGCGCCGGTGCTGGCGCTGCTGGTGCTGGCCAGTTGCGGCAGTGGCTTGCTGCTGATTCCGCTGTTGCGCCACGCGCCGTTGACCGGGGTGCTGCTGGTGGCGGTGGGGTTGTTGCTGGTGTTTCGCTACGCCCAGCGTGGCGGCAATGGTTTGCTGGCCAACCTGCTGGTGATCGGCTTGACCATGATCGCTGCCGCCGGTGCTCATGATTTCACCTTGGCGTTGTCGGTGGTCGAGGCCATGGCCAAGGGCATGCTGCTGGCGGTGTTGTGTACGTGGCTGGTGCATGGGGTGTTTGCGGAGCCTCCTGATGCGCCTGCTGCGCCGGCCGCGCCGCAACCTGGTGAGCGGGAGGCGGGCTGGATCGCCCTGCGCGCCATGCTGATCGTGATGCCGGCGTTCTTGCTGGCGCTGATTGCCCCGGACCGTTTCATGCCGCTGATCATGAAGGCGGTGAGCCTGGGCCAGCAGGCTGGCGAGACCGATGCCCGCCAGGCGGCCCGCGAGCTGGTGGGCTCGACCTTGCTGGCGGGGGTGCTGGCGATATTGGTGTGGGGGGCGTTGAGCCTGTTCGTGCACCTGTGGATGTTCTTTCTGTGGGTGCTGCTGGTGGCCTTGTGGCAGGCGCGGCGGCTGCAGCGTCTGGTGGCCAGTCGGCATGGGCCGGCGTTCTGGGTGAGTTGCCTGACCACCATGCTGATCTTGCTCGGGCAGTCGGTGCAGGACAGCGTGGCCGGGCAGGATGTGTATCGGGCGTTTGCCGTGCGCTTGGGGCTGTTTGTGATGGTGTCGCTGTATGCCAGTGCGATGCTGGTTTGGATCGACCGCCGGCGGGGTGCCGTTGGCCTCTTGTAGGCGCGCGCCTTTGCGATTACAGGTACGGGGTCTGGCTGGTGGTCGTGGCGGTGTCGGTGATCACCTGCTCCTGGCCCGAGCGCAGTACGGTCAGCCGGCGGCGTTCGTAGTCTTCCTGGCTCAGGCCCTGGCGCTGCAGCGCTTCGAGCTGCAGTTGGCGGGTTTCTTCGGCTGTGTAGGGGCGCAGCTCGGGGTGGTTGGCGCAGCCGCTGAACACAGTGACGGCGAGGGCGGCTAGCAGCAGGCGGGCGGTGGTGTTCATTGGGGGCTTTCCATCAGCGGGGAGTCGATGGGGAAAGGTTAGGGTGCGGGGTTGGTGTTGAGAAATTGGCTGGCTTGATAGTGACTATTGAGGTTGGTGGGGGGCTAGGGTGGGGATCTGGGTGATCTGGGTGATCTGGTTGGTTTTGGTAGTTTTATGCGCATTCATTATTTGTAGTGACGCTTATTCACCTTTCCGCCCTTACGGCGGCTTACTTTGGTCTTGGCCAAAGTAAGCAAAGCCGCTCGCTCCCATCATCCGGCCCCTGCGCTTCGCTCCGGGGTTCCCTCACTTCGGGCTTGCTCCGGGGGGACGCGCCGACGGGCCGTCCCTGGCCCGATCGGCGCTCGACCGGCATCCATGCCGGTCGCCCCCCTACGCAATCCCTGCGTTCGGCCTCCTGAAGTCGCGAAGTTAGGGGCGGCGCCTGTGCTGGCGCAGCTAACCGCTAGTTGAATTTGTGGGAACTCAGGATAGCAATCGCCGGCAAGCCGGCTCCTACAGTGGAACGCGTCAATTTGGATAACGCGTAACCCTGTAGGAGCCGGCTTGCCGGCGATAGGGCCCGAACAAACAACCCATCAATAACAATCAAACCAACATCCCAGCTGTTGATCTGGCTGTTGATCTTGCTTCTAGGCTTTGTACGAAAAGTAATGTCGCAGACACCGCCGCCAGCAAGCCAGCGTGACCATTGCGGAGTAGCTTTGGGCGAGCTTGCAGTAGCGGGTTCCCAAGCGGCGGTGTTCCTTCAGCCACCCAAACAGCCGCTCGATAACGTTTCGCTCTTTGTACTTTGGTCTGTCGAGCAGGCGCGGCAAACCTGGCCTTGGCTTGCGCTTCATGGCTCGGAAAGGAATCACTGGTTGCATGTGATAGCGGTCGCAGTACCGGCGCAAAGCATCTGAGTCGTAGCCTTTGTCGGCCAGCAATTTTCGGCATCGCTTGCGCGGCCGGCCTCCTTTGGTTGGGAGGTAAACGCCATCGAGCAAAGGCTGGGCATGGGAAATGTCACTGGCTTGCCCGCCAGAAAGGGTGAAGTGCAATGGCACACCTCGGGCATCGCAAACCATATGAATTTTCGTAGTTAGTCCGCCCCGACTTCTACCGAGCGCGTGGTCCGCTGGTTCTTCTGCCCCCTTTTTGCCTGCTCCAGATGAGGCCCGGGTTGCTTTCACTGCCGTTGAGTCAATACACCAAGTGTCTAGATCAATCAGGCCTTCAGCGTTGAGTTTGACATGTAGGCGTTTGAGCATTTGACCGAAGGTGCCCTGGTTTCGCCAGTCTCGAAATCGCTGATAAACCGTCGACCAAGGGCCGAATCGCTCAGGCATATCCCGCCAGGCTGCGCCGGAGCACAGCACCCATAAAACGCCGTTGAGCATCAAGCGATCGTCAACTCTTGGACGTCCGGTACGTTGATTTGTAGCAAAGAGGTCAGCGACTATGCCCCAGTGTTCGTCAGAAAGTTCGTATCGCTTGGGCATAGCAGAGTCCTTCGCCTAAAAGGCGAGAACTCTACGGAAAATCAGGGCTCCAGCGGTTTTCACGGAGTTTCAAAGGTTTTCGTACAAAGCCTAAGCGCGCGGTAGTTCAGGCAACACAAATCGCGACTTCAGGAGGCCGAGCGTAGGGATTGCGTAGGAGGGCGACCGGCATGGATGCCGGTCGAGCGCCGATCGGGCCAGGGACGGCCCGTCGGCGCGTACCTCCGGAGCAAGCCCGGAGCGAGGGAACCCCCGAAGCGCAGCGTAGGGGGCCGGATGATGGGAGCAGACGGCTTTGCCTACTTTGGCCACGACCAAAGTAGGCCGCCGTAAGGGCGGAAAGGTGACGAAAAGCCGCTATCGTCAATGAATGCGCATACATCTCCAAAAGCAATCACCATAAAGCCCCGAACCCGAACCCCAAAAAACCAGCGAGCCCCCATGCCCATAGCCCTGCTACTCCACACCTCCAACCTCGAAACCACCCGCACCCACTACCGCGATACCCTGGACTTCACCCTAACCGACACCGCCCAATCGACCCTCACCGCCACCCTGCAAGACGCCACCTTGGTATTCACCCAGCAGAACCTCTGGCAGCACCCCACCGGCTGCTCGGGCACCTTCTACCTGATCGTCGAGGACGTCGACCGCTACTACCAGCAAGTCAAGGACCGCGCCGAAATCGCCTGGCCACTGCAGAACATGCCCCATGGCTCCCGCGAATTCGGCGTGCGCGACTGCAACGGCTACTACCTGGCGTTCAGCCAGCACCAGGCCCGCTGATCAGCCGGCAGAAAAAGGCCGGGCAGGCGGCCTAGACTCGAGGGACCCCGCCCAGGAGCCAACGCACATGACCCCCAAGAACAGCATCTGCCTCTGGTACGACCACGACGCCGAAGAGGCCGCCAACTTCTACGCCAGCACCTTCCCCGACAGCCACGTCACTGCCGTGCACAAAGCCCCCGGCGACTACCCCTCGGGCAAGGCCGGCGACGTGATCACCGTCGAATTCACCGTGATGGGCATCCCCTGCATCGGCCTCAACGGCGGCAAGGCCTTTACCCACAGCGAGGCATTCTCGTTCCAGGTGGCTACCGACAACCAGGCAGAAACCGACCGCTACTGGGACGCCATCGTCGGCAACGGCGGCCAGGCAAGCGTCTGCGGCTGGTGCAAGGACAAGTGGGGCCTGTCGTGGCAGATCAGCCCGCGGGTACTCACCGATGCGGTGGCCAGCCCCGACCGCGCAGCCGCCAAGCGCGCCTTCGACGCGATGATGGGCATGACCAAGATCGATATCGCCGCCATCGAGAAAGCCCTCAAGGGCTAAGCGGCCCACCACTGGTCCGATTCATTGCGGCGGGCCAATAAAAACATATTTTGATGCTTAAATTACCCTTGTCGGTCCATCCACTACGAGGGTGTCGTCATGAACATCAAGATTGCCGCATTGTTGCTGCTCGCCCTGTGCGCGCAGCCAGCCTGGAGCCAGGCCACTTCAACCGCCGCACCTGCCACAGAACCTGCAGCGCTGAGCACCCGCCTGGCCCTGCGCGACCTGTGGGTCGAGCATGTGTTCTGGGTACGCAACTACGCCATGGCCAACCAGGCCGGCAACAAGGCCCAGGCCGATATCGCCGCCAAACAGGTGGTCAGCAACGCCACCACCATCGCCAACAGCCTGGCGCCCTTGTACGGCCAGCCCGCAGCCGACCAGATGTTCAAGCTGCTGGGCGGCCACTGGGGCGCGGTGAAGCACTACAGCGACGCCACCGTGGCCAAGGACAAGGCCGGGCAGCAGGCGGCAGTGAACGAGCTGTTGGCCAATGCCAAGGCCATTGCTGCGTTTCTGTCCAAGGCCAACCCCTACCTGCCAGAGCAAACCCTGATTACCTTGCTCAGCGCCCACGGCGGCCATCACATCGCGCAAATCGACCAACTGGCCAAGGCCGACTACGCAGGCGAGGCACAAACCTGGCAGATGATGCGCGAACACATGCTGGTGCTGGCTGACGCCCTGGCTGGGGCGTTGGTCAAGCAGTTCCCCGACAAGTTCTCGGCTTTGTACGAAAAGTGCCTGCGCGACGATCATGCTGCGTTGAAAACAGGCTCGGAATGCTCATTGACAACCAGTCAACTCCGCTTCCTCGCCTGTTTTCGCCTTGCCTGATCGCCGCTCGGCGACTTTTCGTACAAACCCCAGGAGGCCCGCCATGCTCGAAGGTTTGGGGCGCACCCAGCGCGACCTGCTGTATGCCTTGTTGCACCAGCCGGGCGGCATGAGCATCGACGACCTGGCCCAGGCCCTGGCGGTCACCCGTACCGCAGTGCGCCAGCACCTGGCTGCGCTGGAGCGCGACGGCCTGGTGCAGCGTGGCGCCACCCGCCCCACGGGGCGGCGCCCCGAACAGCTGCACCAGCTCACCGACCAGGCCCGCGAGCTGTTTCCGCGCCAGTACCCGCTGCTGGCCAACCTGTTGATCGAGCAGGTGGCCGGCCTGCTCGGGCATGAGGCGTTGCTGGCGTTGCTACAGGGGTTGGGGCGCAAGCTGGCGGCAGACCTCGAGCACGCGGTGGTGGACGAGGCGCGTATCGTCCAGCACATGAACCAGGCCGGCTATGAAGCGCAGGTGTTCTTCCGCTCAGCCGGCGAGCCGCAGATCGTCGCCCACAACTGCGTGTTCCACCACCTGGCCAAGGCCCACCCGCTGGTGTGCGAGCTGGACCTGGCGCTGATCGGTGCCTTGGGTGGCGGCACCGCGCAGCACCTGGAATGCATGCTGCGCGGTGGCCAGGTATGCCGCTTTGCCCTCAGCCCTGGGCCGCAGGCTGACGGGTCGCGTGCCAGCACAGCAGCGAACCCAGGGTGACCAGCAACGCCCCCTGCCAGAACTGCAGGGCCAAGGTGGCGCCCAGCCACAGTGCGGCAAAGCCGGCCGACAGCACCGGGGCGAAGTACGAGGCAGTGGCCAGCAGGGTCAGGTTGCCGCGCAGGATGCCGATGTTCCATAGCGCATAGCCGCCGGCAATGGCCAGGCCCGCGCCCAGCAGTTCCAGGCTTGCCCGCGTATGCGGGGCTGGCAGCACCTCAGCGCTGAAGGCGTACTTCACCCACAGCACGGCAGCAGTCAGCAGGAAGAACAACACCACGTGGTTCTGCCCGTTGGCGTAGCGCCGGGTGACGTTGCAGTACAGCGCGAAGGTCACCGCGCAGGCGGCCGCCAGCCCGTAGCCCAGCGGGTTGGACGCAAGGTTGCGGGCCAGGCTGTCCAGCGACAGCCCGTCGGTGCTCACCACCCACAAAATGCCCAATAGCGCCAGGGCCGTGCCCGGCAAGATGTACCAGCGCGCCGGCTGGCGGTTCATCACGATCGCCAGCACCACGGTCAGGCTCGGCCACAGGTAGTTGACCACCATCAGCTGGATCGCCTGGGTGCTGTCCAGGGCATAGCCCAGGGCCAGCGACAGGCAGATCTCGTAGGCGACGAACAGTGCCGAGCCACTGACCAGGTAGAACGGCGTGGCCTTGCGCAGCCGCGGCTTGCCCAGCAGGGCCACCAGCAGCAGGGCGCCGAGGGTATAGATGAGCGCGGCACCGCCGATGGCGCCGAAATGCTGGCTGACGCTGCGGATCAAGCCGGAAGCTGTGCTCCACAGCAGGATGGCGGCGAGGCCGCAGAAGGTGGCATTGCGCCCGGTGATCTTGGCCATGTTGGAGTTCGCGAGGAAAAGGCGCGAAGTCTAACGCGGTAGACAGTTTGTATACCATAGGCCGGGTGCGTTCCTGCGCCGCAACGGCTGGCTCCTTCGCCGGGCAAGGCCGCTCCCACAGGGATTGCATAGACTTCAGGCCAGTGCCGTGACTGTAGGAGCCGGCTTGCCGGCGATAGGGCCGGCAAGCCAGGTGCATCTTCAGAAGCTGTACTTGGCTGTCAGCATGAAGTTGCGCGGGTCGCCAAAGGTATCGCCGCCGTAATCCACCGACTCGGAGATCGACGAGTAGTACTTGCGATCGAAGATGTTGTTGGCGTTCAGCTGCAGGTCCAGGTGCTGGCTGATCTGGTAGCCGGCCATCAGGTCGGTGACCGCATAGGCGCCCTGTTGCAGGCGGTAGGTGCTGCCATCGGCGACCTTGAAGTCGTTGTACATGCGGCTCTGCCAGGTCAGGCCACCGCCCACTCGCAATTTTTCCAGCGGGCCCTGGAAGCGGTAGGTGGTGAACAGTTTGAACTGATGCTCGGGGGTGTCGCTGTTGAGCGGCTTGTTGACGCTGGCCGGGTTCTTTTCGTCCTTGATGGTGTGCACGCGGGCATAGGTGTAGCCGCCGCCGATCTGCCAATTGTCGGTCAGCGCGCCTTGCAGTTCGAAATCGATCCCCTGGCTGCGCACCTCGCCTGACGCCTCGTAGCAGGTCAGTTGCGGGCAGTTGACCACACCCACCTGGACCTGGCGGTTTTCCTGTTCGATGCGGAACACCGCAAGGCTGGCGTTGAGTGCGCCGTCAAAGTACTCACCCTTGATCCCCACCTCGTAGTTCTTGCCGACGATCGGAATGATTGGCTTGCCAGAGGCATCGCGACCGTCCTGCGGGGTGAAGATGTCGGTGTAGCTCAGGTACACCGAGTGGTGTTCGTCGAGGTCGTAGATCAGCCCGCCATAGCGGGTCACGTTGCGGGTGACCTTGTAGTCGCCTTTGCCATCGCCGTCGTGCTGGTCGTAGTCGTACCAGTCCAGGCGCCCGCCGAGGATCAGCTTGAGCGGGTCGGCCAGGCTCAGGCGGGTGGTGGCGTACACGCCTTCCTGTTCGATCACGTACTGGCTGTTGCCATTGTGTACGAAGTTCGGCTTGCCACCGTTGAGCGGGTAGTTGGTGTCGTACGGGCTGTAGCCGCGCTCGTTCATGTCGTAGAGGCGTTTGCTGGCGCCGACCACCAGTTCGTGGGTACGCCCCAGGGCCTGGAACGGGCCGCTGGCGAAGGCATCCACGCCCAGCTGGTTTTCGCGGTGGGCCGACTGGTAAACGGTGCGTGCCAGGGATTTGTCCGAGGCCCAACGCGACTGGTAAGAGCCACGGAACAACGCGTTCTGCTCGCTGTAGGTGGTGTTGACCTGCAGCTTCCAGTCGTTGGCCAGTTGCTTGCGCACCTCGGCGAACAGGGAGTTGATCTCCTGGTCTTTGTTCTCCCAGTCGGTAGCCGGGTTGTATGAGCGCGACAGGTCCAGGTGGTGGCCGTCGAGCCCGACCGGGATCGCCCCCCAGAAGAAGTTGGTCTTGTCCTTCTGGTGGGAGATGCCGAGGGTGAGGGTGGTGTCGTCGCTCAGGTCTGCTTCGGTTACCGCATAGAACAGGTCATGGTTCTCGTCCTGGCCATCGCGGAAGCTGCGGCTGGGGTTGTACGAGGCCACCACCCGGCCACGCAGGGTGCCGCTGTCATTGAGCGGGCTGGAGGCGTCTATCTCGCCGCGGTAGTTGTCCCAGCTGCCGAGCGCGCCGGTGAGGGTGACCTTCTGTTCGGCCAGCGGGCGCTTGCGCACCAGGTTGATGGCCGCCGACGGCGTGCCGGCGCCGGTGACCAGGCCGGTGGAGCCACGTACCACTTCGACCCGGTCGAACATCGCCAGGTTGGGCTGGGCGCCGACCACCCAACCGGTATAGGCGCTGGGGATGCCGTCGTACATGATGTTGTCGACATCGAAGCCACGGGCGGTGTAGGTCTGCCGGCCCGGGCCGTTGGACTGGTTGAGGAACAGCCCCGGCGTGTACTTGGCCACGTCGTTGATGCTCTTCATGTTCTGGTCGTCCATGCGCTGGCGGGTGATCACCGTCACCGCCTGGGGCGTTTCGCGCATGGTCAGTGGCAGCTTGGTGGCGGTGGACATGCTGCCGGTGGTGTACGACTGCGACCCTTCAGTGGTGCTGCCCAGGCTGCTGTCATTGATGGCGGTGGCGCCCAGTTCCATCACCGCAGGCGCCTGAGTCTGCTCTTCGGCGAAGGCGGGTGGCAGGGCGGCCATGCAGATGGCCATGGCCAGCAGGTTGGGCGTGAAACGCTGCGGGGAAGGGCGGGGGGGCATGCCTGAAGAGTCCTTATTGCTAGTGATTACGAGAATGATTTGCAATAAGTTTGTCAGGGTTTGTCAGGATGTAACAGTCTGTATGGGTGGTTTTTTACAGATTTTTCACATTCGCCACCCGTTCGGATGTTTGCTCCCTCTCTGTAGGAGCCGGCTTGCCGGCGATAGGGCCCACCCAGGCGGTGCATCACTCGGGCTTCTGGCCCCATCGCCGGCAAGCCGGCTCTTACAAGGGTGTGTTCGGCCCGGCGATGCGTTTGCCCTGTTGCAACCCCACCTCCAGCGCCTGCCCGTCGCGCTGTTTGCCCTGCCGGGCCTGGCCGACCAGTTGCGGAATCAGCGGCCCTTCCGGCAGGTTGCGCCAGAAGCGCCCGGGCAAGTGCTGGCGCAGGGCATCCGGGTTGAGCCTGGCCGGGTTGAAGGTGTGCCGGTAGTAGGTCAGCCACAGCTCTGCGCCGGGGTCCTCGGCATTGCGCGCCCAATCTTGCCAGTCGGCCGGACACTGGCGCCGGTAGTCGAGGATTTGCCCGTCGTAGCGGATGCCATCGCGGGGTGTGGCGATCAGCCAGCGCTGGCGGCCCAGGCGCTCGGCAAAATGGCCGCTGGCGCTGTCGAGGATGTCGTGGGCCGGTTCGTGCCAGGCGATCAGGTCCAGTTGCAGCGACTCGACCAGCGCCTCTGGCAAGGGCACGAAGCGCACGAAGGCATGCAGGTGGTGGGCTTCGCGGCCCACCTGGCGGATCCGCCGCTGCAGCTCGCTGCCCAGGCGCTCGCCGGCCAGCATGGCAGTGCGGTCGCCATGGGCGACCCGCCACAGCACCTCGTACAAAAGGTTCCAGCGCTGCTCGCCACGGTAGCGGCCGGCTTGTTCCAATTGCGCGAGCAGCTTTGCCGGCACCCGTGCGCGGAACGGGCCGGGCCCTTCGGGCAACGGCGTGACCACTGCCAGCAGGTCGTCCATCGGGCCCTGGCCCCAGGTGACCTCGGCCGGGTCGATGCCATGGCCGAGCAGGGTGCGCGCCTGGTTGCGCCAAGTGGCAAAGCAGTCGTCGCAGTCGAGCGCGATCACCCCCACAGCCCCATCTGTAGCGGGGCCTGGGGTTCGCGCAGGCGCTCGCGCAACAGGCCGCTGCGCAGCTCCGCCTGGGCCGGGCGGTAGTCACTGGTGACGATGAACGGCCGGGCCTTTTCCAGCACGCAGCGCAGTTGGATCAAGTCGTCGTAGCGGATGCGCCGTTCGCGGCGCAGCGCCACCATGCGCTGCACGCTGCGCAGGCCAATGCCGGGGATGCGCGCCAGCAGCGCGGGTTCGGCGCGGTTCACATCCAGCGGGAACACCTCGCGGTTGGCCAGGGCCCAGGCGAGCTTGGGGTCGATGTCCAGCGCCAGGTTACCTACCTCGCCCAGCAGTTCACCGGCCTTGTAGCCATAGCCGCGCAGCAGGAAGTCGGCCTGGTACAGGCGGTGCTCGCGCAGCAGCGGCGGGGCGGCCAGGGGCACGCTGCCGGGGCTGTCGGGAATCGGGCTGAACGCCGAGTAGTACACGCGCTTGAGGCCGTAGCCCTGGTACAGCGACTCGGCGTTGCGCAGCAAGGTGCTGTCGTCGGTGGCGTCGGCGCCGACGATCACCTGGGTGCTTTGCCCGGCCGGGGTGAAGCGTGGCGCGCGGGGTTCGCCGGCCACCGCCTGCTGGCCCTGGTGAATCACGCCCATGGCCTGGCGAATGGTGCTGGCTTGTTTTTCCGGGGCCAGGCGCTTGAGGCTGGCGTCGGTGGGCAGCTCGATGTTGACGCTCAGGCGGTCGGCCAGGCGCCCGGCTTCTTCGATCAACAGCGGGTCGGCATCGGGGATGGTCTTGAGGTGGATGTAACCGCGAAAGTTGTGCTCCTCGCGCAGCAGGCGGGCCACGCGGATCAACTGCTCCATGGTGTAGTCGGCCGAGCGGATGATGCCGGAGCTTAAAAACAACCCGCTGATGCAGTTGCGCCGGTAGAAGTCCAGGGTCAGGCGCACCACTTCTTCGGGGCTGAAGCGTGCCCGCGGCACGTTGCTGGAGCGGCGGTTGACGCAGTACTGGCAGTCGTACAGGCAGAAGTTGGTCAACAGCACCTTGAGCAGCGACACGCAGCGCCCGTCGGGGGTGTAGCTGTGGCAGATACCCATGCCGTCGGTGGCGCCCAGCCCATCGCGCCCGCGCGAGCTGCGCTTGGGCGCGCCGCTGCTGGCGCAGGAGGCGTCGTACTTGGCGGCGTCGGCGAGGATGCCGAGTTTGGCGATCAGTTGCATGGGGCTGACTCGAAATACTGAATATTCATACAGTATTTCAGGTTGTGCCTGATGGCAAGTGGCGATATCGCCACGTGGGAGCAACTGTCTTGCTCAATGGCTAAAAGCTGGCGCGGTCCCCTGTGGGAGCGGGCTTGCCCGCGAAAAGGGCGACACAGTGTACGGCACGGGCTTTGCCCGTGTTCGCGGGGCAAGCCCGCTCCTACAGGGATCGCGCAGGCCTGCTGAGCTGCGCGGTGACTGTGGGCTGGCCCCGCGATGGGGGCCTGCCAGGCAATCCACGTCATCCGCCAAACCCGAGCATTTCAGTCAGCTAAGCTACACCCCAGGCGTGATGCCCGATCATGGACAATCGCAAAGGGAGCACACATGAACATCAACAACAAACCATGGGCGCTGGCCACGCTGTGCCTGGCCATGGGCTTGGGCACGGCCCAGGCCGCCGAGAACAAAAAGGTCGACGTGCTGCTGGTGGGCGGCGGCATCATGAGCTCCACCCTGGCGGTGTGGCTCAACGAACTGGAGCCGGGCTGGTCGATGCAGATGGTCGAGCGCCTGGACAAGGTCGCCGAAGAAAGCTCCAACGGCTGGAACAACGCCGGCACCGGGCATTCGGCGCTGGCCGAGCTCAACTACACCCCCGAGAAGGACGGCAAGATCGACATCAGCAAGGCGGTGGAGATCAACGAGTCGTTCCAGGTCACCCGCCAGTTTCTCGCCTGGCAGGTGCGCCAGGGCGTGCTGAAGAACCCGCGTTCGTTCATCAACACCACGCCGCACATGAGCTTTGTATGGGGCGACGACAATATCCGCTTCCTGAAAAAACGCTACGAGGCCCTGCAGCAGAGCCCATTGTTCAAGCCCATGCAGTTTTCCGAAGACCATGCGCAGATCGCCAAGTGGGTGCCGCTGATGATGGAGGGGCGCGACCCCAACCAGAAGCTTGCGGTCACCTGGACGCCCATCGGCACCGACGTCAACTTTGGCGAAATCACCCGCCAGTACGTGGGCTACCTGCAAACCCGGCCGAACTTCGACCTCAAGCTCTCCAGCGAGGTCGAGGACGTTACCCGCAACCAGGATGGCAGTTGGCACGTCGAGTACAAGAACCTCAAGGACGGCAAGAAGGCCGCCACCGATGCCAAGTTCCTGTTCATCGGCGCCGGCGGCGCGGCGCTGCCGCTGCTGCAGAGGTCCGGCATCGACGAGGCCAAGGACTACGCAGGCTTCCCGGTGGGTGGCTCGTTCCTGGTCACCGACAACCCGGCCATCGCCCAGCGTCACATGGCCAAGGCCTATGGCATCGCCGCCACCGGGGCGCCGCCGATGTCGGTGCCGCACCTGGACACCCGGGTGCTCGACGGCAAGCGCATGATCCTGTTCGGCCCGTTTGCCACCTTCTCCACCAAGTTCCTCAAGGAAGGCTCGTTGCTGGACCTGTTCGCCAGCATGTCGGTGCACAACAGCTGGCCGATGGTGCGGGTGGGGGTGCGCGAGTTTGACCTGGTGAAGTACCTGATCGGCCAGGTGTTGCAGTCCGATGATGACCGCTTCGCGGCCTTGCAGACCTATTTCCCGGAGGCGAAGAAGGAAGACTGGCGCCTGTGGCAGGCCGGGCAGCGGGTGCAGATCATCAAGAAGGACGAGAACCAGGGCGGGGTGCTCAAGCTGGGTACCGAGATCGTGGTCGCCAAGGACGGCAGCATCGCCGGCCTGCTGGGCGCCTCGCCGGGCGCCTCGACCGCGCCGCCGATCATGCTCGACCTGCTGGGCAAGGTGTTCAAGGACAAGCTGGCCACGCCCGAATGGCAGGCCAAGGTTCGGCAGATCGTGCCTTCATACGGCACGCGGCTGAACGAGCACCCGGACAAGGTCGAGGAAGAGTGGCGCTATACCAGTGAGGTATTGCAGTTGGCAGCGCCCAGCGAGGTGGCGGCGCCTTGAGCCATGATTACCAGCTCTTGCAGGGTTGCGCGGGCCCCTGTAGGAGCCGGCTTGCCGGCGATGGCGTCATCACCGACAACACAGCGACATCTTTGAGGGGTCAGGAAGCTCGCTTGCGCGAAGCATGCGGGCGGCCGGCATAGCTGGACTGCTCGATGCGCGAAAACGCCTCGATGGCGTTTTCGTTCAGAAAGCTGTCGTACTGGCTGGAGGCGCGCAGTTGCGCGAGCTTTTCGTCGGCAATGGCTTTGAAGTGAGCCACGCTGGCGCTGAAGTCACTGGGTTTATCGGTCATTTCGCTATTCCTCATGATTGAGCGCAGCGTAGCCACGCGTCAGGTCGTAGGCAAGGCCGATGCCCTTGACTTGCCTGAAACCGTCCAGCCCGTAGGCGGCGCGAGCCTGGGGCAGCGGGTCCTTGATAACCACCCACTGCAGCCCCAGCATCAACGCATAGTAGCGTACAGCGCTGAGGCACAGTGGGGCCACATATCCCTTTGTGGCCAGACGATCGTCCGGGTTGCGTTGCAGATAGAGCACCATGATTCGGTCTTTGCTGCCCAGCGGCGAAGCCCAGCACAAGCCGGCCAACTGCTGTTCATGCCACAGCGCGATATCCAGCGCGTTGCAGTGGGCTTGGCGTGCCTTCCAGCCCGGGACGCGCTCCCAGCCGAAGTCATGGGGTGCCGGGTGCCAGTGTTCATGGGCGGCAATGGCACAAGTGTCGATTTCGCCGATATTCAGCGAGTTGGCCAAGTGTGGGGCCTGGTCCCTGATCTCAAGCAGGGCTTGACCGCGTGCGGCCTGCTTGAGCGCCGTCAGTTCGGCGAGTAGCCGTTCGTCCATCACATACCTTTTGAATGCAAGTGAAACAGGTGTGTGAAGGCTAGCGGCAAACGTTCCCACGCAGGCCGGTGAATGGCGCGGGCCATTTCACTGCTTTGTGTCAGAAAAGTCTTGGTGCGCCCATGCTTCGCATTGCTTGCCGCCTCAGCCCTCGCAAACCTCTCGCCCTACCCACCAGCGCCACCCCAGCCGTGCCACGGCAATCCCCCAGTTGACCACGGCCAGCAGCAGAATCAGTTGCAGCAGTGCCGGCATGCCGGCCTGCACGATCACCTGCCCGGCCAGCCACGGGAAGCCGAACACCCCCACGAAGTACGCCAGGCTGAACAGCACCAGCGCCTGGGCCATGTGCCCGGCGGGTGCCTGGTTGGCGGCCTGGCCGTTGATCACCGAATAGGTCAGGCCATAGCCGACCCCCAAGGTTATCGCTGCCAGCAGGTAGGTGGCGGCGCTGTGCACGGTCAAACCCAGCATCAGCACCGCCAGCACCATCAGCCCGCTGAGCACACAGGCGCTCACATAGGGGTCGCGCTTGACGATCAGCCCGGCCACCAGCAGGCGGCAGCCGATGGCAGCGCAGGTGAAACCGAGGAAGAACAGCGAGTAGTCCAGCAGCCGCAGCGCCGCATAGCTGGTCTGAAAGCTCGAAAGCCCACCGAAGATCGCTCCGCCCAGGCCGACCATGATGATCGGGAACAGTGCCGGCGAAGCCATCACTTTCAGCACCGCAGCAGGGCTCAGCTTGCTCACGCTGACCGGCCCCTGGCCGGCCCGGGTCAAGGGGGCGGCCAGTACGCGGAACAACAAGCCACCTAGCAAACTGGCGGCGGCGGCGCTGAGAAATGCGCTTTCCAGCGGCAAGCCCAGGGCTTCGAAGGCGCGCCCGGTCAGCGGCCCGCTGCCGATACCGGTCATCATGCTGCCCGACAGCAGGGCGAAATATTTCATCCGCCGCGCAGGCTCGATGGTCATCGCCACGACAATCGGGCCCAGGGTGTAGAAGGTGCCCCAGCCCAGGCCCAGCAGCAGGCCGAACGCCAGCAGCAGGTTGCCCTGGGCCGGGGCCCAGGCGAACCCCAGGCAAGCGGCGGCCAGCAGCAGGGCACTGCCTGCGATGGTGCGCGGCGCGCCGATGCGGTCGCTCAGGTGGCCGCAGCAGATCACCGCGACGAAGGTGCTCAGCATGGCGCTGGAAATGACCAGGCCGGCGTCGGACTCGCTGCCGCCGTGGGCCGCCAGCATCTTGGCCAGCAGGAAGGTTGTACCGTAGGACAGCGACAGCAGAAAGCTTGCAAAACAGAACAACGCGAACAGGCGCTGGGAGGAGGGCGCGGGCATGGGGCTTCTCTTGTTATCGGCAGGGCAGTACCAGCTATACCAGAGCGAGAAGCCGTTTGCGTATGAAGATCAAGGACTTGAGGTTAGCCCCCGGTCACCTTAAATGGCCTGGGGCTTTTTCAGCCCGGTCCACAGCAAAATGCCGGCCCCGGCCATGATGGCGATATCGGCCAGGTTGAACACGCCGGTGTGCAGGGGGCCGAGGTTGAGCACCAGGTAGTCGACCACATGGCCGTCGCGGGTCACCCGGTCGATCAGGTTGGACAGCCCGCCCATGGCGATGAAGTACGCAGCGCCAGCCTTGAGCGGCGTGGCCTGCCAGTGACGCAGCGCCCAGACGATGGCCCAGACGCACACCACGCCCACTGCTGCCACGAAGATCAGTTGTTTCACCCAGGGCGACAGGCCCGCGCCCAGGCTGAGGAACGCGCCTGGGTTGAGGCTCAGGGCCAGGTCCAGCCACAGGTGCTGGTTGCCGAATACGTAGCTGTGGCTTTTCAGCCCCACCAGGGCGATCAGCTTGACCCACTGGTCTAGGAGGATGAAGGCGACACCCAGGATCAGGGTGAGGGTACGGCTGGAGAGCATGCTGGCATTTCCTTCGCGGTGCGGGTGGGGCGGGCGGCGAAGATAGCGCAGGCGGGGCGGGACTTAAAGCCCGGTGGCGGTTCAGGCAGGTAAACCTGTGCCGGCCTCATCGCCGGCAAGCCGGCTCCTACAGGTACCGCGGGCCTGCAAAAACAAAAGGGGCGCCATGCGGCGCCCCCTTTTTCATACCACTGATGATCAGGCTTCAGCGTCCCACGGACGGTCGCCTTTTTCATCCTTCACGCGGGTCGGCAGGCCCATCACGTCCAGCGCCTTGAGGAACGGCTCGGCCGGCAGCTCCTCGACGTTGACCATGCGCCCTGCGTCCCATTCACCGCGGGCCACCAGCAGGGCGGCTGCTACCGGCGGTACGCCGGCGGTGTAGGAGATGCCCTGGCTGTCGGTCTCGGCGTAGGCTTCTTCGTGGTCGGCCACGTTGTAGATGAACACCTCGCGTGGCTGGCCATCCTTGGTGCCCTTGACCAGGTCGCCGATGCAGGTCTTGCCGGTGTAGCCCGGGGCCAGCGAGGCAGGGTCCGGGAGTACGGCCTTGACCACTTTCAGCGGTACCACTTCGAGGCCTTCGGCAGTCTTGACTGGCTGCTCGCTGAGCAGGCCGAGGTTTTTCAGCACGGTGAACACGTTGATGTAGTGCTCGCCGAAGCTCATCCAGAAGCGCACGTTCGGCACGTTCAGGTTCTTCGAGATCGAGTGCACTTCATCGTGCCCGGTCAGGTACAGGTTTTGCGAACCTACCACCGGCAGGTCGTCGGTACGCTTGACCTCGAACATGGTGTTGCTGGTCCACTGATTGTTCTGCCAGCTCCACACTTGCCCGGTGAACTCGCGGAAGTTGATTTCCGGGTCGAAGTTGGTGGCGAAGTACTTGCCGTGGGAGCCGGCGTTCACGTCCAGGATGTCGATCGAGTCGATCTGGTCGAAGTACTGTTGCTGCGCGAGTTTCGCGTAGCTGTTCACCACACCCGGGTCGAAACCGACGCCGAGAATGGCGGTAATGTTCTTTTGTTGGCACTCTTCGAGGTGTTTCCACTCGTAGTTGCCGTACCACGGCGGGGTCTCGCAGATCTTGCCCGGCTCTTCGTGGATGGCGGTGTCAAGGTAAGCGACACCGGTATCGATGCAGGCACGCAGCACCGACATGTTGAGGAAGGCGGAACCGACGTTGATCACGATCTGCGATTCGGTCTCGCGGATCAGCGCCTTGGTTGCCTCGACATCGAGGGCATTGAGCGAGAAGGCCTGGATGTCGGCGGGTACCTTGAGGCTACCCTTGGCCTTGACGCTGTCGATGATGGCCTGGCATTTGGAGATGTTCCGTGACGCAATCGCAATACGACCCAACTCGTCGTTATGCTGTGCGCACTTGTGGGCCACCACCTTGGCGACACCTCCTGCACCAATGATAAGAACGTTCTTCTTCAATTCAGCTGCTCTCCTTCATGAAAGCCCGTCTTACGACAGGCTCGAAACGTAGTCTTCGAAACCGAACTCGCGCACCAGCTCGACGCTGCCGTCGAGTTGCTTGACCGCGATGGACGGCATTTTCAGACCGTTGAACCAGTTTTTCTTGACCATGGTGTAACCGGCCGTGTCGATGAACGACAGGCGATCGCCGATGGCCAGCGGCTTGTCGAACTGGTACTCGCCGAAGATGTCACCGGCCAGGCACGACTTGCCGCAAACCATGTAGGTGTGCTCGCCATCGTTGGGGGCCATCTTGGCGTTGAGGCGGTAGATCAGCAGGTCGAGCAGGTGCGCTTCGATCGAGCTGTCAACCACGGCCAGGTGCTTGCCGTTGTACAGGGTGTCGAGCACGGTCACTTCCAGCGAGGCGCTGTTGGTGATGGCCGCTTCGCCTGGCTCCAGGTACACCTGCACGCCGTATTTTTCGGCGAAGGCTTTCAGGCGCGCGCAGAAGGCGTCGACCGCGTAATCGTCACCGGTGAAATGGATGCCGCCACCCAGGCTGACCCATTCGACCTGGTGCAGCAGGTGGCCGAAGCGCTCCTCGATGTGGCTGAGCATCTTGTCGAACAGGCTGAAATCGCCGTTCTCGCAGTTGTTGTGGAACATGAAGCCGGAGATCTGCCCGATCACCTGCTCGATTTTTGCAGGGTCCCATTCGCCCAGGCGGCTGAACGGGCGCGCCGGGTCGGCCAGCAGGTAGTCGGAGCTGCTCACTTGCGGGTTGACCCGCAGGCCGCGGATCTTGCCTTCGGACTGTTCGGCAAAGCGTTGCAGCTGGCCGATCGAGTTGAAGATGATCTTGTCGCAGTTGTCGAGCATCTCTTCGACTTCGTCGTCGGCCCAGGCCACGCTGTAGGCGTGGGTTTCGCCGGCGAACTTCTGGCGGCCGAGCTTGAGCTCGTACAGCGAAGAAGAGGTGGTGCCGTCCATGTACTGCTGCATCAGGTCGAACACCGACCAGGTGGCAAAGCACTTGAGGGCGAGCAGGGCCTTGGCACCGGAGTGTTCGCGCACGTAGGCGATCTTCTCCATGTTGCTCAGCAGCTTGGTTTTGTCGATGAGGTAGTACGGCGTCTTGATCATTTAAAGGCCCCCGGCCAGGCCGGCCAAAAAAAAGACACGCATTGTGCCTTCACTTGCCGCAGTACGAAAGGGCGCAAGGCGCTTTTCGTCCGAGTTGCGGTCGTTTGCTGCCGGCCAGTCGCCGGCAAGCCCCTGCGCGCCGTCCCTGGCGCGGGTTCCGGCGGGCTGGCCGGAGAAATTTTTCTGGTTGGGGCGGGCTCAGTAGAGCAAAAGAATATGACCGTCGTGATCAGCCTGTCAGTTGAGCAGGCGTATGCTGTGCCCCCGTCAGCCGGCAGAGGATTGGCAATGAAAATAGGCGTGATCTCCGACACCCACGGGCTGCTGCGCCCCGAGGCTTTGAACGCGCTGCAAGGCTGCGCGTTGATCGTGCATGCCGGGGATATCGGCAAGCCAGAAGTGCTCGACGCGCTGCAGGCCATGGCGCCGCTTCAGGTGGTACGCGGCAACAACGACCTGGGCCTGTCTTGGGCCGAAGGCCTGGCGGATGAGCTGCGTTTTTCCATCGAGGGTTGGCAGGTACTGGTGGTGCACGATATCGCGGATGTGCCGCAAGACCTGGATGATGCGGTGCGGGTGGTGATCACCGGGCATTCGCACAAACCACTGATCGAATGGCGGGCAGGGCGCTTGTACCTCAACCCAGGCAGTGCCGGGCCGAGGCGGTTCAAGTTGCCGGTGACGCTGGCGCTGGTCGAGGCCAGTGCCGCTGAGTTTCGACCAGAGCTGGTTGCACTGTTGGGCTGAGGGCCTCATCGCCGGCAAGCCGGCTCCTACACAAGAAGGGCGACGTAACCTGTAGGAGCCGGCTTGCCGGCGATAGGGCCCTGTCAGGCCAGCAGGTCTTCATGAAACGCCCCGTACCCCAACGTCGGGTGGGCAATCTGGATTTCCAGAATCCACAGCCCGGCCCCTGGTTGCCCTTCGAACGCGCCCAGGTCGCCTGCGCGGTAGATGGAATGCGGGAAGTCGCTGACTCGGTGGCCCTTGATCTCCATGTTCAGCACCCAGCCCATGGCCTGGGCGCGCTCGGCGGCAAAGTCGTACAGCGCAACCCCGGTCACGCCCTGGTCGCGCCAGCAGGCCGCCACTTCGTCGAACAGGGCCTTCACCGCCGCCGCGCAGGCGATCATCTGCGGGTCGTTGCCGGTGACGAAGGTGGTGCCGGCATCGCCTTCGTGGCCTTCCCACACCACCCCCATGTCGATGAAGTAGATGTCCTGCTCACCCAACACCGGGTCGCCGTCGGAGCGCTGCTTGAAAGTTTTCAGGGTGTTGGCGCCGAAGCGAATGTGCGTGGGGTGCCAGATGCGCTGCATGCCCAACTGCTCCAGCACCTGCTGGCCCAGGGCGCGGGCCTCGGACTCGCGCATGCCGGGGCTGATGCCCGCGGCTATGCGCTCGACGGCCTGCCAGGTCATGCGCTGGGCGTGCTTCATCAGGTCCAGCTGGTACTGCGCACCTACGGCTTCCTTGGCGGCATGGTTCATGCCGGTACTCCTTATCGTTGTATTTATTTTGATATAGCGATTAGGCGGTCTTGCCCACCGCCAGTGTGTCCGGGCGCAGGCTGCGTAGCAGCATGTCGACCATGGCCTGGGTCGAGGCACGGCTGGGCCTGACCTGGCTGGCGCTACCTGGCGCCTCGCCGAAGCGCAAGGTGGCCAGGGGCGTGGACCAGAGGAACAGTAGCAGATGCTGCGGGCAGGCCCGGGCGATCAGCCCGCGGTCCATCCAGGCGCTGAGGCAGGCCAGGTTCTGGCGCACGCTCTGGCGCAGCTCTTCGGCACTGTTGCCGGGCAGGTGGCGGGCGCCGTGCAGCATCTCCTTGAGCCACACCCGCGTGGCATGCGGGTGCTGGCGGGCGACCTCGGCCTTGGCCTTGAGGTAGCGCGGCAGGGCCTGTTCGGGGTGCAGGTCGGCGGCCAGGCGGCGCGAGGCCAGCAGCAGCGGCTGCATCACCAGGTCGAGCACGGCGACATACAGCTGGCGCTTGTTGCGAAAGTAGTAGAACACGTTGGGCCGGGGCAGCCCGGCGCGGGCGGCGATAGCGTCGATGCGCGCCGCGGCGAAGCCGTGTACGGCGAATTCCTCGCTGGCGGCTTCGAGGATCAGGTGCTGGTTGCGGTCGCGGATACTGGACATGGCAGGGGACTTCAAAATCGCTGTATCAAAAAGTATATAGCGATAAGCGGCGGCTTTGCCATGCCGGTTGCCTGGGTGGGCCCCATCGCCGGCAAGCCGGCTCCTACAAGGGTGCGCGACCTTCTGTAGGAGCCGGCTTGCCGGCGATGGGGTCAACTCATTGGCCAAGCCAGGCGCGGATCTGCGCTAGCGTGGCCGTCGCCCCGCCACACACGATCACCAGCACATTGCCGTAGGCCTGCAATGCATCCGGCCGCTCGAGCAGCGCCAGCGCGGCGCCGCAGGCCGGCTCCACCAGCAGACGGTGTTCATGCAGCAGCCGTTCGCAGGCCAGCAGGGCCTCGCGGTCACTGACCAGGTGGCTGTACACCGGCTGCTCGCGGGTGCAGGCCAGAGCCCGCTCGGCCACCCGCTTGGCACCCAGCGAGGTGGCCACCGAGGCGATACCGGCGAGCTCCACGGTGTGCCCGGCGGCCATGGCCGCATGCAGCGAGGCAGCGCCCTCGGTCTCCACCGCCAGCACCGGCACATCGCCCCAGCCATTGCGTTGCAAGCCCTCGACCACTCCGCTGAGCAAACCGCCGCCGCCCACCGACAGCACCACGGCATCGGGCTTGAAGCCGGCCGCCGCCACCTCATCGACCATGCTGGCATGGCCGGCCCACAGCAGTGGGTCGTCGAACGGGTGGATGAACGCGTCATCCGGGCCCAGCAGTGTCTGTGCATGGGCATTGGCTTCTTGCCAGGACGCGCCATGCACCACCACCCTGGCGTCTTCCAGGCGCAGCAGCTCGATGGCGCGTGCGCTGGTGGTCTCTGGTACCACCACGGTCACCGCTACGCCCAGCTGGCGCCCGGCATAGGCCACCGCCAGCCCGGCGTTGCCGCCCGACGACGACACGAAATGCCGGGCGCCGCGGGCGTGGTGGGTTTCACAGGCATGGCCGACCCCGCGCAGCTTGAACGAGCCGCACGGCTGCAGGGCTTCGAGCTTTAGCCAGACCGGGCGCCCGGCGCTGAGCGACAGTGGGCGGGATTCGATCAGCGGCGTATGGATGTGCAAGGGCATGGCGGCTCCGGTGTCAGTCGCGGGCAGCCGGGGCGTGTTCGCCGCGCAGCTGCTCCAGGTAGTTGTAGATGGTGTAGCGGGTCACGCCGAGGGCCTCGGCGGCCTTCTCGACGCCACCCTTGACGATGAACAGCCCGCGCTCCTGCATCATGCGCACGGCCTGTACCTTGGCCTGCTTGTTCATTCGCCCCTGGCCGCTGCGTTGCAGCGCGGCCTGGATGATCTCGGCCATCAGCACCGCCATGTCGGCGGCCGGTTCCACGCTGCTGGCCTGGCCCGGGCTGGCACCCAACGGCTGGAAGTGCTGGATGAAGGCCATGGCAGCGTCCAGGCCGGTGACATCGGTGTTGATGCACAGGCTGGCGAAGGGCTGGCCGTCGCGGTCACGGAAGATCGCCGTGGCGCTGCGCAGCTGGCGGCCCTTGAGGGTAGTGGGGTAGTCGGGCAGCACCACCGGCTCGCAGCCGGGCTGACCGTCGGCGGCCTGCATCAGGGCCTTGAAACCTTGGTCCTGCTCGGGGGCGGCGAGGATCGGGCTGCCGACCTGGCGCCCGGACAGTTGGCCGTTGGCGATGGCCACCACCGAATGCTCGGGGTGGTCGAGGTCATGCAGGAGGATTTCGATGTTGCGCGGGGTAACGCTGGCCAGGGCCTGGATGGCGGCCTTGAGGACGGTGAAGGTGAGCTGGCGCTCTTCGGCAGGGGTCATGCGGGCAGGCTCGAATCAACAGATGGTTGATTTTTGCATGCCTTGTTGAATTTTTCCAGCTGACTGCTGCCCCTGTGGAGCCGGCTTGCCGGCGATAGGGCCTGGCCTGCAAACCAGACTCGACGCTGGTGCTGCCGGCGCCATCGCTGGCAAGCCAGCTCCTACAGGGGTATTGCGATCAACCCAGCTTCGGCGTACGCGGCGGGATCATGCGGCGCGAACCTGTGGCCTCGAAGGCGGCGGCAAATTTCAACAGATTGTTGTCGCTGTACGCCTTGCCGGCGAAGGTCAGGCCCACCGGCATGCCGATATCGGCCATCACGCCCATCGGCACGGTGACGGTCGGCACGCCCAGGTGGCGGATCGCCAGGTTGCCGTTGGCCACCCAGATGCCGTTGCTCCAGGCGATGTCCGCCGACTCGGGGTTGACGTCTGCGTCTGCCGGGCCCACATCGGCCACGGTGGGGAACAGCACCGCGTCCAGGCCCTGGGCGTCCATCCAGTCTTCGAGGTCGAGCTTGCGGGTGGCTTCCAGGCCGCGCAGGCCGTCCGGCACGGTAGCGATCTGGTCCCAGGTTTTCAGGCCACGCTTGGCCATGTTGACGTACTCGTCCATGCCGGCGGCCAGGTCGTCTTCACGGTTGGGCAGGGTGCCCGGGTCGTGGGGGAAGATCTGCGGGCCGTCGACGTCGGCCAGGCGGTTGAGTTGCGGGTCGTCGTTGGCCCGCAGGAAGTCGTCGAATGCCCAGCCCGACAGTTCCCACAGCTCGTCATGCAGGAACTCCTTGCTGACCATGCCGCGGTTGTACACGGTGTGGGCGCCCGGGCGGTCGCCCTCGCAGTTGGACACCAGCGGGAAGTCGGTCTCGACCACTTCGGCGCCGGCCGCTTCCAGGGCCTGGCGGGCCTGCTGCCACAGCTCGATCACGCTGGCGCGGGTGTTGATGCGCTGGCCGGTGGGGCCGCCGATGCCGGGTTTTTCCGAAGTGCCGGCTTGTTCATCGGCATTGATGTACATGCGCGGCACGGCAAAGCGCTTGCCCTTGAGCGAGTCGGCTGGCACCGCCAGGTCCAGGTACGAAGCCGGGCGCACGCTGGAGGCTGCCGGGATCGGCACCCAGGGTTGCAAGCGCCATAGGTCGCCGCGGGTGTCGCTGTCGTCGGCCACCACCACGTCGAGGACTTCCAGCAGGTCGGCCATGGTCCGGGCGTAGGGTACCACCACGTCCATGGTCGGGGTCAGCGGCCAGTTGCCGCGTACCGAGATCACCCCGCGCGACGGGGTGTAGGCGCACAGGCCGTTGTTGGAAGCAGGGCCGCGGCCGCTGGACCAGGTTTCTTCGGCCAGGCCGAAGGCGCTGTAGCTGGCAGCGGTGGCGGTGCCGGCGCCGTTGGACGAGCCCGAGGCGAAGGGTGCGGTCAGGTAGTTGGCGTTGTACGGGCTTTCGGCACGCCCATACACGCCGCGCTGCATGCCGCCGTTGGCCATCGGCGGCATGTTGGTCTTGCCCAGGCAGATCGCGCCGCCGGCGCGCAGGCGCTCGACGGTGAAGGCATCGCGCTGGGCGACCAGGTGCTGGAACGCCGGGCTGCCGGAGGCAGCGGTCAGGCCCTTGACCAGGTAGCTGTCCTTGGCGGTGTAGGGGATGCCGTCCAGCGGGCCGAGGGTCTTGCCCTGGGCGCGGCGGGCGTCGGAGGCCTCGGCTTCTTTCAGCGCCTCGGGGTTGCGCACCACCACGGCGTTCAGCGCGGTGGCGGTGTGTTCGCCGTCAAAAGCGTCGATACGTGCCTGGTAGGCCTTGACCAGCTCCACGGCGGTCGTGCGGCCGGTCTCGAGCGCGTTGCGCAGCTCGGCAATGGAAACCTCGGTTACCTCGATCATGCTGTCACCACAGTTGTGCAGGTGGAAAAATCATGGCGGCGAGTGTAGCAAGAAGGTCTTGTTGCACGCAGGCATGCAGCGGGGAAATGGTTCCTTGCAGCGCGGCACTCTGGGCGCGCTGCCGGGCATGAATGCGGGTGTGGGAGCGGGCTTGCGCAATCCTGTAGGAGCCGGCTTGCCGGCGATGAGGCCGCAATTGCAACACAGCGCCTGGCCCTTTTATCGCGGCCCCATGGCCCTATCGCCGGCAAGCCGGCTCCTACAGGTGCAGCGCTGGTCTGAGGCTTATGCAATCCATGTGGGAGCGGGCGTGCCCCGCGAACCCTGTACAGGCATCAACCCAGATCAGTCGCCGAATGCCGCTCGGGCACCTGGCTGTCCTCATCCCCCCAGGTGCGGTTGACCCGGGTACCGCGCTGTACCGCCGGGCGCTGGGCGATGGTTTCGGCCCAACGCTGCAGGTTGGGGTACTCGTGCACTGCCAGAAACTCGGCCGCGCCGTACAGGTTGCCGCGCACCAGCTGACCGTACCAGGGCCATACGGCGATATCGGCAATGCTGTAGTCGTCACCGCCCAGATAGGCGCTGTCGGCCAGGCGCCGCTCCAGCACGTCGAGCTGACGCTTGGCCTCCATGGTGAAGCGGTTGATGGCGTACTCGAACTTCTCTGGCGCATACACGTAGAAGTGGCCGAACCCACCGCCCAGGTATGGCGCCGAACCCATCTGCCAGAACAGCCAGTTGAGGCACTCGGTGCGTGCGGCCGGGGCCTTGGGTAGCAGGGCGCCGAATTTCTCGGCCAGGTACAGCAGGATCGAGCCGGATTCGAACACCCGCAGCGGCGGTTCGACGCTGCGGTCGAGCAGGGCGGGGATCTTCGAGTTGGGGTTCACCTCAACGAAACCGCTGCCGAACTGGTCGCCTTCGCCAATGCGGATCAGCCAGGCGTCGTAGTCGGCGCCGGTGTGGCCGAGGGCGAGCAGCTCTTCGAGCAGGATGGTCACCTTCACGCCGTTTGGCGTAGCCAGCGAATACAGCTGCAGCGGGTGCTTGCCGACCGGCAGATCCTTGTCGTGGGTGGGCCCGGCGACCGGGCGGTTGATGCTGGCGAACTGGCCGCCGGAAGCCGATTCGTTTTTCCAGACCTTGGGCGGTACGTAGGGGGACTTGCTCATGGAAGGGGTCTCCTGGAATGGCGCTGTTGAGCGACTGACAGTAGAAGCAGATCAGTTGTTCGATTTCATGCCGCAGGTGCACGAAGCGGGAGGGTTAAGCTTGCGATAAAGTTGGTCTGCCAATTGAACGGTAACGAGCTTGCGGCAGACAACATAAATACCCCCTATGAGTAGCATGCTGAACACTGCCCCGAAAATACGCTGTCCCCGTGAAATCCGTTGCAGGTGCTCAAGTGGCGGATTGGTCAGAATTTCGCAAATAACCTGAACGTCTTCTGCCTGCAAGGGGAGCGATTCAGACTTGCAGCGCTGTGCCGTCAATTGCCAACGATCTCCAATCAGCGGTTCGGCTGCTTGGCCATCGGTCCAGAAGTTCGTCCCGGTCGTGCGCACCGAGAGCAGTGCCTTGTCCTGATTGACAAAATAGGAGGTTGGTATAAGCGTGACCATCAGGGCCAATAATGCGCAGGCGGCTGGGTACTTGTAGGTGCGGTACTTGGGGTCCCTTAGCTGGGTGGTGTGCGTGTCGAAATACTGTCTTACCCGGGTCAGGTCGCCCAACGCAATACCGTGCTCATCAATCCATGCAAACGCCAGGTTTGCAGCGCGCAGGTTCGCAAAGCGAATTCTGGTTAAGAACCTTACGGCTTCGACATCGCGCAATGCCTTCCAGCGTTCATTCAGCTCCCCATCATTGAAACGCCTGCTACCCGCTATCAACCACCAGATTCTTTCCAGCAAAAAATGGGCAGAGCCTGCTCGGTACCAGGCCAGCAGGATCAGAAGCCCGACGCCCAGAATATAAAGTAGCGGCTGCACTTCCTTGAGGGGGGCAATGATATCGGTCATGACCGAAAGCTCTTGAGGCGTGGACATGTACATCCTTTTACGTGTTTCAGGTTGACGGGAGGTAGGGCAGGTGAGCTGTTTGTTACTTAGGGTTTGTACGAAAAGTCGCCGAGCGGCGATCAGGCAAGGCGAAAACAGGCGAGGAACGGTCGGAGTCGCGCTCGACTTTACGGGTTGTAAATGAGCATTCCGAGCCTGTTTTCAACGCAGCATGATCGTCGCGCAGGCACTTTTCGTACAAAGCCTAGCCAAGTGACGGGTCACTTGAGGAAATGCCCTTATTCTTTGGTCAGGCCGTTGGATGAGCTTTTTTTCGATGAGAGATGGGCAGTAAATGAGGCTACCGTGTTCTTCAATTGCGCTTTTTGGGATGGCATGTTGGGTGTTGGATTTGCATGGGTCTGGAAAAACTGGGCCAGCAGTTTCAACTGCGTCAGATCGGCGACAGGCCACACCATTCCACTGGCGGTGGTTACAACAACCTTGATCGGATGCGTGCCGCTGCCGCTTTGCGAGTGAGCATCACACAGGGCGTGGAGGTAGTCTGCCATGTCCTCAAGTGAGAGGCCCCGAACGGGGTCCCACAGCACTTCTTCGGCACTGGCAGGCGCCTGCCATTTATGCTCGTCGCATGGAGTAAACAGTTCCTTTCCGCGCATTGCGTCAAGGTAAGGCTGTGTCTTGAGTTGGGCGTCATGCACGGGAAGCAAACCGAGCTGGGTTTGCGGTGGCCCGCTGTGGAAAACCGGATAGATGAAAAAGTGCCCAGACCGGGATAGCTTGACGAATGTAGCGTCGGAGGCAGGGCTGACGAACATCATCAGCGCGCGCATGAACTTGTTTTTTTCGGTATATAACTTGTCCTTGCTGGCCTTGAACTCCAACAGGAAGAAGCGTTCATTGATCGCGGTCAAGGTGTCGCCGCTCGCGGTTTCTGCATGGCCATCAAGCTTTGCGAGCAAGGGTGGAGGGAGGGTTGTCTGTTGGCAAAAAAGTGTCAGCTGGATTTCGATGGCGTCTTGTTTGCCAGCCTTACCAGCCTTGTAAACCTTCCAAAAATCGGCGCAATTTGCTTTTTGCCTCCGAATCCATTGCATGTCACGAAACGCAAGGATGACGGCGTCCTCCCAAGGCGTCAGATCATTATCGCTACTCACTCGAAACCCAGATGTGCTATCGGCCAGTTAAAGCAGCCATAGGACACGATCGAAGTCTCGACCGCAACAGCAAAGTGATATTGGACTGTGCTGTCGCGATGCTTGTCCTTGACAGCCGGCATGCCTGAACCCGGCAGGTCATCGCGGAGCAAGTCGCATCGGTGCAGCGCCGATGCGACTTGCTCCGCGATGTATCAGAACCGGTAATCGACGGTGGCGAAATACGACCGCGGAGTGCCCAGCAACCACTGCTCGCCGCTGTACGCCGACTGCGCATACACCTGGTCGAACAGGTTGGTTTTCGGCGAACAGGGCGACAGTGCTGACCTTCGACAGCATCTGCGGCTGCGTCGGGCTGTTGCTGTGGAAGGGGCCCGGTGCAGGGGACCAAGGGTCGAGCGGGTCGCTGCTGGCGTCTTCGTAGGGGGAGTTGCTGTCGATGTTGAAGCGGATGCGGTTGGCCTCGACGCCGACCACGGTCTTGCTGGCAAGGCCCAGCAGGCTGTGGTCGAAGGTGAAGCTCTGGCGGTCACCTATCTGCTCCTGGTTGTGGCGGATTTCCAGGAAGCTGCCACGCTGCACCGCAGACGCGGACGGGTCCCAGCTGTAGCTTTCGGCGTTGCGCCAGTGGCGGCGGCTCTTGATGTAGTACAGCTGGTTGCTGGCCGACACGCTGTCGCTCAGGGCCCAGTCGGTGGTCAGGCGTGTCCATTCATCGTGGTAGCGCTGCACATCGTTGCTGACGTTGTAGTTCTTCTTGCGCAGGCTGTCGCGCAGGTGGCCGTCGATCAGCGGGGTGCCGTAGTAGTTGGCCGGCTGCGCATCACCGCGTTCGTGGGCCAGGGTGAAACTCAGGTTGTCGCTGGCATCGAAGCGCAGGGCGGCGCTCAGGGCCAGGCTGCGCGACTCGGTGCGGTCGACATGGCCATTGCCGGCTTGCTGGTTGAGGGTCAGGCGATAGCTCAAGCGCTCGCTCAAGCTGCCGCCGCTGTCCAGGCCCAACTGCTGGCGGTCCCACGAGCCGTAGCCCAGGCGAAGGTGGTTGCGCACCTCGCCTGTCAGCGGCTTTTTCGGGACCACGTTGACCGTCGCCCCGGTGGCGCCTTCGCCGTACAGTACCGAGGCCGGGCCACGCAGCACATCGATGCGCCCGCCCACCGCGGGTTGCCAAGTAAGGCTTCAGGCCGGTCTCCGGGCTTGCGAGGGTCGTGAAGCCTTCACCTTCCCATGCCAAGGCACAGTGGTGTGTCGAAGGGTTCGCTCGCTTACCGTTGCGGGGGCAGCGCCGGACTTGTCGCAAAAAAGCGACGCACCGGCTTCCCGTTTCACCCTGCGCACGGCGGCGCAGGGCACCTGAAACTGGCGCGCATCTGACCACCAAAAGTGTGACGGAGCAATGGTTTAGCAGTTTTTACTGATTTCTTTCCGAACTTTTCCCAATGACGGTGTCTCGAACGGCTGGTTTGTCATTCACCTACGTCATGGAGACTTTTGCCAATGTTCATCCGCAACCCGCTGCGCCACGCCTGCCTGTTGGCCCTGCTGGGCGCGCCCCTGGCCGCCAGTGCCGCACCGAGCACCGACCCGCTGTTCACCTTCGGCCTGCTGGGGGCGTACGACAGCTTCAAGTTCGAAGGCGGCAGCAGCTCGGACAAGGAGCACCTGGGCCAGGGCGGTGTGTTCGCCAGCTTCGGCAACAAGATGACTGCCGAGTCCGGGCTGATCTACCAGCTGGGGGCCGAGGCCAAGTACGGCAAGAAAAACGACAACAAGCTCAAGGAGGCCCAGGCCGAGCTGGACCTGGGCTGGCGCGCTGCGCTGGATGCGCGCAACTTCGTCGATGTCAGCGTGGGTGGTGGCTACAGCTGGACCCGCTTCGAGCCCGAGATCAACGACCTCGACACCCGCCTGACCTACAAGTCGCCGTTTGCCAAGGCGGCGCTGGGTTACAACCACCAGTTCGACACCTCGACCCTGCGTGTCGAAGTGGGCGCCCGCCACACCCTCGACGGCCGTGCGCGCATCAAGGTGGACGACTTCGGCAGCGACAGCGTCGACATGAAGGACCGCACCAACCCTTACGCCGAAGTCACCTTGCTGATGAACCAGCAGGGCGGCATGCCGGTGCAGGCCGGGGTGTACTACACCCGCACCGAATACAAGGTCGATGGCGATTCGCCGGTGCTGGACAACAACAAGCTCAAGCGTGACGAGTTTGGCGTGAAGGTCGGGTTGGTGTTCTGATCACAGGGCCCTGTCGCCGGCAAGCCGGCTCCTGCACGAAGATGTTGCGCATTCCTGTAGGCGCCGGCTTGCCGGCGACAGGGCCGCTAAAGGACATCACCGCCCGCGCCGTCGCGACACCCGCGCCTCGATGTTCTTGCGCCCGATCAGCAGCGCAGGCTTTTCCACCACCGGCTCGTCGGCCAGCCACTTGTACATCACCAGGCAGTCCACCAGCCCAAGCTGGGCATGCCGGTAGGCCTTGGGCAAACGCCCGACCGTGTCGAAACCAAGCTTGCGCCACAGCGCCACCGCCACCTCGTTGCTGGCCACCACCGAATTGAACTGCAACGCCAGAAAACCCTCCTGGCGCGCGAGCTTTTGCGAGTGTTCGCACATCAGCCGCGCCACGCCACGGCCACGGGCGTGCTCGCAGACCATGTAGCCGCAATTGCCCACATGGCCGCCGGGGCCGGCGGCGTTGGCCTTGAGGTAGTACGAGCCGAGCAGCTCGCCGTCTTCTTCGGCCACCAGGGTATGCAGGGGCGCTTGCAGCCACAGCTGGCGGGCCTGCTCCTGGTCGAGGGCAGGGTCGAAGGCGTAGGTCTGGCGGGCCTGGACGATGGCCTGGAACGTTGGCCAGAAACGGTCGAAGTCGTCCGGGGTCATGGGGCGGATGTGGATCATGCGGCTACCTGCGCGGGCTGGGCAGGCAAGTCTGGGCGGTGTGGCGGGCAGGTGCAAGCTTGTTTCGGGCTCATCGCCGGCAAGCCGGCTCCTACAGGTACAGCGCAGGTCTGAAAGGCCATGCGCTCCCTGTAGGAGCGGGCTTGCCCGCGATGAGGCCGGTAAAGGCAACACAAGGCAGTTGCTCCCACAGGGTTGTGCCGATCACGCCCCAGCCTTGCCCACCGCATCCAACGCCCGGGCCGAATACACCAGCGCCGCGCCGGCATTCATCGCCACCGCTACACCCAGGGCCTCGGCGATTTCCTCGCGGGTGGCGCCATGCTTGACCGCCTGCTGCGAGTGCACGGCGATGCAACCGTCGCAGCGGGTGGTCACCGCCACCGCCAGGCTGATCAGTTCGCGGGTTTTTGCGTCCAGGTGGTTGGTCTTGGCGCCGGCGCCGCTGGCGGTCATGTAGCCGGCCACGGTGTCGGGGGAGAGGTGCTTGAGGTCGCCGATACCGGCCATCAACTGCTTACGGTAGGCGTCCCAGTCCATCATGCTCATCGTCTTCACCTTGTCAGGTTGGCAACAGGAGCTTTCAGGCTAGTCGAGGTTGCGCAGGGCGTCTTGTGTGGCTGTGCTGCGTTTGCAGCACCCCTTGCAGGAGCCGGCAAGCCGGCTCCTGCAAGAAGCGGCGGGTCAGATGTAGATGAACACCAGCACCAGCGCGGCGACCACGGCCCACTTTTCCAGGTAGTAGCGGGTGCGGTTGCGCTTCTTCATGGCCTTGCCGCGCTCGCGAATCTTGTAGATGCGGGTGAACAGGCGGTTGATGCCGCCGGTCTTGTCGTTGGCATCGTTCGGCGCGGCGGCTGCGGCCATCACGTTGCGGCTGAACCAGCGGTTGAAGGCGGTTGCCCAGCGGTACTTGAGCGGGCGCTCGACATCGCAGAACAGGATGATGCGGTTGTGCTCGGTGGTGTTGGCGGCGTAGTGGATGTAGGTCTCGTCGAACATCACCGCCTCGCCGTCGCGCCACGAGTACTTTTCGCCGTCGACATCGATGTAGCAGCCGTCGTCGTTGGGGGTATCCAGGCCCAGGTGGTAGCGGTAGGAGCCGGCGTACGGGTCGCGGTGACGTACCAGCTTGGCGCCCGGCGGCAGGGTGGCGAACATCGCCGCCTTGACCGTGCCGATGCCTTGCAGCAGCTCGGTGGTGCGCGGGCACAGGCTCATCGCCGAGGGGTGGCTCTCGCCGTACCACTTCAGGTAAAAGCGCTTCCAGCCGGTCTTGAAGAACGAATTGAAACCGACGTCGTCATAATTGTCGGACTTCTTGATTTCGCCGGCGTGCAGCAGTTGCTGGGCTTCCTGGCGGATCTCCTGCCAGTTGTCCTTGAGCGGTTGCAGCTCGGGGAACGCCTCCACCGGCAGGTACGGCTTGGCCGGCTGCTTGGAGAACAGGTAGAGGAAGCTGTTGACCGGGGCGAGGAAGCTGGAATGGTCACCCAGCTGGCGGGTGAGCTTGTGACGAACCCGACCGCGCAGGTGAACATAGGCGATCGAGAGGGCGAAGATCAGTACGAGTGCAATTTTCATGGACGTTTACTTGTCGAAAAAATGGCCATGCGCCATGGCTTAAGCCCGCCAGCATAAACTTCGCAGTCAGTCTTGTTAAGGAAATTCCTGGCGACTTAGGTGCAATGGTCTACAGCTTGCGCAACCGTTTCAACCAAGGAGCAGCACATGGCCCAAGACCCACGCCCCTGCGGCGCCCCCTTCAAGCGGCTGTTCTTCGCCTTGCCGGTGGGCGATGCCCAGCGCCGCGAACTGGCCCGCTGGCGCCGCGGGCTGGGCTTGCGCAGCGGCAAGCCGGTGCAGGCCGACAACTTTCATGTGACCTTGCTGTTTTTGGGCGATGTCGATGCCGGACAGGTACCGGCGATCTGCGCGGCGGTCGAACGTCTGGAGCGACCAGCGGCGCCGTTGCGGCTGCTGCTCGACCGGCTGCAGGTGTGGCCGCGGCCCGGGGCTTTGCTGCTGGCCCCGGAGCACACGCCGCCGGCCCTGTTGCAGTTGGTGTATGGCTTGCAGCAGGCGCTGTTGCCGTTGGGGGTGCAGGTTGGCAACCGTGAATACCGGCCGCACCTGACGCTGTCGCGGGATTACCGCGGCCAGCCACCAGAGGCCGGGGAGGCGCCGGAATTCTTCCTCAGCGCCCGGCACTTCACTCTGTATGAGTCGCGCAAGGGGCAGTACTGGCCGCTGGCCGAGTGGGCACTTGGTTAGCCTGCACATCCCTGTAGGAGCCGGCAACGCCGGTGCCAGGCCACAGATCGATGTTACCCGGGCCTGGCCCTATCGCCGGCAAGCCGGCTCCTACAGGTTTGTTTCGGGCCAGTCTCTCCTGTGCCGGTACCAGGGTACGCCTTGTTGGTACAACGAGATTTCGGCATGTGCGCCTTGGCCGCTGCGCATGACTCAAGACATGCACCAAGGCAGGCGCCGGTACTTGCATAGGAATAACTGGCCCGAAACAAACCTGTAGGAGCCGGCTTGCCGGCGATGCGCCGCGCGGGCGGCGCTCGATCTCACAGGCGCTGAAACATTGTCGGCGAACACCTGTCAGCCCTTACTCCCCCAGTTCCTTCAAACCGGCAAGCTCTGATACGGCTGCTCCTCCCCCGGGCTGCGCGCAAACTCGCGCTTGTACTCGCGGCTGAACTGCGAGGTGCTCTGGTAGCCTACCCGGTGCGCCACCTGCGCCACCCCCAGCCGTTCGCCGATCAGCATCTGCTGCGCCTTGAGCAGGCGCAGGCGCTTGAGGTACTGCATCGGCGCCAGGTCAGTTGCGCGCTTGAAGTGCTCATGGAAGGTCGACACGCTCATGTTGGCGCGGCTGGCCAGCTCCTCCACCCCCAGTGGCTCGGCGTAGTGGGCACGCAGGTAGGCCATGGCCGCACCGATACGGGCAAAGTGCCCCTGCTGCTCCACCAGCGCCCGCAGCACCCCGGCCTGGGGCCCGCGCAACGCGGTGTAGAGCACCTCGCGCACCCGCGCCGGGCCCAGCACCCTGGCGTCCATCGGGTCCTGCAGGCACTGCAGCAGGCGCTCGACGCTGTCGCGCATGGGCGCATCCAGCGCCGCCGAGCTCATCGACTGCGGGGTCTGTACCTGCACCGCGGCGTCCGGCGCCAGGTGCATGCTCTGCACCAGTTCGCCCAGCAGGGTGCGGTCGATGTCCACTGCCACCCCCAGCAACGGCGCTTGCGCAGTAGCGAAGGTTTCGCACATGAACGGCACCGACAGCGCCTGCACCAGGTAATGCCCGGCGCCGTATTCCAGCGTGCGCGGGCCCAGGCGCGCCAGCTTGCTGCCCTGGGCGAGGATGATCAGGCTCGGCTCGTAGATCTGCGGGCTGCTGGCCACGTAGTGGTCCCAGGTCAGCACCTGCACCTGGGGCAGGGCGGTCGGCACGAAGCCCGGGCGGGTGGCGAGGCTGCGGATCAGCGAGCAGAGCGTGGCGTTGGCATCCACGTGACGGGTCAGTTGCATGGTCTACCTGGGGCAGAGAATCGGACAGTGCAATTTTCGCAGAATCACCGTTGTACGCCAGATGCTCATGCGAAGTTCCGGAGAATCAGGCATGCATGCCGGAGAATCGGCGGTGGGCGCGGGCCGTACCTGCGCGGAAAATGGCGCCACCTGAACCGTTTCACTTTCCGAGGTGCCCCCATGTATACCGCAATTGGTTACGCCGCCCAGACCCCCACCAGCCCCCTAGCCCCCATGACCTTCCAGCGCCGCAGCCCGCGCGCGGACGACGTGGCCATCGAGATTCTCTACTGCGGCGTGTGCCACTCCGATATCCACCAGGCGCGCAACGAGTGGGGCATTGCCGTGTACCCGCTGATGCCGGGCCACGAGATCGTCGGCCGGGTCACGGCGGTGGGCGAGAAGGTTACCGGCCACAAGGTCGGCGACCTGGTGGGTGTCGGCTGCATGGTCGATTCGTGCCGCCAATGCGCCGCGTGCAGCCAGGATGAGGAGCAGTACTGCCTCGCCGGCCCGACCATGACCTACGCCACCCCTGACCGGGTCGACGGCAGCAACACCATGGGCGGCTATTCCAGCAGCATCGTGGTCAGCGAGCACTTCGTGCTGCGCATACCGCAAGGCCTGGACCTGGCCAGCGCCGCGCCGATTCTGTGTGCCGGCATCACCACCTACTCGCCGCTCAAGGCGCACGGCGTGGGCCCCGGCCACAAGGTCGGCGTACTGGGCATGGGCGGCCTGGGCCACATGGGCATCAAGTTCGCCAAGGCCCTGGGCGCCGAAGTGACCCTGTTCACCCGCTCGGCAAGCAAGGCCGAAGAGGCCCGCCGCCAGGGCGCCGACCATGTGATCGTGTCCACCGACGCCGAGCAGATGGCCGCTGCCGCCGGGCACTTCGACTTCCTGCTCGACACCATTCCGGTGCAGCACGACCTCAACCCCTACCTGCAAACCCTCACCTTCGGTGGTGTGCACATTCTGGTGGGCCTGATCGAGCCGGTCGAGCCGCCGGTGCATGCCGCCAACCTGGTGATGCAGCGTCGGGTGTTGGCCGGTTCGCTGATCGGCGGTATCGCCGAAACCCAGGAAGTGCTGGATTTCTGCGCCGAACACGGCATCAGCTGCGATATCGAGATGCTCGACATCCGCAACATCAACCAGGCTTACGAGCGCATGATCGTGGGTGATGTGAAGTACCGCTTCGTTATCGACATGGCTACCTTACAAGCCTGATGCCACCCCTGTAGGAGCCGGCTTGCCGGCGATGAGGCCGGGCCTGTCTGAACAGACCTGACGGCCCTATCGCCGGCAAGCCGGCTTTCATGGAACAAACTACAACGGATTGATTTAACACGGTCCCTGTGGGAAGCGGCCTTGTGTCGCGATGGGCTGCATAGCAGCCCCAGGATTTTGGCATCATGCAAGATTGCTGGGGCTGCTATGCAGCCCATCGCGACACAAGGCCGCTTCCCACAGGTACAAGGTTTGCCTTGGGCTTGTGGGAGGTCGAATCACCGCGAACAGGGGCGACGTCCGTGTCATCCAGTGGCCTTACCAAGCCAGCGGCCGCTCGAACCCCTTCCAGCATACCCAGCGCCGCACCTCGCCATGCGCACCGGTACCGATCTGCCATGCCGGCCGCCGGGTATCCAGGGCAATCACCGAAATGAACCCCGCATAACTGGCCGCCACCAAGGTGCGCCCATCGGCACTGATGTCCATGGCGCTGATGGTCGAACCCAGAAAGTGCTGCCAGTGTTCCGCCCCGTACTCACCGAATGCGCGCAAGTAACCATGGGCATCGCCAACGATGTACTCGCCCTGGCGCGCCACCCCGGCATACAGCCGGGCGCCGTCCTGCAGCACGGGCGTGCGCGTATCCTCGCTGTAGTGCTCGGTGTCCAGCCCCGGCAGGTCGGCCACCCGTACCCCGACGCTGGCGCCGTGGTAGAAGTGGCAGGCGTTGAGCAGCAACTGGTCACCCGCCCGGTTGAACAACGCAAAATGCGGGTACTCGCTGGCCGGGCCGACCACCGCCAGGCGCTGCAGTTGTTCGCCCAGCACCAGGTGGCGGCCGCATTGCTCGCCCAGGGCGATCAGACGGCCGTCCGGCGACATCGCCACGTGCTGCATGCACAGGCCCAGGCCGACGTCGTCCGGGTCGGTGCCGGCGTCCAGCTCCTCGAGGATGTCTTCGGCGCGGGGCAGCAGGCGGGTGGCGCCGTCGGCGGCCAGCACGAAGATGCCGTCGCTGCTGGCCAGCAGCACCCGCTGGCCGTCAGGGAAGGGCAGCAGCGCGGTAGGGCGCGGCGGCATGTCCAGGGGTTCGAACGGAAAGCCTTCAGGCAGCCCTTCAAGGCCGTGGGGCCAGGGCAGGCGGGCCACCAGCGGGCCGCCCCAGCCATCGGTCACGCGCACGCCCTCGCTGTTGGCCAGGGCGTAGTAGCGCCGCTGCGGGCAGCGGCCAAAATACTCGACGCCGATCACCGGGGTTACCGCGACGCCATCCAGGCGCAGCACCTGGCCCTTTTCGAACGGCTTGCCGATGCGTGCCAGCAGGCTGCCGTCACCGAGCAGCAGCACCTGGTCAACCCCCTGGGCCTGTTCTTCGAGCAGTGGCAGCAGCGGCAGGTGCGCCGGCGGCCAGGCCTCGCGAAACAGCTGGCGCTGCTGCTCACCAGTGCCTGGCCGGTTGATCGCCAGCAGCGCCGCGCGCCAGGCGTCGAGCAGGTGCGCGGTGTCGGGGGTGGCAGGTTCTTCGAGGTGGTCCCAACCTTGCTCGCGGCCTTGCGCCACATACAGGTTGATCGCCTCGGCATAGGCCAGCACGGCCTCGCGCCACTGCTGCTGCGGGTGTTGCTTGTCCATGGGCGGATCGGGCTCCTTGTTCCGCGTTGTTGCTGGCAGTCGTGCCACAAAAGCGTGCATGGTACTCCGTCCACCGGCGAGGTTGTGAGGCCCGGGGTTGATGCGTACCATGGCTGCATCCTACTAATAACCAAACGTGCCTCGCCCAAGCCCCAGGCTGGCTGTCGATGCGCGTGCTGTTGCCTTGTCTGCGAGGAATGCGTTTTTCATGAATGGTCCGGTCCCCACCTCAATGCCGCCCACCGCCGGCACCGGCAGCTGGCTGAGCGTCATCGCCCTGGCCCTGGCGGCGTTCATCTTCAATACCACCGAGTTCGTGCCGGTGGCGCTGCTCAGCGACATCGGCCGCAGCTTCGACATGAGCACCGCCCAGGTGGGCCTGATGCTGACCATCTACGCCTGGGTGGTGGCGTTGGCCTCGTTGCCGATGATGCTGATGACCCGCAACGTCGAGCGCCGGCGCCTGCTGTTGTTCGTGTTCCTGGTGTTCATCGTCAGCCACCTGCTGTCGTGGGTGGCGCAGAGCTTTGCCATGCTGCTGGTCAGCCGCATCGGCATCGCCCTGGCCCACGCGGTGTTCTGGGCCATCACCGCGTCGCTGGCGGTGCGCGTTGCGCCGCCGGGACAGCAGGCCAAGGCCCTCGGGCTGCTGGCCACCGGCACAACGCTGGCGATGGTCATGGGTATCCCGCTGGGGCGGGTGGTGGGCGAGGCGCTGGGCTGGCGGGTGACCTTTTTGTGCATCGCCGGGGTGGCGCTGGCTACCATGCTGTGCCTGATGAAGTCGCTGCCGCTGTTGCCCAGCCAGAACTCGGGCTCGCTGCGCAGCCTGCCGATCCTGTTCAAGCGCCCGGCGCTGGTCATCACCTACCTGCTGGTGACTTTGGTGATTACCGCGCAGTTCACCGCTTACAGCTACATCGAGCCGTTCGCCCTGCATGTGGCGCAGATCGGCGGCGAGCGCACCACCTTGCTGCTGTTGCTGTTCGGCGGTGCGGGGGTGTTCGGCTCGCTGCTGTTCAGTCGCTACAGCGAGCGCTTCCCCCATGGGTTTCTGCTGGGCGCCATCGGCGCGCTGGCCGCGTGCCTGCTGTTGCTGCTGCCGCTTTCAGGCAACTTCTACCTGTTCGCTGGCCTGAGCATGGTGTGGGGCGTGGCGATCCTGAGTTTTAGCCTGTCGTTGCAGTCCAAGACCCTGAAGCTTGCATCGGATGCCACCGACGTGGCCATGGCGCTGTTCTCGGGCATCTACAACATCGGCATCGGCGGCGGCGCGCTGCTGGGCAGCATTGTCAGCAGCCAATTGGGCGTGGCCGATATCGGCCTGGCGGGGGGCGGTGTGGCGTTGGCCGGGTTGGCGCTGGCGTTGGCCGGTAGCCGGCGGTTGCGTTAGATGGGCGCCGGCCTCATTGCAGGCTGGCGCCGAGGATCCCACAGATGCTCATGATTGAAGGTCGGTGGGTCTTTGTGAGGTGGCTTGTATATTGCGATGTGCGCTGTTGTTTGTTTTGAAAGTTTTATGTGCATTCATTATTTGTAGTGACGCTTATTCACCTTTCCGCCCTTACGGCGGCTCACTTTTTGAAGCATCAAAAAGTAAGCAAAAAATGCTCGCTGGTATGACTCACCCACATAGGTGACAAATCAGTTCACGCACATAGGTAACAGTTTTTAACTGGCATGGTCGGTTTTTCGAGGGTCTGACCATGCCTTGGCGAGAGCTGAAACCTATGGACATGAAATTGCTTTTCATCGCGGACTATCTCCATGGGGCGCCTAGCTTCAGCGCCCTTTGCGAGGCCTACGAGATCAGTCGAAAGACCGGTTACAAATGGGTAGAGCGTTACGAGAACGATGGTCCGCCAGGCTTGGAGGAACGCAGCCGTCGTCGGCTGACGCAAGATTGGGTTGCGCCCGTCGCCGTTCGTGAGGCCATCATCGAATTGCGTGGTCAGGGCCAGACGGAGCCTGGCCCCAAGAAAATCCAGGCAGCTTTACAGGAGCGTTTTCCTGACGAGGCGCCCCCTTCCAAGACAACGATCTACAACATCCTCAAGAAGGCCGAGCTGATCAAGCCGCGACGCCTGCGCCAGCGTGTGGCGGTCTATCCCAAGCCGCTGGAAAAAGCGGAGTCGCCCAATCAGCTATTCAGTGCGGACTACAAAGGCCAGTTTCTGACAGGCGCTGGGGTCTGGTGCTATCCGTTGACGATCATGGATCACGCCAGTCGTTTCTTGCTTGCGTGCCACAGTATGGCCAACACGAACTTCCTGGAGACACAGGCTGTGTTCACTGAGGTCTTTCGCGAGAACGGGCTACCTGAACGTATCCGAACCGATAACGGCGTGCCGTTTGCCAGCAAAGGGCGTGCGGGGCTCTCCCAGCTGTCCATTTGGTGGCTGCGCCTGGGCATTATTCCTGAACGTATTGCGCCTGGCAGACCGGAGCAAAATGGTCGGCACGAGCGTATGCACCGAACACTCAAAAGTACGCTTCCGTCACCTCCCGCAGTGGCTTGGGAGGCTCAACAACGGCACTTCGACCGCTTCCGGCAGCACTACAATTACGAGCGGCTCCACGAAGCACTGAAGCAGAAAACACCAGCGTCCTGCTATCAGCCTTCGCCACGCCCGTTCCCGGAAAAACTACCTGAAATGACTTACCCCAGTCATATCGAGAGTCTGCCAGCTGATCGAAGTGGCATCGTCAACCGTCGGGGTTTGAGGATCTACGTAGGTTACGTGCTCAAGCATCAGACCATTGGGCTGGAGCAGGTCGGGGATGGGGTGTGGGATGTTATTTTCGGCCCAATCATTCTCGGCAGGATCGATGAGCGAGATGCCGATGATGGTTATGTAACACTTCAGGTGTTGTCACCTATGTGAGTGAACTTTTGTGTAACCCATGTGGGTGGCCCGTACACGCTCCATTCATCCGGCCCCCTGCGCTGCGCTCCGGGGGCTCCCTCACTCCGGGCTTGCTCCGGGGGTACGCGCCGACGGGCCGTCCCTGGCCCGATCGGCGCTCGACCGGCATCCATGCCGGTCGCCCCCCTACGCAATCCCGCAGTGAAGCCTCCTGAAGTCGCGAAGTTAGTGGCGGCGCCTGGGCTGGCGCAGCTAACCGCTAGTTGCCACTGTGGGAACTCAGGAATTGATCGCGGGGCAAGCCCGCTCCCACGTAGTTGGTCGTATGCAGTTATAACGTGGGAGCGGGCTTGCCCCGCGATGGCGTCAGAACAAACAACACATCAATAACAATCAAACCAACATCCCAGCTCTTGATCTGGCTCTTGATCTTGCTTCTAAGCGCGCGGAAGTTCAGACAACACAAATCGCGACTTCAGGAGGCCGAGCGCAGGGATTGCGTAGGAGGGCGACCGGCATGGATGCCGGTCGAGCGCTGATCGGGCCAGGGACGGCCCGTCGGCGCGTACCTCCGGAGCAAGCCCGGAGCGAGGGAACCCCCGGAGCGCAGCGTAGGGGGCCGGATGATGGGAGCAGGGATTTTTTGGTGACTTTTTGATCCCTCAAAAAGTTACCCGCCGTAAGGGCGGAAAGGTGACTAAAAGCCGCTATCGTCAACGAATGCGCATACATCTCCAAAAGCAATCACCCTGGCCTATGACCCCGCCCGCCCCCCGGCAGCCAGGCACCAAACCACCCCCTACCGCAAAAACGGATTACGCAACCGCACCCAAACTACAGCCGGCAGCGCCATCAGCAGCCACTTCAGGTACTTGTTCACCCCGAACTGTTCGCATAGCACCCCAATGACCGTGCAAACCACCACCACCGCCATAAACTCGATCATCTTGTACATGGAGACTGTTCCGTCATAGCCGCAAGGAAGAGGGCGCGCACTTTAGCAGTTGCATCCGGCGGCGGTGTGTATGGCATTGCGCAGTAACACTTTCAACCTTTACACCTGAGCCCCTTGGGCTACCGTCCCGGCTGCCCCCATAGCCCGGACGTCATCCCATGCCCACCTTCCACGGCGGTTGCCTGTGCGGCCGAATCCGCTTTCGTGCCAGCGGCACACCGCGCTTTCCCCACACCTGCTCCTGCCATCTGTGCCAGCGCCACTCCGGCAGCCTTACGCTGTGCTGGGTCGAGTTCGACAAGATGGCGGTGCACTGGACCGGGGAGGGCGGGGCGCCCAGCCTGTACCGGTCGTCCGAGCACTCCAGCCGGGGGTTCTGCCCCGTTTGCGGCAGCTCAATTGGCGCCATCGACGACGCTCCCACCGTGGCACTGTTGCTGGGCAGCTTCGACCGCAAGAGCGCCCCGACCCTGCGCCCGCAGAGCCATTCGTTCACCCCCTCGCGGCCACGCTGGTGGGGCGCTATTCTTGCCCCATGACCACCCAACCCCTTCAACGCCACCCATGCCCACCCGGCGCCTGTGACTGCGGCCGTGAGCAACTGCTCGAAGGCCCGGCAGAGGTGCAGCGCATCCTGCTACTGACGCGTGAGGAAGAAAAGCGCCTGCTCGAACGCCTGGAAAACCTCAAAGACCTCGAAGACCTGCAGCGCCTGCAGCAGCGCATGTACCTGAACCTCGGCCTGCGCGTGCACATCGCCCCCGGCTACAACGAGGTACGCACCATGCGCGGCATCGTCATCGAACTGGAGGCGCTACCGGGGCTTTGCCGCAAGACCCGGCAGTCTATTCCGGCGGCGATTCGCCGGGGGTTGGAGCGTAACCCGCAGGTGGCGTTCCGCCTGTTGGATGCCCACGACCTGTTGCGTGACGCCTAGCGCATTGCCGCCAGCTTGATGCCGAACCCCACCAGGCAAGCCCCCGCCAACCGCTCCAGCACGTTACTCACCCTTGGGTTGGCGCGCATGCGTTCGGCCAGGTGGTGGGTCAGCAGCACCGCCACCAGCCCGTACAAAAAGGTGACCGTGGCCACGGTCACCGCCATGAAGGCGAAGGTGACCATGCCCTGGTGCTTCACCGGGTCGATGAACAGCGGGAAGAACGCCATGTAGAACATGATCGCCTTGGGGTTGAGCAGGGTGATCAGCATGGTCTGGCGCAGGTAGCGGCCATTGCTCATGCTGCTTTCCCGGGGCGCCGCGCCGGGCTTGCTCAGTACCATGCGCAGGCCCAGCCAGGCCAGGTAAGCGGCGCCGGCCCACTGCACCACATGGAAGGCCGCCGGGTACGCCGCCAGCAGCGTGGCAACGCCCGCCACCGCCAGCCACATCAATACCTGGTCACCCAGAATCACCCCGCAGGTGGCGGCCAGGCCACCCTTGATGCCGCCCTTGCCGGTGGCGGTAATCAGGGCAAAGTTGCCAGGCCCCGGGATCGCCAGCAGGATGATGAAGGCAATCACGAAAGCGCCGTAATCGGTCACGCCGAGCATGGGGGAGGTCTCCTGGGGCAGGTTGGCAGTCAGGCGTTGATATATGCCATCATCCGCGCCACTTGCAAAGCCGCAGCTCACACGGAGGTGAACCATGGCATTCAACGAATACGAGCGTAGCCAGTTGCTGGCGCTCAAGGGCGTCGGCCCGACGGTGCTGCAGCGCCTGGAGCAACTGGGCTACCACAGCCTTGCGCAACTGGCCCAAGCCGACGCCGGGGATATCGTAAAGGCCGCTGCCAGCCTGGTGGGCTCCAGCTGCTGGAAGAACAGCCCCCAGGCCCGTACCGCCATCCAGGCCGCCATTGCTCATGCTCGGTTAATTTCCTGCGCACCTGCTTCGTCTTCCTGATAGCCGCCCCGCGCCCGGCGCGTTCGGCCCACATCATCCAAGGAGACAGGCAATGACTTCCGTATTCGACCGCGACGACATCGTGTTCCAGGTAGTGGTCAACCACGAAGAGCAATATTCCATCTGGCCCGACTACAAGGCCATCCCCAACGGCTGGCGCGCGGTGGGCAAGAGCGGCCTGAAAAAAGACTGCCTGGCCTACATCGACGAAGTCTGGACCGACATGCGCCCGCTGAGCCTGCGCCAGCAGATGGCAGCCGCGGCGCAGTGACCGTGGCCACGTTGAACCTGCTGTGCCTGCCGTACTCAGGGGCCAGCGCCATGGTCTACAGCCGCTGGCGGCGCAAGCTGCCAGCCTGGCTGCAGGTGCGCCCGGTGGAGTTGCCTGGGCGCGGTGCGCGACTGGGCGAAGAGCCTTTCACCGACATGCAGGCCCTGGCGCGCAAGCTGGCCGATGAGCAGCGCCTGGTCGCTGGTGCGCCCTATGCGCTGCTTGGCCATAGCCTAGGGGCGCTGTTGGCCTTCGAACTGGCGCATGAGCTGCAAGCGCTGGGCTGCCCGCCACCGGTGGCGTTGTTCGCCTGCGGTACGGCGGCGCCGACCCGTCGTGAGGACTACGACGGCGCCAATTGGCGCGAACCCAAGGGCGACGCCGAGCTCAAGGCCGAGCTGCGCAAGCTGGGTGGCACCCCGCAAGAGGTGCTGGCCAACGAGGAACTGATGAACCTGACGCTGCCGGTGCTGCGCGCGGACTTTCTGCTGTGCGGGCGTTACGCCTACCGCCAGCGCCCGCCGCTGCATTGCCCGCTGCATGTGCTGGGTGGCGAAAGCGACCGGGCGAATCCCGAGCAGTTGCAGGCCTGGGGCAAGGAAACCCTCGGCCCGTTCAGCCTGGACATGTTCCCCGGCGGGCACTTCTTCATCCATGAACATGAAGACGCGGTGCTGGGCTTGCTCGGCGCCACCCTCGAGCCGCACCGGCTCAGTGCCTGATTGACGCCTGCGTTTGCCTGGGGGAGGCTAGAGGCTTTCACAGGCAAGGCACAGACAATGCTGATTGACTCATCCAACGCCACGCTGCTGGTGGTCGACATCCAGGAAAAACTCATTGGCGCCATGAGCGACCCCGCCGGCACCGCCGCCCGGGCCCGCTGGCTGCTGGCCGCCACCGCCGTCCTCGAGTTGCCCACGGTCATTTCCGAGCAATACCCCAAAGGCCTGGGCCACACCCTCGAGGCGTTGAAGGCTGCTGCGCCTGCTGCTGAAATTGTCGAAAAACTGCATTTCTCCTGCGTTGCTGCCGAGTGCCTGCCGGCCAGCCTGCTGGCCCGCGAACAGGTGATCGTGTGCGGCATGGAAACCCACGTCTGCGTGCTGCAGACCGTGCTTGGCCTGCGCGAGCTGGGCAAGCAGGTGTTTGTGGTCGAGGACGCCTGCGACAGCCGCAGCACCGCCAGCAAGGCGGCGGGCCTGGCGCGCATGCGTGACGCCGGGGCGCATATCGTCACCCGTGAAATGGTGCTGTTCGAGCTGATGGGCAGCGCCGGCCACCCGCAGTTCAGGCATATCAGCAAGACCTACCTGGTCGGTGAGCAGCCCTGAGGGCAGCAGTGATGGCTTAGTGCTACGCGGTGTTTTAAAGTGCAGGCGGATTTCATTACCCCCTACAGGAAGTTGCCATGAAGACCCGCGTCATGCTGTTCGCCTCACTGTCCCTTTGCGCCCTTGCCCCGCAGGTACTGGCTGCCCCCGCCAAGCTTGCCGAGGTGTTCAACGGTGACATGCTCGGCACCAACCTGCGTTATTTCGAATCCAAGGCCGGCGTTGCCCGCACCAGCAATGGCGACAGCCACAGCTACAAGGTGCAGGGCTGCGACATCACGGCCAACGCCGCCGGCGGCACCATCAGCGAGTTGCGCCTTGAGCTGTCGCCCACCTGCAAGGCCGACCTGCACAGTTTCATCGGTGATTTTGCGCCCAAGGCCGGCCAGCCGCTGACCTTCGGGGCGCTGGACCAGTCCACGGGCGGTGGCGGCATCGAGTTCTACGCCGACTGCCTGCAACTGTGCGGCAATGCTGCCGACCCGTCGGTGTATGGCCTGTGGGAAGGGCCGCGGGCCATCGGTTTCATGCAGGTGCTGGTGGAAGCCAAGCTGGTGGACGATGCGCCGATCAAAGCCGCAAGCGACTGGGCGCAAGCCATGACCCAGGCCAAGGGCGACGATTTTGTCACGGACACGCGCTTCAACTGCGAACGTACCTTCGATGCCCAGGCCCTGCAGGCGTTCGCCAAGGTGCAGGCCACAGCCGTTACCCTGGGTACCGAGCTGAGCAAACCCGGCTGCTGATTGAAAGTGCGCGCCCGCCACCGCTAGGCTTACGCCATGCAAAGTGGAGGGCGTGAATGATGAATGGGCGGTTTGCAGCGTTGGCTGTGGCAACTCTGGGCCTGCTTCAGGGCTGTGTCGGGCACCGCGAGGAGGCGCCCGAGGCGGACCCTGCCAAGGTCCGCGCCCAGTTGCTGCGCCTGCTGCCGGCGCAGGTCAAGGACCGCGAGGGCTGGGCCGAGGACATCCAGGTGGCGTTCCAGGCCCAGGGCCTGGCCCCGAGCAAGGGCAACCTGTGCGCCGTGCTGGCGGTGACCGAGCAGGAGTCCACCTTCAACGCCGACCCGCAGGTACCCAACCTGGGGCGCATCGCCCGTGAAGAGATCGATCGCCGCGCCGCGCGCCTGCACATCCCGAAACTGCTGGTGGACGGCGCCCTGCAAACCCCGTCGAGCAACGGCAAGAGCTACCAGCAACGGCTGCAGGCGGTGCGCAGCGAGAAACAGCTCAGTGCCCTGTACGACGAGGTGATCGGCCGCCTGCCATTGGGCCGCACGCTACTGGACGGGCTCAACCCGGTGCACACCGGCGGGCCGATGCAGGTGAGCATCGACTTTGCCGAGCAGCACAGCAAAGGCTACCCCTACGACTACCAAGGCACGGTGCGCCAGGAGGTGTTCAGCCGCCGTGGCGGGATGTACTTCGGCATCGCCCACTTGCTGGGTTACCCCACCCACTATGACCGCCCGCTGTACCGCTTCGCCGACTTCAATGCCGGCTGGTACGCCAGCCGTAACGCGGCGTTCCAGGCCGCCCTGAGCCGCGTGACCGGTGCAGCGCTGGCGCTGGACGGCGACCTGATCGCCCCCGGCGCGCTGATGCCGGGCAAGACTGAAACCGCCGCGCGCACGCTGGGGCCGAAGCTGGGCTTGCGCAACCCGCAGATTCGTTCGCAGCTGGAGAAGGAGGGCAGCCTGGCCCTGGAGGAGACCGACCTGTACCAAGGCGTGTTCCGCCTGGCCGAAGCCAAGGCCGGTAAAGCGTTGCCAAGGGCAGTGCTGCCCGGTATCGAGCTGAAGAGCCCGAAGATTACCCGCAAGCTGACCACGGCGTGGTTTGCAGGCAGGGTGGATGAGCGCTACCAGCGCTGCATGAAGCGCTGATCGTAAAAAGTACCTCATCCCTGTAGGAGATCACCCAGCCCTTTCGGGCTGCGCTGTCGCGCAGAGAACGGGTCTTGCAGATGCTCCACGGTCTCTGTGGGAAGCGGCCTTGCGTCGCGACGGGCTGCGCAGCAGCCCCTAGGTCTCGGCCTCATGCAAGATTGCCGGGGCTGCTACGCAGCCCGTCGCGACACAAGGCCGCTTCCCACAGGGACCGTGCTAAATCGACGAGTTGTGATTTGCTCCATAGGAGGCGGGTTGTCGGTGCTCAGCCCTGGCTCAACGCCTTCACTACCTGCTCGACACTCGCCTTGAGCCCGGCCACGGTATCCTCCGGGTCGCTCTCCACCACCAGCAGCTTCGCCCCGCCAGCAGCAATGGCTTCGGCCACCTTCGCATCAGGCTGACGGTGGTGCAGCACCAGCGCCACATCCTGGCCCTTGAGGTTGTCGGTCAGCGCTTTGAGCGCCGCCTCATCCCACTGGTCATCGGCCGGCAACGGCTGCTCCACCACATCCAGGTTCAGCCCGCTGGCCAGGTAGCCCAGGCGCTCGGACAGGCTCACCACGCTGAGGTTGTCGACCTCGGCCAGTTGCGTCTGGCTGCTGGCGGTCAGCTCCAGCATCTGGCGTTTGAGCGTGGCCAGGTTGGCCTGGATCTTCGGCTTTTCAGCAGGCGACAGGCGCTCCAGGTCGTTGGCCAGCACATCGGCCATGCGCCCAAGGTTGCTCGGGTTGAGCCAGGGGTAGGCGGCGAACGCCTCGTCATCCTTGACCGCGATGCCCGGCAGCGCGCCATCCACCGGGCGCGCGGCGTCGATCTCGACAATGCGGATATTGCTGCGCCGGGCCATGGGGTACAGCGGGTCGTCGCGCCAGATCGAGCGCACGCCGATCACCGCATCGGCCTTGAGCGCCGCCTTGTGCAGGCTGGCGCCGCCGCGGCCGCTGAAATACGACGGCTGGCGCGTGGCGGGCAGGTTGGCCGGGGCGGCGCGGGTCAGTTGCACCTGGGTGCCCTGCAGCAGCGCGCTGGCCAGGCTGTGGGTCAGCGCCAGGGTGGTCAGCACCTGGGTGTCGGCTGCCTGGGCCAGTGCTGGCAGGCCAGCCAAAGCCAGGGTCAAGGTGAGGCGTTTGAGCATCGGGGTCATGCCGGGTTTCCTTGCAGGCGGGGTACGAGGGCGCGGGCCAGGGCGGCGAGGGCGAAGCACATGCCGGCCACCAGAATGATCGCCGCGCCCGAAGGCACCGGCAGGTCGAAAACGATCGGCAGCAAAATGCCGAGCAGGGTGCTCAGGGTGGCAATCACCACCGAGACGAAGAAAAACCCTTTGAGCGACTGGCTCACCAGGCGCGCCGCAGCGGCTGGAATCACCAGCAGGGCGCCCACCAGGATCGCCCCGATCACCTTCACCGCCGCCACGGTCACCAGGGTCACCAGCACCACGAACAGGTAGTCCAGGGTCTTCACCGCTACCCCGCGCACTGCTGCCAGCTGCGGGTTGAAGCTGGCCAGCATGATGCGGTTGTACAGCGGCACGGCCAGGGCCAGCACCAGCACGGCTACGATACCCAGCACCAGCAGGTCCTGGCCGCTGACGGTCAGCACCGAGCCGAACAGCACGTTCTCCAGAATATGCACGTTGATCTTGCCGGCCAGCATCAGCAACAGGCTGGCGCCCAGGGCCAACGACACCGACAGGAACACCCCGATCAGCGTATCCGGCGAAAGCCCGGTGCGGTTGCGCAGGTAGTTGAGCAAGATGCCGAACAGCAGGCAATAACCGAACAGGCTGCCGTAGGGGCCGGTGTAGGGCTCACCCAGCAAGATGCCGATGGCCACGCCGGTCAGTGCGGCATGGCCCACGGCTTCGGAAAAGAACGCAAAGCGCTTGACCACCACCAAGGTGCCCAAACCGCCCAGCACCGGGCCGATCATCAGGCCCGCCAGCAGGGCGTTGACCACAAAACCGTAGGCCAGCGCCTCGGGCAGGTAACCCGCGCTGGCCCATTGCTGGACCATTTCGCGGAAAGCGTCGTAATTCATCAGGCAAGGCTCTCGCTGCGCGGGTGGACGGAAAACAACCCGAGCAGGCGCTCGGGGGTCAGGGCTTCGGCTGGCGGGGCATCGAACAGCACCTGGCGGCTCAGCCCGGTGACCCGGTCGGCCAGGCGCAGCACTGCTTCAAGGTCGTGCTCGATCCACAGCACCGTGGTGCCGGCCTGGCGCCAGCTGTGCAGCAACTGCTCGAAGACCTGGATACCGGCCTCGTCCAGCGCCGACATCGGCTCGTCCAGCACCAGCAGTTGCGGCTCGGGGATCAGCCCCTGGGCCAGCAGCACGCGCTGGCGCTCGCCACCCGACAGCGCACCCATGCGCCGCTTGCGTTTGTCCAGCATGCCGACCCGCGCCAGCGCTGCGTCGATGTCCGGGCGCACGCGACGCGACAGCCCGAGAAACGCCGGGCGGCGCTGGCACATGGCGGCCATGAAGTCGTCCACGGTCATTGGCAGGCCACGGTCGAATTCCAGCGCCTGGGGCACGTAGCCGATCACCTCGCGCTCACCCGGCCAATGCAGGGTCAACTGGCCCTGGTGCGGCATCTGCCCGAGCAAGGTCTTGATCAGCGAGCTCTTGCCGCCGCCGTTGGGGCCGACGATGGCGTGCACGCTGCCGGGGGCGACGCTGAAGCGCACGTTTTCCAGGATGCGCGTGCGCCCCAGGGTCAAGTCGATGCCCTCGAACTCGATGCGCGGCCCGTGGCTGCTGACGAAGTTGGCGGCGGCGGTCACGCGCGGTTCTCCTGGATGGCCTGCACCACGGTGTCGAGGTTGCGCTTCATCTCCACCTCGTATTTTTCCTTGGTGTACTCGCCATAGGAGATATGGGTCAGCGGGTAGATGCGCACGCCCGATTCGCGCTGGATGGTCTCGACATAGGCCGACGGGAAGTCCATTTCCGAGAAGATTACCTTCACGTCCAGCGCCTTGAGCTGGTCGATGGTCTTTTTCAGCTGCGCAGGGCTGGGCTCGATGCCGTGGGCCGGCTCCACCACTGCGGTCACTTCCAGGCCGAAGTCGCGTACCAGGTAGTCGTAGGCAGCGTGAATGGTGGCCACGCGCAAGGTCGCACCTGGCGCCTCGGTGACCTTGGCCAGGGCCTCGGCGCGCAGGGCCCGCAGGCGCTTGGCATAGGCGCGGGCGTTGGCTTGGTAGAACTTGGCGTTGTCCGGGTCGAGCTTGCCCAGCTGGCGGGCGATGTTGTTCACCTGGGCAATGGTGGCGCTGATCGACAGGAAGGTGTGCGGGTTGACCACCTTGCCGGCGCCACGGGCGGCGATGCCGGTGGCTGCCAGCAGCGGCACGTTGGCGTTGGATTCGATGGTCTGGATGCCGGGCTTTTCGCTGGCGGCGATCATGCGGTCGGCAAAGTCGTCGTGGCCCACGCCATTGAGCACGATCACATCCAGCGTGCCGATGCGCTTGATGTCCTCGGCGCGCGGCTCGTAGGCGTGGGGGTTGAAGCCTGCCGGAATCAACGGCACCACCTCGGCCTTGTCGCCGACGATATTGCTCACGTAGCTGTAATAAGGGTGCAGGGTGATGCCGATGCGCAGCGGCTTGCCGTTGTCGGCGAGGGCCAGGGCGGGCAGGGTGGCGGCCAGAAGCAGCGCCAGGGCGCGGGCGAAGCGGAGCATGGGCAGGTCCTTGAAATCAGTGGCGGTGCTGGCGGGTGACCCCGGCATCGTAGTGGGTGACGATCTGCTGCCAGCCGGCGGCGATCAGGGTGTCGGCATCCAGGGCGTCAGGGGCCACGGCGCTGCTGTCGCGGCGCAGCCAGAGGTCGGCAGGGGCCTGGCCGTCGAGTGGCACGATCAGCAGGAAGCTGCCGGCCACTGCTGCATCCTGGCTGTGGCCCAGGTAGGCGTTGCCAGGCAACTGCGTCCATTGGTGGTTGCCGCGGCTCTGGCTGCTGGCATCCGCCACGAACGGCGGCAGGCCTTCGTCGGCCAGGGCCTCGGCGCCAGGTGCGGTGCCGGTTTCGTCGCGCAGGGCGCGGATCTCGTCCGCCGCCACCCACAGGTCGGTGTGGATGCCTTGCTCGGCGGCGTTGAGGTCGCGGCGGGCATCCAGCTGGTGGGCTTCGACCGTTTGTTCGTCGTCGCGCTCGCCGCGCAACGACACCACGCTTGCGGCCAGCAGCACAATCAGCAACGCCGCCAGCAGCACGTACAGGGTTTCATGCCCGGCACCGGCCGGGCGCACCAGCTGTGCGCGGCTCATGGCGCACCGATGTCGGCGTGGTCGACTTCCACCACGTGGCCGGGGCCGGCATCGAACAGCACGTAGAACTCACCGTCGGGGCGCTTGAAGGTCAGGCTGGAATCGTCCCCCAGCTTGCTGGCCACCAGCACCTGTTCGTCATAGCCGATCACATCCAGGGTTACCCCCGGCGCGCCGCTGCCGTCGGAGAAGCCACCCTTGCAGGTGATCTGCTCGCCGCTTTCGGTGCATTCGCACATCGGGTTGTGCGCCAGCGCCGGGGTGGCGGCCAGCAAGGCGAAGGGCAGGGCGAGCCTGCGCAGCAGCTGTTTCATTTGTTGCCTCCTTGTTTCTCGAGCCAGGCCACGGTGGCCGGGGATGCCTTGGCCAGCGGGACCGAAGCCTGGTACATCTTGCCGTCCCAGCCTTCGAGGGTGATCCAGATGTCGGCGTCCGGGCGGGTGCGCGGCGGGATCGGCAGGTTGGTGACCATGCGGTAGGGCGAGCCGAAGAAGATGGTGCCGGCGGCACGCAGGCTGCGGGGTTTGCCGACCCGCAGGTAGACCGCCTTGACGCCTTCGGTGCAGGTCTTGCACAGGGCGGCGTTGAACGCCTTGAAGTGGCCGGCCGGGCCATCGGCACGCGGCGCCTCGTCGCGCATCTCGGCCAGGTCCAGGCTCCAGCGGCCTATCGGGATGCCCTGGGTCACGTTGGCGCCCAGGCCGCTCTCGCCGCGGAACAGTTTGGCGTCGGCGAAATACTTGGGCATGAAGCCCAGCGGTATGAGAATCAGCAGGATGTTCAAGTGGAAGCGCCACTTCAGCCACCACTGCTTGAAGCCGCCCTGCGGCAAGGTATTCGACTGGCTCATGGCTGGGCCTCCACGGTGGTGTCACCGGCTTGCTTGACCCGCACCGGGCGCTCGCTGCGCTTGAGCGCGGCGGCAGTGGCCTGGGCGGTGCGCTTGGTCCAGATCAGCAGGCCGCTGAACACCATCAGGGTCAGTACCAGGCCGAAGAAGAACCAGATCAGCTTGATCGCCAGGCCGCCGAAGTCGCCGGTGTGCAACGGGCGCATCGACTCGGTGACGAACTCCAGCGCGGAGCGGTCGGCCAGCAGGAACTGGCTGTCGACATTGCGCGTATAGGGGTTGACCTCGGCGGTCTGGAACATCAGCGGGTACCAGCCGCGCCCGCCCATGCTGATGTGGCTGTAGGCGGTCAGTGGCAGCGAGATGAAACTGACCTCCAGGCCGTCGATGGCCTGGGTGGCGATGCGCGCCGCCTCGTCCAGGTCGATGCGCGGCGCTGGCGTACCGTCAGGCGTCTGCGGCACCTGCTCACGGGCGATTACCGGCACCACAGGTTCAGTGGAAATGGTCACGTGATTGTCGCCAAGAATCGCCTGGATCAAAAACCAGGTGCCGGTGATGGAAATCACCGCAATGAACCAGATCGACCACACCCCGGCCAGGCGGTGCACGTCGCCCCAGAAGATTCGCCGGCCATGGCCGGTACGCACCGGCTTGAAGAAGCCGCGCCAGAACTTCTTGTACACCACCAGGCCGGTTACCAGCGAAGCCAGCATCGGCAAGCCGAGGATCGACACCAGGTACCAGCCCCAGCTGTAGCCGTTGGTGAACGGCACCAGCCACCAGCCGTGCAGGGCGCGGGTGAAGGCCTCGAAATCGAAGCTCGGCCGCTGGCCCTGGATCGCCCCGCTGTATGGGTTGACGTAGAGCAGCGAGGTGGTGCCGTCCGGGCGCGTTACCGAGGCGTTGAGGGCGAAGTGCGAGCCATCCGGCTGGCTGAGAAAGCGCACCGCCAGGTCCGGCTCGGCCTTGTGCATGGCATCCAGTACCTGCTGGAAGCTCAGCCGCTCGGCATCGGCGGCGTCATCGGGCTTGCTGGCGCGCACGTCCGGGTTGGCCAGCCAGACGATCTCCTGGCTGACCACTGCGAGCATGCCGGTAAAGCACACGATCAGCACAAAGAACCAGATCGGCAGGGCAAGCCAGCTGTGCACCAGGAACCACAGTTTGGAGTTGGATTTCTTTTTCGGTTGTCGGGCCATCGGTCGGTCTTCTGCATAAAAAGTGCGGTCGAGACGCGGCTCAACCGTGAAGGCTGCACTTAATAGGACGGATGAGAATGAGAAACCTGCCAGGCTAAATGAAAGCAAATGTTTCAGGGCGACCGGCGGCGCCTGCCGGCCACGGTTAATTTTCCCTTTTGGTCATCCGTTTCCCTTGCACGACCGAGCTACCCGGCTCGTTGCCCCTCTTTACGGATGAACGCCAATGAATGCTCAAGATGCCCGCAACCTTGCCCGCCGATTCCTCGAATTGCCGGCGCAAAAACGCAGGATCTTCTTGCAGGCGCTAGCCCGGGAGAAGGTCGACTTTGCCCAGTTCGCCATCCCCGCCGGGGTGCAGGCCGCCGAGCGCGGCCTGCCCTCGTATGCCCAGCAGCGCATGTGGTTCCTCTGGCAGCTCGAGCCCCAGGGCGCAGCCTACAACCTGCCTGGCGCCGTCGGGCTGGACGGGCCGCTGGACCGCCAGGCCCTGGAGCAGGCCTTGCAGGCATTGGCCGAGCGCCACGAAACCTTGCGCAGCGTACTGCGCCAGGAGGGCGAGCAGGGCCTGCGCCTGGTGCCGGCGGCGCAGGGCGTGAGCATCGACTTCGAAGACCTCTGCGGCCTCGATACGGCCGCTGCAGAGCAGCAGGTGCAGGTCTGTGCCGAGCAGCAGGCGCAGTTGCCGTTCGACCTGGAACACGGCCCGCTGTGGCGGGTCCGCCTGCTTGAATTAGGGGCCGAACGCCACGTACTGCTGCTTACCCTGCACCACATCGTCTCTGATGGCTGGTCGATGAACGTGCTGATCGACGAGTTCATCCGCTGCTACGACGCCTTCAGCCAGGGCCAGCCCATGCCGCTGGCGGCGCTGCCGATCCAGTACGCCGACTATGCCCTGTGGCAGCGCGCCTGGCTCGAGGCCGGCGAGCAGGAACGCCAACTGGCCTACTGGCAGCAGGTGCTGGGCGACGAACACCCGGTGCTGGAGCTGCCCACCGATCACCCGCGCCCGGCCACTCCGAGCCATCGTGGCACCCGCCACGGCTTTGCCGTCGATGCTGAGCTTGCGCAGCAACTGCGGGCCTTGGCCCAGCAGCATCAGGCCAGCCTGTTCATGGTCCTGCTGGCCGCCTTCGACGCCTTGCTGTACCGCTACAGTGGCCAGGGCGAGCTGCGCGTGGGTGTGCCCATCGCCAACCGCAACCGTGCCGAGGTCGAAGGCCTGATCGGCTTCTTCGTCAACACCCAGGTGCTCAACTGCCGCATCGACGAACACCTCAGCGTGGCCGGGTTGATCGCCCAGGTGCGCGACACTGCCCTCGGCGCCCAGGCCCACCAGGAGCTGCCGTTCGAGCGCCTGGTGGAGGCCCTCAAGCTCGAGCGCAGCCTGGCGCACAACCCGTTGTTCCAGGTGATGTACAACCACCAGCCGTTGGTCACCGACCTCACCGCCCTGCAGACCGCCTCGGGCATCCGCTTCGACCTGATCCAGTGGCAGGGCCGCACCACCCAGTTCGACCTGAGCCTGGACACCTGGGAGAAGGGCGGCCAGCTGCATGCCGCGCTGACCTACGCCGATGAGCTGTTCGACGCGCCGACCATCCAGCGCATGGCCGGCCACTGGCTGAACCTGCTGCGGGCCATGGTCGCCGATGCCGAGCAGCCGGTGGCGCGCCTGCCGATGCTCGGCAGTGCCGAACAACAGCAACTGCTGCACGACTGGAACCCGCCGGGTGAGGGCTTTGACCAGGTCTCGCGGATCGACCAGTGCATCGCCCGCCAGGCCGCCGCCCACCCCGACGCCCTGGCGCTCACCTTTGGCCTGGAGCAGTACAGCTACGGCCAGCTCGAGCGCTGGGCCAACCGCCTGGCCCAGCGCCTGGTGGCAGCCGGTGTAGGCCCCGAGACCCGGGTCGGCGTGGCCCTGCCGCGCACCCCGCAACTGCTGGTGTCACTGCTGGCGGTGTTCAAGGCCGGGGGCGCCTACGTGCCGCTGGACCCGGACTACCCCGCAGAGCGCGTGGCCTACATGCTCCAGGACAGCGCCGCGCACCTAGTGATCAGCGAACCGGAGGTGGCTGGGCGCCTGGCCTTGGCCGACTGCACCGAAGTGCTGTTGGTGGACGGCGACGAACACAGCCTGGCCGCCTGGCCGGCATCGGCCCCGGCCAATCACGCCGTGGCGCAGAACCTCGCCTACGTGATCTACACCTCCGGCTCCACCGGCCGCCCCAAAGGTGTGGCCATCACCCACCGCAACGTGCTGGCGCTACTGCACTGGTCGCGCGGGGTGTACACCGCTGACGACATCCAGGGTGTGCTGGCCTCCACCTCGATCTGCTTCGACCTGTCGGTGTGGGAGCTGTTCGTGACCCTGGCCGCCGGTGGCTCCATCGTGCTGGCGCGCAATGCCCTGGAGCTGCCGCAACTGCCGGCCCGCGACCAGGTGCGCCTGGTCAACACGGTGCCCTCGGCGATTACCGCGCTGCTGCGCGACGGCCTGCTGCCCGCCAGTGTGCGCATCGTCAACCTGGCCGGCGAGCCGCTCAAGCAGCGGGTGGTGGATGCCCTCTATGCGCTGCCGGGGCTGGCCCATGTCTTTGATCTGTACGGCCCTTCGGAGGACACCACCTATTCCACCTGGACCCGGCGCCAGGCTGGCGGGCGGGCCAGCATCGGCAGGCCACTGCCGCACACCGCCGCCTACCTGCTCGACAACGCCCTGCAGCCGGTGGCGCAGGGCTGCTCGGCCGAGCTGTACCTGGCCGGTGCCGGCATTACCCGCGGCTACCTTGGTCGCCCGGGGCTGACCGCCGAGCGCTTCGTGCCCGACCCGTTCGCCGCCGACGGCGGCCGGCTATACCGCACCGGCGACCTGCTGCGCTACCGCGAGCAGGGCGAACTGGAATACATCGGCCGTATCGACCACCAGGTCAAGGTGCGCGGTTTCCGTATCGAACTGGGCGAAATCGAGGCGCGCCTGCAGGCCCAGGCGCAGGTCAGCGAGGTGGCGGTGCTGGCCCCGGAAGGGCCGAGCGGGCGCCAGCTGGTGGCCTACGTGGTGCCAGCCGACGCCGCGCTGCTGGCTGACCCGGCCGGCCAGGACACACTGCGCGAACAGTTGCGTGCCGCCCTGGGCGAGCACTTGCCCGACTACATGGTGCCAGCGGCCATGCCGCTGCTGGCCGCGCTGCCGCTGACCCCCAACGGCAAGCTCGACCGCAAGGCGCTGCCGGCGCCCGACGCACTGCACACCCAGCGCGAGCACGTGCCGCCCAGCGGCGAACGCGAGCTGGCATTGGCGCAGATCTGGCAGGCCCTGCTGGGCCTGGAGCAGGTCGGCGCGCAGGACAACTTCTTCGAGCTGGGTGGCGACTCGATTGTCTCCATGCAAGTGGTCAGTCGCGCCCGCGAGGCGGGCCTGGCGCTGACCCCCAAGGACATCTTCCAGTTCCAGACCATCCGCGGCCTGGCCATGGTTGCCGGCCAGGCCACCCAGCTGGCGGTGCGCGGGCCAGCCAGTGGCGAGGTGCCACTGGCTCCCATCCAGCACTGGTTCTTCGAACAAGCCATCGCCGACCGCCAGCACTGGAACCAGGCGCTGCTGCTCGATGCCCGAGCCCCCCTGCAAGGCCCCGCACTGGCAAGGGCTGTGGAGCAACTGGTGGCGCATCACGACAGCCTGCGCCTGCGCTTCGAGCAGCGCGACGGCAACTGGCACCAGCATTACGCAGAAGAGGCGGGCGAGGTGTTCGGCCAGTGCACCGCTACTGATGCAGACGCCGCGCTGGCCCTGTGCGAGCAGGCCCAGCGCAGCCTCGACCTGGCCCACGGCCCGCTGTTGCGGGTGCTGTTGATCGAGCTGCCCGAAGGCCGCCAGCAGTTGCTGCTGGCCCTGCACCACCTGGTGGTCGATGGGGTGTCCTGGCGCATCCTGCTCGAAGACCTCGAAGGGCTTTACCGCCAGGCCCTGGCAGGCCAGGCGCCGCAGTTGCCGGCACGCACCAGCAGCTATCAGGACTGGGCGCGCAGCCTGCACGAGGCAGTGCCGGGCTTGCAGGCGCAGTTGCCATGGTGGCGCGAGCACCTGGGCCGCGCCGCCGTGGCCGAGTTGCCATGCGACAACCCGGCCGGCGCGCTGCTCAACCGCCACGCGCAAAAACTCGAATGCCGCTTCGATGCCGAGTTGACCCGCGAGCTGCTGCAGGTGGCGCCGGCGGCCTACCGCACCCAGGTCAATGACCTGCTGCTCACCGCCCTGGCCCGAGTATTGTGCCGCTGGACCGGCGCCCCTGGTGCGCTGATCGAACTGGAAGGGCACGGCCGCGAGACGCTGTTCGCCGAGCTCGACCTGTCGCGCAGCGTGGGCTGGTTCACCAGCCTGCACCCGGTGCTGCTGGTGCCCGAGGCCGAGCCTGGCGCGGCGCTGATGGCAATCAAGGAGCAGCTGCGTGCGGTACCGGACAAGGGCATCGGCCATGGCCTGCTGCGCTACCTTGGCGATGCGGTCGCCGCCGCCGAACTGGCAGCACTGCCGCGCCCGCGGGTGACCTTCAACTACCTGGGCCAGTTCGACCACCAGTTCGACGAGCAGGCGCTGTTGCTGCCCGCAAGCCACGGCGCCGGCCAGGGCCAGGGCGCCGATGCACCGCTGGCCAACTGGCTGACCGTCGAAGGCCATGTGTATGGCGGCGAACTGGCCTTGCAGTTCGGCTTCAGCACCCAGATGTTCGCCGCCCAGCGTATCCAGGCGCTGGTGGATGATTTTGCCAGCGAGCTGCGCGCGCTGGTCAGCCACTGTCTGCAGGCCCCTGGTCAGGCCACTGCCTCGGACTTCCCTCTGGCCGGGCTCGATGCTGCGGCTCTGGCGCAACTGCCGGTGCCGGCGCGCCAGCTCGAAGACCTCTACCCGTTGTCGCCGATGCAGCAGGGCATGTTGTTCCACAGCCTCTACGGGCAAGCCGGCGGCGACTACGTCAACCAGATGCGCGTGGATGTGGACGGGCTCGACCCGGCCCGCCTGCGCAAGGCCTGGCAGCAGGCCTTGGACGCCCACGCCATCCTGCGCACCGGCTTTGCCTGGCAGGGTGAGCAGGCGCGGCCGTTGCAGATGGTCCTGCGCCAGGCCCAGCTGCCTTGGCGTGAGCTGGACTGGCGCGGTCGTGACGATCTGGCCCAGGCCCTGCAGGTGCTGGCCGAGCAAGACCGCCAGGCCGGTTTCGACCTGGCTCAGGCGCCGCTGCTGCGCCTGACCCTGGTGCGCACCGGCGAGGACCGTCACCACCTGGTGCAGACCAGCCACCACCTGCTGCTGGACGGCTGGAGCAATTCGCAGTTGCTCGGCGAGGTGTTGCAACGCTACGCCGGGCAGCAGGTAGCGCCGCCCGTGGGGCTTTACCGCGATTACATCCAGTGGCTCGGCCAGCAGGACATGGCCGTCAGCGAAGCCTTCTGGCGCGAGCAGCTGGCGCCGCTGGAAACCCCGACCCGGCTGGCTCACGCGCTGCCGGCGGCGGGCAGCGACGGCGGCGCCAGCCACGGCGATGTCTACCAGACCTTCGATGACGCCCTCGGCGCACGCCTGGGCGCCTTCGCCCGGCAGCAGAAGGTCACCGTCAACACCCTGGTGCAAGCGGCCTGGCTGCTGCTGTTGCAGCGCTGCACCGGCCAGGATTGCGTAACTTTCGGCGCCACCGTGGCCGGGCGCCCGGCCCAACTGCCGGGCATCGAGGCGCAGATCGGCCTGTTCATCAATACCCTGCCGGTGATTGCCCGGCCCGCCCTGCAGCAGCCCCTGGGCGACTGGCTGCAGCAGGTCCAGGCGCTCAACCTGGCGCTGCGCGAGCACGAACACACGCCGCTGTACGAGATCCAGCGCTGGTCGGGGCAGGGCAACGATGCGCTGTTCGACACCCTGCTGGTGTTCGAGAACTACCCGCTGTCGGCAGCCCTGGGCCAGGCGCAGCAGGCAGGCGTGCGCTTCGGCGAGGTCGCCAACCTGGAGCGCACCAACTACCCGCTGACCCTGGCGGTGACCTTGGGCGAGCACCTGCAGGTGCACTACAGCTACCAATGCGCAGCCCTGGACGCGGCCACCGTGCAGGCCCTGGCGGCGCAGCTTGAATGCCTGCTGGAGCAGTTCCTCGCCGGCCCGCAGCAAGTGCTGGCCGCCCTGGAAATCGTCACCCCGGCGGCCCGCCAGGCCTTGCTGGAAATGCCCGAGGCCTTGCCGGCAGCGGTCGAGCCCCTGTGGCTGCACCAGATGATCGAGGCCCAGGCCCGGCGTACCCCCGAGGCCATCGCCCTGGTCACCGAACAGCGCACCCTGAGCTACGCCAGCCTCGACAGCCAGGCCAGCGACCTGGCCCGGCGCCTGGTCGCCGAAGGCGTCGGCCCCGAGGTGCTGGTGGGTATTTCGTTGCCCCGCGGCGAGCGCCTGATCATTGGCCTGCTGGCCATTCTCAAGGCCGGTGGCGCCTACGTGCCGCTGGACCCGGAGTACCCGGCGCAGCGCCTGGGCCACATGCTCGAGGACAGCGGCGTGACGCTGGTGCTGGGCGATGCGCGCAGCGCCGCGCTGCTGGCGGGCAGCGCCGCGCGCCTGCTGCGGGTCGATACCTTGCAACTGGCCGAGCACGGCGTTCAGGCGCCTGCGCCGACACTCGCTGGCGGCAACCTGCTGTGCCTGCTGTTCACCTCCGGCTCCACCGGCCGGCCCAAGGGCGTGGCGCTGGAGCAAGGCGCGCTGTTGCGCCACCTGCTGACCATGCAGCGCAGCTACCGCATCAGCAGCAGCGACCGTTTCCTGCATTTTGCCTCGCTGAACTTCGACTGGGGCACCGAGCAGTGGCTGTTGCCGCTGATCAGCGGCGCCCGCTGCATCCTGCGCGGCGAAGGCCTGTGGAGCGCCGAACAGGCGCTGCAGGTGATCGAGCGCGAGCAGGCCAGCCTGGTCTACTTCCCCACCCAGTACGCCTGCCAGATGGCGGCCTGGGCGGCCACCCACGGTGGCGCCGCCTCGGTGCGTTCGTTCAACGTGGCCGGCGAGGCCTTCCCCCGCGAGGGCTTCGAGCAGATCCAGCGGCAGTTGCGCCCGCAGCATATCGTCAACGGCTACGGGCCGACCGAAACGGTCATCACCCCGTTCCTCTGGGAGGCCAGCGCCGATACCCGCTTCAGCAGTGCCTATGCCCCCATCGGCCGGCCGGTGGCCGGGCGCAGCGCCTACCTGCTGGCCGAGGGCCTGGCCCTGCAGCCCGACGGCGTGGTCGGCGAGCTGTACATCGGCGGCGAGGCCCTGGCCCGTGGCTACCATGGGCGGCCGTCGCAGACCGCCGAACGCTTCGTCCCCGACCCGTTCGCCAGCACCCCGGGGGCGCGCCTGTATCGCAGCGGCGACCTTGTGCGGCGCCTGGCGGACGGGCAGATGGAGTACATCGGCCGGGTCGATCACCAGGTGAAGATCCGCGGTTTCCGCGTCGAAACCGGCGAGATCGAAGCGCGCCTGCTGGCCGAGCCCAGCGTGGCGGCGGCAGCGGTAGTGGCCGTACCTGGCCCGGTCGGCCAGCAACTGGTGGCCTATGTGGTGCCGCGCCAGCCGCTGGCCGGGCGGGATGCGCAGGCCGCGCTGTGCGAGGCGCTGCGCGCGGCGCTGGCCGGGCAGTTGGCTGACTACATGCAGCCGGCGCACTGGCAAGTGCTGGAGCAACTGCCGCTGACGCCCAATGGCAAGCTTGACCGCAAGGCCCTGCCGGCGCCGGACACCAGCCTGCTGCAGCAGGCCTTCGAGGCGCCACGCACGGCCCTGCAGGCTGAACTGGCCGCGCTCTGGTGCGAGTTACTGGGGCTTGAACGGGTGGGCCTGCGTGACAACTTCTTCGATCTGGGCGGGCATTCGTTGCTGGCCACCCAGGTGATCAGCCGGCTGCGCCATACCCACGGTCTCGACCTGGCGCTGCGCAGCCTGTTCGAAGCCGCCGACCTGCAAGCCTTCGCGGCTGCGGTCGAAGCCTGCGCGCCCGGCACCAGCCAGCAGGCGGCGCCGTCGTTGCAAGCGCAGGATGCCAGCGTGCGCCAGCCGCTGTCCTATGCCCAGCAGCGCCTGTGGTTCCTCTGGCAGCTCGAGCCGCACAGCTCGATGTACAACATTCCGCGCGCCCTGCAACTGGACGGCGAGCTGGATATCGACGCCTTGCGCAGCGCCTTCGAGGCCTTGCTGCAACGCCATTCGGTGCTGCGCACCACCTACCTTCAGGACGCTGGCGACAGCTGGCAGCAGGTACACCCGCAAGTGCCCCTGGCGCTGACCCGGCACGACCTCAGCCAGGTGCCGGCTGGCGCCCGTGAGGCGGCCATCGCCGAGGCCCTGGCCGAGCAGGCCCAGGCGCCGTTCGACCTGGTCAACGGGCCGGTGCTGCGGGTGGCGGTATTGCGCCTGGCCGAGCAGCAGCACCTGTTGCTGGTGACCTTGCACCATATCGTCGCCGACCACTGGTCGTTCGGCATCCTGCTGCGCGAGTTCGTAGCCCTCTACGACGCCGCCGTGTGCCGCACCGCACCAGCCCTGCCGGCGCCGGGCCTGGCCTACCTCGACTTTGCCGTGTGGCAGCGCCAGTGGCTGGCGGCCGGGCAGCTCGAGCGCCAGCTCGACTACTGGCAGCGCACCCTGGGTGACGACCACCGTCTCACCCGCCTGCCGGGCAGCCCGCAAGCCGGCGTGCCCGCCGGCACCTGCCAGGTGCATGCCTTCGACTTCCCGCAGCCGTTGGCCGAGGCCCTGCGCGGCGCGGCCAAGGCCCGTGGCCTGACCCTGTACATGCTGTTGCTGGCCGGCTTCTCGCTGGTGGTGGCACAGCGCTGTGGCAGCACCCGGGTGCGCCTGGGTACGGATGTGGCTAACCGCAACCATGCCGGGGTTGAAGAAATGGTCGGCTTCTTCGTTAACCAGTTGGTACTGCAGCTGACGCTGGACGACAGCCTGAGCGCCGAACAGTGGCTGGCGCGTTGCCGCGATGTGGTGGCCGGCGCATCCGATCACCAGGACCTGCCATTCGACCGCTTGGTCGAGGCCTTGCGCCTGCCGCGCCAGGCCGGCCGCTCGCCGCTGTTCGCGATCAAGTTCATCTACCAGGAAGGCAGCCTGCCGATGCAGGCGCCGCAAGGCCTGCAGGTGACCACGCTGGAAGCGGGGCAGGGCGCCACCGAACTCGACCTGATCGCCGAGTTCGTCAACGCCGAACAGCTGACCGTGGCCTTCAAGTGCGACGCCAGCCTGTACACGGCGGCCGACATGCAGGGTGTGTTCAGCCAGTTGCAAGGGGTCTTCGAGCAGTTGCTCGAGGCGCCGCAAGCGCCACTTGTGCAGTTGCTGGCCCATGCCGCGCAACTGCAGGCCAGTGCCGAACAGGCCCAGGCCCAGGCGCGCCAGGCGCAGCTCAAGGCGCAGCATCCGATCCGCCGGCGTGCCCGCGGGGTCGAGCTGCAGTAGTGATTGTCTTGCCGCCGGCCGCTGGGCCTGCGGCTCCACCGAACGGGAGATGCAAATGTCCAACAGCGAGGCGCAAGCCATACCGGTATTGGCCAAGGGACGGCGCAAGAGTTTGAGCATGGACCACGACAGCCTCGTGGAATTCTCGCCGATGTTCGCAGGCGCCAGCCTGCCGCTGGTGTGCACGCCCAAGGTGCCCGGCGTGAGCCTGGTGGAGTGGGCCGGGCAGAACCGCGCGCTGATCGAGAGCAAGCTCGACCAGCACGCCACCATCCTGTTCCGCGGCTTCGCCGTGCAGGATATCGGCGAGTTCAACCAGTGCGTCGACGCCATTTCCGGCGGTGCCCTGGAGTACCTGTTCCGCGCCTCGCCGCGCACCCAGATCACCCGCAAACTGAACGTCTACAGCTCCACCGACTACCCGGCGGTGGAGAAGATCTTCCCGCACAACGAACACTCCTACTCGCCGGTGTTCCCGCTGCACCTGTACTTCTACTGCGACCTGCCGTCGGCCACCGGCGGCGAGACGCCGTTCGGCGATACCCGGCTGATTCTGCCGCGCATCGATGCCGAGGTGCGCGATGCCTTCGTGCGCAAGGGCGGCGTGCTGTACGTGCGCAACTACGGCGACGGCATGGGCCTGCCCTGGCAGACGGTGTTCCAGACCGAAGACCGCGCCGAGGTGGAGGCCTACTGCGCAAAGATCGGTGTAACCCCCGAGTGGAAGCCCGGCAACCGCCTGCGCACCCGGCAGAAGGGCCCGGCCATGGTCCGCCACCCGCGTACCGGCGAAACCGTGTGGTTCAACCACGCCACCTTCTTCAATGCCCTGACCTTGCCCGAGAGCATCCGCGACAGCCTGCGCGCCGAATTCGCCGACGATGACCTGCCGCAGAACACCTTCTATGGCGACGGCAGCCCGATCCCCGAGGATCACATCCGCCACCTGCAGCAGATCTACCGCGACGTCATGGTCGAGTTCGCCTGGCAGAAGGGCGACGTGGTGATCCTCGACAACATCCTCACCATCCACGCGCGCAACGGTTATACCGGCCCGCGAAAAATTCTCACGGCCATGGCCATCCCGCTGAAAAGCAGCGAAGTGGCACTGGGCCAAGGAGCCGAAGCATGAGCGCAAGCACCCCTGACATTTTCCAGACCTCCGCCCAGCAGGCGCATATCCTCCAGGCCGGCGGCGAGGCGCTGGCCGCACGCCTGTGGCTGACGCTGCAGGCACGCCCGTCGCTGGACGCCTTGCGCCAGGCGCTGACCCAGCTGTGCGAGCGCCACGAGGTGCTGCGCACCCGCTACGTGCAGGTACCGGGCCTCAAGCACCTGGCCCAGGCCATCCACGCCCAGGCAGACCTGCGGGTGGCGCAAGCCCAGTCGCCGGAACAGGCCCGCGAGCAGGTAGCCGAGGGCCTGGCCCAGGCACCCCTAGCGGCCAGCCTGGTGGGCGAGCGCGTGCTGCTCGGCGTGGCCCTGGCCAGCGCCGACCCGGCGGCCCTGCAACTGCTGGGTGAAGAACTGCAAGCCCTGCTGCGCGGTGAGCCGCTGGCCGAGTTCGACGCCTTGCAGTACGCCGACTACGCCGCCTGGCAGGGTGACCTGGCCCAGGAGAGCATTGGCCAGCAGGGCCGTGGCTTCTGGCGTGGCTTGCTGGGCGAGCAGGTGCGCCCGGCCATGCTGCCTTTCGAGCGCCGGTTGGCGCATGCCCAGACGCCCCAGGCCGAGCTGCGTGGCACCTCGCTGGGCGAGGCGCTGGTGAAGGTTGGCGCTGGCGCCCAATTGAGCAACGAAGAAGCCCTGGCCGTGTTGTGGGCGGCGTTTCTGGCCGAGTTGGGCCAGCAACCGGCGCTGCTGCTCGGGCTTGAGGTGAGCGGGCGCAACGAGCAGTTGGAGCAGACCGTCGGCCATTTCGCCCGTCAGTTGCCGTTGCTTTTGAACATCGACAGCGCCCGTGGCCTGGGCGAGCAACTGCCGGCCCTGGCCGGCCAGTTGCGCCAGGGCCGCTCCTGGCTGGACTGCCTGGACGAAGGCGACCTGGGCGCCGCACTGCTGCCGGCCTATGCCTGTGGCTACGACGCCCAGCCGCCTGCCGAGGGCATGTTGCTGGAACAGGACTGGCCGCAAGCGCAGAAGCTGCTGCTGCGTGCCCGCCAGCAGGGCGCAGGCCTGGACCTGCACCTGCTCAGCCCGGCACGGCTGTTCGAGACGGCCCAGTTGCAGGCGTGGCTGGCGCAGTTCGAGCGTTTCGCCGGGCAGGTGGCGGCCGACCTCGACCGGCCCCTGCAGCAGTTCGGCGGTGTGGATGACGCCCAGGCCGATCAGCTGTTGCAGCGCCTGGACCGCAGCGCCGACCTGGCGCTGTTGGCCGATGAAACCTTGCATGGCCTGTTCGAACAGGCCGCCCGTGCCACCCCGGGGCACATCGCCCTGCAGGTTGGTGAGCAGGCGCTGGACTACGCCAGCCTCGAGCAGCGCGCCAATGGCCTGGCCCAGGCCCTGCGCGAGCGTGGGGTCGGCCCGGACAGCGTGGTGGCGGTGTATGGCGAACGTTCGGTGGAAATCGTCGTGGCGTTGCTGGCCATTCTCAAGGCCGGCGGCGCCTACCTGCCGCTGGACCCCGGTTACCCGGCCGAGCGCCTGGCGTTCATGCTGCACGACGCCCGCGCCCAGTGCCTGATCACCTTGCGCCCGCTGGCCGAGGGGATCGAAGTACCCGAGGGCGTGGCCCGCCTGGCCCTCGAACACGGCCTGCCGGCCGCCCAGGCCGAGGCACCGGTGGTTGCACTGGCACCCGCCAACCTGGCGTATGTGATCTACACCTCTGGCTCCACCGGCAAGCCCAAGGGCGTGATGATCAGCCACGCCAATGCCTGCGCCTCGACCCGCGCCCGCGCCGACTTCTACCGTGCGCCGCTGCGCCGCTTCCTGATGCTCTCGTCGTTCTCCTTCGACAGCTCGGTGGCGGGTATCTTCTGGACCCTGGGCCAGGGTGGCACGCTGTACCTGCCCCAGGAACAGGCGCACAAGGACCCGGTGCGCCTGGCGCAACTGATCGGCGAGCAGGGCATCAGCCACTTCCTGGCCTTGCCGTCGTTCTACGCGCAAATTCTTGAACACCTGGACCAACCTGCACTGGCCTGCGTCATCGTCGCTGGCGAGGCGTGTCCGGCCGAGCTGCCGGTACGCCATGCCGAGCGCCTGCCGCAAACGCAACTGGTCAACGAGTACGGGCCGTCGGAAAGCGCGGTGTGGTGCTCGGCACACGAGGTCGAGGCTGCGCCGCCCCATGAGCGGGTGTCGATTGGTGGGGCTATCGCCGGTACCCGCTTGCGGGTACTGGACCCACAGGCCGAACTGGTGGGCTTTGGCCGTGAAGGCGAGTTGTATGTCGGTGGGCCGGGCCTGGCCCGTGGCTACCTGCAACGCCCGGGGCTGACCGCCAGCCGCTTCGTCCCCGACCCGTTTGCCGCCGAGCCGGGCCAGCGCCTGTACCGCACCGGCGACCGGGTCAGCCCTGGCGTCGGCGGTACCCTCGATTACCTCGGGCGCCTGGACTTCCAGCTCAAGCTGCGTGGTTTCCGTGTCGAACTGGGCGAGATCGAGGCGCGCCTGGCGCAACAGCCCGAGGTGCGCGAAGCCGCTGTGGTGGTACGCGAAACTGCTGCCGGTGCGCAACTGGCCGGCTTTGTCGTACCGCGCGACCCAGCCATTGCCAACGGCCTGGATACCCGCCTGCTGGAGCGCCTGCGCGAGCAGATGCCGGAGTACATGGTGCCTGCCTTCCTGCGCCTGCTCGACCGCATGCCGCTGACCCCCAACGGCAAGCTCGACCGCACCGCCCTGGCTGCCCTGCAAGCCCAGGGCAGCGCCTACCAGGCGCCGCGCAACGAACTGGAACAGACCCTGGCGCAGATCTGGCAGGAGGCGCTGCAACTGGAGCAGGTGGGCGTGCACGACAACTTCTTCGCCCTGGGCGGCCACTCGCTGCTGGCCACGCGCATTCGCTCCCAGGTGCAGGAGCGCCTGAACCTGGACCTGCCGCTGCGGGTGTTCTTCGAAGGTGAAACCGTGGCCCTGCTGGCCGAGCAGGTCGAGCGACATCGCGGCTCGGGTGCAAGCGATGACAAGGCCGATGCCCTGGAAGCGCTGTTCGATGCGGTGGAGGACGTATGACCCAGCTGGCTGATCGCATGCAGGCGCTGGCCAGGCGCTTCGCCGCCCTGGCTTTCGATGAGCGCCGCGCCTTGCAAGGGCGCATGCGTGAGCAGGGCCTGGCCTTCGAGCTGCTGCCCATTCCACCGCGCGAGGAGGCCAGCCTGCCGGTACAGGCGTCGTTCTCCCAGCAGCGCCTGTGGTCGCTGTGGCAGCTCGACCCGCAGTCCACGGCCTACAACCAGCCGGCCTTGCTGAGCGTTAGTGGGGCGCTGGACATCCAGCGCCTGGCGCAGAGCCTGCAAGCGCTGGTGCAGCGCCACGAGGCACTGCGCACCAACTTCCGCCAGGACGAGCGCCAGGTGCTGCAGGTGATCCACGCCGGCCGTGAGGTCAGCCTTGAACAGCTCGACCTGCGTGCCAGCAGCCAGGCAGAGCGCGAGCAGGTGGCCGCCGAGCTGGCCGCCCGGCCGTTCGACCTGGAGCATGACCTGCTGCTGCGCGCCAGCCTGCTGCACACCGGCGAGCAGCAATGGACCCTGGTGTTCTGCACCCACCACATCGTCACCGACGCCTGGTCGATGCCGATCCTGATCGAAGAGGTGCTGCGCCACTACCGCGAGCAGACGCCGGCCGCCGAACTGCCGATCCAGTATGCCGACCACGCCCGTTGGCAACGCCTGTGGCTGGAGGCCGGCGAAGCCGAGCGCCAGCTGGGTTACTGGCGCGAGCGCCTGGGCGTGGCCGAGGACAGCCTTGAGCTGCCGGCCGACCATCCGCGCCCGGCGCGGCGCAGTGGCCGCGGCGCGCGGCTGGCCATCGAGCTGCCGGCCGGGCAGGGCGCCGCCGTGCGCCAGCTGGCCGCCGTCCATGGCTGCACACCGTTCATGGTGCTGCTGGCGACGTTGCAGGTGCTGCTGATGCGCTACGGCGCCGGCGAAGCCGTGCGCGTCGGCACGCCGGTGGCCAACCGTACCCGCGCCGAGGTCGAGGGGCTGATCGGATTCTTCGTCAACACCCAGGTGCTGCAGGTGGAACTGGACGGGCGCCACAGCTTCAGCCAGGTACTGGCCCAGGTGCGCCAGCGGGTGCTTGAAGCCCAGGCCAACCAGGACCTGCCGTTCGAGCATCTGGTTGACGCCCTGCAACCCCAGCGCAGCCTGGACCGCACGCCGTTGTTCCAGGTGCTGTTCAATCATCAGGTGGCGGCCGGCCAGGGCAACCGCTGGCAATTGCCGGGGGTGGAGCTGGCGCCCCTGCAGGTGGGCGCCGAATCGGCGCGTTTCGACCTGACCTTGAGCACCGAGGAGCAGGGCGATCAACTGCAGGCTTCGTTGCTGTACGCCACCGACCTGTTCGAAGCACGCACCATCGAGCGCCTTGGCCAGCACTGGGCACAACTGCTGGACGCGGCGCTGGCCGAGCCCGGGCGGGCCATCGAAAGCCTGCCGATCGGGGCTGCGCCCCAGGCCAGCCAGGCCGATACCCAGGTCAGCGGCCCGTGGCTGCACCAGCGCTTTGCCGCCCAGGCCGCGCAGCATCCGCAGCGCATCGCCCTGGTTGAAGGCGCGCGTTCGCTGACCTACGCCGAGCTCGACGCCCGGGCCAACCGGCTGGCCAGGCGCCTGCAAGCCAGTGGCGTGGCCCCGGGCGAGGCGGTGGCGCTGAGCGCCGAACGCCGTCTGGAAACCCTGGTCGGCTTGTTGGCCGTGCTCAAGGCCGGGGCCTGCTACGTTGCCCTCGACCCGCAGTATCCGCGCCCAAGGCTGGAGCAGATGCTCGCCGACAGCGGCGCCTGCCGGGTGCTGGCGCCGGGCGACCAGGCCGAGCGCTTCGCCGGTTTACCAGGCGTAACCGTGCACCTGCTGGACGATGCCAGCCAGCCTGGCGACGGGCCGTGCGAGGCGCCTTCGGCCCCCGTGGTGGGTGCCGAGCTTGCTTATGTGATCTTCACCTCCGGCTCTACCGGCAAGCCCAAGGCCGTCGGTATCAGCCATGCGGCCCTGGCCAACTACCTGGACGGCATCGAGCAGCGCCTGCCCCTGGCGCAGGTGCAGAGCATGGCGCTGGTCTCCACCTTGGCTGCCGACCTGGGCCATACCGTGCTGTTCGGCGCCCTGGCGGCCGGGCGCACCCTGCACCTGATCGACGCCGACACGGCGGTCGATGGCGAGGCTTTTGCGGCCTACATGCAGTTACATCAAGTCGATGCACTGAAGATCGTGCCCTCGCACCTGGGCGCCTTGCTCGGCAGCGACAACGCCGGGGTGCTGCCGCGCCGCTGTCTGGTGCTGGGCGGCGAAGCCAGCCCGCCGGCATTGCTGCAGCGCATTCGCGCCCAGGCCCCGGACTGCGCCTTGGTCAACCACTATGGCCCGACCGAGACCACCGTGGGCGTGTTCACCTGCCTGCTCGAGCAGCTGGATACCGCCGCGCCCCTGGGCGCGCCGCTGCCAAACCTGCGTGCGCAGGTGCTCGACGGCGCGTTGCAGCAGGCTGCGCTGGGCAGTCAGGGCGAGCTGTACCTGGGCGGCGCGGGCCTGGCGCGTGGTTACCTGGGCCAACCAGGGCTGACCGCCGAGCGCTTCGTGCCCGACCCGTTCGGCAATGGCCAGCGCCTGTACCGCACCGGCGATCGCGTGCGCTACCGCGCCGATGACCAGTTGCAGTACCTGGGGCGCGCCGACCAGCAACTGAAGATTCGCGGCTACCGGGTCGAGCCCGGCGAGATCGAACAGCAACTGCTGGCCCATGCTGACGTGGCCGAATGCGTGGTGGCCGGCGTGCCCGGGGCCAACGGCACGCAGCTGGCCGCCTACGTGGTCGCGGCCGACGGCGCAACCCTCGATGCCGACACGCTCAAGGCCCACCTGCGCGAGCGGCTGTCGGCGCACCAGGTGCCGGCCCATGTGCTGGCACTGGCGGCACTGCCGCTGACGGCCAACGGCAAGCTCGATCGCCGTGCGCTGCCGTTGCCGGCGGCCCCTTCCCGCCAGCCCGCCACCCAGGGTGATGCCCGCCAGCAGCGTATTGCCGCGTTGTGGCTCGAGGTGCTGCGTAGCCCACAGGTTGGCCTGGACGACAACTTCTTCGAGCTCGGTGGCGACTCCATCGTCGCCATCCAGCTGGTCAGCCGTGCCCGCGCCGCGGGTATCACCTTCAGCGCGCGGGATGTGTTCGAACACCAGAGCGTGCGCAGCCTGGCCGCCCACGCCGGGTTCGACCAGGCACCGATCGTGGCCGAGCAGCCGGCCGCCGAAGGCCCGTGTCTGCTGTTGCCGATTCAGCAGGCGTTCTTTGCCGCCGATCCGGTCGAGCGCCACCACTGGAATCAGTCACTGCTGTTGCAGCCACGCCAGGCGCTGGACGGTGCTGTGCTGGAGCAGGCGCTGGTGCAGTTGTGGCGCCACCACGATGTGCTGCGCAGTTGCTTCAGCCAGGGGCCGCAGGGCTGGCAGGCGCACATTCCTGCTGCTGTCACGCCCCCGGCCGGGCTGCTGTGGCAGCGCCATTGCTCCAGCCTCGATGAGCTGGCGCAGCTGCTCGAGCAAGCCCAGCGCAGCTTCGACCTGGCGCGTGGCGAGGTGCTGCGCGCAGTGTTGGCGACCTTGCCCGATGGCAGCCAGCGGCTGCTGCTGAGCGCCCACCATCTGGTGGTGGATGGCGTCTCCTGGCGCATCCTGCTGGAAGACCTGCAGGCCTGCCATGACGCCCTGGTTGCCGGCAGCGCCCCGCGCTTGCCAGCGCGCAGCAGCTCGGTGCAGCGTTGGGGCCAGGTGCTGGCTGACTGGGCCCAGGCTGCGCCACAGCGCGCCACGCTGGAGTACTGGGAGGCGCAGTTGCCGACCTCGGACCGCGTGCTGCCGCAGATGCGCAGCCAGGGCCCGGCGCGCAGTGCCGACCGCCAGGTGGCGGTCACGCGACTGGATGCCGGGCTGACCGCGCGCCTGCTGCAAGGCGCTGCCGCAGCCTACCGCACCCAGGTCAACGACTTGCTCTTGGCAGGCCTGGCCCGGGTGCTGTGCCGCTGGGTCGGGGAGTCATCCGTCAGCGTGCAGTTGGAGGGGCATGGCCGTGAAGAGCTGTGCGCCGACCTGGACCTCTCGCGCACCCTGGGCTGGTTCACCAGCCTGTTCCCGGTGCGCCTGCAGCCGGCTGCAAGCCCTGCGGCGACGATCATGCAGGTCAAGGAGCAACTGCGGGCGGTACCCGACCGCGGGCTGGGCTTCGCTGCCCTCAAGTACCTGGGCACCGCCCAGGACCGCGCGCGCCTGCAGGGCTTGCCGGTGCCGCGCATCACCTTCAACTACCTGGGGCAGGTAGATGGCACCTTCAACGAGCAGGCGCTGTTGCGCCCGGCGGCCGAGGGCAAGGGCGCCGAGCGCAGCCCCGAGGCCTTGCTGGGCAATTGGCTGACCATCAGTGGCCAGGTGTACCAGGGCGTACTGGCGTTGGAGTGGAGCTTCAGCGGGCAGATGTTCCTGCAAGACGACATTCAGCGTCTGGCCGATGCCTATGCCGAGGAACTGGCACTGCTGGTGGAGCACTGCCTGGACCCGGCGGCCGGCGCGCTGACCCCTTCGGATGTGCCCCTGGCCGGGCTCGACCAGGCCGGGCTGGACGGCCTGGGGTTGGTGGCGCGGGAGGTGGCCGACCTGTATCCGCTGTCACCGATGCAACAAGGCATGCTGTTCCATTCGCTGTACCAGGCCGAAGCGGGTGCCTATATCAACCAGTTGCACGTGGAGATCGGCGGGCTGGATCCGGCGCGCCTGCGGGCAGCCTGGGAGCAGACCGTGCAGGCCCACGATATCCTGCGCAGCGGGTTCCTCTGGGGGGATGACCAGGCCCAGCCGTTGCAGGTGGTCCGGCGCCAGGTGCCGTCACCCCTGGTGGAGCTGGACTGGCGCGGCCGTACCGACCTGCCGGCGGCGTTGCAGGCGCTGTGCGCCGAGCAGCGCAGCACGCCGTTCGACCTGACGCGCGCGCCGTTGCTGCGGGTGTGCCTGGTGCAGGTGGCGCAGGACCGACATGTGATGCTGTACACCCATCACCATATCCTCATGGACGGTTGGAGCAGTGCCCAGGTGATGGGCGAGGTGATGCAGCGCTACCACGGCGGCGCGCCTGCCCAGGCGCCGCAACCGCTGCGCGAGTACATCCGCTGGCTGCAGGCGCAGGATGCGACCGCCAGCGAAGCCTTCTGGCGCGAGCAGTTGGCGCCGCTGCCGGCCCCGACCCGCTTGCTCGATTGCCTGCCCGGCACGGGCGGCGCCGAGCACGGCATGGGCAACGTCGACCGTACCCTGGACGTGGTCCAGACCCAGCGTCTGGAAGTCTTCGCCCGTAGCCAGCGGGTCACCCTCAATACCTTGGTGCAGGGCGCCTGGGCGTTGCTGTTGCAGCGCCTGGCCGGGCAGCAGGCGGTGTGCTTCGGTGTCACCGTATCCGGGCGCCCGGCGCAGTTGCCGGGGATCGAGCAGCAGATCGGGCTGTTCATCAATACCCTGCCGATGCTTGCCAGCCCTTCGCCAGCGCAGCCGCTGGGCGAATGGCTGCGCAGCTTGCAGGCTGGCAACCTGGCCATGCGTGAACACGAGCACACGCCGTTGTACGACATCCAGCGCTGGGTGGGACAGGGCGGTGAGGCGTTGTTCGACCATATCCTGGTATTCGAGAACTTCCCCATGGCCGAGGCCTTGCAGGAAGGCGGTGGTGCCTTGAGCTTCGGTACGGTTCACCAGCACGAGCGCACCAGCTACCCGCTGACCATCGCCGCTGGCGTTGGCCAGACCCTGCAGCTGCAAATGAGCCATGACCTGGCGCTGCTGCCTGTGGCAGTGGTCGAGGGCCTGGCCGAACAGCTGTGCAATCTGCTGCTGGCCATGCCGACGGCAGCCGACAGTGCGGTCGCCGAACTGCCAGTGCTGGGCCAGGCTCAGAACGAGGCACGGCTGCGCCATGAGCGCGCCCGGGTGGACGACTGCGCCGCCCTGGTGCCGGTGCACCTGCGGCTGCAGGCCCAGGCGCTGCTGCAGCCCCAGGCTTGCGCGGTGGTGTGCGACGGGCAGCAACTGAGCTACGCCGAGCTGAACCGGCGCGCCAATCGCCTCGCCCATGCCTTGCGCGGGCGCGGCGTAGGCCCTGAGCACCTGGTGGGGATCTGCATGGGCCGCAGCGTCGAGCTGCCGGTGGCGGTCCTGGCCGTGCTCAAGGCCGGTGCCGGTTATGTGCCGCTGGACCCGGACTACCCTCAGGAGCGCCTGCAGGCCATGGTCGAGGACAGCGGTATCAGCCTGCTGCTCGGCGAGGCCGCGCTGCTGCGCGCTCACGCCGACGCTGGGGTGGCCACCCTGGCGCTGGATCAGCCTCTGGCCCAGCTGGTCGGGCAGGATAACGACCCGGCCTGGTCGGGCCTGGTGGACAGCCTGGCCTATGTGATCTTCACCTCCGGTTCCACCGGTCGGCCCAAGGGTGTGGCCTTGACCCACCGGGCGCTGGCCCGGCACACCGAGGCGGCAATCCAGGCCTTGGAACTGGTGGCAAGCGACAAGGTGTTGCAGTTCGCCACCTTCAACTTCGATCCCTTCGTCGAGCAGCTGTTCGCCACCCTGGCGGTGGGGGCCACACTGGTCATGCGCGGCCAGTCGGTGTGGAGCAGCAGCCAGTTCCGCGACGCGGTCGATACCCAGGGCATCACCGTGGCCGACCTGAGCACCGCGTACTGGGCGACTATCGCCCGTGACCTCGCCGACAGCGGGCCGCATGCCCTGGCGAGCCTGCGCCTGGTGCTGTGCGGGGGCGAGGCGATGCCGGGTAGCGCCGTGCAGGACTGGGCGCGTGCGCTGGGTCGCACGGTGACCTTGCTCAATGCCTATGGCCCGACCGAGGCCACCGTCACCGCTACGCTGCAGGACTGCACGCCGTGGCTGGCCAACCCGCAGGCGGTGCCGGCGGTGTTGCCGATCGGCCAGGCCCTGGCGGGCCGTGCGCTGTACCTGGACGATGGCCAGGGGGCTGCGGCAGCCCGCCATGGCGCGGGTGAAGTGTGCATCGGTGGCGAGCTGCTCGCCCGTGGCTACCAGGGTCGGCCGGGGCTTACCGCCGAGCGCTTCGTGCCCGATCCGGACGGCGCGCCGGGCAGCCGCCGCTACCGCACCGGCGACCTGGCCTGGCGCGATGGCGAGCAGGCCTTGTGGTTCCTCGGCCGTGGTGACGAGCAGGTGAAGATTCGCGGCTTCCGGGTGGAGCCTGCGGAGATCGAGGCGCGCCTGCGCGAGCATGCCCAGGTGCGCGAGGCGCTGGTACAGGTGCATGAGGCCGCCGGCGGTACACAACTGGTCGCTTACCTGGTGCTGGCAGCGCCGGTCGAGGATGCCGCGCTCAAGGCCTGGGTCGCCGCCACGTTGCCGGGGTACATGGTGCCGGCGCGTCTGCTGCGCCTGGAGCAGATGCCCCTGAGCCCCAGCGGCAAGGTCGACCGCCGCGCACTGCCGCTGCCCGAGGCGCAAGCCGACGGGCCGTACCGCGCACCGGGCGACGAAACGCAGCAGCAGGTGGCGGCGATCTGGCAGCAGGTCCTGCAACTGGAGCGGGTAGGGCTGGACGACAACTTCTTCGAACTGGGCGGGCATTCGCTGCTGGCCACCCAGGTCATCGTCCGCCTGCGCGGGCAGCTGGGGGTGGAGGTCAGCCTGGAAAACCTGTTCATGGCGAGCAACCTGGAGGCGTTCTGCGCCCACGTGCGCGGCCTGCGCGATGTGGCGCAACCCGTCGAAGACGAATTGGCTAAATCTTTGGAGGCACTCAAACGTTTATCAAGCGCAGAGCTTGAAAAGCTGATTTCTTAAAGGAGTGCGGGACGTGCAAGAGTTGATCGGTGCGGTTGGAGCGTTGTCGGCCAAGGAACGGAAGGCCCTGGCCAGGATGCTCAAGGAAAAGGGGATCGACCTCTTTGCTGTCGCACCGGTGTTCAAGCGCGACCCGCAGGCACCTTTACGTCTGTCTTACGCTCAGCAGCGCCAGTGGTTCCTCTGGCAACTGGACCCGCATAGCGCTGCCTACAACATTCCCACCGCCCTGCGCTTGCAGGGCGAACTCGATCATGGCGCCTTGCAAGCGGCGTTCGATGCCTTGCTGGCGCGCCATGGCGCCTTGCGTACCGGTTTCGTCGAGGACCAGGACCAGGTGCTGCAGTTCATCCGCGAGCCGCAGCCGTTCACCTTGGCGCTGCAGACCCTGCAACCCGGCGAGGCGCCCCAGGCGCGTATCGAGCAGTTGCTCGACCAGTGCCTGAACCAGCCGTTCGACCTGCGCCGTGAGCCGCTGCTGCGCGCCGCGCTGCTGCGTACCGGCGAGCGCGAGCACGTGCTGGCCCTGGCCATGCACCACATCGTCTCCGACGGCTGGTCGATGCAACTGATCGTGCGCGAGTTGATGCAGTGCTACGCAGCGTTCAGCCGTGGCGAGCAGCCGCTATTGGCGCCGCTGGCCATCGACTACGCCGACTTCGCTGCGTGGCAGCGCGAGTGGATGGAGGCCGGCGAACGCGAGCGCCAGTTGGCCTACTGGGTCGAGCAACTGGGCCGCGAGGCGCTGGTGCTGGAGTTGCCAGCCGACCGTCCACGACCGCTGCGCCAGTCCTTGCGTGGCGCGCGCCTGGATATCCAGATTGACGCCGGGCTGGCCGAGGACCTCAAGCAACTGGCCCAGCGCAACAATGTGACCCTGTTCATGCTGTTGCTGGCCAGCTTCCAGACCCTGCTGCACCGCTACAGCGGGCAAACCGATATCCGGGTCGGCGTGCCGGTGGCCAACCGTACCCGGGTGGAAGTGGAAGGGCTGGTGGGCTTTTTCGCCAACACCCAGGTGCTGGCCGCCCGGTTCGATGCCTGCGACGGCTTTACCGACCTGCTGGGCCAGGTCAAGGCTCGGGTGCTGGGCGCGCAATCGCATCAGGACCTGCCGTTCGAGCAACTGGTCGAAGCCTTGGCGCCGGAACGCACCCTGAGCCACAACCCGCTGTTCCAGGCCATGTTCAACCACCAGGGCAGCAGTGCCGCCCAGCCCGCCGGCGGCGGCCTGGGCCTTGCGGCCGAGGTGATCGAGCGCGAGGGCTGCACCGCCCAGGTCGACCTCACCCTGGCCACCGAAGAGCATGCCCAGGGCCTGGCCGCCAGCCTCACCTACGCCACTGACCTGTTCGATGCCGCCAGCGCCGAACGCATGGCCCGGCACTGGCTCAACCTGCTGCGCGCTGTGGTCGAGGCGCCGCAGGGCAAGCTGGGTGAGCTGGCGATGCTCGGCGCCGACGAGCGCCAGCGCATTGTCGGACAGTGGAATGCCACCGCAGATGCCAGCTTCCCGCTCGACCAGCCGGTACAACGGTTGATCGAGGCCCAGGTAACGCTCACCCCGGATGCGCCGGCCCTGCAACTGGGCGACCAAGTGCTCAGCTACGCCCAGCTCAACGCCCGGGCCAACCAGTTGGCGCGGCACCTGGTGCACTTGGGGGTCGGCCCGGATTGCCTGGTGGGCATCGCCCTGGAGCGCAGCGTGGAGATGGTCGTCGGCCTGCTGGCGGTGCTTAAGGCCGGTGGCGCCTACGTGCCGCTGGACCCGGAATACCCCAGTGACCGCCTGGCCTACATGATCGAGGACAGCGGCGTGCAACTGCTGCTGACCAGTGCCGCACTGCTGGAGCGCCTGCCGGTGCCGGCGGGGGTGAACTGCCTGAGCCTGGACACCCTGGCGCTCGGCCACCTGGCTGAAGACGACCTGGGCGTGGAGGTGCAAGGCGAACACCTCGCCTACATGATCTACACCTCTGGCTCCACCGGCCGCCCCAAGGGCGCGGCCAACCGCCACCGGGCCTTGACCAATCGCCTGTGCTGGATGCAGCAGGCCTATGGTCTGGATGCCAGTGACGCGGTGCTGCAGAAGACCCCGTTCAGCTTCGATGTTTCGGTGTGGGAGTTCTTCTGGCCGCTGATGACCGGTGCGCGCCTGGTGCTGGCCCGTCCGGGCGAGCACCGCGACCCGGCGCGCCTGGTGCGCCTGATCAACGACCATGGCATCACCACGCTGCACTTCGTGCCGTCGATGCTCCAGGCGTTCATGCTCGACCCCCAGGCCGGCAGCTGCCAGGGGCTCAAGCGCATCATCTGCAGCGGTGAGGCACTGGCGCTGGACACCCAGCAGCAGGTACTGGCCCAACTGGGTCAGGCTGGGCTGTACAACCTGTACGGCCCCACTGAAGCGGCCATCGACGTGACCCACTGGACCTGCCGCGTCCAGCGCGAGCACAACGTGCCGATCGGTGAGCCGATCGCCAACCTGTCCACCCACATTCTCGACGCGGGGCTCAACCCGGTGGCCGCAGGGGTGGTCGGCGAACTGTACCTGGGCGGGGAAGGGCTGGCGCGTGGTTACCACCAGCGCCCAGGCCTGACCGCCGAGCGTTTCGTTGCCAGCCCGTTGGGTGCCGGCCAGCGCCTGTACCGCACCGGTGACCTGGCGCGTTATCGCGCCGACGGGGTGATCGAGTACGCCGGGCGGATCGACCATCAGGTCAAGATCCGCGGCCTGCGCATCGAACTGGGTGAAATCGAGGCGCGCCTGCAAGAGCAGGCGCAGGTGTCCGAATGCGTGGCGATTGCCGGGCAGGGCGCTGCCGGCGTGCAGTTGCTGGCCTACGTGGTGCCCAGCGATCCGGCCCTGGCCAGCGCCGAGGCGGCGCTGCAGCGCGCGCTGGTTGACCAGCTCAAGGCAGCGCTTGGGCAAAGCATGCCCGACTACATGGTGCCGGCGCACATGATCCTGCTCCCGGGCATGCCGCTGTCGCCCAACGGCAAGCTCGACCGCAAGGCGCTGCCGGCCTTTGACCAGCGTCAGGTACAGGCGCTCTATCGCGCCCCGCAAACCGAGCGCGAGCGCAGCGTCGCGGCCATCTGGCAGCAGCTGCTGGGCTGCGAGCAGGTGGGCCTGGATGATGACTTCTTCACCCTGGGTGGGCACTCCCTGCTGGCGACCCAACTGGTCTCCCGGGTACGCCAGGCTTTGGCTATCGATGTGCCGTTGCGGGTGCTGTTCGAACACAGCCAGTTGCAGGCCTTTGTCGGCGCATTGGCGCAGGGCGAGCGCCGCGAGATGGATGCGATCCCGGCATTGCCACGGGGGGCCGGGCTGGCACTGTCCTATGCCCAGGAGCGCCAGTGGTTCCTCTGGCAGTTGGAGCCGCACAGCAGCGCCTATGTGATCCCCATGGTCCTGCAGTTGCAGGGCGAGCTGGACGTGGCCGCATTGGGTCAGGCGTTCCAGGCGCTGTTCGAGCGCCATGAAAGCTTGCGAACCTGCTTCCAGGAGCAGGATGGCCAGTGCGTTCAGGTGTTCCATGCTGGCGTGCAGTTCCCGCTGCCCGTGCAGCACTTGCCCGCCGGTGCCGAGGAGCAGGCGGCCATCGAGGCCTTCGTCGGCGAACAGGTTGGCCGGCCGTTCGACCTGCGCGGCGATCTCTTGATGCGCGCTGCACTGCTGCAACTGGCACCACAGCGCCATGTGCTGGTGGTCACCCAGCACCACATCGTTTCTGATGGCTGGTCGATGCAGGTGATGATCGACGAATTGCTGCACTGCTACGGCGCTGCCCGCGCCGGACAGTCCGTGCAGTTGCCGGCGTTGGCTATCCAGTACGCCGACTACGCCGCCTGGCAGCGCCAATGGATGGACGCCGGCGAGCGCGAGCGCCAGCTGGATTACTGGAAAACCCATCTGGGCACGGCGCCGGTGGTGCTGGAGCTGCCCACCGACCATGTGCGTCCGGTGCAGCAGAGCCTGCGCGGTGCACGCCTGGAAGTGCCGGTGGACGGCGCCCTGCACCAGCGGCTGAAGGCGCTGGCCGAGCAGCAGGGCAGTACCTTGTTCATGGTTCTGCTGGCGGCTTACCAGGCGCTGTTGTTCCGCTGCAGCGGCCAGCCGCGCATCCGCGTCGGTGTGCCAATCGCCAACCGCAACCGCCTGGAAACCGAGCGCCTGATCGGCTTCTTCGTCAACACCCAGGTGCTTCAGGCCGACCTGCGTGGCGGGGACAGTTTCCTTGCCCTGTTGGCCCAGGTGCGCCAAGCGACCCTGGCGGCCCAGGACCATCAGGACCTGCCGTTCGAGCAACTGGTCGATGCCTTGCAGCCTGAGCGTAGCCTGAGCTACAGCCCGCTGTTCCAGGTGATGTTCAACCACCAGGCCGAACATGCCGGCGCGGCCCACGCCCCGCGCAGCCTGGCCGGGCTCGACGTGCGCAGCCTGGGCTGGTCGGGTGACGACGCGCAGTTCGACCTGACCCTCAGCACCCATGAAAGCCCTGGTCAGCTGGCGGCTTCGTTCACCTATGCCACCGACCTGTTCGAGGCGGCCACCGTGCAGCGTCTGGCCGGCCACTGGCTGGGCCTGCTGGCGCAGGTCGTCGAACAGCCGCAGTTGGCTCTGGGCGAGCTGCGCCTGCTGGATAGCGACGAACAGGCGCGCCTGGCCAGCTTCAACCCAGCCAGCGAAACCTATGAAGGCGAGCTGTGCATTGCGCAACTGATCGAGCGCCAGGCCGAACGTGCACCGCACGCGTTGGCCCTGATCGATGGCCAGCGGCGCCTGGACCATGCCTGGCTGCAGGCCCAGGCTAACCGCCTGGCCCACCACCTGGTGGCACTGGGCGTAGGCCCGGAAGTACGGGTGGGCGTGGCCATGCCACGCAACGCCGAGCTGCTGGTGGCGCTGCTGGCGGTGCTCAAGGCCGGCGGTACCTACGTGCCGCTGGACCCGGACTACCCTCGCGACCGTCTGGTCTACATGCTCGAGGACAGCCAGGCCAAGGTGCTGCTGACCCAGGCCGGGGCGCTGGATGGCGTGCCGCTCGAAGGGCTGGCTACGGTGCTGGTCGATGAACATGACACCACCCTGGCCGCCTACCCGGCGAGCGCGCCAACGGTGGCGGTATGCCCCGACAACCTGGCCTATGTGATTTACACATCGGGCTCTACCGGCAAGCCCAAGGGTGTGGCGATTGCCCACCGCAACGTGGCCGCGCTGGTGCACTGGTCGGCGGGGGTCTACCCGCAAGAAGCCATTGCCGGCGTGCTGGCCTCGACCTCGGTGTGCTTCGACCTGTCGGTGTGGGAGCTGTTCGTCACCCTGGCCAACGGTGGCCATGTGATCCTCGCCCGCAACGCCCTGGAGCTGGGCAGCCTGGCGGCCCGCGACGAAGTGAAACTGATCAACACCGTGCCATCGGCGATTGCCGCGCTGTTGCGTGCTGGCGACATTCCGGCCGGGGTCAAGATCGTCAACCTGGCAGGCGAACCGCTCAAGCAGGAACTGGTCGACAGCCTGTATGCGCTGGGCACCCTGGAGCATGTGTACGACCTGTACGGGCCGTCGGAAGACACCACCTATTCGACTTACTGCCGCCGCGAGGCCGGCGGGCAGGCCAGCATCGGCCGGCCGCTGTGCAACAGCCGTGGCTACCTGCTGGACGACCAGTTGCAGGTGGCGCCGGTAGGTGTTGCTGCCGAGCTGTACCTGGCCGGTGCGGGTGTCACCCGTGGCTACCTGCTGCGCCCGGGGTTGACCGCCGAGAAGTTCGTGCCCAACCCGGCGGGCGAGCCTGGCGAGCGGATGTACCGCACCGGCGACCTGACTCGTTACCGCGAGGACGGCCAGCTGGAGTACATCGGCCGGGTCGACCACCAGGTCAAGGTGCGTGGTTTCCGTATCGAGCTGGGCGAGATCGAAACCCGCCTGCAACAGCAGGCCGGAGTGCGCGAAGCAGTGGTGCTGGCGGTGGAAGGTGCCAGCGGCCACCAACTGGTGGGCTACCTGGTGGCCAATGCCACGCTGGACAGCGAGCAGGTGAAAGCCGCGCTGCGCGAACAACTGCCGGAGTACATGGTGCCGGCGCACCTGTTGCAATTGCCGGCGCTGCCACTGACCCCCAACGGCAAGCTGGACCGCAAAGCGCTGCCGCTGCCGGACCTGGAGCAGGCGCAGGCGGACTACGTGGCCCCGGTCAGCGACCTGGAGCAGCGCATCGCGGCGATCTGGCAAGACGTGCTCAAGCTGGAACGCATCGGCGCGCGGGATAACTTCTTCGAACTGGGCGGTGACTCGATCATCTCGCTGCAGGTGGTCAGCCGGGCACGCCAGGCGGGGATTCACTTCACACCCAAGCAGCTGTTCCAGCACCAGACGGTACAGGGCCTGGCTGCGGTGGCCAGTGAAGGTGAGGGCGTGGTGCAGGTGGCGCAGGGCCGGGTCGAAGGGCCGACGGCGCTGCTGCCGATTCACCGGGTGTTCTTCGACGAGGTGCAGGTCGAGCGCCACCACTGGAACCAGTCGGTGCTGCTCAAGCCGCAGCAGCCGCTGGATGCCGAGCGTCTGGAGCAGGCGCTGGCGGTGGTGCTGGAACACCACGACGCGCTGCGCCTGGGCTTTGTCGAAGCACAAGGCCAGTGGCAGGCGACCTACCATGGCGTGCCGGCCCACAGCGTACTGTGGCGCCGCGAGGTGGCCGATGCCGCCGCGCTGGAGGCGCTGGGCCGGGAAGCCCAGGCCAGCCTGGACCTGGCCCAAGGCCCGCTGCTGCGCGCAGTGTTGGCTGACTATCAGGGCGAACAGCGCCTGCTGCTGGTGATCCATCACCTGGCGGTGGATGGGGTGTCGTGGCGGATCCTGTTCGAGGATCTGCAGCAGGCCTACGAGCAAGGCGCGCAAGCCCAACTGCCGGCACGCACCAGCAGCGTGCGTGACTGGGCGGGGCAACTGCAGGACTACGCCCGTGGCGACGCTGCGCAACAGCAGCTGGCCTACTGGCAGGCGCAGTTGCAGGGTGCCGATACCGACCTGCCGTGCGAACGCCCCGAAGGCAGCCTGGCCAACCAGCACGGCCGCTCGGTGGCCACCCAGCTGTCGCGGGAAACCACGCGTAAGTTGCTGCAAGAGGCCCCGGCGGCCTACCGCACCCAGGTCAACGACCTGCTGCTGTGCGCCCTGGCCCGAGTGATCGGGCGTTGGAGCGGGCGTGACGACACGCCGATTCTACTCGAAGGGCATGGCCGCGAAGCCTTGTTCGATGCTCTCGACCTGACCCGCACCGTGGGCTGGTTCACCAGCCTGTTCCCGGTACGCCTGGGCCGTTGCGAGGCACTGGGCAGCAACCTGCGCCTGGTCAAGGAGCAACTGCGAGCGATTCCGGACAAGGGCCTGGGCTGGGGCGCGCTGCGCTACCTGGGCGACGATCGCGTGCAGGCCGACCTGGCGGCGCTGCCTGTGCCGCGCATCACGTTCAACTACCTGGGCCAGTTCGATGGCAGCTTTGCGGCCGAGGACGGCGCGCTGTTCGTGCCGGCCGGCGAAGCGGTGGGCCCGGACCAGAGCCCGTTGGCGGCGCTGGGCAACTGGCTGACGCTCAATGGCCAGGTGTACGGCGGCGAGTTCAGCATGGGCTGGCGCTACAGCGAGCAGATGTTCGACCAGGCCACAGTGCAGCAGTTGGCCGATGACTACGGTCGCGAGCTGGAAGCCCTGGTCGAGCATTGCTGCACCTTGCAGGAACGTTCGGCGACGCCATCGGACTTCCCCCTGGCCGGGCTGGACATGGCCGGGCTGGACAGCCTGCCGGTGCCACTGGCGCAGATCGAAGACATCTACCCGCTGTCGCCGATGCAGCAAGGCATGCTGTTCCACACTGTCTACGAGCACAGCGGCGACTACATCAACCAGATGCGCCTGGAGGTCGAAGGCCTGGAGCCTGCGCGCTTCGCCGCGGCCTGGCAGGCCTGCGTCGATGACCATGACGTGCTACGCAGCAGCTTCCTCTGGCAGGGGCTGGAGCGCCCGCTGCAGGTCATCCGCAAGTCCGTGCGCCTGACCTTGCACGAGCTCGACTGGCGCGACCGCAGCGCCGATACCGCTGCGCTCGACCAACTGGCTACCGACGAGCGTGCCCAGGGCTTCGACCCGGCCGAACCGCCCTTGCTGCGCCTGTTGCTGGTGCGCCTGGGCGAGCAGCGTCACCACCTGATCTACACCAGCCACCACATCCTCATGGACGGCTGGAGCAACTCGCGCCTGATGGGCGAGGTGCTGCAACGCTACCGTGGCCAGGCCGTACCGGCCCAGGCGGGGCGTTACCGCGACTACATCGCCTGGCTGGGGGCCCAGGACCCGGTGGCCACCGAGCAGTTCTGGCGCGGGCAAGTGGCCGGGTTGCAGGTGCCGACCCGGTTGGCCCGCGTATTTGGCGACCTGCCGCAAGGCGAGGGTGGCCAGCTTGAGCTGTACACCGGCCTGGATGCACGCCAGACCCAGGCCCTGAGCGAATTCGCCCGTCAGCACAAGCTGACCATGAACACCCTGGTGCAGGGTGCCTGGGCCTTGCTGCTGTCGCGCTACACCGGCCAGCAGCACGTGGCCTTCGGTGCCACCGTGGCTGGCCGGCCGGCCGAGTTGGTGGGCATCGAGCAGCAACTGGGGCTGTTCATCAACACCCTGCCGGTGGTGGTCGACGTCGAGTCGCAGCAGCCGCTGGGCGAGTGGCTAGCGCAGTTGCAACTGCGCAACCTGGCCTTGCGTGAGCACGAACACACCGCGTTGTTCGATGTGCAGCGCTGGGCGCAATTGGGCGACAACCTGTTCGACACCTTGCTGGTGTTCGAAAACTTCCCGATCTCCGAAGCCTTGCAGCAGGCCGCGCCGGACAGTCTGCGCTTTGGTGAGGTGCACAACCACGAGCAGACCAACTTCCCGTTGACCCTGATGGTGGTGCATGCCGAAGAGCTGGTGCTGCACCTGAGCTTCGACAGCCGCAGCTTCCCCGAACAAGGCATGCGCCGGCTCGGTGAACAGCTCAGCGGCCTGCTGGCCCGGTTGCCGGCACAGTTCGATCAGCCGCTGGCCGAGCTGCCGAGCCTGGAAGCTGCCGAGCAGGCGCGCCTGGCCGGCTTCAATCCACCCCGTGAAACCTATGCAAGCGAGCAGTGCATCCATCAGCTGATCGAGCGCCAGGCGGCCGAGGCGCCGCAGGCGCTGGCCCTGATCGATGGCGAGCGGCGCCTGGATCACGCCTGGCTGCAGGCCCGCGCCAACCGCCTGGCCCACCACCTGGTGGCGCTGGGCGTCGGCCCGGAAGTGCGGGTGGGCGTGGCCATGCCGCGCAACGCCGAACTGCTGGTGGCGCTGCTGGCGGTGCTCAAAGCCGGTGGTACTTATGTGCCGCTGGACCCGGATTACCCGCTCGATCGCCTGGCTTACATGCTCGAAGACAGCCAGGCGCGGGTGCTGCTGACCCAGCCGGGTGTGCTCGAGGGTGTTTCCCTGGACGGGCTGACCACGGTGCTGGTGGCCGAGGACGATGCGGCGCTGGCGCACTATACGGCGAGCGCGCCGGTCACCCAGGTGACGGCGCAGAACCTCGCCTACGTGATCTATACCTCCGGTTCCACCGGCAGGCCCAAAGGCGTGGCCATCACCCACCGCAACATCGTGGCCCTGGCGCACTGGTCCGCGGGCATGTATAGCCACGCTGAGATCCAGGGCGTGCTGGCCTCGACTTCGGTGTGCTTCGACCTGTCGGTGTGGGAGCTGTTCGTCACCCTGGCCAACGGCGGCTACCTGATCCTGGCGCGCAATGCCCTGGAGCTGGGCAACCTGCCGGCGCGGGCCGAAGTGAAACTGATCAACACCGTGCCATCGGCCATCGCCGCGCTGCTGCGTGCCGGCGAGGTACCGGCCGAGGTGGATATCGTCAACCTGTGCGGCGAGCCTCTCAAGCAAGGGCTGGTCGATAGCTTGTATGCGCTGGGCACTCTGGACCACGTGTACGATCTGTACGGGCCGTCGGAGGACACCGTCTACTCCACCTTCAGCCGCCGTCTGGCGGGTGGCACGCCGAGCATCGGCCAGCCGATGTGCAACAGCAGCGCGCTGCTGCTGGACGACCAGTTGCAGGCAGCGCCGGTGGGCGTTGCCGCCGAACTGTACCTGGCCGGGGATGGCCTGGCCCGTGGCTACCTGCTGCGCCCGGGGTTGACCGCCGAGAAGTTCGTGCCCAACCCGGCCGGCGAGCCTGGCGAGCGCATGTACCGCACCGGCGACCTGACTCGTTACCGCGAGGACGGCCAGCTGGAGTACATCGGCCGGGTCGACCACCAGGTCAAGGTGCGTGGTTTCCGTATCGAGCTGGGCGAGATCGAAACCCGCCTGCAACAGCAGGCCGGAGTGCGCGAAGCAGTGGTGCTGGCGGTAGAAGGTGCCAGCGGCCATCAGTTGGTCGGTTACCTGGTGGCCAATGCCACGCTGGACAGCGAGCAGGTGAAAGCCGCGCTGCGCGAACAACTGCCGGAGTACATGGTGCCGGCGCACCTGTTGCAATTGCCGGCGCTGCCACTGACCCCCAACGGCAAGCTGGACCGCAAAGCGCTGCCGCTGCCGGACCTGGAGCAGGCGCAGGCGGACTACGTGGCCCCGGTCAGCGACCTGGAGCAGCGCATCGCGGCGATCTGGCAAGACGTGCTCAAGCTGGAACGCATCGGCGCGCGGGATAACTTCTTCGAACTGGGCGGTGACTCGATCATCTCGCTGCAGGTGGTCAGCCGGGCACGCCAGGCGGGGATTCACTTCACACCCAAGCAGCTGTTCCAGCACCAGACGGTACAGGGCCTGGCTGCGGTGGCCAGTGAAGGTGAGGGCGTGGTGCAGGTGGCGCAGGGCCGGGTCGAAGGGCCGACGGCGCTGCTGCCGATTCACCGGGTGTTCTTCGACGAGGTGCAGGTCGAGCGCCACCACTGGAACCAGTCGGTGCTGCTCAAGCCGCAGCAGCCGCTGGATGCCGAGCGTCTGGAGCAGGCGCTGGCGGTGGTGCTGGAACACCACGACGCGCTGCGCCTGGGCTTTGTCGAAGCACAAGGCCAGTGGCAGGCGACCTACCATGGCGTGCCGGCCCACAGCGTACTGTGGCGCCGCGAGGTGGCCGATGCCGCCGCGCTGGAGGCGCTGGGCCGGGAAGCCCAGGCCAGCCTGGACCTGGCCCAAGGCCCGCTGCTGCGCGCAGTGTTGGCTGACTATCAGGGCGAACAGCGCCTGCTGCTGGTGATCCATCACCTGGCGGTGGATGGGGTGTCCTGGCGCGTTCTGTTCGAGGACCTGCAGCAGGCTTACGAAACCGATGCGCCATTGCCGGCGCGTACCCACAGTGTGCGCGACTGGGCCACGCAACTGCAGGCCTACGCCCGTGGCGAGGCTGCGCAGCAGTTGGGCTACTGGCAGGCGCAACTGCAGGGTGCCGATACCGACCTGCCGTGCGAACGCCCCGAAGGCAGCCTGGCCAACCAGCACGGCCGCTCGGTGGCCACTCAGCTGTCGCGGGAAACCACGCGTAAGTTGCTGCAAGAGGCCCCGGCGGCCTACCGCACCCAGGTCAACGACCTGCTGCTGTGCGCCCTGGCCCGGGTCATTGGGCGTTGGAGCGGGCGTGACGATACGCTGATCCAACTGGAAGGGCATGGCCGCGAGGCGTTGTTCGATGCGCACGACCTGACCCGCACCGTGGGCTGGTTCACCAGCCTGTTCCCGGTACGCCTGGGCCGTTGCGAGGCATTGGGCAGCAACCTGCGCCTGGTCAAGGAGCAACTGCGAGCGATCCCGGACAAGGGCCTGGGCTGGGGCGCGCTGCGTTACCTGGGCGACGATCGCGTGCAGGCCGACCTGGCGGCGCTGCCGGTGCCGCGCATCACGTTCAACTACCTGGGCCAGTTCGATGGCAGCTTTGCGGCCGAGGACGGCGCGCTGTTCGTGCCGGCCGGCGAAGCGGTGGGCCCGGACCAGAGCCCGTTGGCGGCGCTGGGCAACTGGCTGACGCTCAATGGCCAGGTGTACGGCGGCGAGTTCAGTATGGGCTGGCGCTACAGCGAGCAGATGTTCGACCAGGCCACAGTGCAGCAGTTGGCCGATGACTACGGCCGCGAGCTGGAAGCCCTGGTCGAGCATTGCTGCACCTTGCAGGAACGTTCGGCGACGCCATCGGACTTCCCCCTGGCCGGGCTGGACATGGCCGGGCTGGACAGCCTGCCGGTGCCACTGGCGCAGATCGAAGACATCTACCCGCTGTCGCCGATGCAGCAAGGCATGCTGTTCCACACCCAGGACGGCAACGGTGCCGACCTGTACATCAACCAGATCAGCGTGCCGGTGCAAGGGCTCGATCTGCCGCGCTTCGAGGCGGCCTGGAACCAGGTGATCGCCCGTCACGAGATCCTGCGCACCGGCTTCTGCGCCACCGCGACCCTCGCCCAGCCGTTGCAACTGGTGCGACGCGAGGCCAGGCTGGCATTGCAGGTCATCGACTGGCGCGACCGCGAGGCTGACCCGGCGGCGCTGGAGGCCGTGGCCGCGGCTGAATGTGCCAAGGGCTTCGACCTGCTGCAGGCGCCGCTGACCCGGATCACCTTGGTGCGCACCGCCGAGGATACCTATCAGCTGATCTGGACCAGCCACCACATCCTGATGGACGGCTGGAGCACCTCGCGCCTGCTGGGCGAGGTGTTCCAGGCCTACGCCGGGCAGGCGCTGGCGGAGCGCCAGGGGCGCTACCGCGACTACATCGACTGGCTGCAACGCCAGTCGGCCGAGGCTGACGAGCAGTTCTGGCGCGCACGCCTGGCCGACCTGGACGGGCCGACCCTGCTGGCCGGCACCCTGGCGCCACAGCCGGCAGCGGGCGAAAGTGGCCATGGCGCGCTGTACCTGAACTGGGACGCGGCCGCCACGGCCCGCCTCAAGGCCCAGGCCCAGCGCTTGCGGGTGACCAGCAACACGTTGATCCAGGCCACCTGGCTGCTGCTGTTGCAGCGCTACAGCGGGCAGTCGAGCGTGTGCTTCGGCGCCGTGGTGGCGGGCCGCCCGGCCAGCCTGGCGGGGGCCGACGAGATGCTTGGGCTGTTCATCAACACCTTGCCGATCGCCCAGACCCTCGACCCGCAAATGCCAGTGGCCGAGTGGCTGACGCAATTGCAGGCCTACAACCTGGAGGCCCGCGATCACGAGCACGCATCGCTGGCGGATGTTCAGCGTTGGTCGGGGCAGGGCGGGCAGGCGCTGTTCGACAGCATCGTGGTGTTCGAGAACTACCCGATCGACGAGCGCCTGGCCGATGCCGGCGACGACCGCTTGCGTTTCGGCGAGGTCAAGGGCCGCGACGTGACCAACTACGCCATGGACTTGGCCGTGAGCCTGGGCAGCACGCTGTCCATCGAGTTCCTCTACCTGCGCGAGCGCTTCACCGAAGCGGCCTGCGCCCAGGTGATGAGCAGCTTCGAAGTGCTGCTGCTGGCCATGCTCGACGATGCGCAAGCGACCCTGGGCAGCCTGGGCGTGCTCGATGCCCAGGCCTGTGACAGGTTGCAGCGCGCCAATCTGCTGGCTGCCGACGAACCTGCACCGCTGCTGGTGCATGCCATTGCCCACCAGGCCGCCTTGCGCCCTGAGGCCGAGGCCGTGACTTGCGCAGGCCAGAGCCTGACCTATGCGCAGCTCGAGCAACGCGCAGCAGCGCTGGCGACTCGCTTGCTGGCCGCCGGTGTTGGGCCGGAGACCCGCGTGGGTGTGGCGCTGGAGCGTTCGGTGCAGATGATCGTGGCCTTCTATGCGGTGATGAAGACCGGTGCAGCCTATGTGCCGCTGGACATCGACTACCCCCGTGAGCGCCTGGACTGGATCATCGAGGACTCGGCGATGAGCGTGCTCATCAGCGAAAGCCGCGTCAGTGCCCGCCTGGGCGACACCGCGGTGGCGCTGTGCATCGAGCTGGACACCGAGACGCTGCCGAGCGCCGCGCAGGCGGTGCTGTCGAGCGCACGGCCGGGTAACCTGGCCTACCTCATCTACACCTCGGGTTCCACCGGCAAGCCCAAGGGCGTGGCGGTGTCCCAGGGCGGCATTGCCATGCATTGCGCGGCGATCGCCGAGCGTTACGAGATGGGCCCGCACACCCGTGAGCTGCTGTTCATGTCGTTCGCCTTTGACGGTGCCCAGGAGCGTTGGCTGTCGACCCTGCTGCGCGGTGGCTGCCTGGTGGTACGTGACAACCAGTTGTGGACCGCCGAACAGACCTGGCAGGTGCTGCACGAGCAGGCGATCAGCATTGCTTGCTTCCCGCCGGCCTACCTGCAGCAGTTGGCCGAGTTCGCCGAAGGCCGTCAGCCGCCGGCGGTGGACATCTACTGCTTTGGCGGAGACGCGGTAGCCCAGGCCAACTTCGACCTGGTGCTGCGCAACCTGCGCCCGCGCTGCCTGACCAACGGCTACGGCCCGACCGAAACGGTGGTCACGCCGCTGTTGTGGAAGGTCGATGCCAGCGGCCGTTGCGAAGCGGCCTATGCCCCGATTGGCACGCGGGTCGGCGAGCGCACGCTGTATGTGCTCGACACCCACCTCAACCCGCTGCCGACCGGCGTGGCCGGTGAGCTGTACATCGGTGGCGAGGGGGTGGCGCGGGGTTATCACGCCCGCCCGGGGCTGACGGCCGAGCGTTTTGTGGCCGACCCGTTCAGCGCCGGTGGGCGCCTGTACCGCACCGGCGACCTGGTGCGCCAACGCGCCGACGGTGTGTTCGACTACCTCGGCCGCCTGGACAACCAGGTCAAGGTGCGCGGTTTCCGCATCGAGCTTGGCGAGATCGAAGCGCGCCTGCGTCAGCAAACCGGTGTGCGTGATGCGGTGGTGATCGCCCGTCGCGATGAGCGCGGCGACCAGTTGGTGGGCTACGTGGTGACCGCAGCAGATGGCCCGGCCGAGCAGGCCCTGCGTGAAGCGTTGCAGGCGCAGCTGCCGGACTACATGGTGCCGAGCCGGATCATCGTGCTCGACGCCTTGCCGCTGAACCCCAATGGCAAGGTCGACCGCAAGGCCCTGCCACAACCGGGCGCCAGCGAACGCCATTACCAGGCGCCGCGCAACCTCGCCGAACAGGCGTTGGTGGAGGTCTGGCAAGAGGTGCTGGGGGTCGAGCGGGTTGGCGTGACCGACAACTTCTTCGAGCTGGGCGGCGACTCGCTACGCATCCTCAAGGTGCTCGGCAAGTTGCGCGGGCGCAGCGACCTGGGTCTGGAGCTGAAGCTGCGTGACCTGATGACCCGGCCGACCATTGCCCAGCTCAGTGGCTATGACGAACAGCAGGAGGCCGCGCTGGACCCGCTGCTGTTGCTCAACAGCCCAAGCCCGGCGCGCCCGGCACTGTTCTGCCTGCACGCAGGCTTCGGCACGGTGTTCGACTACGAGCCGCTGGCTCGCCAGTTGGAGGGGCGCCACAGCGTCTACGGGTTGCAGTGCCGCATGCTGCTGGACCGCGACTGGCAAGATGATTCGCTGCAGGGCATGGCCATCGACTATGCCCAGTACATCCGTCAGAAGCAGGCCGATGGCCCGTACCTGCTGCTGGGCTGGTCGCTGGGTGGCACGCTCGCGGTGCTGGTTGCCGAAGAGCTGCGGCGCCAGGGCCAGGAAGTCGGCTTCGTCGGCCTAGTCGACAGCTTCATCCCAGGGCAGGGCGCCAGCCTGGTCAGTGATGACGAGGAACTGCGCAGCTTCCTGGCGGTGACCCTGCAGTGCGACGCCGAACAGCTGCCGGCCGTGGTGTGCCCGCAGCCGTTGCAGGTGCCGCCACTGGCCGAGGCGATCGGCCAGGTGCAGGCAAAGCTGGCCAGCAACTCGGGCTTCGATGCCCAGGACCTGGCCCAGGGCTTCGTGGTGGCCATGCGCCTGAAAGCGCTCAGCGAGCAGCAGGGCGACCTGCCCACGCTGGATGTGCCAATCCACTGCTGGTGGGCCGGTGACGCGGCCAGCCAGGCGGCGGTGGCGGCGTTCGAGGCCGGGCTTGGCCAGGTGGCGCAACGTCACTGGCTGAACACCACGCACTTCGCCATCCCCCGCCATGCGGCCTTGCTCAAGGCTGTGCATGAGTACCTTGGCAGCCTCGAGACCATCGCAGGCTGATACCCCCGGGCCCTGTTTACAGGGCCCGGTTCTTTTCATCGTTGAAGGATTGAATGATGCCTGTGCATCCTGACCTGGCCGCGTTCCTCGAACTGGCCGAACTGGGCCGCCTGAGCGGCGCCACCCGTGCCTTGCACGAACTGCCTGTGGACCAGGCGCGCGAGGTGTTCGAGCAGGCCTCGGACATTCTTGACCCGACCCCGCCGGGCGACCTGCAGGTGACCGCCCACCAGGTGCAGCTGGACGATGGCCAGGTGCTCGCTGCGCGGCTGTACCGGCCACAGGGCGCCCAGGGGGCGCTGCCGGTGATCTTCTACCTGCACGGTGGCGGTTATGTGGTCGGCAGCCTCGATTCCCATGACTCGATCTGCCGCCGCCTGGCCGCCGATGGGCGCTTTGCGGTGTTCGCGCCGGCCTATCGGCGTGCCCCGGAGCACCCGTTCCCCGGGCCTCTGGACGATGTGCGCGGCGCGGCCAACTGGCTGGCCGGGCAGGCCCAGGCCCTGCAACTGGATGTTGGGCGGGTGATCTTCGCCGGTGACAGCGTCGGTGCCAGCCTGGCCACGGTGCTGGCGATCATCGCGGCACGCGAACCTGAGCGCCTGCAATTGCAGCCCAAAGGGCAACTGCTGCTGTACCCGGTGACCGATATCAGCCATGAACGTGCTTCGCATCAGCGTTATGCCGAAGGCTACCTGCTGGAGACCGAGACCTTGCGTTGGTTCTACCAGCAGTATCTGGGCACCTCGGGGCGTGCCGATGACTGGCGGGTGTCGCCGTTGTTGCAGGGCGACCTGAGCGGCCTGGCGCCGGCTTACCTGGCGGTGGCCGAGTACGACCCGCTGTTTGACGAGGGTTTGGCCTATGCCCAGGCGCTGCGTGAGCAGGGCAATGCATTGACGCTGCAGGTCGCCGAAGGGCTGACCCATGACTTTTTGCGGATGTCGGGCATGGTGGAAGAGGTTGGCGCGATCTATGCCGGGCTGCTGGACTGGGCGTCGGCCAGGGTGGCCTGAGGGATAGCGCAGCTTTTCAGATATCAGGGCTGCCTTGCAGCCCATCGCGGCCGGACGGCGCCCCGGCAAGGCCGCTCCCACAGGATTGCGCAGAACCTGAATCCTGCGCTGTACCTGTAGGAGCGGCTTTAGCCGCGAACACCGGCGTAGCCGGTGCCAAACACCGCGTCGCCTGCTTCGCGGTGGTTCGGCACCCCGACAAGCCCCCTGCCTCAGGCAGAGGGTTGGTAACGCGGGGTATCACCACTTGTAGCTGAGTTCGGCGACCACGCTGCGGCCTTCGCCCAGGTTGCACGCCTGATAGAAGAAGCACGATGCCACGTAGTACTTGTCGGTCAGGTTGTTGACGTTGACCGCTGCCTGGGCCCCACGCAGGCTCGGGTCGAGCTTGCCCAGGTCATAGCGAACCGCCGCGTCCCACAGGGTGTAGGACGGCACCTTGAAGGTGTTCATGCTGTCACCGAAGGTCCAGCCGGTGTAGCGCACGCCCACGCCGATGCTCAGGCCCTGCAGCGGGTCGAACGGGATGGCGTAGTCAGCCCACAGCGAAGCCAGCTTGGCAGGGGCCTTGAACGGGCGTTTGCCTTCGTTACCGTCGTTGCTCTTGGTCACCTCGACGTCGCTGTAGGACAGCGAGCCGATCAGCTTCAGGTCGTCCATCACCGTGGTGATGGCTTCCAGCTCTGCACCTTTGGAGCGCACTTCGCCGGTCTGGATGCTGTTGAAGATATCGTCCGGGTCGGTGGTGACGGCGTTCTGCTTGGTCAGGTCATACACCGACAAGGTGATCTGGGTGTCGGTGCCCGGCGGCTGATAGCGCACACCCACTTCATACTGCTTGGCGGTTTCCGGCACGAACGGCTTGCTGCCCTGGCCCGGGCCGGTGGTGCCGACCACCGGATTGAACGACTCGCTGTAGCTGATGTACGGAGCAAAGCCGTTGTCGAACAGGTACACAAGGCCCGCACGGCCGGTGAAGTCGCGCCAGTGCTGGTCGGTGGTCTCGATGTCGGTGAAGCGGTCTTCGGTGCGGGTCCGCGCGCGGTCCTCGCGGCCGCCCACGGTCAACACCCAGCGATCCCACTTGAGCTGGTCCTGGAAGTAGTAGCCGACTTGGGTGACACGTTGCAGGTTGTTGACCCAGCTGGTGTTCACCGAGGTGTCCACCGGGCTGCCATAGGCCGGGTCGAACACGTTGATCGGCGAGGCATTGCCCCAGCGCTCGTTGCGGATCGACTTGCTCCAGCTGTAATCGATGCCGAACAGCGCGGTATGGGAAATCGGGCCGGTGTCGAAACGCGCCTGCAACTGGTTGTCCAGCGCCAGGTGGCTGCCGTAGGCATGGCGAATCTGCCACTGGCGGTTGATCGAGGCATTGGGCACGCCGTCGGGGCCGGTGATCAGGCCCGTGGAGCTTGCACCGAAGGAGCGCGCCAGGTAGTTCTCCTGGTTGTCATAGTCGCTCCAGCGCACATTCTGGCGCACGCTCCAGGTGTCGTTGAACTCGTGGCTGAACTCGTAGCCCAGCGAGGTGCTTTCGACTTCCTCGAAATCGAAACTCGGCTCGCCGACGAAGCGGTCCATGGGCACCTTGCCATAGGGGCTGGTGCCGTTGACGGCAGCCCAGGGAATGGTGGTAGGGGCCAACGCCTTGTTCTTCTGGTACGAGGCCAGCACGGTCAGGCTGGTCTGCTCGTTCGGTCGCCAGGTGAAGCTGGGAGCGATGTATGCGCGGTCGTCATCGGTGTGGTCGTACATGCCGTCGGCTTCGCGGCCCAGGCCGACCAGGCGGTACATCAGGGTCTTTTCATCGTCCAGCGGGCCGCTGATGTCGAACTTGGCCTGGCGGCGATTGCCGGTGCCGCCGGAGATGCCGATCTCGCCACGGTCATAGTCGGTGGGGCGCTTGGAGATCGAGTTGACCATGCCGCCGGGGTCGGCCTGGCCGTAGAGAATCGAGGTCGGGCCCTTGAGCACTTCGACCCGTTCCATGCCGTACGGCTCTTCGCTGAACATGCCGAAGAAGCCCAGCGGGCGCAGACGCAGGCCGTCACGGTAGGTGAAGGAAATGGCGTAGCCGCGCAGGTAGATGTTGTCGGCGGCGTTGTTGGCGCCGCCCGAGTCGGAGCGAATGCCCGAGGTGTAGCGCAGGGCCTGGTCCAGGCGCTGCACGCCCATGTCGTCCATCTGCTCGCGGGTCACCACCGAGATGGCCTGGGGGTTTTCCAGCATCGAGGAGTCGGTCTTGGTACCGGTGGCAGTGCGCCGGGCGACGTAGCCTTTGGTCTCGCCCCACGGCGAGTCGTTGAGGCGGCTGGAGGACACCAGGCTCGGGTCCAGGGTCATGGCGCTGGTGGAGTCCTGGCCGAGCACGGTCAGGGTATTGCCATCGAGGTTGTAGTGCAGAGGCGTGCCGCCCAGCAGCTGGCGCACCGCATCTTCCACCGTCAGCCGCCCGCGTACGCCTGAGGTGCTCAGGCTGTCGAGGGTGTCGGGGCTGTACAGCACCTGCAGGCCGGTCTGCTCGGCCAGACGCATCAGCGCGCTGGAAAGCGGCTGGGCGCCGATGCTGAAGTCGTAGGTCTGGGTTTGCGCCTGGGCTGCCAGGGACGTGGTCAGTGCCGAGGCCATGACCGCGGCCGGCAGGCCCAGGGACAGCGAACGCTTGAGCCACAGGGCTCGGGCAAGCGGAGATAGGGAAGGGCGGGACTGCACGTGTGGATGCTCCGAAGCGTTAAGTGGGAATAGTTTTTATTAGCTTTCAATGAAACGAACGAGCGGCGAAAAACCGGATGAAAATGTGAAAAAAAAGTAAACGAGGGGCATTGGCGGGGGTGCCGGTGGGCGCGGGGCAAGCCTGCGCCCACCGGCAAAGGGTCAGGCGGGTTCGGTTTCGGCCACCACGCGGCCGCGCTCCAGGCGCAACAGCTGGTCGGCCACCGGGAAGTAGCGGTCGTCGTGGGAGATGACGATGATGGTCTTGCCCAGGCGCTTGAGGTCGGGCAGCAGCTCGGTATAGAACACCTTCCTGAAGGTTGGGTCCTGGTCGGCGGCCCACTCGTCGAACACCAGCACCGGGCGACCTTCCAGCCAGGCATTGAGCAGCGCCAGGCGCTTGCGTTGGCCGGTGGACAGGTCGGTGGTGCTGAAGGCGCCGTCGAGCAACTGCACCTTGTGCGCCAGTTGCAGGCGGGCCAGGTACTTCTGCGCATCGTCAGGAGCGGCCTGCTCGCCACCGATCACCTCGTCGAACAGGTAGTAGTCGGCGAACACCGTGGTGAACAGTTGGCGGTAGTCGTCGCGGGTGCTGGCCACCACCGCCTGCCCGTTGACCGCCACATGCCCCTGGCTTGGCTCGTACAGGCCCAGCAGCAGCTTGATCAGGGTGGTCTTGCCGCAGCCGTTGCCACCGACGATGAACAGGATCTCTCCGGGCTGCACCTTGAAACTCACCGGCCCCACGCTGAAGGGTTCGACGCCCGGGCTTGCCGGGTAGGTGTAGGTGACGTCGACCAGCTCCAGGCTGTTTACGGCCTGGCCGCTGCTGCCCGGAGCGTTTTCCAGCAGCAGATGCGGTTCGGGCGAGGAAAACCGCTCGGACAGTTCGGCGATGCGGCGCAGGGCGATCTGCGCCTTGCTGACGATCGGCAGGGTGGTGATCAGGTGCTCCAGCGGGCCCTTCATGTAAAGCAGTACCAGCACGAAGCCGCTGATGACCGTCTTGTCGTTGGCCGGCCACATCGATTGCAGCGTCAGCGCCAGGCCGATGACCAGGAAGAACAGCATCGAGCCCAGGCTCTTGGCGATGACAAAGGTATTGATCGAGCGTACCTGGGTATCGCGGATGCCATCGGCCGTGGCGCGGATCCCGTGGTTGAGCATGCGCTGGCGGCGGGTGCGGTGGATACGCAGTTCCTTGGCGCCTTCGGCGATGGCCTGGTAGTGCTTTTGCAGCTGGTCTTCGGCATCACGGGCCGCGACGAAGCCCCGAATGCCCTTGGCCCGCGCGGCGTACTGGATGACGCTGCCAATGCCGATCGCCACCAGCACCAGCAGGAACATCGGCAACGACAGGTAGGCCAGGTAGCCCAGGCAGCCCAGGGTCACGGTGAGGGAGATCGCCAGCGGGGCGAACACGTAGGCAAAGTCGCTGACGGTGTCGACGTCATGGGTGAGCACCGGGATGAGCCGGTGGCTGCGGTACTGCTCGATCTGCTCGATGGGCGCGGCCAGGACCTTTTCGCCCAGCTGCTTGCGCAGCGCGGCGATCACATGCTGGCCCACGTAGTTGGTGCCGATGTCCGAGCAGATGCTGCTGAGCAGTGCCACCACGCACAGGCCGATGAATGCCAGGACCACGCCTTGCTGCAGCCCGCCCTCGTTGTGCAGGCCGTTGTTGATGGTCGCCAGCAAGGCGGTGATGCTCAGGCCGCCGAGCATCCCCAGCAGGGTGGCGACGCTCACCGTCGGCCAGAAGGGGCGCAGCAGGCCCAGCAGTTGGCGCAGCGCCCCGGGAGGTTGATGACTCATGGTGGCTCCCTGTCAGGCGCGGGTAAGGGCGATGGCGTCTGCATGCAGGGGCACCACCTGGGCGGTCCGCCCCAGTGCCTGGAACAGCGACTCGCCGATTTCCGCCGCGCGGCTGGGCAGTACCGACAGCAGGGTATCGCTCAGGCCGTGGCTGGTTTCGCAGAAGCCCTGCAGGTACACCGGCGTCTGCAGTTCGGCGCTGCACAGGGCGCGGTAGTCGCGCTCCACGGCAAAGTCCTGCAGGTAGCCCTGCAATGGCGCCAGCAGGTCGCGGTGCGAGCGGCGCTCGTAGCCGGTGGCCAGGATCACCGCGTCGTAGCGGTGGGTCTGCGACTGTTGGGTGGCCAGGTCCTGCAGGGTCAGCTCGATGCCTTCGGCGGTGGCGGTGGCGGCCTGCACCTGGCGGCGGCACAGCACGGCATGGCGGTACTGGTGGGCGACCTTCTGGCGGTAGAGGATGCCGTAGATGCGCTCGAGCAGGTCGATGTCGACCACCGAGTAGTTGGTGTTGTGGTACTCGGCGATCAGCTTCTCGCGTTCGGCCTGTTCCTGGTTGAACACCAGGTCGGTGTAGTCGGGGGCGAAGATCTCGTTGACGAACGGGCTGTCGTCGGCGGGCTTGAGGGCGCTGGCGCGCACGATCATGTCGACCTTGACCGACGGGAAGCTGTCGTTGAGGTCGATGAAGGCTTCGGCGGCGCTCTGCCCGGAGCCGACGATGGCGATGCGCATGGGCTTGCCTTCGTTGCACGGCAGGGTGGCCAGGCTGCTCAGGTAGCTGGAGTGGTGGAACACCCGCGCATCGTCCTTGAACGCGCTGAAGCTGGCCGGCACCTTGGGCGTGCCGCCGCTGCCAACCACCACCGAGCGGCTCAGGCGGGCGTGTTCGCGGCCCTGGGCATCGCGGGAAATCACCCGCAGGTGGCGGACCTTGCCGTCTTCCACGACCGGCTCGATGCGGTTGACTTCCTCGCCGTAGCGGGCCTGGGTGGCGAAGTGCTCGGCGGCCCAGCGCAGGTAGTCGTTGTACTCCAGGCGGCAGGGGTAGAAGGTGCCGAGGTTGATGAAATCGGCCAGGCGTTGTTTCTGGTGCAGGTAGTTGACGAAGCTGTAGGGGCTGGTGGGGTTGCGCAACGACACCAGGTCCTTGAGGAAGGAGATCTGCAGCTCGCTCTGGGTGGCCAGGGTGTTGCCGTGCCAGCGGTAGTCGCTCTGCTTGTCGATGAACAGCGCGTCGAGGGCGTGGCCGTGGGTTTCGGCAAGCTCTTCCAGGGCAATGGCCAGGGCCAGGTTGGAAGGGCCGAAGCCCACGCCGATGAGGTCGTGGATCTGCTGCGCGGAATGGGGCTGGCTCATGCTATCGGTTCCTTGAGGTGGCGGGGGAGGCCTGTGGCGCTCACCCCGGGCTGCGGGAGTACATCGATAGAACGAGAGGCGCAGGGGACAATTTAGCGCCGGCAGCGGGCCTTCAGAGCTCGCGCACGACCCTGAAGCCCAGCCAGTCCCCTGGGCGGCGCGGGGTCATCGCGTTGCGGTTGCCTGAGCGCGAAAAGATCGGCGCTTCGCCCCAGTCGTTGCCACGGATCTGCACCACCGTGCAGCTGTCGGCGCTGCGGGTGGAGCGGCCCCAGGCGCTGCCGTCGGTGGGGGCACCGATGTAGTTGTCGTGCAGGCAGTCTGCGACCCATTCATAGACGTTGCCATGCATGTCGTACATGCCGAAGGCATTGGGCGGGAAACTGCCCACCGGCGAGGTGTAGCTATAGCCGTCCTTGGGCCCGTAGACGTTGGCGTGGCGGCTGATCTGGTACTCGCCGTCCGGATCGAAGGGGAACGGGAACGGGCCGCTGCTGCCGGCGCGGGCGGCGTACTCGCGCTCGGACTCGGTGACCATGCGGTAGGTCTTGCCGGTTTTCTTCGACAGCCACTCCACGTAGTCCTGTACGTCGAAGTAAGTCATGCACACTGCGGGCTGGCGCGGGCCCTGCTTGTAGGTCGGCTTGCTGGCAGTGCACTTGCGCCCGGGGCGTACGTCGCCGTCCTGGATCACCGCGCCGCTCTGCTTGAGGTAGTTGTCCCACTCCTGGGCGGTGACCTGGAAGCGGCTCATGGCGAAGGCCTTGGCGAAGGTCACCTGGTGCAGCGGGCCTTCGTCGTCCTGGCGGCCCTGTTCGTCATCGGGGGTGCCCATCATGAAGCTGCCGGCGGGCAGCACGACCAGCTCCGGGCAGACGTCGGTGCAATCGCGAAACACCGTGCCGGGGGCGGGGCTGGTGCTGGCGGCCAGTGCCGGCAGGCTGCAGCTGGCGAGCAGGGCGGCAAGGGCGAGGCGGGGCAGGTGATTGTGCATGGGATGTCCTTTTCAAAGTTGCTGGGTGACCAGGGCCATGACCCGGTCGATCTGCTGTTCGTCGTTCAGCAGCCCCGGGGCCAGACGGATGACCGGGCCGACTTCGCGGTACACCGAATCGCACATCACCTGATTGGCGATCAGGTGAGCGGCGACGGCTGCGGGCTTCTTGCCGGGGATGCGGAAGAAGGTGAAACCTGCGGAAAATTCCGGGCTGCGCGGGGTCACCAGTTCGATCTGGCGGTGTTCGCTCAGGCGCGCCTTCAGCAGGCTGTTGAGCTGGTGGATACGTGCCTGCACATCGGCCTTGCCCAGTTGCAGGTGCAGCTTGAACGCTTCGCTGGCGGCCCAGCGGTGCTCGAAGGCGTGGTAGCCGCCAGGCGTCATGATGGTGGCGAAGTCCTCGTCGCGGGAGAAGGTGGCGAGGCTGGGGGTGAGGTGGTCCATGCGGGTGGAGGCGGCGCAGATGAGGCCGGTACCGCGCGGGCCGAACATCCACTTGTGGGTGCCGGCAATGAAGTAGTCGCAGTTGAAGTCGGCGAAGCGTGCGTTCTCCACGCCAAAACCGTGCACGCCGTCAACCACGTAGAGAATGCGCTCGGCCTCGCTGCGGTTGCGGTTGTGCCTGCGCACCAGCTCGCCGATCTCGCCGACCGGCAGCTTCACGCCGCTGCTCGAGTGCACCCAGGTCATGCCCAGCACCCGGGTTTCGGGGCGGATGTTCTGCTCGATGGTGCTCAGTACCTGGTCGGTGGACACTTCCCACGGTTTGTCGAACAGGCGGATCTTGCGCACGGGCGTGCCCTGGCGGCGGGTGCGGAACTCCAGGGCCTTGTAGGCCGAGTAGTGCTCGTGCTCGGTGATCAGGATTTCCTGCCCGGGGCCCACCTGCAGGCCGCTGTAGATCATCGCCAGGCCTTCGGTGGTGCTGCCGGTCAGGGCGATCTGGCGGGGGCCGACCTCAAGGTAGCGGCCAGCCCACTCGCGTACCTCGTCCTCGCGCTGCCATTCGTACTGGCTTTCCCAGTCCATCAGCACGGCAGGGTTGCGGTCGAGGTCGGCGCGGTGGCGGTCGATGGCTGCCTGCACCGGACGGGCGTGGGCGGTGATCAGGAAGTTGGCAAAATGCAGCACCTGCGGGTCCAGCGGGAACAGCTGGCGCAGGTTGCGCCACTTGTCGGTGCCGGCCAGCGGGGGTTCGGCGGCGGCCAGGGCCTCGGGCAACAGGGGCAGGGTGGCGGCCAGCAGGCTGGCCTGTTTCAGGAAGGTACGGCGGTTGCTCATCGAGGAGTGCTCAGCGGTTGGCGACGGGACGTGCGGATTTTTGTACCTGTTCCCAGGCGCGCAGGAAGTTGCCCGCCCAGAGTTTCGCGATGTCCGTCTCGCTGTAGCCGCGGGTCAGCAGCTCGGCGGTGACGTTGCGGATCTCGCTCACGTCCTTCCAGCCGTCCAGGCCGCCGCCGTCGTTGAAGTCGGAACTGATGCCGACGTGATCGATGCCGACCTTCTTCACCGTGTAGTCGATGGCATCGACGTACTGCTTGAGGGTGGCCTTGGGTTCTTCTTCGAGGATGCCGTACAGCGAGCTTGCGTATTCGCCGAAGCGCTGCTCGGGCCAGATGGCGATCACTGCGTCACCCGGCATCAGGGCGTTGGCCAGGCCTTGCAGCGGTTGCAGGTCGAAGCGCGCGCGCAGGGCGTCGAGCTTGTCCAGCACCGGCTTGCCGAGGGGCTTGAGGTACTGGCCGAAACCGACTACCTGGATGACCCCGCCGCTGTCGCGGATCAGTTGCATCTCTTTGTCCGACAGGTTGCGCGGGATGTCCACCAGGGCCCGTGGCGCCGAGTGCGAGGCGACCATCGGTGCGCGGGACAGGCGGGCGACGTCTTCCAGGGCCAGGGTGGACATTTGCGACACGTCGATGATCACCCCCAGGTCGTTGAGGCGCTTGACCGCCTGTTCGCCCAAAGGCGACAGGCCGCCCAGGGCATCGGCGGTGTCGTTGAAGAACGGCAGTGGGCGCGAGGAGTCGGCCCAGTCGTTGTTGCCGGTGTAGCTGAAGCCGAACATGCGCATGCCCCGTGCGGCCCACAGGTCGAGCTGGTTCAGGTCATCGCCCAGCGGGTAGGCATTGAGCATGCTGATGAAGATGGCGAACTTGCCTTCGCCATTGAGGCGGCGAAAGTCCTCGGGGCTGTAGGCGATGCCCACCTGGTTGGGGAAGTCGCGGACCATGCCGCTGATGATCTTGTAGCGCACCTCCTGCTCTTGCCGGGCAGCATCGACGAAGCCTGGGGTAGGGCGGTGCGGGGCGTTGGCGCCGTTCCAGATTTCCGGCCAGCCGAACACCGTCAGCGCAGCACCCGACAGGCGCCCGCGGCCGGCTTTGACCAGGTCGAACTGGCCTGGGCCGTCCTTGTCCAGCTCGCTGCCGCTGCTGCCCAGGTCCAGGGGCACGGTGATGTGGCTGTCGAACGAGAGCATATGTTCGTGCAGGGCTTCGGCCTGTTGGACGATCTTCAGCGGGTAGCCGGCTTCGCGCTGTTGCCAGTAGAAGTAGGCGGCACTCCCCAGGGCGACCGCCAGGGCCAGGGGCAGGCCGATGTACAGGGCTTTGCGGGAACGGGTCTTGGTCATTGCCATCTCGTTGCAGGGCTGATCGGGGCGAACCTGGCGCCGGGCGAAAGGGGCGGGCAGGGCTCGGGTATCAGGTGGACGAGTAGCGGGGCGGCAAATTTATCGGGGTTTTGTGTTAAAGAATGTTGCGCTGCTGCCGATAGGGCGGTTATCGAAAGGACCCATCTTCTAGAGGATCAGGGACATGGCAGGTATCAGCGCAATCACCATCAACACCGCGGCCACCCAGGCCAGCACTTCGACCGCCACCCAGGCGAGCGAGGACATCACCAAAGGCGTCAAGGCCGATATGGGCCAGGTGACCACCGGCAAGAGCGCCGCCGCTGGTGGCAAGGCCGAAGCCTCCGACAGCGGCAGCAGCGAGTCGGTCGAAGTCAAGACCCTGCGCGAACTGATCAAGCAGTTGCAAAAGCAACTGGCCGATGAGCAGAAGCAACTGGCGTCGTTGATGGCGCAGGCTGGTGACGACCCTGCCAAGCAGGCCCAGGTGGCGGCCAAGCAATCGAGCATCGCCACCCTGACCGGCCAGTTGCTGGCCGCGACCGGCAAGCTGCTCGAAGCCTTGACCAAGGACGGCGGCAGCAGCGCCGGCAGCGTGGTCGACACCCAGGCCTGAGTTGGCCTGGTCTGGCCTCATCGCCGGCAAGCCGGCTCCTACAGGGTCGTGCGATCCGTTGTAGGAGCCGGCTTGCCGGCGATGAGGCCCTTGAAGGTTACTCCCCACCCCCACTGGCCAATGCCTGGTTCACCGCCAGCCAACCATTGACCGCCGCCTCGCCGGCCTCGGCGAAGGCCCGTTCCAGCAGTTTCACCTGCTCGCGACGCAGCGCCTGTTCCAGGCGTGCCCCTTCCTCGGTCAGCTCCAGCAGGCGCATGCGCTTGTCGGCTTGCGACGCCACGCTGTGCACCAGGCGCATCTCCGTCAGCTGACGCAGCGGCATGTTCAGCGCCTGCTTGCTCACGCCCAGCACCTCCAGCAGCGCCTTCACGCTCAACTGCGGGTAGCGTGCGATGAAAAACAAAATGCGCTGGTGCACCCGGCCCAACCCTCGGCGCTCGAGCATCTCGTCGGGTTTGGCGGTGAACGCCTGGTAGCCGAAGAAGAAGGCTTCCATGGCCTGTTGCTGGCAGGCGGGGTTTTTAAGGTCAATCATATTGACTTATCCGTGGCGGGCATCGTAATTTCGGTCAATCAGTTTGACGTATTTCCCCAACGCCTCGCTACTGGTGACCCCCATGGCCTTTTCCGAACGTGTCACGCGCCTCAAGAGTTCTTTGATCCGAGAAATCCTCGCGGCAGCCCAGCGCCCGGGGGTGATGTCGTTTGCCGGCGGGCTGCCGGCCGAGTCGATGCTGCCCAAGGTGCAGTGGGACGACCTGCCGCTGGGCATGGGCCAGTACGGCATGAGCGAGGGTGAACCGGCCCTGCGCGAGGCCCTGGCGGCCGAGGCGCGGGCCCAGGGCATCGACTGCCAGGCCAGCCAGGTGCTGGTGCTCAGCGGCTCGCAGCAGGCCTTGGACCTGGCGGCCAAGCTGTACCTGGACAAGGGCACTCCGGTGTTGCTGGAGGCGCCGACCTACCTGGCCGCACTGCAGAACTTTCAGCTGTTCGGCGCCGACTGCCTGGCGCTGCCGATGCAGGCCGATGGCCCGGACCTTGCGGCCATGCGCCAACGCCTTGAACAGCAGCGCCCGGCTTTCGTCTACCTGATCCCGACCTTCCAGAACCCTTCGGGCCTGCGCTACAGCCAGGCCAAGCGCGAGGCGGTGGCGGCGTTGCTGGACGAGTTCGGCGTGACCCTGATCGAGGACGAGCCATACCGCGAGCTGAGCTTTGACGGCGCCAGCGCCACGCCCATCGCCGGGCGCCTGCGCAAGGCCAGCTGGATCTACACCGGTACCGCCTCGAAAACCCTGCTACCGGGCCTGCGGGTGGGCTACCTGATCGCCAGCCCCGACCTGTTCCCCTACCTGCTGCGCCTGAAGCAGGCCGCCGACCTGCACACCAACCGCATCGGCCAGTGGCAGGTACTGCAGTGGCTGGGCAGTGAAAAACACCAGCAGCACCTGGCGACCCTGCGCAGCTATTATCGCGACCGGCGTGATGCGTTCCAGGACGCACTGCACACGCATTTCGCTGACCTTGCCGAGTGGCAGGTGCCTGAGGGCGGGTTGTTCTTCTGGCTGACCCTCAAGCAGCCGCTGGATACCCGCACGCTGTTGCCGGCGGCGCTGGCGGTGGATGTGGCGTTCATGCCGGGGGAGGCGTTCTTCCCCGAGCCGGACCGGCACCTGGGGCATATGCGCTTGAACTTCAGCCATGTGCAGCCTGAGCTGCTGGATGAGGGGTTGCGGCGTTTGGCGCAGGTGGTGCGCGAGGGGGTGCAGGGCAGGGCGGCATAGGGGGTATGGCTGTTGTGGCCCTATCGCCGGCAAGCCGGCTCTCTTAGAACAAACTGCAACTCATTGATTTAACGCGGTCCCTGTGGGAAGCGGCCTCGTGTCGCGATGGGCTGCGCAGCAGCCCCGGCAATCTTGCATGAGGCCGAGACCTTGGGGCCGCTTCGCGCCCCATCGCGACCGGACGGCGCCCCGGGAAGGCCGCTCAGGGTGTGAGGCGGGCTTGCGAACGGGCATTTGTGGGCCATCCTTGAACCAGCCAACTCAAGGAGGAACAGGTATGTCCAAGCTCCGTTTCATCCCCGCCATGCTGCTGGGCGCCATGGCCCTGGCGCTGACCGCCTGCAGCAGCATCGATGCGCACACCACCGAATACGTCGGCGCCCCGCACCCGGCGCCGACCGCGCCGGGCAACGTCGAGATCCTGCGCAGCGAACCCACCCGGCCCCATGTGCGTTTGGGCGAAATCCTGGTCAGCGCCGGCACCGAGCCTGCGGCCTCGGTCAGCGCGATCGAGCAGAAGCTGCGCAGCGAGGCGGCGGCTATCGGCGGCGATGCGGTGGTGGTGGTTTACGACCGTATCCAGCCCGTGGCTGCCTATGTGCGCGGGCCGATGTGGGACCGGGATATCGAGTCGGTAGAAGGGCGCAAGCTGAAGGGGATCGTCATTCGTTATACGCGGTGAGGCGGCGGTCAGCGGTTGCCCCCACAAGCCTCAATAAAAAGGCGTTTCTGGCAAGGGCTTCCAGGCCGAGGCGGGTTTATCGATTTCGCGCAGAATATCTGCAGTCGGTATCCACATCGAATGGCTGAAGTAGATCTTGTAGATGAAGTTGGCGATCCGTGCCTTGCACGGGACCGACTCCCGCTGAGCCAGCATGTGCCGGAGTTCGGTGCTGTCGAGGTCGCGCTGCGAGCCACCCTCATCGAGCGTCAAGCTGAGGCTGCCTCGGGTGGCGAACCGGTAGGGTGGCCCGGGTGTGCGGCCTTTGCCACCGATATCGCCCCAGAAGGACTTTTCGATTTCGTGGTCTGCGCTGAACAGCGGATCACCGTCCAGCGAGCAGATCAGAAAGTTGGTGATCTGGCCGGTGCCTCGGTCGTCGACGAGGACATTCAACAGGTCCATGTCGGCGCTGTAGTGGATGACATAGTCATTGCTGCCAATGCGCTCGATGTCCAGATAGGTCAGGTGGGCTCTGGGCCTTCCGGATTCGCAGGCGCAGAGCAGCAGCAGGGTGACGATCAAGATTGGGCGCGCTGTCATCTGTTCAACGACTTTGCGTAGCAGGGCATTCATCACAACGTCCATGTGTATTTTGCGCGGCGGATTCTGCCGCAACTGGCATTGCTGCTCAACCCGCCCGTCAGGGGCGCGGTCGGGCGCCGAACACCCGCCAACACTTCCTGGCAAAAATCCCGGATAATGCCGGCCATTTTCCGCCCCGCTTCCTGGTACCCCTTCGCATGGAAATCAAGGTCAATTTTCTCGACAACCTTCGTCTCGAAGCCAAGTTCTACGACTTCACGGTGATCGCCGACCAGCCGATCCGCTACAAGGGCGACGGCTCGGCGCCGGGGCCGTTCGACTACTTCCTGGCGTCCTCGGCGCTGTGCGCGGCGTACTTCGTCAAGCTGTACTGCCAGACCCGCGACATCCCCACCGAGAACATCCGCCTGTCGCAGAACAACATCGTCGACCCGGAGAACCGCTACAACCAGATCTTCAAGATCCAGGTCGAGCTGCCCGAGGACATCAGCGAGAAGGACCGCCAGGGCATCCTGCGTTCCATCGACCGCTGCACGGTGAAGAAGGTGGTGCAGACCGGCCCTGAGTTCATCATCGAGCAGGTCGAAAACCTCGACGCCGACGCCCAGGCGCTGCTGATGCCGGTGTCCGACAGCCAGACCCTGATCGCCGGCAAGGACCTGCCGCTGGAGCAGACCATCGCCAACATGTCGGCGATCCTCGCCGGGCTCGGCATGAAGATCGAGATCGCCTCGTGGCGCAACATCGTGCCCAACGTGTGGTCGCTGCATGTGCGCGACGCGCAGTCGCCGATGTGCTTCACCAACGGCAAGGGCGCCACCAAGGAAGCCGCGCTGGCCTCGGCGCTGGGCGAGTTCATCGAGCGGTTGAACTGCAACTTCTTCTACAACGACCAGTTCTGGGGTGAGGACATCGCCAACGCGCCGTTCGTGCACTACCCGAACGAGCAGTGGTTCCTGCCCGGGCCGAAGGACGCGCTGCCCGCCGAGATTCTCGATGAATACTGCCTGGAGATCTTCAACCCGGACGGCGAGTTGCGCGGCTCGCACCTGTACGACACCAACTCGGGCAACAAGGCGCGGGGCATCTGCTCGCTGCCGTTCGTGCGCCAGTCGGACGGTGAGACGGTGTACTTCCCGTCCAACCTGATCGAGAACCTGTACCTGAGCAACGGCATGAGCGCCGGCAACACCTTGGCCGAGGCCCAGGTGCAGTGCCTGTCGGAGATTTTCGAGCGGGCGGTGAAGCGCGAAATCCTCGAAGGCGAGCTGTGCCTGCCAGACGTGCCGCAGGCGGTGCTGGCCAAGTACCCGGGCATCGTCGCCGGCATTCAGGGGCTGGAGGAGCAGGGCTTCCCGGTGCTGGTCAAGGATGCTTCGCTGGGCGGTGAGTTCCCGGTGATGTGCGTGACCTTGATGAACCCGCGCACTGGTGGCGTGTTCGCCTCGTTCGGCGCCCACCCAAGCTTTGAGGTGGCGTTGGAGCGCAGCCTTACCGAGCTGCTGCAGGGGCGTAGCTTCGAGGGCCTGAACGACCTGCCGCAACCGACCTTCGACAGCCTGGCGCTGACCGAGCCGAACAACTTCGTCGAGCACTTCATCGACTCCAGTGGTGTGGTGTCGTGGCGCTTCTTTGGTGCCAGGCCCGACTTCGAGTTCGTCGAGTGGGACTTCTCGGGCGAGGGGCAGGACTCCAACGTGCAGGAAGCGCAGACGTTGTTCGGCATCCTCGAGGAGCAGGGCAAGGAGGTGTACATGGCGGTGTACACCGACCTGGGCGCCACGGCTTGCCGCATTCTGGTGCCGGGTTATTCGGAAATCTACCCGGTGGAGGACCTGATCTGGGACAACACCAACCGGGCGCTGGAATTCCGTAGCGACATCCTCAACCTGCACAAGCTCGACAACCGCAACCTGAAGCTGTTGCTCAAGCGCCTGGACAACGCCGAGGTGGACGATTACACCACCATCACCACGCTGATTGGCGTGGAGTTCGACGACAACACGGTGTGGGGCCAGCTGACCATTCTTGAGCTGAAGCTGCTGGTGCACCTGGTGCTGCAGCGTTTCGACGATGCCAAGGAACTGGTGGAGATGTTCCTGCAGTTCAACGACAACACGGTCGAGCGTGGGTTGTTCTACCAGGCGCTGAACGTGGTGCTGGAGGTGGTGTTGGATGACGAGTTGGAGATGGCCGACTACGAGGGCAATTTCCGTCGCATGTTCGGTAACGAGCGGATGGATGCGGTGCTGGGGTCGGTGGATGGCAGTGTGCGGTTCCATGGGCTGACGCCTACCAGCATGAAGCTTGAGGGGCTTGATCGGCATTTGCGGTTGGTGGAGAGCTACAAGAAGCTGCATGCGGCGCGGGGTAGGGTTGCTCAGGGTTGACCTACGCAATCCCGCAGTGAAGCCTCCTGAAGTCGCGAAGTTAGTGGCGGCGCCTGTGCTGGCGCAGCTCGGTTGCTAGTTGCATTTGTGGGGCCTCAGGATTGCAATCGCCGGCAAGCCGGCTCCTACAGGGGGACGCGTTTTCCAAATTAACGCGTTCCACTGTAGGAGCCGGCTTGCCGGCGATAGGGCCAGAACAAACAACACATCAATAACAATTAAACCAACATCCCAGCTCTTGATCTGGCTCTTGATCTGGCTCTTGATCTGGCTCTTGATCTGGCTCTTGATCTTGCTTCTAAGCGCGCGATAGTTCAGGCAACACAAATCGCGACTTCAGGAGGCCGAGCGTAGGGCTTGCGTAGGAGGGCGACCGGCATGGATGCCGGTCGAGCGCCGATCGGGCCAGGGACGGCCCGTCGGCGCGTACCTCCGGAGCAAGCCCGGAGCGAGGGAACCCCCGAAGCGCAGCGTAGGGGGCCGGATGATGGGAGCAGGCGGCTTTGGTTACTTTGGCCGTCCAAAGTAACCCGCCGTAAGGGCGGAAAGGTGACGAAAAGCCTTCATCGTCAATGAATGAGCATACATCTCCCAAAGCAATCACCATAAAACCCCGACCCCGACCCCGACCCCGAACTCAAAACCCCACCCCCCTATCCCAACCCCCGGCATTTCCCCTAACCTTGTAACCCCCATCCAGTCACATGGCAGGCTCATGGAAAAGGTCATCATCATCACCGGCGCCAGCCGCGGCATCGGTGCCGCCACCGCAATAATGGCCGCACATCAAGGCTACCGCATCTGCATCAACTACCATGCCGACGACCAGGCCGCCGACTCGGTGTTGGCCCAGGTCCGCGCCCTCGGCGCCACGGCCATCGCGGTACGTGCCGACGCCAGCGTCGAAGATGAAGTGGTGCGCATGTTCCAGCGCGTCGACCACGACCTCGGCCCGGTCACCGCGCTGGTCAACAACGCCGGCACCATCGCCACGCAAAGCCGCGTCGAGGACATGTCCGAATTCCGCCTGCTCAAAATCATGAAAACCAATGTGGTCGGCCCCATGCTTTGCGCCAAGCACGCGCTGCTGCGCATGGCCCGGCGCCACGGCGGGCAAGGCGGGGCGATCGTCAACGTATCGTCGGTGGCCGCTCGGCTAGGCTCGCCCAACGAGTACGTCGACTACGCGGCCTCCAAGGGCGCACTGGACACCTTCACCCTTGGCCTGGCCAAGGAGGTGGCCGGCGAGGGCGTGCGCGTCAATGGCGTGCGCCCAGGCTACATCCACACCGGTTTCCACGCCCTGAGCGGCGACGCAGGGCGTGTCGCCAAGCTGGAACCTGGCCTGCCCATGGGCCGCGGCGGGCAGCCGGAGGAGGTGGCCGAAGCCATACTGTGGCTGCTGTCGGACAAGGCGTCCTATTCCACCGGCAGCTTCCTCGACCTGGGCGGGGGCCGCTGACTCAGCTCATCGCCAGCAACTGGGCCACCTTGTCGACGATATCTGCCAGGTCGAAAGGTTTGAGCAACACCGCCGTGCGCGCAGGCAACTGGCCGTCGCGCAGCGCGGCACTCACGTCGTAACCGGTGATGAACAACACCGGCAGGCCCGGCAACAAGGCCCGGCTCGCTTCGGCGACCTGGCGGCCATCCAGGCCACCTGGCAGGCCGATGTCGCTTATCAACAGTTGCGGGCGCAAGCCGTCGTGCAAGGCGGCGAGCGCAGCCTGCCCATGCTCGACGGCACGCACCTGGTAGCCGACTTCTTCCAGCACTTCGCCGATCACCATGCGCAAGGGTGCCTGGTCTTCCACCAGCAGAATGCTCGCGCAGCCTTGCGCCGGCACCAGGGCGGGCGCAGGCCGCTGCTGGGAGGGTTTCGCCGCTTCGCTGTGGCGGGGCAGGTAGAGTTCTACCCGGGTGCCCTTGCCAAGGGATGAATGGATCTGCAACTGGCCGCCTGATTGGCGCACGAAACCATAGGCCATCGACAGCCCCAGGCCGGTACCCTGGCCCAGTGCCTTGGTGGTGAAGAACGGGTCGATGGCGCGTTCCACCACATCCGGGGGCATGCCACGACCGCTGTCTTCGACGCTGACACACAGGTAAGGGCCAGCGGGCAGGTCGAGGGTTTCGCCCTGCACGGCATCAATCTCGCGGTTGTGGCACTGGATATCGATCCGTCCGCCGCCTGGCTGGGCGTCGCGGGCGTTGATGCACAAATTCAGCAGGGCGCTCTGCAACTGCGGCGGGTCGATGAAGGTGGGCCACAGCCGCGGTGCGCAGTGCACGCTGACGGCAATGGCCGGGCCGACGCTGCGCCGGACCAGGTCCTCCATTTCCAGGATCAGCCCATCGACTGCGGTGGCTTGGGGCACCAGGGTCTGGCGCCGCGAGAACGCCAGCAGGCGATGCACCAGTGCCGCCGCGCTCTTGGCCGAATGGCTGGCGGTTGCCAGCAAGCTTGCGACATCGTCCAGACGCGCCTGTTGCAGGCGCTGCTGGATCAGTTCGTGGGCGCCGAGAATGCCGCCAAGCAGGTTGTTGAAATCGTGCGCGATGCCCCCGGTCAGTTGGCCTACTGCTTCCATTTTTTGCGCCTGGCGCAGCGCTTCTTCGGCCTTGAGCAGGCGTTGCTGCTCACCCACCTGACGAGTGATGTCATACACGAACAGGTAGGCTGCGAACACAACGCCTGCACTGTCGCGCAGCGGGTTGAAGCGCAGTTCGAAATGCCGCAGGCGGCCGCTGCGTCCGTACTCGATGACCTCGGTGAAGCTTTCACCGCCCAGCGCCCGGTGCCACAGGGCCAGGGCGCGTTGGCAGTCGTCGGGGAAGCCCGTCATGCATTCGGGCAGGCTGTCGCCGGCCTTGATGCTGCGCCCGAACAAGAATTCGAAATCCTTGACCGCGCGTGCGTTTACCGCCAGCAGGCGCAGCGAGGTGTCCAGCACCTGAACCCGCGCCACGCTGCGCTCGACCAGTTCGGCGAACAGGCCGCGCTCGGCCAGTGCAGCGCTGACGCGCTGCTCGAGCTGGTCATTGAGCTGCTGCAGCGCCGTTTCGGCGCGATAACGGGCGGTGATGTCCTTGAACAGCACGGCAACCTGGCGTTTCTCGGCCGGCTCGATACGGAAGGTGGTAACCGACAGTACGCGCCCGGTCGCCACCAGTTCCTGCTCGAACTGCAACTGCTCGCCGCTGTGCAGCACATGCCCGTAACGTGCGATCCACTGGTCGGCCTCGGCGGGCACCATTTGCCGCAGGTACTGGCCGACCACGTTGGGGATGCCGGTATGGCGGGCATAGGCGGCGTTGGCCAGAATGTGCACGTAGTCGCTGTCGGGGCCGTGGGGACCGTCGACGAACTCGATGATGCAGAAACCCTCTTCCATGGTTTCGAACAGAAAGCGGTAAAGCGCCACGTCGTCGACGTTTGCCTTCAGCTCGCGCACTTCGGCCTGCAACCGCGCGTTGTCTTGCTCCAGCGCCTGCAGGCGCTGCAGCAGAGCGTCCTGAGCCGTGGTCTTCGATGCTGGCATCAACGGGTCCGTCATGAATGTTCGAAAGGGCCAGGGCCCAGGTCAGGGGGCGAGCAGGCCCCGGGCGACAGCAAGCATTGCCTCGAGCTGGAACGGCTTGCCGATACTGGCCATCGCGTCGGTCAACGGGAAGTCGGCCAACGCCTGCGCCTGATCATATCCGGTGATGAACAGAATGCGCAGCTCAGGATGCAGTACCAGTGCCTGCAGGGCCAGCTTGCGACCGTCCAGCCCGCCCGGCAGGCCGATGTCGGTGATCAACAGGGCAGGGGCCGGGCCTTCACGCAGTGCATCGAGGGCCTCGATACCGGTACCGAAAGCCTCTAGCTGGTGGCCCTGGTCCAGCATCACCTCACCGATCACCACCCGCAGGATCGGGTCATCCTCCACCAGCACTACCCTGCAGGCGCCCAGGTTTTCAGGTGCTGGCGCCGGTTGCAGCGAAGCGGCCGCAGGCACCTCGGCGCTACCAATGTGCCTGGGCAGATACAGGTGCACGCGTGTGCCTTGCCCGGGGCTTGAGTAGATATGCAACTGACCACCAGACTGGCGCACAAAGCCGTACACCATCGACAGCCCCAGGCCAGTCCCCTGGCCGAGCGGTTTGGTGGTGAAGAACGGGTCGATGGCTCGGGCGCTGACGCTCTCGCTCATGCCCGAACCGTTGTCCAGCACCTTTAGTTGCAGGTAGTCGCCGCCAGGCAGTTGCAGCGCCTCGCCCTGAGCCTGTGACAGGCTGAGGTTGGCGCAGGCCAGGGTCAGGGTGCCGCCGCCCGGCATGGCGTCACGGGCATTGATGCACAGGTTGAGCAGGGCGTTTTCCAGTTGCGAAGGGTCGACGCAAGCCTGCCACTGCCCGGGTTGGGTCAGGTCTACCAGGGTGATGTGTTCGCCCAGCGAGGTGAGGATCAGCGGCTGCATGCCTTGCAACAGAGTATGCAGGTCGATCAGGCGGGGTTGCAGCGTCTGGTGCCTGGCGAAGGTCAGCAGGCGCTGCACCAATTGCGCGGCGCGGGCGGTATTTTGCTGGGCGATCCCCAGCAGGTTGCGTGCATCTTCGCCACGCCCTTGGTCAAGGCGCATGCCGGCAAGTTCGAGGGCGCCGGAAATCCCCCCCAGCAGGTTGTTGAAGTCGTGGGCGATTCCGCCGGTCAGCTGGCCCACGGCCTCCATTTTCTGGGCATTGCGCAAGGCCTGTTCGGTGTCGCGCAGGCGGCGCTGCTCGGCGACTCGCTGGCTGATGTCATAGGCGAACAGGTAGGCCCCAAGCATGACGCCCTGGGCATCGCGCAGCAGGTTGAAGCGCATCTCGTAGTGCCGCTCGGCCGGGGGTATCTGGAGGGTGACGTTTTCGACGAACACCTCGCCGGCCAGCGCTCGCTCCCACAGCGCCAGCAGTTGCGCCTTGGCTTGTGGAAAGACCGGCGGGTAGTCGCGAAAACTCACCCCCAGCAGTGGTTCGGGCAGGCCCAGGGCGAGAAAGGTTTGCCGCGCCGTGCGGTTGATCGCCAGCACGCGCATGTCGCGGTCGACCACCATCACACTTGCCAGGCTGCTGTCGACCAGCTGGGCGAACAGCTTGTGCTGCGCCTGCGCCTCGTCCACTTGCTGGCCCAGCTGCTGATTGAGGTGCAGCAAGTCGGCGCGGGATTCCCAGGCGGCGGTGCGCTCGTGGAACAGTACGGCCATGCGCCGCGCGCTGGCAGGCTCCAGGCGATGGATCGACAGCGCCAGGTTGCGCCCGGTCATTTGCAGGCGTTGCTCGATGTACTTGGGTTCGCCGCTGTGCAGCACCGAGGTGTAGTGCCCGATCCAGGCATCAGCCTCGCCAGGCACGGTTTCGCGTAGCGTGTTGCCGATCACCTTGCGCAAGCCGGTATGGCGGGTGCAGGCTGCGTTGGCATAGACATAGCGATAATCGCTGAGTGGGCCGTGGGGGCCATCTATCAGCTCGACGATGCACAGCCCTTCGGCCATGTGTTCGCACAACCAGTCCAGCTGTGACGATGCTGTATGCGCGGCAGGGGAAGGCCAGGCCGCTGAGTCGGGGGTGGGCATGACGTGGATCCAACGAGGCGAGCTTTTACTATAGTCAGCGGCCACGACACGCGCTCGGCCCTCGTCTTCACAGCAGGGCTTTCAAAACGACCTGATAATCTTCCCCAGTGTCTCCATGGCGTGTTCCGAGCTGTCACCCCACGGGCTGCCATAGTTGAGCCGGATGCAATTGGCGAAGCGCCGGGTGGGCGAGAAGATCGGCCCCGGCGCGATGCTGATACCCTGGGCCTGGGCCATGTGGAACAGCTTCAGTGCGTCTATCTGCTCGGGCAGCTCCAGCCACAGGAAGTAGCCACCGCTGGGTTGGCTGACCCGAGTCTGGGCCGGAAAATGCCGGGTAATCGCCGCCAGCATGTTGGCCTGCTGGCCTTCCAGGGCGTAGCGCAGTTTGCGCAGGTGGCGGTCATAGCCGCCGTGTTGCAGGTAATCGGCAATCGCCGCCTGGGCCGGCATCGAGGCGCACAGCGAGGTCATCAGCTTGAGCCGCTCGATCTTCTGGGCAAAGCGCCCGGCGGCTACCCAGCCGATGCGGTAGCCCGGTGCCAGGCTCTTGGCGAACGAGCCGCAGTGCATCACCAGGCCTTGCGTGTCGAAGGCCTTGGCCGGCTTGGGCGCCTGCTGCGAGTAGTACAGCTCGGCGTACACGTCGTCTTCGATCAGCGGCACCTGGTGGCGGCGCAGCAACTCCACCAACTGCTGCTTCTTCGCCTCGGGCATGCTCGCACCCACCGGGTTCTGGAAGTTGGTCATGCACCACACCGCCTTGACCGGGTGCTTGTCCAGGGTCTGCGCCAGTACCGTCAGGTCCATGCCTTCGCGCGGGTGCAGCGGAATTTCCACGGCCTTGAGCTTGAGGCGTTCGAGCACCTGCAGGCAGGCATAAAAAGCCGGTGCCTCGATGGCCACCAGGTCACCTGGCTGAGTGACTGCCTGCAGGCACAGGTTGAGGGCTTCCAGCGCGCCGTTGGTGATCAGCAACTCCTCCATGGGCAGCATCAGCCCGCCGACCATGTAGCGCAGGGCGATCTGCCGGCGCAGCTGCGGGTTGCCTGGCGACAGGTCGGTGACCACCATGCGCGGGTCCATGGCGCGGCTGGCGCTGGCCAGCGAGCGCGACAGGCGTTGCAGCGGGAACAGCGTGGGGCTGGGGAAGGCCGAGCCGAACGGCACGGTGTGCGGGTCCTTGATCGAGTCGAGGATCGAGAACACCAGGCCGCTGACGTCCACATCGGTGGACTCGCCCGCCGGCACCTGGGTGTCCGGCTCGCTGAACGGGCGCGGGGTGTGGGCGTTGACGAAGTAGCCCGAGCGCGGCCGGGCGCGGATCAGCCCGCGACGCTCCAGCAGGTAGTAGGCCTGGAACACTGTGGACGGGCTGACCCCGTGGGTCTGGCTGGCATAACGCACCGACGGCACGCGCTCCCCGGGGCCAAGCACCCCGGTGCGGATCAGTTCGGCAATGTCATCGGCAAAGCGTTCGTAGCGTTTCATGGGGTCTGCACTGGCAAGGTGGTGGTGAGTGTATCGGCTCAGCGGTTCATTGGCGCGACGAAGCGGCTTTGTGCGCTGCTGCGGATGTCGGGCTGGTCGCTGTCCTGGATCTCGAAGGTCAGTACCTGCGAGCTGCTGGCCGGGCGCTCGGCCAGCATCGCCACCGACACCGGCAGCTCGCTCATCTCGCCCGCGCCGATGCTGAAGGTGCTGCTGCCGTGCAGCTCGAAGCCGTCGGCGTCCACCAGGCGCAGGTGGTACTGCTGGGGTTGCTGGGTCTTGTTGATGATTTTCAGCAGGTAGATGTTCTCGATCTGGCCCAAGGCGTTTTCGCGGAACAGGCCGCGGTCCTTGATCACATCCAGCGACACCATCGGGCGCTGCTGCAAGGCCATCACCAACGCGCCGATCATCACCAGCAGCGCCGCGGCGTAGCCCAGCAGGCGCGGGCGCAGCCAGTGGGTGGTGCCGCCCTGCAGGGTGTGCTCGGACTTGTAGCCGACAAGGCCGCGGGCGTAGCCCATCTTGTCCATCACCTCGTCGCAGGCGTCGATGCAGGCGGCGCAGCCGATGCAGGCCATCTGCAGGCCGTCGCGGATGTCGATGCCGGTGGGGCACACCTGCACGCACAGGGTGCAGTCGATGCAGTCGCCCAGGCCCTGGCTGCGCGGGTCGCTGCCCTTTTTGCGCGCCCCGCGCGCTTCGCCGCGGGCCGGGTCGTAGGCCACCGCCAGGGTGTCCTTGTCGAACATCACGCTCTGAAAGCGCGCATAGGGGCACATGTGCAGGCACACCGCCTCGCGCAGCCAGCCGGCGTTGAGGTAGGTGGCGGCGGTGAAGAACACCACCCAGAACAGCGCCACGCCTTCGAGCTCGAAGCTCAGCAGCTCTGCCGCCAGCGGGCGGATCGGGGTGAAGTAGCCGACGAAGGTCAGCCCGGTGAGCAAGCCGATGGCCAGCCACAGCGTGTGCTTGAGGCTGCGCCGGGCGAGCTTTTGCAGGCCCCAGGGCGCGGCGGCGAGTTTGATGCGCTGGTTACGGTCACCCTCGCAGACCTTCTCGCACCACATGTACAGCCAGGTCCAGGTGCTTTGCGGGCAGCTGTAACCGCACCACACCCGGCCTGCGAACACGGTGATGGCGAACAGGCCGAAGGCGCAGATGATCAGCAGCGCCGACAGCAGGATGAAGTCCTGCGGCCAGAAGGTTGCGCCGAAAATGTGAAACTTGCTCTCGGCCAGGTCCCAGAGCACGGCCTGGCGGCCACCCCACTGCAGCCAGGCGGTGCCGAAGAACAATGCGAACAGCAGGCCCGCGAAGCCGATGCGCAGGTTACGGTAAAGGCCTGTGAAGCTGCGGGTGTGAATGCCGCCGCCAGGCTGGCTTTTGCTCTGTTTGACGGCGGCGGGGGCAATCTCGATGACTCGGAAGGGAATACGGTCGCTCATGGTTCATCGCTCATCAGGCCTGGATCAGGCCTGGGCACTATGGCCGCCGATCTGTTTGCAGCACAGACTCAGCTACGGCGATAAAAACCGTATCAGATTGCCCTCTATTGCCGCGCAGCCCCTAGATTACCGAGCCTGGCGTGCTGGCCTTGAGGTGCCTGCGGCTATCCACCGCACCTGCAACAGTCAGCGCATCGGCTTCGCTTTCGGTGATGGGGATGCGTTCACCGGCCAGGATCGCCACCGACATGCGTAGCTGTTCGTCGGTGACGATCTCGATTTCCGGGCCAGTGCCCTCCAGGCGGATATGGTCGCCGATCAGGGTGCAACGGCGGGTGCTGGGGTCGACTTCGACGGGCATGGGGGTGGCCTCCGTTGGGGTGTTACGCGGTGGACCGCAGGGGTGCGGCAGATGCTGCAACCATCCGCTGGGTGGTTGCCGTGGCACTCGCGGCACTCTGTGAGGTCGCTTTTTGTAGGGGCCGGCTTGAGAGTTATACGGTCCCTGTGGGAAGCGGCCTTGTTCAAGGCCGCTTCCCACAGCGTTTGGCAATTGAGCAACTCAGTCGCTCCTACAACCGCACTGCCATCACTTCGGGAGCCCCATGGACACCATCCTTGCAGCCATCCAGGCCGAATTCGCCGACATCACCGACGCGCGCCAGGTCACGCAGATCCTCGTGCGCCTGATGATGGCCGCACTGCTGGGCGCGGTGCTGGGTTTTGAGCGCGAGAGCAAGGGCAAGTCGGCCGGGGTGCGCACGCACATGCTGGTGTCGATGGGCGCGGCGCTCTTCGTGCTGGCGCCGAGCATGGCCGGCGCCGACGCACAGGCGCTGAGCCGGGTGATACAGGGCATCGTTGCCGGTATCGGGTTTCTGGGGGCGGGTACCATTCTCAAGGGTAACGGCCAGGACACCAGCCACGTGAAGGGCCTGACCACTGCCGCCGGGCTATGGATGACCGCCGCCATCGGCACGGCCGCCGGCATGGGGCGCGAGGCCACGGCGTTGGTGAGTACGGTGCTGGCGCTGCTGGTGCTGGGCAGCATGCCATTGCTGGTGGAGAAGGTAGAGGGGGAAAGCGAGGAGAAGCGCAAGGAGGAGGAGGACAGGAAGCACTGAGGGGAGCCGAAGCTCCCCTCAAAGCGTTGTTGCCTGCTCTTTTATTATTATTGGAGACTGGCCTGTTGTTGTTTTTGTCGGCCTTTGCCTCGGTGCTGCGGGGGCCCCTATCCGGGGCCAAGAGCAAACGTATTTTTTTGAGCGCTGACTTGCGTTCATCCAACGTGTGATCCAACCGTGACTGCCGCTACCTTGCAGGTAGTTTTATTGTTCTGTGACCGGTTGCGGGGCTTTTCTGCGAAAGCTTCCCTGGAAAGCACGTCGACTCCAAAAAAATCTGCTTGCTACGCCTCTGCCGTGTTGTTCTTGTTATGTCAGAGCCGTTACATGTTGTTTTTATTAGATGTCGCTGTTTTTTGTTCTTGTTGTGCCAGAGATATAGCAGGTGCCGTGCCAACTTTTTAAAACCCTTTAAAATCAATGACTTGGTGATTTTTGCGGAAAGGCAGGCACCTGAAATTTTGTCGATTTGTTTCCCTGTTACCCGATTTTTTGCTGTTGGACGTGTAGGCGGTAACACTCGCGCCCACATTTGTGTGACAGCCGTGTGACCTACCGTGCACTGCGTGCCCGTGCCACCCGCGAGCCCGTCGCCCGGCCCAGCACCTCGCTGATGCGCAGCCCGGCATCGACCAGCTTGTCGAGGTCGATGCCGGTGTCGATGCCCAGGCCTTGCAGCAGGTACAGCACATCTTCGGTGGCGATATTGCCGGTGGCGCCCTTGGCGTAGGGGCAGCCGCCCAGCCCGGCCACCGAGCTGTCGAACACTGCAATGCCCTCCATAAGGCTTGCGTAGACATTGGCCAGCGCCTGGCCGTAGGTGTCGTGGAAGTGCCCGGCCAGCTGCTCGCGTGGCACCTGTGCCGATACCACCTCGAACAGCCTGCGGGTATCACCGGCGGTGCCGGTGCCGATGGTGTCGCCCAGCGACACCTCGTAGCAGCCCATGTCGTGCAGGGCGCGGGCCACCGGGGCCACTTGCTCGGCCTTGACGGTGCCCTCGTAGGGGCAGCCCAGCACGCAGGACACATAGCCGCGCACCCGCACACCGTGGCTGCGTGCAGCGTCCATGATCGGCTCGAAGCGCATCAGGCTTTCGCTGACCGAGCAGTTGATGTTGCGCTGGGAGAACGCCTCGGTGGCGGCGGCGAACACCGCCACTTCCTTCACCCCGGCCGCAACGGCATCTTCGAAACCGCGCAGGTTCGGCGCCAGCGCGGCATAGGTAACACCTGCTCGTTGGCGAATGCCGGCGAACACTTCGGCGGAGCCGGCCATCTGTGGCACCCACTTGGGCGAGACGAAGCTGCCCACCTCGATATAGCCAACGCCTGCGTCGGTGAGGTCGTCCACCAGCCGCACCTTGTCGGCGACGCTGATGGGCTGGGCTTCGTTCTGCAGGCCGTCGCGCGGGCCGACTTCGACCAGGCGCACTTTACGGGGCAATGACATGGCGGGGTTCCTGTGGCAGGTCAACGGTGGTGGGGCTGTTTGTTCAGGGTGGCGGCCAGGGCCTGCTCGCAGCGCTCCTGGGCGGTGTCCAGTTCCAGGTGCATCTGCTGGATATCGAGCATCTGCTGCTCCAGCTGGGCGCGGCGCTCGGCGATCTTCACCAGCATGCTGTTGAGCTGCTTGAGGTTGCCGCCGGTGGGGTCGTACAGCTCGATCAGTTCGCGGCACTCAGCCAGCGAAAAGCCGATGCGCTTGCCGCGCAGGATGAGCTTGAGGGTCACCTTGTCGCGCGCCGAATAGATGCGTTCCAGGCCCTTGCGCTCGGGGCTGAGCAAGCCCTGTTCTTCGTAGAAGCGGATGGCCCGGGTGGTGATGTCCAGCTCGCGGGACAAATCGGAGATGCTGTAGGTCTGGCTGGTCATGGCGCGGCTCGAAGGATCGGTCGCGCTAACCTAAATCCAGGTTTACGTATACGTCAAGCTCAGCGCGCGCCGCCTGCGCCCCGTTCACGCAGGGTTTTGGCCACTTCGGCCTCGATCTTGTAGGCGGGCGCCTCAAGCTCGTCGTAGTTGCGGGTGTAGCGTCGGGCGAATTCCTCAACCCCCAGTTGCTGGTACTGCTGTACGTGCTTGAGCTCGTGGGCCCACAGCGCCACGTTGTCCTCGGCGTCGGTGCTGCGGCGGAAGATCACCGTGTCGATCAGCGTCACCGCATTCACATCGGGGTTCTGCAGCAGGGCGTTGGCGGCGCTGATCTGCTGTTCGTTACCCACCCGGTAACGTGCGGCGTCCAGCACGGCGAAGTCGTACCAGGGTTCGAGCTGGGCGCGGATATGCAAAGGGATCGGCTGGGTGCCGCTGGCGTTGGCCTCATCTCTGGCCTGGCGCAGGGCGAACACCAGGCTGGCGGTGGCCATGTTCTCGACATCCTTGAACACATCGCCCGGCTGGCCTTCACCCACCGGCATGCAGAAACACACCACCACGCAGGCCTCGTACTGGCCCTCGGGGCAGTTGCCGGCCAGGGCCGGGGCAGCCAGCAACAGACCCAACAGTGCGTTAACCAGCCTCATCGAGCACCTGCTCCAGCAGCGTGCGGCTGGCTTGCAACACTTGTTCCTGCACCGGCTCGCTGGCGAGCATGCGCCCGACCATCAGGGCGCCGACACACTGGCTGATCAGTGCCCAGGCCAGTTGCGGGTCACCCAATGTAGCCCCCCAGGCCTGCTGGAGTTGCACCAGCCAGTGTTCGGCTTCTTCGCGTACCGGGCGCTCGGCGCGAGCGATCTCCACCCCCAGTGGCGGCAGCGGGCAGCCGCCCTCGGCGTCGTGCAGGTGGGCCAGCGACAGGTACTGCTCCAGCAGGCGCTTGAGGCGCGGGCGGTCGATGCTGGTACGGGCCAGCGGGCTGTTGCCCAGCTCGCGGCGCACCACCTCGGTGAACAGGTCGTCCTTGGACGGGAAGTGGTTGTAGAACGCACCGCCCGTCAGGCCGATGGCCTTCATCAGCCCAGCCACGCCGGTACCGGCAAAACCGCCGCGCTTGGCCAGTGCACCACTGCTGGCCAACAGCTTTTCGCGGGTTTGCTGTTTGTGTTCGGTGGAGTAACGCATGCGGGCACCTGGCTTGACGATGGCGTGATCGTAGCATAGCGTTCGTTTACTAAACGATCATTCACTAATGGAGCGGTCCATGGCAGAACAACAAAAGGTCGTGCTGGTGGTGGGGGCGGGCGATGCCACCGGCGGCGAGATCGCCAAGCGCTTTGCCCGTGAGGGTTACATCGCCTGTGTTACCCGGCGCCAGGTCGAGAAGCTGCAACCGCTGGTGGACGAGATCCGCGCCGCTGGCGGCCAGGCCCATGGTTTTGGCTCCGACGCGCGCAAGGAGGATGAGGTGGCCGAGCTGGTCGAAACCATCGAGCGCGATATTGGCCCGATCGAGGCGTTCGTGTTCAACATCGGCGCCAACGTGCCGTGCAGCATCCTCGACGAGACCCCGCGCAAATACTTCAAAATTTGGGAAATGGCCTGCTTTGCAGGCTTTCTTACCGCACAGGCCGTGGCCCGGCGCATGGTCCAGCGCGAGCGCGGCACCCTGCTGTTCACCGGGGCCACCGCCGGTACCCGCGGCGCTGCCGGGTTTGCCGCCTTCGCCGGGGCCAAGCATGGCCTGCGCGCCCTGGCCCAGAGCATGGCCCGCGAGCTTGGCCCACGCAACATCCATGTCGCCCATGTGGTGGTGGACGGCGCCATCGACACCGCGTTTATTCGCGACAGCTTCCCTGAGCGTTATGCGCTGAAGGGCCAGGACGGCATCCTCGACCCCGCGCACATTGCCGACAGTTACTGGTACCTGCACAGCCAGCCGCGCGATGCCTGGACGTTCGAACTCGACCTGCGGCCATGGATGGAGCGGTGGTAGGCCTGTGAGGGCCCTATCGCCGGCAAGCCGGCTCTCTTAGAACAAACTACAACTCAGTGATTTAACGCGGTCTTCGTGGGAAGCGGCCTCGTGTCGCGATGGGCTGCGCAGCAGCCCCGGCAATTTTGCATGAGACCGAGGCCTTGGGGCCGCTTCGCGCCCCATCTCGACCGGACGGCGCCCCGGCAAGGCCGCTTCCCACAGAGACCGCAGTACATCTGCGAAGGGCTGGGTGATCTCCTACAGGGGCGTGCGCCAACGTCGGCTATCGCGAACCATCTGTAGGAGCCGGCTTGAACTGGCGATAGGGCCGGCCCAGGCAGCACAACCCCCACAGGCATTCAAGGAACCCCCATGCATAAAAACCTCGACTTCTACTTCGACCTCGGCAGCCCCGCCAGCTACCTGGCCTGGACTCAACTGCCAGCCCTGTGCGCCCGCCATCAGGCACACCTGCTGTACCGTCCGATGCTGCTGGGCGGTGTGTTCCAGGCTACCGGCAACGCTTCGCCGGTAATGGTGCCGGCCAAGGGGCGCTACATGTTCATCGACCTTGCCCGCTACGCCGAGCGCTACGGCGTGCCGTTCGGCCTGCCGCTGGGCTTTCCGGTCAATACCCTGAACCTGATGCGCGGTTTGATCGGCACGCAACTGCACGCACCCGAGCGCTTCGAGGCCTTGCTCAAGGTGCTGTTCGAAGGGTTGTGGGTACAGCAGCGCAATCTGTCCGACCCCGATGTGCTGGGCCGTACCCTGGCCGAGGGCGGCTTCGATGCGCAAGCCTTCCAGACCCTGGCCGCGCGTGCCGACGTCAAGGAGGCATTGAAGGCGGCAACGCAACAGGCAGTGGAGAGGGGCTTATTCGGCGCGCCTACCTGTTTTGTCGACAGGCAGATGTTCTTCGGCCAGGACCGGCTGGACTTCGTCGAGCAGGCATTGGCCGGCCAGTAACCGCTCGATCTGCCGGCGCTCCCACAGGCTCAGGTGGTCCACCGGGTTGGTGCCGTAGCGTGGCCAGTCGGCCAGGCTGGCCTGGCGCCCATCGGGGCTGCGGGCCTGGCTGCAACTGGCCAGGCCTTCGGCGTCCAGCACCAGGGCCAGTTGCCAGCCGTCGATATGCAGCTGCTGCCGCTGGGCGACCACCTGCTGCGCAACGCCCAGCGCGGCGTCGCGCAGGCACTGGTACACCTCGCGGCTGGTGATCATTGCGCTATCAGAAGTTCGCCGGGGTGTTGGCACTGATGATCTCGGCCTCGTCGGGGCCGATGTTCTTGAAGCTGTGGGGCAGGGTGGTGGGGATGTAGTAGCCGTCACCGGCGTTGAGGATGCTCACCTGGCCATCGACCCATAGCTCCATGGTGCCACGGGTGACCAGGCCGCATTCTTCGCCCACCGAATGCACGATCGGCTCGCCAGAGTCGGCGCCCGGGGCATACAGCTCGCGCAGCATGCGCATCTGCCGACCTTCGACGCTGGCGCCGACCAGCAGCATGCGCAGGCCGTTACGGCCAAGGTCCGGTTGCTCGCCGCCACGGAACACGAAGCGCTCTTCACGCACCGGCTCGTCGAAGCTGAAGAACTCGGCCAGCGACATGGGGATGCCTTCGAGCAGCTTTTTCAGCGAACTGACCGACGGGCTGACACGGTTCTGCTCGATCTGCGAGATGGTCGAGTTGGTCAGGCCGCTGCGGCGGGCCAGTTCCCGTTGGGAGAGGTTGTTGCGTTCACGCACCAGTTTGAGTCGTGTCCCGGTGTCCATAGCCGCCTTGTTTGCAGAGGTGTCAAAAATAATGGGCGACGCATTAAAACACACTCTGCAGGCCTTGCGCCCCTGTGCGTCAGTGGCGCTTGTCCGCCGATGCCGGCCATAGCCCCAGCAGCACCAGCAAGGCGGCCACGGCAAGGAACGGCAGGCGCGGGTCAAGGGTGTACACCAGGGCGCCGGCCAGCGGCCCGATCACCGCGCCCATGCCCTGGGCGGCGCCCACGGAGCCTGCGGTGGCACCCTGCTCGGAAGCCTGCATGGCATTGGCCGCCAGGGCGGAAAACGCCGGGAACACGAAGCCCATGCCAAACGCCGCCACGGCGAATGCGGCCCACAGCCAGGGGGCGCTGCTGGCGAAGGCCGCCGCCCCGAAGCCCAGCCCGGAAACGCAGGCACCGATACGGATCATCTTCTGCGGCGGCCATTCCAGCTGGCGCAGCAGCACCTGGGCCAGCATCAGCGCCACGCCCACGGTGGTCAGCGCGATACCGGCGGCCTGGGCGGCCTCGGTGGCCGGCAGTTGCAGGCGGTCGAGGGCGAAAAAGCCCACCACGATCTGCGACACGGTCACGCTGAACATGGCGCAAAACGCCACCAGCAGCGGCCGGCGCAGGCGCGGGTCGCCCAGGCGCACCGGCTGCGGGGCATGGGCGTGGGGCAGCGGTTGCGGCTTGAGCTTGAACAGCAGCACCACAAAGGCTAGCGCCGGCAGCACCGACAGCACGTAGAACGGCAGGCTCAGGCTGTAGCGCGCCAACAACGCCGCCACCGCTGGGCCGAGCACCAGGCCGACGGCGTTGGCCGCACCCAGCGAGGCCATGGCCCGGGCCCGGCGCTGTGGCTCGACATGGTCGGCGATCAAGGCATTGGCACCCACCGGCAAGGCGGCATAGCAGGCACCGATCAGCCCGCGCACCAGCATCAGACCGACGAACGCGGTGGTGGCGCCCGGCAGCCAGCGCAGGGCACCGTCGATGAACAGGCACAGCGCCCAATAGGCCAGGGTGAAGCCGGCGCTGCCCAGCAGCAGCACGCGGCGCCGGCCATAACGGTCGGCCAGTTGGCCCCAGGGCCGGGCCAGCAGCACCCACACCACGCCGGCCACGGTGACCGCTGCACCGGCCTGCCAGGTGGCCATGCCGAGCAGGCGGGCGATGGGGCCGATCAGGGCGACGAAGGCCATCATCGACAGGGTGCAGGCCATGCTGACCAGCATCAGTGGGCGCAGGTCGAGGGTACTGGCGGGGGTGAAGGTGGCAGGGTCCTTTGCAACGTTCATGGGCAATCCAGGGCAGTGGCGAAATGAGCGCCAATGTTAGTAATAATTATTTACATTTGTCGACCCTGGGGTTTGTACGAAAAGTCGCCGAGCGGCGATCAGGCAAGGCGAAAACAGGCGAGGAACGGTCGGAGTCGCGCTCGACTTTACGGGTTGTAAATGAGCATTCCGACCGGGCTGGCGCACCAGCCTGTTTTCAACGCAGCATGATCGTCGCGCAGGCACTTTTCGTACAAAGCCTGGACTGCCCCGGTGCTCATTCACCGCGTCGCAGCGGGCCCGGCCACATGCTACGCAACACGCCGTCGCGGCGCACCAGTGCGTGCATCAGCGCGGCGCCCAGGTGCACCAGCACCGTGGCGAACAGCAGGTAGCCGGCCCAGCCGTGGGCCTGGCGCAGCACCGCGTACAGCTGCAGGTCGTGGGGGGCGATGGCCGGCAGTTGCAGCGGGCGCGGGTAGCCGCCGGCCGAGAGCATCGCCCAACCCAGTAGCGGCATGGCCAGCATCAGCAGGTACAGCAGCAGGTGCGAAGCGCCGGCCGCCAGGCGCTGTATCGGCGGCAGTTCACGGGGCAGCGGCGGGTGCGCCAGGCTCAGGCGCAGGGCGATGCGCAGCACCACCAGCAGCAGCAGGGCAAGGCCGGTGGCCTTGTGCAGCTCGACCATCAGCGGGTGACGGGTGGACAGGTCGCCGACCATGCTCACGCCGATGAACAGCATGGCGATGATCAGCACGGCCATCAGCCAGTGCACCAGCCGGGCCAGGGGGTGGAAGGCAGTAGGGCTCATGGCTTGGCTCCTTCGCTCAAGGCTTCGTGGCTGCGGCGGTTGAACGACACCGAATAGGCGGCCGAGCGCGCGGCCAGGATCGGGTCGGCGGACGGTTCGATGCCGTGGGGCAGGATCAGCGGGTCGAAGTTCAGGTCGCGGCAGGCGCCTTGCTCGGGGCCGTCGACCTGTTGCAGCACCAGGGTGCCGGCATCGATGCTGCGCCGCTCGGCCGGCCAGGGGCGGGCCGGGTCGTCCACCGGGTCACCGGGCTCGGCCAGGGTCAGGCGCAGGGTCCAGCGCAGCGGCCCTTGGGCCAGGCGTTGCTTGAGGTCGTGCTGGAGGAACTGCTTGTCATCCACCTGGCCCGGCAGGGGCGCGAACGGGGTTTGCGGCTCCAGCGCCCAGCGCACCGGGTGGGCCTTGCCACCGGCGTCGATCAGCTGGAAGGCATTGATGCTGTTGTAGGCGGTGCTGGCAAAACTGTCGCTGGGCTTGTAGCCCGCCGCCCACTGGCGGAACGCCGCGCTTTCCGGGTGGGCGGCGAAGAACGCCTGCATTTTTGCCGGGTCCGGCTTGCCGGTGGCCGGGTCCGGCGCGCCGGCCAGTACCTGGTCATAAAACCCCTGGGGGGTGCTGACCGCCAGCACCGGCGGGTTGTTCATGCCGGTGCGCCACACCTGGCCGTCGTCGCTGCTCAGCTGGATCGCCAGGCTGCGCACCGGCACTGCGGTGTCCGGGGCGAAGGGGTTGGCGCCGCCGATGGCGAAGCGGCCGATCACCGGCACGTTCTGCTGGCTGAACACCCGTGCGCTGGACAAGCTGGCGGCCTGGCCACTGGCCTGGAAGTAGCCACTGACGCACAGGCCCTTGGCGTGGTTCTTGCGGTAGCCGGGGTGGTGCCCGGCCTGGGCTTCGAAGGTGTCGATGATGCGCTGCGGGGTGAGCTTGGCCGGGCCGACCCAGCCGGCGGCATAGGCAAAGCCCCCGCCAAGGGCCACCAGCGTGGCGCCGATGGCGGCCAGGCGCAGGGCCTTGGCGGGGCCGTTCAGGGGAGTGGTCATCAGGCAGTCCGTTGTAGGGGGAATGAACCGGTACGACGCAGCAGCGCCGGGTTTATTCCCGCCGTTGTGCAAAGGCATTGCGGGATCGGGTTGCGTGGGAGCTATTGCTGCGGCTGCATGGAATAAAATCCCCTCAGCGCCGTCTGCTGTTTACACTGACCGCCCACCGGGGCCCGAACATGCATGATCTGGACGACCAACACTGGCGCGAGCTGCTGCAGCGGCTGCGCCGTTTTGCCTTGTGGCTGTGCCGCGACGCCGCCAGCGCCGACGACCTGGTGCAGGCCACCGCCGAGCGCGCGCTGAGCCGCTTGAGCCAGCAGCGCACCCAGGAAAGCCTGCGCGCCTGGCTGTTCACCATTCTTTACCGGTTGTACCTGGACGGCAAACGCCGCGAGCGCCTGCACGCGCGCTGGCTGAACTGGTTTGGCCGCAGCCAGGCCGAGGAGCCGGTGGGCACCGATACCGAAAGCATCGTCCTGGCCCAGGCCGACCTGCAGGCCTTCGCCAAACTGTCGGACGAACAGCGCGCACTGCTGTTGCTGGTCAGCGTCGAGGGCCTGAGCTACAAGGAAGCCGCGCAGGCCCTGGGCATTCCCATCGGCACCGTGATGTCGCGACTGTCGCGCGCCCGCGCCGCCCTGCGTGAACTGACCGACGGCAACCCCGCGCCCGCCACCCTGCGGAGACTCAAATGACACGCCTGATCCCCACCGAACACGAGCTGCACGCCTTCGTCGACGAGCGCCTGGAACCGGCGCGCCGGGCCGAGGTCGAGGCCTGGCTTGCCGCCAACCCGCATGAGGCGCAGCGCCTGGAAGCCTGGCGCAACGATGCCCGGCGCCTGCGCACCGCCCTGGCCGGCTTTGCCGAGCACCCCAGTGACCCCGCCCTGGACCTGGCCCCGCTGCGCCGCCGCCTGCGCCAGCGCCGGCAACGCCAGTTGGCCACGGCTGCGGTGCTGCTGCTGGCCGTGGGCGTCGGTGGCCTGGGTGGCTGGCAGGCGCGCGAGGCGACCCTGGCCGCCATCGAACTGCCCATGGCCGATGCGCTGCAGGCGCACCGCTTGTTCGCCGATACCACGGCGCTGGATATCCAGGCCAGCGACCCGGCCCGCCTGCAGGCCTGGCTGGGCCGACACTTCAACCGCGTCGGCCGCCTGCCCGACCTGACCGGCTACGGCCTGCAAACGGTGGGCGCGCGGCTGCTCAGCAACGAGGCGGGGCCGGCGGCCTTGCTGGTATTCGAGGACGCCAAGGGCCAGCGCATCAGCCTGTTCCTGCGCTCGCCCGGCGAGCGCTTCGAGCGTATGCCCAGCGGCCAGCGCACCGACGGCCAGCTGGAGGCGCGCTACTGGTCCCATGGCGACTACAACTTCGCCCTGGTCAGCGCCAGCGATGATGTGCGCGGCGAGCCGCTACGCCAGGCGCTGAACCTCAGCCTGTAAGCAGCTCGAGCAACTGCTGGCGGGCCAGGCAGCCGTCGCCGGCACGCCAGGCCAGGTACAGCGGCAGCGGCGCCTGCACATCGTGCAACGGGCGAAAGCACACGCCCGGTTGCGCATTGGCCTGGGCCGCCGAGGCCGGCACCAGGGCCACGCCAAAGCCACAGGCCACCAGGCCCACCACGGTTTGCAACTGCGCTGCCTCCTGCACGATGCGCGGCTCAAAGCCCGCGGCGCGGCACAGGTCGAGCAGGTGCTGGTGATAGCGGCCGCCCAGCGCCCTTGGGGTGAACACGAAGGGTTGCTCGGCGCAGTCGGCCAGGGCCACGCTGGCCTGGGCGGCCTGCGGGTGGTCGCTTGGCAGGGCCAGCAACAGCGCTTCTTCGCGCCACAGGTGGCGGTGCAGGCGCTCGTCCAATTCAGGTACGTCGCGCAACACCGCCAGCTCCAGGCGCTCCTCGAGCAGCAGGCGCGCCAGCTGTGCCGAGCTTGCCTGTTGCAGGCTCAACTGCACCGCCGGCCAACACTTGCGAAAACGCTTCAAACCATCGAGCAGCGCCGGGTGGCCCGCCAGGGCCAGGCTGCCGATGCGCAGCTCGCCGGCCTGGCCCTGGGCAATACGCCGCGCTTGCTGCACGCCCAACTCCAGGTGTTGCAAGGTGGTGCGGGCAGTGCCCAGCAGATGGCTGCCGGCCGGGGTCAGGCGCACGCCGCGGGAGTGGCGCACGAACAGGGTAAAACCCAGGCGCTGTTCCAGCCGGGCGATGGCTTGGCTCAGCGGCGGCTGGGCCATGTGCAGGCGCTCGGCGGCGCGGTGAAAGTGCAGCTCTTCGGCCACGGCCACGAACTGGCGCAGCAGGCGGGTCTCGATCACGGCAGGCGTCCTTGTCCGGCGGCGATATCAGGCGGATATCGCCGAACACGGTCGATAGTATTCAACTTTACCCGGCGTGCTGGATAGGCTCGGGGCTGGACAAGGAGCGTCAAGATGACCCACACCAAGACTGTATTGATTACCGGAGCCGCCCGCGGCCTGGGCCTGGCCGCCGCGCAGGCGCTGGCCGCGAGCGGCGCCCGGCTGATGCTCTGCGACCTGGGGGCCGACAGCCACGGCCGTGGCCGCGACCCGCAGGTGGTGGAGGCGGCAGCCGCGCAGTTGCGCGCCCAAGGCCATTGGGTAGAAGGGCTGTGCCTCGACATTACCGACGAGCAGCAGTGTCGTGAGCTGGTCGAAGCCTGCGTGGCCAGCTTCGGCGGCCTGGATGTGCTGGTGCACAACGCCGGCTGGGTGGACTATCAGATGGTCGAGCAAACCAGCACCGCGTTCATCGACCGCGCCCTGGCCATCAACGTGCATGCGCCGATGTGGCTGTGCAAGTACGCCTGGGCGCACCTCAAACGCTCGCCGGCGCCGCGCATCGTGCTGGGTACCTCGGACCGGGCGATGTACCGCTGCCACGCGCGCCCGGGCCTGGCCGCCTATGCGGCGGGCAAGATGGCGCAACTGGGCCTGATGAACGCCCTGGCCGCCGAAGGCGCGCCCCACGGCATTCTGGTCAACGCCTTGTCACCGGTGGCGCGCACGCGCATGTGGGGCGAGCAGGGCGAACCGGACGACCTCAGGCCCGAGTGGGTGGCGCCGGGCTTCGTCTACCTGGCCAGCGACGTGTGCCAGGCCAGCGGCCATGTGCTGCGGGCCAGCAACGGGCAGTTCGTGGGCACCCGGTTCGAGGAGGGCGAGGACGTGGAGTACCCGCGCAACCTGCGCGGGATGAAGGCCCGCTCGGCGCAGGAGCTGGCGGCGTTGGTGCCTTTGTAGCGTTGTCGTGCCCCCAGTAGGAGCCGGCTTGCCGGCGATAGGGCCGGGCCTGGAAATAAAAAATGTGCGCCGGGGCTTCTGGCCTCATCGCTGGCAAGCCAGCGCTCATAGAACAAACTACAACGTATTGATTTAACACCGTCCCCGTGGGAAGCGGCCCCAAGGCCTCATGCAAGATTGCCGGGGCTGCTGCGCAGCCCATCGCGGCACAAGGCCGCTTCCCACAGAGACCGTGGCGCATATGCGACACCAGTTCCCTGCGCGACAGTGCAGCCCGCAGGGCTGGGTAAGCTCCAGCAGGGGCGCACTACAAACTGTCCCGCCCGTTATATCCCCTGGCCCTTCGGCGCTGGTACATGTACCGCTCCAGCCATCCGCCCGAAGGACCCGCCCCCGATGAAGCTCGTACCCGCCGAACAGATCAACGCCGTCCTGGACTGGCAGGGCGTGCTCGATGCCATGCATCAGGTGCACCTCGGGCCACGGCCGAGTATCGATGACTACTTTATCGGCGACAGCCGCTACGGCCTGTTCAGCCGTGGTGTGATCCTGCCCGGCGCTGGCGCCGGGGTGAAAATCGCCTCCATGTACCCGGCCAACCTGGCTGCGCAGCCGCCGCTGCCGGCCGAGCACGCGGCTTTTGTGGTGATCGACGAACACAGCAAGGCCATCAGCGCCATCTGCGACGGCCCGGCGGTGACCGCCTGGAAAACCGCCGGTGATTCCGCCCTGGCGGGCCGTTACTTAAGCCGCCCCGACAGCGAGGTGCTGCTGGTGCTGGGGGCCGGGCCAGTGGCGCGCGCGTTGGTCGAGGCCTACCTGCACATTCACCCGGGGTTGCGCCAGGTGCTGCTGTGGAACCGCACCCTGGCCAAGCTTGAACCCCTGGCCGGGCAATTGCAGGCAAGGGGGATCGAAGCGGTGCTGGTGAGTGACCTGGATGCGGCGGTGGCGCGTGCCGACATCATTGCTTCTGCTACGGCCGCAGCGGCGCCGTTGATCAAGGGTGCGTTCGTTCGCCCTGGTACTCATGTGGATGTGGTGGGCGGCTTTCGCCCGGACATGCGCGAGGTGGACAGCGAACTGGTGGGCAAGGCGCGGCTGTTCACCGATGACCGGGTGGGCGCGCTGAATGCCGGCGACCTGGCGGTGCCGTTGCAAGAGGGCGTGATTGGCGAGGGCAGTATTGAGGCCGACCTGTTCGAGCTCTGCCAGGCGCAGGGCGTGCGGCGCGCGGCGGGCGACATCACCTTGTACAAGAATGCCGGCGGGGCGCATCAGGACCTAGCGGTGTGTTTGTGTGCGTTGCGGCGGCTTGCAGCGGGAGTCTGAGAAACGGGGCCGCGTTGCGGCCCAATCGCAGGCAAGCCTGCTCCTACAAGGGGCGCGCGAGACCTGTAGGAGCAGGCTTGCCTGCGATTGGGCTGCAAAGCAGCCCCGCCCGATCCCATAACAACAATAACCCCGGAGCCCCCCTGCATGAGCACCACCAACCCGCGCCTGGGCATCGTCCTGTGCCTGCTGTCCATGCTGGTCTTCGCCAGCCAGGACGGCATCACCAAGATCCTCGTCCAGCACCTGCCCGTCGCCCAACTGGTGATGGTGCGCTACTGGTTCTTCCTGGTCTTTGCCCTGGTATTCGTGCACTTCAATGGCGGCATCCGCCCGGCGTTCGGCAGCGCCCACCCCTGGCTGCAGCTGGGCCGCTCGCTGCTGGGCATCTTCGAAATCGTCGTGTTCGGCCTGGCCCTGCGTTACCTGGGGCTGGCCGAAACCCACGCGATCTACGCGGTGTTCCCGCTGCTGACCATGGCCCTGGCAGCCATCACCCTGCGCGAGGCACTGAGCCTCAAGCAGGTACTGGCCGGGCTGATCGGCTTTGCCGGCACCCTGGTGATCCTCAAGCCCGGCCTTGGGGTGTTCAGCGTGGCGTCGTTGATACCGTTGCTGGCCGCTGGCATGTTCGCCTGTTTCAACGTGCTTACCCGCAAGATCAGCAGTGCCGACAGCTTCGGCACCAACATGCTGTACATGGGCCTGTGGGGCGCCGTGGCTGCCACCGTCATCGGCCTGCCTCAGTGGGTCACCCCCGAACCCTGGGAGCTGGGGCTGATGCTGGTGCTGTCGACCACCGGGGTCATCGCCCAGCTGCTGTTGTTGCAGGCGCTCAAGTACGCCGAGGCGGTGGCCTTGCAGCCGTTCAACTATGCGTTGCTGGTGTTCGCCTCGGTGATCGGCGTGGTGGGTTTTGGCGAGCGGCTGGAGCTGTCGCTGGTGGCGGGGGCGCTGCTGGTGGTGCTGGGCGGGATGTTCGCCTTCAGGCGCTGAATGCCACCGCGCCCCCTGTAGGAGCCGGCAAGCCGGCTCCTACAGGGGGCGCGCAGGCCTACAACAAGCCGATCTGCACATGCACCTCGCGCAGCCGCGCCGGGGTGACGTCGTACTCGCGCTTGAACCAATGGATCATGTGCGAGCTGTCGGTAAAGCCGCATTCATAGGCAATCTGGGTGATCGAGCGGCTGCTGTTGAGCACCATCCAGTGCGCCGCCTTCAGGCGCATCTGCCGCCAGTAGCCAGCCGGGGTGGCGCGCAGGTGCTTCTTGAACAGCCGGCTCAGCTCGCGCTCGCTGGTGCCCACCGCCGCAGCCAGCTCGGTGATGGTGCAGGTTTCGATCATGCGCTGGCGCATCAGCCCCACCGCGTTCACCACCCGCGCATCCAGGCAGCGCAGGCCGCTTTCCGGGCTTTGCCGGCGCGCCTGCATGTCGTCGAAACCACGCTCCGACAGGACGTAGTGCAGGGTCTTGTCGGCCCGTGACTGGCCGCAGTGTTCGGCCACCAGGTGCATCGCCAGGTTGATCGCCGCCAGGCCTCCGGGGCAGGTGATGAACGGGCCATCGCTGACCACCGGTACATCGTTGACGGTGATCACCTTCGGGTGCACCTGGTTCATCGCCGCCGCCATGGAAAACTGCACCGCGCAGTGGCGCCCGTCCAGCAGGCCCAGCTCGGCCAGCACGAAGGTGCCGGTGCACAGGCCGATCACCGGCACATCGGCGGCCACGGCCCGGCGCACGTAGTCGTACAGCTCGGCGGGGAAGGGCCGGGTGCCTTGCAGCAGGCCGCCGTGCACCACGATGTAGTCGTAGTCGGCAGGGTCGCCGTAGCGCGCAGTGGGCAGCACCGGGAACCCGCAGCTGGAGACGATCGGCGCATCGTCGTGGGACAGCAGCGTCCAGGCGCAGTAGATCGGCCGGCTGAAGTCGCGCTCATCGGCCGCCAGGCGCAGGCAGTCGACGAAGCAGCCGAGCGACAGCAGGGTGAAATCCGGGGTGGCGACGATGCCGAAACGTATCGGCGTGACGGCCTCGGGCGGGGGTTTGAGCGGGGCGAGAAAGGCGTAGTCGGCGCGCATGATCGGGCGGGGGCCTCGGTAAATGGTCGCTGGCGGCCCTGTTGTGGCCTGAACGAGACATTGCGTGATTACGTACCGCGAGTTGTCTGGATCCTACAATCGTGGGCCTGGGAATGTCACTACATTGAAATCACTGCGCGGGCCTGTGAGGGCCCAATCGCCGGCAAGCCGGCCCCTGCAGGAGCCGGCTTGCCGGCGATAGCGCCAGTACAGGCAAGACCGCATTTCAAGCCCAACAAGAACAACAGCTTTGCCATCTCGAACACCTGCCTTTCAAAAGAACAAAGGGTGTAACTCATGATGCAAACCGTCTTGAAAAGTGTGACCAATACCGCCCACCCCGACCAACTGCGCCAGCACGCGCTGGTGGACATCCAGGGCCTGGGCAAGGACTACGGCGACACCACCGTCCTCAACGACATCAACCTCAGCGTGGCCAAAGGCGAAGTCATCGCCATCATCGGCCCCAGCGGCTCGGGCAAGAGCACCTTGCTGCGTTGCGTCAACCTGCTCGACCCACCCACCCGCGGCATCCTGCGGGTCGCCGACACCACCATCGATGCCAGCCAGCCGATCACTGAGCGCCAGGTACTCGCCCTGCGCCAGCCGGTGGGCATGGTGTTCCAGTCGTTCAACCTGTTCCCGCACCTGTCGGTGCTGCGCAACGTGAGCCTTGCCCAGGAGCGGGTGCTGGGGCGCAGCCGCAAGGAGGCCGATGAAGTCTCGCGCCAGTTGCTTGACCGGGTCGGTTTGCTGAACAAGGCCGACCAGTACCCCTCGCGTTGCTCTGGCGGCCAGCAACAGCGCATCGCCATCGCCCGGGCGCTGGCCCTGGAACCCAGCCTGATGCTGTTCGACGAACCCACCTCGGCGCTGGACCCCGAGCTGGGCCTGGAAGTGCTCAACGTGATGCAGGAGCTGGCCGGGCAGGGCATGACCATGATCGTCGTCACCCACGAGATGCACTTTGCCGAAAGCGTGTCGGACCGGGTGCTGATCATGGCCGACGGCCGGGTCATCGAAGAGGGCAAGAGTGCCCAGGTGATGCGCAAGCCGCAGACCGAACGGGCGCAGCGCTTTCTCAGCGCGGTGATGAACCGATGAGCCGGGAAATGCTCGTCACCATTCTGGGGGGCATCCAGTGGACGGTGGCGGTCACCGTCGCGGCGCTGGCGCTCGGTGTGCTGCTGGGGGCGCTGCTGTGCGCCATGCGGGTGTCCGGCAACCGCCTGCTCGACACCCTGGCGGCGGCGCTGATTCTGGTGCTGCGCGCGGTGCCGCCGATTGTCTGGCTGTTCTTGATCTTCTTCGGCATCGGCACTGGCCTTATGGAGGTCAGCCCGTTCCAGGCTGCGGTCCTCGGACTTGGCCTGATCACCGCGGCCAATATGGCGGAGATATTTCGTGGTGCCCTGGCGGCGGTGCACAAGGGCCAGTGGGAGGCGGCCCGGGCACTGAGCATGCCGGCGCGCTACCGGCTGCTGGATGTGATCGCGCCGCAGCTGCTGCGGGTATCGCTGCCGTCCATTGGCAGCTATGCCATCGGCCTGTTGAAAGACACCGCCATCGCCTCGACCATCGGCGTGCCGGAAATCGCCTTCCAGGCCACCCATGTGTCCCAGGTGAGCTTCCAGGGCCTGGCCACCTTCGCCTTCGCCGGTGTGCTGTACATCGCCCTGAGCATCCCGGTGGCCTGGGCCAGCCGCTGGGCCGACCAACGCATGCGCCTGAGGGTAGCCCGATGAACCAGACCCTGGAGTTCTGGCGGCAGATCCTGCCGCAACTGCTCGGCGGCTTCAGCCAGTCGTTGCAGGTGACCGCCGTGTCGCTGCTGCTGGGCGTGCCGCTGGGGTTGCTGCTGGCCCTGGGCCTGCGCAGCCGCAAGCTGGCCCTGCGTGCGCCGCTGCTGGCAATGATCGAAGTGGGCCGTGGCGCCTCGGTGCTGGTGCTGCTGCAGTTCGTCTACTTCGGCATGCCCACCGCGGGGTTTACCTTCACCTCGTTCGTGTCGGTGGCCATCGCCTTTACCTGGTGCACCGCGGCCTATACCAGCGAGATCCTGCGTGCCGGCATGGAGGCGGTGCCCCAGGGCCAGCGTGAAGCGGCCCAGGCGCTGCGCCTGAACCGCCTTGACACCCTGCGCCTGGTGATCCTGCCGCAAGGCCTGCCGATCTCGATCCCGGCCTTGCTCGGCTTTGCCATTCTCATGCTCCAGGCCTCATCGCTGGCCTTTGTGGTGGCGCTGCCGGAGCTGATGAGCAAAGCCCAGCTGATTGGCTCGAACACCTTCCAGTACATGCCGATCTTCATCCTCGTCGCGCTGCTGTTCGCGGTGATCTGCCTGCCCGCCACCGTGGTGGTCGGCCACCTCGAACGGCGCCTTGGCCGCCACCTCTGACCTGACAACACACACAACAAACCGGAGTGACACGACATGCGCATTTTCAGCCTCGCATCGCTAGCTGCTGCCTGCCTGTTGGCCGGCCAGGCCTTCGCCGCCGACAGCTGCACCCCGAGTGAGCAGTTCAAGACTATCAAGCCCGGCGCCCTGACCGTGGCGGTGTACAACTACCCGCCGTTCACCACCGTGGCCGGCCCTAACGACATCGGCGGCGTGGATACCGACGTGGTGCGCGAAATCGCCAAGCGCAACTGCCTGACCCTGGTGCCGGTGATCGTCGACCCCTCGGCGGTGATCCAGAACGTATTGAGCAAAAAGGTCGATTTAGGCATCGGCGACTGGTTCCGCACCGCCGCCCGGGCCAAGGTGCTGGGCATGACCACGCCGCTTTATATCGACCAGATGGCGTTTTATTCCCGCGATGGCTACAGCGAGGTCGGCCAGCTCAACGGCAAGCGGGTCGGGGCGGTGTCGGGCTTTTTGTATGCAGGCCAGGTGCAGGCCAGCCTGGACAAGCCGGTGGTGCTGTACCCCAACCCGGTCGCCCTGGCCCAGGACCTGGCCGCCGGGCGCCTGGATGTGGCGGTGGACAGCTACAGCACCGGCAAGTACGCCCAGGGCAAGGGCGCCTACGACGGTATCAAGATCGAAGTGGCCAAGCCCGACCCACGGGTACCGCTGTCGGTGGAGCCGGCGCAGATCGCCTTCCTGTACCACATCGACAAACCTGACCTGGGGGCTGCGCTGGATAAAGAGATCAAGCAGCTGCACGCCGAAGGCCGCATCGCGCAGATTCTCGAAGCCAACGGCCTGGCGGCCAGCGGTGCGCAGACCGGCGAGCCGCGGTTGATCCAATGATTTTTACAAGGTGCTGCACCAGACGGGCTGCGTGGGAGCGGGCTTGCCCCCGCGATCACCGGCTTTGCCGGTGCCAGGCACCGCATCGCGGGGCAAGCCCGCTCCCACGCTGGTTTTCCAACCTATCAGAAGGACATTTGATCCATGGCCCGCAACGTATTCTTCTGCATCGATTCCCACGCCTGCGCCAACCCGGTACGCGTCGTCGCCGGCGGCGGCCCGCTGTTGCCCAACGTACCCATGGCCGAAAAGCGCATGCTGTTTCTCGAAAAACACGACTGGGTGCGCAAGGCCCTGATGTTCGAGCCCCGTGGCCATGACGCCATGTCCGGCTCGATCTTGTATCCCTCCACCCGCGACGACTGTGACGTCGGCGTGCTGTTCATCGAGGTCAGCGGCTGCCTGCCGATGTGCGGCGCCGGCACCGTCGGCACGGTGACCGTGGCCATCGAGGAGGGCCTTGTAGTGCCCCGCGAAGAGGGCCGTCTGGCCCTGGAAACCCCGGCCGGCCGGGTGGACATCGAGTACAAGCGCAACGGTGCCTTCGTCGAGGAGGTGCGCCTGTTCAACGTCAACAGCTACCTGCATGCACGCGACATCCAGCTTGAGGTGCCGCAGCTCGGCACCCTGACCGTGGACCTGAGTTACGGCGGCAACTACTACATCATCGTCGAGCCGCAGCAGAACTACGCCGGCCTGGATGGCCTGAAGGCCGACGACCTGGTGCGCATGAGCCACCTGGTGCGCGAGGCGGCGCAGAAGGTGCTGCACCCGGTGCACCCGGAGGATGAGCGCATTCGCGGGGTCAAGCACGTGATGTGGTGCGACAAGCCCAAGGCCCCCGGCGCCTCGGCGCGCAACGCGGTGTTCTATGGCGACAAGGCCATTGATCGCTCGCCGTGCGGCACCGGCTCGTCGGCGCGGGTGGCGCAATTGGTAGCGCGCGGGCGGCTCAAGGTGGGCGAGACCTTTGTGCACGAGAGCATCACCGGCACCACCTTCAACTGCCGGGCCGAGGAGGTAGCCCGGGTGGGCGAGTTCGATGCGGTGCGGCCGAGTGTGGCGGGGTGGGCAAGGGTGATCGGGTACAACACCATCGTGGTCGATGACCGTGACCCGTTGGCCCATGGGTTCCAGATTGCGTGAAGTGAGTTGAGTACGCCTGGCGACAGGCGCTAGAGTCATCGCGGGGCAAGCCCGCTCCCACGCTATCGGTGGGAGCGGGCTTGCCCCGCGATGCTTTGTGTCCCCCAACGATCCTTCAAAGGAAGCTGAAGATCCATGCCCGACTACAAGCTCCACTGCTTCGCCGAATCCGGCAATGCCTACAAAGCGGCACTGATGCTCGAACTCACCGGCCAGCCCTGGCAGGCGGTGTTCGTCGACTTTTTCAACGGCCAGACCCGTGATCAACAATGGCGCGACGAGGTCAACGAGCAGGGCGAGGTGCCGGTGCTGGAGCACGGCGAGCAGCGCCTGACCCAGTCGGCGCTGATTCTCGAGTACCTGGCCGAACGCACCGGGCAGTTTGGCCCGCAGGATGAGGCCGAAAAGCGCGAGATCTGGCGCTGGATGCTGTTCGACAACCACAAGTTCACCGCTTACTACGCGGCGTTGCGGTTTATCTTCTGCCTGAAGAATTCTGGCGAGACCCCGGTTGTTCAGTTTTTGCGCGAGCGGGCGACGGCCGCTTACCGCATTGTCGATGCGCACCTGGCCAAGACGCCGTTCATGGTGGGTGGGCGGTTGACCATTGCTGACCTGTCGTTGGCGGGGTATGTGTTCATGCCGGAGGATACCGGGATCGACCTGGCTGAGTTCAAGCATATCGAGGCTTGGAAGGCGCGGATCATGGCGGTGCCGGGGTGGAGGCATCCTTATGAGCTGATGCCGCGGGTGGCGGGGTGAGGGTGGGCCGGGGGCTTTGATTGGGTGGGACTGTGTGAGGGCTTGCAGGTGCTTGCCATGACCTGTGTGTCAATCTCTGCATCAGGGCTTACAGGTGCTTGCCATGACCTGTGTGTCAATCTCTGCATCAGGGCTTACAGGTGCTTGCCGACAGGTTTGCAGCGGGCACCTGTAAGCCCTCACGCGATCGCATCCAAGAATTTTCAGGGCCTCCCGCCAACCCCGATTCATCAGACTTTCCCTATTCCCTGTAGGACGTTTCCCAAACAAGCTTTTCCACCCGTATTGCCATTGCCCGAGCCCGCGTCGGTCACTAGTCTCGGCCAGCCGCTGCAAATTCAGCGGCCGGTTTTGACAGACCGTCGATTGTTGTCCTCTCGTGCAAATGCTTTATGGCAGCTGTACGCGTGGGCACCTCAGTGTGCGCCGAGTGCCAACAATCTCGGTCTGTCAACCCGCGTACAGCTGCCACCCGACTGTTTGACAGCAGTTCAGCTGACAGCTCAATCCCCATCATTGTTGGAGTACGAGCATGCTGAAGATTGTCCCCGATCCACCCCATCCCCACCTGTTCGAAGACACCCTGGTGCAAACCACCGAGCACGTGAACTGTGCCCTGGCTGTCACTCATCAATCCCTGTTGCTCAGCACCCGCTCACCGGGCTCGTTCCTGCTGCTGGCGGCGATGCATGAGCTGGAAAGCGTGCGCACCTTGCTGGAAACCTTGCTGGCGCAGGTGCAGCAGGTGTCCGAGGCGCCGCAGACGGTGCATTGATGGCTGTGTAGGCAGGTTTGGCCCTATCGCCGGCCGGCTCCTACAGGTGATAGGGCCCTTGGATGAAACCCAGGGAGACAGGCAAATGACCATGGACACCCCCCGCACCACCCCCGGCAAGACCCGCTTCAGCCAGGGTGAAAGCAACCCACAGCCGCTGTTTCGCATCGAACCCGGCATCCCCTGCAACCACGCCCGCGAACAGGCCTCGGAGTTGATGGGCTATGTCAGCCACCTGACCCTGGTGGGGGTAATGGATGAAGACCCGAAGATGGTCTGGGCCGCGCACTACCTCAGCGCCTTGGCCAAGGCGCTGATGGACGATGCCGAGTTAGGCCTGAAACACTGAATGTCCACAGCTACACGGCCTCAACAATCCGGCATGAATACTCAGATCCCGGGGCTGCTGCGCACCCCTCTGCGGCCAGGCAGCACCCCGGCAAGGCCGCTCCTGCAGGAGTTGGCAGGCGATGAGGCCGGTGCAGGCATCACGAGGCAGTTGCCTCCTGAAAATCCGAATGAATTTTCCGCAATCGGCCAGGCTCCATAGCTTGCGACGTTCGAGGAGGCGAGCAATGGCAGGGCAGCAGTTGTATGTGGTCGAGTATGAAATCCATGGGCAGTACCGCACCTTCATCATTCGCCTGGAGCGCATGGACAATGCCGAGGCCTGGCACTGGGCCAGTTGCGATGCCGGGGTGGGCATCATCCCGCGCTTTGGCCAGCAAAAGGTACGCAAGGTCAGCCGGCCGATGGCCGAGCGCTACGGTTTGAGCAACGTGCGCTGGCGCCCGACCGGGCAGGGGCCGGAGTTTGTCGCCCCGGCCATCGATGTGAAGAAGTTCAGCGCGCCGTCGGAATAAAGGTTTCGCCCAGCACCTTGCCCAGCACGCTGCACACCTGCTCGGCGGAATACGGCTTGGCCAGGAATTCGAAGCCCTGGTGGCCGCCTTCGGCGATCGCCTCGCTGTAGCCGGAGGTGAGGATCACCGGCAGTTGCGGGTGGCTGCGGCGCAGTTCGCGGCCCAGCGCCAGGCCGCCGATACCGGGCATCACCACATCGGAAAACACCGCATCGAAGGCACTCTCGGCGCTGGCGATCTGCGCCAGGGCGTCTTCGGCGCTGGTCGCCCAGCTGATCTGGTAGCCGTGGTCGCGCAGTATCTGCGCGGTGAAGCTGCCGACATCGGCGTTGTCTTCCACCACCAGGATGCGCCGGCGCTGGCCGTGGGGGGCGGGCGTGGTGTCGGGGCAGGGCGGCTCGCTGGCGGCCTGGGCCACCTGCGGCAGGTACAGGGTGAAGGTGGTGCCCTGGCCCTCGACGCTGTTCACCTGCACGTCGCCGCCGGACTGGCGGGCGAAGCCGAACACTTGCGACAACCCCAGCCCGGTGCCGTGGCCGGCGGCCTTGGTGGTGAAGAAAGGGTCGAAAATGCGCTCGAGCAGGTGCTCGGCAATGCCGACGCCGCCGTCGATCACCGAAATGGCCGCGAATGGCCCGGCCTGGGCCGGCTGGTCGCGCATGGCCGGCAATGGCCGGCCGGCCTCCAGGCGCAGGCGCAGGGTGCCTTCGCCGGCCATGGCATCGCGGGCGTTGATCATCAGGTTGATCACTGCGGTTTCCAGCTGGCCCAGGTCGGCGTGCACGTGGCAGGGCGTAGCCGGCAGCTCCAGTTGCACCTGCACCCGCGCGCCGGTGGCGCTGTCGAGCATCTCGGCCATGGCCTCGAGCCGTGGGCCGGCTTCGAACACCTGCGGGCTCAGGGCCTGGCGGCGGGCGAAGGCGAGCAATTGGCCGGTGAGCTTGGCGCCGCGGTCGACGGTGTCGGCCATGGTCTTGAGGTAGCGGCTGCGGCGGGTCTCGTCCAGGTCGGGGCGCTGCAAAAAGTGCAGCGACGAGCGAATGATGGTCAGCAGGTTGTTGAAGTCGTGGGCCACCCCGCCGGTGAGCTGGCCGATGGCTTCGAGCTTTTGCGTCTGGCGCAATACGGCTTCGGTGTGCAGCAACTGGCTGGTGCGCTCTTCTACGCGCTGCTCGAGGGTGGCGTTGAGCGCTTCGAGGGCCGACATCGTCTCGCGCACCTCGGCATGGGCCTGCACCCGCTGAATGTGCGCCCAGCAGCGTTCGGTGACTTCGCTGATGAGGGTTTGCTCGTAGCGGGTCCAGGCCCGCGGCGCCTTGTCGTGGATGGCCATCAGCGCGGTCAGCCGGCCCTCCTTGATCAGCGGCATGCAAATGGTGGCGGTGATGCCCATGGCCTGGAAGGTGGCCGAGGCGCGGGCCGGCAACTGCGCCAGGTTGTTGTCGATCACCAGCGCCAGGCCGGCGCGCAGGCGGCTGACCGCCAGGCGGCCGAAGTCGGCCAGGTGGTACTGGCCGAGCAGGCGCGGCGAGCCCGGCGCCACCCAGTCGCCGCAAATGGTGAAACCGTCCTGGTCGGCGTCCATCACCGCATAGGCGCAACTGGACAGCTGCAGGTGCTCGCCCAGCAGTTGCGTGGTGGTGGCCATGATGCGTTCGGGGTCGGTGGCGTTGGCGGCGGCGCGGCCGAGGCTGTCGAGGAAGTTCAGGCGGCGGTTGGCGACCACGCTGGCGGTGGTTTCGGTGACCGTGTCGAGCATGCCCACCACCTCGCCGGCATGGTCGCGGATAGGGCTGTAGCAGAAGGTGAAGTAGGCCCGCTCAGGGCTACCGTGGCGTTCGATCAGCAGCGGGAAGTCTTCGATGAACACCGCCTCGCCCTTGAGGGCGCGCTGGGCCATGTGCTCGATATCGCTCCAGGCCTCCTGCCACACATGGCTGAACGGCCGCCCCAGGGCCAGCGGCTTGTCGCCGAGAATCTGCGAGAAGGCGTCGTTGTGCAGGGTGATCAGTGAGTTGCCCCACAGCACCGCCTGGGGGAAGCGCGAAGCCAGGCACAGGGCGACGGTGGTCTTGAGCACGTCGGGCCAGCTGTCCAGCGGGCCGAGTGGGGTGTTGGCCCAGTCGTGGTTGCGGATGCGCTCGGCCATGAGCCCGCCGCCTTCTAGCCATTTCGCCATGATGGGTTTGCCGGTCCTTTTGCGTGTGCAGGGTGTCAGGGTGCACCCAGACGGGCGGGTTGGCGAGTGATTTGTTGTGGCGAGCCGTGCTGTTACCTGTAGGAGCCGGCTTGCCGGCGATGGCGTCAGTGGCCGTTTTCGCGAATGGCAGGCCTGGCCCCATCGCCGGCAAGCCGGCTCCTACGGAGGGGCGCGTCTGGTCTCAACGTATGAAATGCACCTTGCCGCTGTCGTCATTGCCCATATAGATGCCATACACCCCCGCCTGGCGCTCCAGAATGTACCGCTCGAGAATCTGCCGAATCGCCGGGTAGTAGATCTCTTCCCACGGAATCTCGTCCGGTTCGAAGAACTTGTAGGCCATCGTCTCAGGCCCGTACTGCCCGGTCTCTTCGGTGGCGATGGCGCGGAAGATGATGTACACCTCGCTGATGTTCGGCACGCTGAAGATCGAGTAGGGCGAGACGATTTCGGCGCGTACGCCGCTTTCTTCCCATACCTCGCGCAGGGCCGCCTGCTCGGTGGTTTCGCCGGCTTCCATGAAGCCTGCGGGCAGGGTCCAAGTGCCGGGGCGCGGGGGGATGGCGCGCTGGCACAACAGGTACTTGCCATCGCGCTCGATGATGCAGCCGGCGATGATCTTCGGGTTGATGTAATGGATGTAGCCGCAGCCGGTGCAGTGCAGGCGTTCGTGGGTGTCGCCTGTGGGGACGCCCCGGGCCAGTTCTGTGGTGCAGTGCGGGCAGTAGCGCGGGGCGGTGGGCATGGTCAGCGGCCTATGCGGGGGTCCTTGAGGGGCAGGGGAGCGACGATTTCGCGGACCTTGGCGTTGTCGTCCTGCTTCTGGCGCAGGTAATCCAGTGCCACTTTTGCAGCGGCGCGCACGTGGTCGACCGAGGCCTGGTGCGCCACCATCGGGTCGCCGCCCTTGATGGCCTCGACGATCTTTTCCATCTCGCGGTTGCTGGCGCCACGGCGGTTTTCTTGCGAAACCGAGGTGGCGCGCAGGTAGCTGATGCGTGCCTGCAGCTGGCGCAGCTGCTGCGCCGCCACCTGGTTGCCGGAGCCTTCGAGCAGCACGTCGTAGAAGCCTTGCACCGAGTCCAGCACCTGGGCCAGTTCGCCTTCTTCGAGCGCCTCGCGGTTCACTTCAAGGGCGCGCTCCAGGGCGCGGATGTCCTTGCTCTTGGCGTTGAGGGTGAACAGCTGGACGATCAGGCCTTCGAGCACGCAGCGCAGCTCGTAGATGTCGCGGGCGTCTTCCAGGGTGATGATGGCCACCCGCGGGCCCTTGGCGTCGGCAAATTCCACCAGGCCTTCGGATTCGAGGTGGCGCAGGGCCTCACGCACCGAAGTACGGCTGACGCCGAGGCGGTCGCACAGGTCGCGCTCGACCAGGCGGTCGCCTGGCAGCAGGTGGAAGTTCATGATCGCGCTGCGCAGTTTGTCGAGCACGATTTCACGAAGGGTGACGGGGTTGCGGTTGACCTTGAAGCTGTCGTCGAGTGGCTGGCGTTTCATCAGGTGCGCTCTTTTATGAGGCTGTTGCGCCAACATCGCGAAGAGCCACGAACCGTGGCGCTCCTTGCAGTGGTTCGAAACAGCCCGTTGTTAACGGGTTGACTCTGCGTCGGCTTCGGCGAACGCCTCGCGGGCCAGGCGGAAACTGTCCACCGCCGCGGGTACGCCGCAATAAATACCGACTTGAAGCAGGATCTCGCGAATTTGTTCGCGGCTCAGGCCATTACGCAGGGCGCCACGAATGTGCAGCTTGAGTTCGTGGGGCCGGTTGAGCGCGGAAATCATGGCCAAGTTTATCATGCTGCGCTCTTTGAGCGACAAACCATCGCGGCCCCAGACATGGCCCCAGCAGTACTCGGTGACCAGCTCCTGCAGCGGCTTGGTGAAGTCGTCGGCGTTCTGGATCGAGCGGTTGACGTAGTCTTCGCCGAGCACCTGGGTGCGGATCTGCAGGCCTTTCTCGTACTTTTCGTTGCTCATCTGCCGAAGTCCTTGCACGTGGAATAAAAATGGGGGCCGCAACCGAAGGTGAGGGGGTATGCGCGGCCCCCGGAAACAGTAGGGCTGCTGTGCAGCCCATCGCCGGCAAGCCGGCTCCTACATGGGTCGCGTGTAGGAGCCGGCTTGCCGGCGATCAGGCATCAGCCCAGCGGCGGCAGCGCGCCGAGCTTGCCCTTGTGGTAGACCATGGGGGTGACCGGCTGTTCGGGCAGCACCAGGTTCTTCACCGCGCCGACGATGATCGCGTGGTCACCGCCGTCGTACTCGCGCCACAGTTCGCACTCGATGATCGCCGTGGCCTTGGTCAGCAGCGGGTTGCCCAGCTCGCTCATGTGCCACTCGATGCCTTTGGCCTTGTCCTTGCCCTTGCCGGCAAAAGCATAGGCCTCGGCGGTTTGCTCGGCCGACAGCAGGTGGATCGCGAACTGCTTGCTGTCGCGCAGGATCGGGTAGGTGTCCGAGGCGTAGTTGGGGCAGAACAGCACCAGCGCAGGCTCGATCGACAGCGCGCTGAACGCGCTGGCGGTGATGCCGACGATGGCGCCGTCGGCGTCCAGGGTGGTGACCACGGTGACACCGGACGGGAACGAGCCCATCACGTCTTTGTAGATGCCTGGTTCGATCATCTCGTGCTACCTCTTAGCGCATCACAAACGGGTCGGGCATCGGCGCGGTGGACAGGTTGATCCACACGGTCTTCAGCTCGGTATAGGCCAGCACCGAGTCGATGCCGCTTTCACGGCCGTAGCCGCTGTTCTTGAAGCCGCCGATGGGGGCCATGGCCGACACGGCGCGGTAGGTGTTGACCCAGATGATGCCGGAGCGCACGTCACGGGCCAGGCGGTGGGCACGGCCCAGGTCGCGGGTCCAGATGCCGGCGGCCAGGCCGAACTGCGAGTCGTTGGCGATTGCCAGCGCCTCTTCTTCGGTCTTGAAGCGGATCACCGCGGCCACAGGGCCGAACACCTCTTCCTGCATGATGGTCATCGAGTTGCTGTCGCACTCGAACAGGGTCGGCTCGTAGAACCAGCCGTCACCTTCGACCTCGGCACGCTTGCCGCCCATGTGCAACTTGGCGCCCTCGGCCTTGGCCGCAGCCACCAGGCCTTCGACCACGGCCAGCTGTTGTGCGGTGGCCATGGGGCCCATTTCGCTGGCGTCGTCCTGCGGGTTGCCGATGCGGATACGCTTGGCACGGGCGATCAGGCGCTCGACGAACTCATCGAAGATCTCGTCCTGCACCAGCAGGCGCGAACCTGCCACGCAGCTTTGCCCGGAGGCGGCATAGATGCCGGCCACGGCGCCGTTGATGGCGCTGTCCAGGTCGGCGTCGGCGAAGATGATGTTCGGCGACTTGCCGCCCAGCTCCAGCGACAGCTTGGCGAAGTTCTCGGCGCTGCTGCGCACCACGTGGCGGGCAGTGGCGGCGCCGCCGGTGAAGGCGATCTTGCGCACCAGCGGGTGGCGGGTCAGGGCTGCACCAGTGCTTGGGCCGTAGCCGGTGACCACGTTGACCACACCGGCCGGGAAGCCGGCTTCCAGCGCCAGGCGGGCCAGTTCGAGGATGGTCGCCGAGGCATGCTCGGACGGCTTGAGCACGATGGTGTTGCCGGCGGCCAGGGCCGGGGCCAGCTTGATCGCGGTCAGGTACAGCGGGCTGTTCCACGGGATGATCCCGGCCACCACGCCGATCGGCTCGTGCACGGTGTAGGCGAACAGGTCGGGCTTGTCCAGCGGCAGGGTGCCGCCTTCGAGCTTGTCGGCAAGGCCTGCGGTGTAGTGGAAGAACTCCGGCAGGTAGCCGACCTGGCCGCGGGTTTCGCGGATCAGCTTGCCGTTGTCACGGCTTTCGAGCTGGGCCAGGTGTTCTTTGTTCTCGGCAATCAGGTCACCGAGGCGGCGCAGCAGCTTGCCGCGGGCGGTGGCGGTGATGCTGCGCCATTCTTTGCTGTCGAAGGCGCGCTGGGCGGCCTGTACGGCCAGCTCCACATCGGCTTCGTCGGCATCGGGCAACTGCGCCCACACCTGGGCGGTGGCCGGGTTGAGGCTGTCGAAGGTCTTGCCGCTCTGGGCATCGAGCCATTGGCCGTCGATGCACATCTGGAAACGAACGAGGGTCATGCAACAATCCCCTTGGCGGATTCGGTGAGGGTGCGGGCCTGCTTGAGGAAGTCCAGCAGCATCTTGTTGACTTCGCGCGGCGCTTCCACCGGCATCATATGCCGTTGCTCGGCCAGCACCACGCTTTGCGCGCCAGGGATGCTGGCTGCGAGCTGGCGGGTCATGGCCGGGGTGGAGCCGGCATCGAGTTCGCCGGTGGCGATCAGGGCCGGTACCTGGATGCTGCCAAGGTCGGCGGCACGGTACATGTCCTGGGTGGCGAACAGTGAATAAGTGGTGTGGTAGCCCTGTGGGTCGTTGCTGGCCAGGATCTGGCGGATGGCGGCGACCTGCGCCGGGTTGGCGGCCTTGTACTCGCGGCTGAACCAGCGGTCCAGGGCGGCGTCGACGTTGGCGTCGGGGCCTTGCTCGTAGGCTTGCGCGGCGCGGGCAATGACGCCGGCGCTTTGCTCGGGGGTGCGGTTGAACACGCTGTTGAGCACCACCAATGCTGCCAGGCGCTGCGGGTAGTTGAGCGCGAAGGCGCGTGCCACCAGGCCGCCCATGCTGAAGCCGATCACCGTGGCTTGTTGAATCTGCAGGTGGTCGAGCAGTTCGGCGAGCTGTTCGGCGTAGCCTTCCAGCGGGGTGTCGGCAGCCGGGACGCGGCTTTGGCCGTGGCCGAGCATGTCATAGACGATGACGCGGTAGTCGTTGGCCAGGCCAACGATCTGCCCGCCCCACATTTCCTTGTTCAGGCCCACGCCGTGGATCAGCACCACGGGTTGGCCCTGGCCCTGGACCATGTAGCTGGTCCCGGCCGGTGTACGTTCAGCGACAGGCTGAATCATGGAGGGCGCTCCTTGAAGGTCGGGCGCGGCGGGTATGCACGCCACGCCCAGGCCCGTCTTGGTTGTTGTTATTGAGCGTTGGCTTTTTCGGCAGCCAGTTCTTCCAGGTCGATGTAGCGGTTGCCGATGCGCGGGTGCAGGCGGCCGCCGTCGGAGGCGCCGAGTACCACGACGATTTCGTCGGCGCGCGGGGCGTCTTCGATCTGCATTTCCAGGGTGATGTAGTGCGAACGCTGGCCTTCGTCGTCCTTCTGCATCATCGGGATCTGGATCGAGGTGCCTGGGCCGCCGCGCTTGTTGGTGAAGCTCAGGTAGCTCTTGGCCTGTACCGCTTCGCGGTAGTGGTTGCCAAAGCGCAGGGTGTGGATGACGGCCGAGGCGTGCTCGATCTCGCCGTCGGCGCCAACTACTGCAGCCTTGCCGTAGGCTTCGATCTTGTCGGCACCGCCGATGGCGGCGATCAGGCGCTCGACCATCAGTGCGCCCAGCTCGGAGCAGTTGGCGCGGATTTCTGGCTTGAGGTCTTCAACGAAGCCGCGGCCGGCCCATGGGTTCTTGATCACGACGGCCAGGCCGACCATGGTCACCGGCTTGTCGGTGGCTTTGAAGCCTTCGATGCGGGTCTCTTCGGAGTAGGTGACGATCTTGCGGATTTCGAAACTCATGGGGGGCTCCTGGTTAGGGTTATCAGCTCTTGTTGTCTGATGGTATACCATAATATCTGTTGTGCAAGGGCCGGCTGAAAAATTGTTTCTTCGGGGACGAAAGGTCGGCTGATACGGTGAATCTTGTGTTGTCTGGGCTGGCCCTATCGCCGGCAAGCCGGCTCCTGCAGGGGGAACGCATGACCCGTGTAGGAGCCGGCTTGCCGGTGATTGGGGCCGGAGCTGCAAACAGCTAAAAAAAGCCCGCTCACACCGGCCACAGGGGCCAGGCGGAGCGGGCTGGTTCCCGCAATCAATCAGGCAAAGGGAATTCAGGCGAACGCCGGCACCACTTCCTTGATGAACAGCTCCAGGGACTTCTTCTTTTCGGCGTGGGGCAGGCTGTTGTCGCACCAGAAGCTGAACTCGTCGACGCCGAGCTCCTGGTAGTACTTGATCCGCGCAATGATCTCTTCAGGGGTGCCGATCATGGTGTTCTTGCGGATGTTGTTCAGCTCGAACGCCGGAACTTCGGCGAACTTGGACTCCGGGCTTGGCTCGAGGAAGCCGTTGACCGGGGTGGTCTTGTTGCCGAACCAGGCATCGAAGGTGCGGTAGAAGCGCGAGATGGCCTGGGCGCCGACCTTCCAGCCGTCCGGTTCTGCCGGGCTGTGCACGTGGGTGTGGCGCAGCACCATCAGTTGCGGGCGTGGTACGTCCGGGTTGTTGTCCAGGGCGGCCTGGAACTTGTTTTTCAGGTCCAGCACTTCTTCGTCGCCCTTCATCAGCGGGGTGACCATGACGTTGCAGCCGTTGGCCACGGCGAAGTTGTGCGAGTCCGGGTCGCGGGCGGCAATCCACATCGGCGGGGTGGCGTTGAACGGCTTGGGCACGCTGGTGGAGGTGGGGAACTTGTACACTTCGCCGTCGTGGGCGTAGTCGCCTTCCCACAGCTTGCGTACCACCGGCACCATTTCGCGCAGCGCCTTGCCGCCGTCGGTAGCCGGCATGCCGCCGGCCATGCGGTCGAATTCGAACTGGTAGGCGCCGCGGGCCAGGCCCACTTCCATGCGCCCGTTGCTGATCACATCCAGCAGGGCGCATTCGCCGGCCACGCGGATCGGGTTCCAGAACGGCGCGATGATGGTGCCGGCGCCCAGGCGAATCTTGTCGGTGCGGGCGGCCAGGTAGGCCAGCAGCGGCATCGGGCTCGGCGAGATGGTGTACTCCATGGCGTGGTGTTCGCCGATCCACACGGTGCTGAACCCGCCGTCTTCGGCCATCAGGGTCAGCTCGGTCAGGTCTTCGAACAGTTGGCGGTGGCTGACCTGTTCATCCCAACGTTCCATGTGCACGAACAACGAAAATTTCATGGGGTTTTCCTCGGAGCTTGTTGTTGTCGCCCGCCATCGGCGGGCGCTCTATGTAGGAGCCGGCTTGCCGGCGATCACCGGCTTGCCGGTGCCATCCACCGCGTCGCCTGCATCGCCGGCAAGCCGGCTCCCACAGGGGTAGCGGGTGTTTCGAAATCAGGCGAACGCCGGCAGGCTGGCCATCTTGCCGCGGCAGTAGACCATCGGGCGGGGCGCCTCGGCAGGCACGATCAGGTTGTGTACCTTGCCCACCATGATGGCGTGGTCGCCACCTTCGTACTCGCGCCACAGCTCGCATTCGATGACGGCAGTGGCGCCGGCCAGGATCGGGTTGCCTAGCTCGGACAGCGTCCACTCGATACCGGTGGCCTTGTCCTTGCCTTTTTTGGCAAAAGCATAGGCCTCGGCCTGCTGTTCACCCGAGAGCAGGTGAATGGCGAAGCGCTTGTTCTTGATCAGTATGGGGTAGGAGTCGGAGCTGTAGTTGGGGCAGAACAGCACCAGTGGCGGGTCCATCGAAAGCGAGGAGAAGGCGCTGGCGGTCAGGCCGACGATCGAGCCGTCGTCGTCCAGGGTGGTGATGACGGTTACGCCGGACGGGAAGGAGCCCAGGACGTTCTTGTAGACAGTTGCGTCGATCATCTTGTGTACCTCGGAAGGGCTGCGGTGGTCCGCGGTTTTTATCGTTGATGTGTCTGATGGTATACCGTAATACCTATTTTGCAAGTGGAATTTTCAAGCTCGCCATCTACGCGATGAACGGCGCAAGGCCGCGAATAACCTGGGGTTCAGCTTCTGTAGCGGTTGCCCTGCAGCTTGCTCAACCGGATCAGCTGGCGTTTTTTCATGGGGATCAGTGTTGTCAAAAGTTTGGAATACCATAATATGGTCTTCAGCTGAGAGGCCGCCTAGATGCGGTTTCCTTACAAAGATAAAAACGACCTTTCGAGCTGAATTCCTATGTCCCAACCGTCTTCGCAGCACCAGTTTGTCGAGAATCACACGGTCGATTACGTTCCACCTGCCGAGCGCCACGGGAAGGCGCGCGACCTGTTCACCCTCTGGTTCAGCACCAACATCGCGCCGCTGCCCATCGTCACCGGGGCCATGGTGGTGCAGGTGTTCCACCTCAACCTGCTGTGGGGCCTGATCGCCATCGTGCTGGGCCACCTGCTCGGCGGCGTGGTCATCGCGCTGGCCTCGGCCCAGGGGCCGCAGCTGGGTATTCCGCAGATGGTCCAGAGCCGTGGCCAGTTCGGCCGTTACGGCGCATTGCTGATCGTGTTCTTCACCGCGCTGATCTACGTCGGTTTCTTCATTTCCAACATCGTCCTGGCGGGCAAGTCGATCCACGGCATCGCCCCCAGCGTGCCGATGCCCAGCGCCATCGTCATCGGCGCCCTGAGTGCCACTGCCATCGGCGTGATCGGCTACCGCTTCATTCATACCCTCAACCGCATCGGCACCTGGGTGATGGGTTCAGCGTTGCTGGCCGGCTTCATCATGATGTTCGTCCAGGAGCTGCCGGCCGACTTCTTCAGCCGTGGCGCGTTCAACCTGTCGGGCTTCGTCGCCACCGTGTCGCTGGGCACCATCTGGCAGATCAGCTTCTCGCCCTACACCTCCGACTACTCGCGCTACCTGCCGCGTGAAATCGGCATCGCCAAGCCGTTCTGGGCCACTTACTTCGGTGCCACCCTGGGTACCATTCTGTGCTTCAGCTTCGGTGCGGTGGCGGTGCTGTGCGTGCCGGAAGGCACCGACGCCATGGCCGCGGTCAAGCAGGCTACCGGCTGGCTGGGCCCGATCCTGATGGTGCTGTTCCTGCTCAACATCATCAGCCACAACGCCCTCAACCTGTACGGCGCGGTGCTGTCGATCGTCACCGCCATCCAGACCTTCGCCGCCCAGTGGACCCCGAGCATCAAGGTGCGTGTGGTGCTGGCCTCGATCATTCTGGTGGCATGCGGCATGGTGGCGTTGAACGCTTCGGCCGACTTCATCGGCGAGTTCATCGGGTTGATTCTGGCGCTGCTGCTGGTGCTGGTGCCGTGGGCGTCGATCAACCTGGTGGACTTCTACCTGATCAAGAAAGGCGAGTACGACATCGCCTCGATCTTCAGCGCCGATGGTGGCATTTATGGCCGCTTCAACCACCATGCGATCATCGCCTACGCCTGCGGCATCCTGGTGCAGCTGCCGTTCGCCAATACGTCGCTGTATGTGGGGCCGTACTCCAACATCGTCGAGGGGGCTGACCTTTCGTGGTTGTTCGGCTTGCTGGTGACCGTGCCGCTGTATTACTGCCTGGCCAGTCGTGGCAAGCCGGTGAAGGCCGCGCGGGCAGTGGGCGTGAACGACTGACCTGTAGCTTTTACTCAAGCTGAAACCATTGCGGGGCAAGCCCGCTCCCACGTAGCCCATTGAACCGGGTTGCGTGGGAGCGGGCTTGCCCCGCGATGGTTTTGTGGTGTTTGGAATGGGGCTGTAATGGCCACACCTTGTATGGCCTCATCGCCGGCAAGCCGGCTCCTACAGGTATGGCGCGGGCCTGAAGGGCATGCGGTCGGCTTGCCGGCGATGGCTTTTTACAGCTTGAACTGCGCCACCATGCCGTTCAGGTCCACCGCCAGGCGCGACAGGTCCTGCGCCGCGGCGCTGGTCTGGTTGGCGCCGGCCGAGGTCTGCATGGCCAGGTCGCGGATGTTGACCAGGTTGCGGTCCACCTCGCGGGCCACCTGGGCCTGCTCTTCGGAGGCGCTGGCAATCACCAGGTTGCGCTGGTTGATCGAGGCAATGGCCTCGGCGATCACTTCCAGCGCCTGGCCGGCACCCTGGGCCACTTCCAGGGTGCCGCTGGCACGGCCCTGGCTGCTGTGCATGGCGCTGACCGCACGCTCGGTGCCGGTCTGGATGCCGCCGATCATCTGCTCGATCTCGGCGGTGGACTGCTGGGTGCGGTGGGCCAGGGCACGTACTTCATCGGCCACCACGGCGAAACCACGGCCGGCTTCACCGGCGCGGGCGGCCTCGATGGCGGCGTTCAGTGCCAGCAGGTTGGTTTGCCCGGCAATCGAGCCGATCACGTCGAGCACGCGGCTGATTTCGTTGGCGCTGGTGGCCAGCTGTTCGATTTCTTCGGAGGTGCCGGTGACGTCATCCACCAGGTGCTGCAGCGAGCTGAGCGCCTGGTTGACCTGGTCGCGGCCATCGCGGGTGGTCTGGTCGGCGCCCTTGGAGGCGTCGGCAGTGCTTACCGCATTGTTGGCCACTTCTTCCACCGCGGCAGTCATCTGGTTGACCGCGGTCGCGGCCTGGTCGATTTCGGCGCTCTGCTGGTGCAGGCCGCGGCTGGTGTCCTCGGTGACGCTGTGCAGCTCTTCGGAGGCCGAGGCCAGCTGGTCGGAGGAGGCGGCGATCTTGCGCAGGGTGTCGCGCAGGCTTTGTTGCATCTGGCTCAGGGCGCGCAACAGCATGGCCGGCTCGTCGCGGCCGGTTACCTGGATGTCGCGGGTCAGGTCGCCGGTGGCCACGCGTTCGGCCACGGCTACCGCATCGGCCAGGGGCACGACGATGCTGCGGGTGAGCAGGGTGGCAATGGCGACCAGCGCCAGCATGATCACCACCAGCGACACGATGATCACCGAGAACGCCTCGTCGGCCACGTTGCTGCTGCGCTGGGATGCGTCTTCTGCGCCCTTGCCGTTGTAGGCGATGAGTGCGCCCATGGCTTTCATCATGCTGTCGGCGTACTGGGTGAGGGGCCCGCTGATCTTGCGCTTGGCGTCGGCCGCGCGGCCGGCGGCGATGTCCTTCAGCACGTCCTGCTGCTGGGTGTAGTACTGCTGGTGGGCGCTGTTGAAGGCGTTGAACAGGGCACGGTCATCGGCGGCGATGATGGTGTCCTCGTAGTCCTTCAGGCCTTGCTTGAGCTCGTCGTTGATCCGCCCAAGCAGGGCTACGTTGCGCTCACGTTCGGCTGGGTCGTCGTCCAGCGCTGTGCGCAGGGTGACCGCACGGACGCGGCCGAGGTTGGTGCTGATGTCGTTGAGGGCGACCACGGCGGGCATCCAGGTAACGCGGATCTCGTCGGTGGCGCTGTCCATCTGTTTGGTTTCATACAGTGCAAGCAAACCCATGATCAGAACCAGGCCACCCAACAGCGCAAACACGCTGGCGGCCCGTTTACCGATCTTCATATTCCGTAACTGCATGAATGCTCCTTGACGTTGTGCTGGCAGGCGTCAAGAGCATGGTCGTGAGGGCCTTGTGGCGGTGATCGCCAGGCTCTCGATGCGCTGCGGATATTAGGTTTTCCTCACCTTCAGGTATTTTTTTGACGTCAATGATGGCACGGTGCCTTGATCGTTGACCAGTCGTTCAATGTAACAACGTAAATGGACAGATCCGTCACAATTTGACGGATCTGTCAGCTTTTATTGGCTCAGACTATGGCAATCGCGGGGTCTGCGGCTTTCAGTGCCAGCTCGCGATCTGCTTCGGGCGGATAGATCCACACCGAATTAATTTGCCGTTTGAGGGTTTTGCCTTCCTCGCCCTGCAGTTTCAGCTCGCGCTCCCAGCCCTCGCTGTAGGCCGCGCCCCACTCGCCGAGGTCGAGGCAAGTGACGTACTTGGGCTGGCGGTACACCACAGGGGCGATGCCCAGCAGGTCGGCCATGGCGTTGTTGCCTGAGTGGCGGCCCATGGGGATGGCGTGCTGGCAGGTCATCAGGGCGTGGTTGCCCAGTTCGTCCACAGCTGCCCAAGCGGTATCGCCGGTGGCGTAGATGTGCGCCTGGCCGATCACCTTGAGGTGGTCGTCGACCCGCAGGCGACCGAGGCTGTCGCGCTCGCCGGCAATTTGCGCGGTCAGTGGGCTGGCCTTGACGCCCACGGTCCAGATCACGGTCTTGCTGGCGATGTATTCGCCGTTGTCCAGGGTCACGCCGCCGGCGTCCACCGCCACTACCGAGGTGCCGGTCAGCCATTCGACGCCGGCCTGTTCGCTGGCCGCGACGATGGATGGGGTGATGCCGGCGCCCAGGGCTGCGCCGATGCGGGTGCCGCGATCTACCAGCACCACGCGCACATTACCGGCGCCCAGGATGCTGCGCAGGCGGGCGGGCATTTCGGTGGCGGTCTCGATGCCGGTGAAACCGCCGCCGCACACCACCACGGTGTTGCGTGCCGGCGAGGCGGGCAGGGCGGCCAGGCCCTTCAGGTGCTGCTCAAGGTGTACCGCCGACTCCATCTGGTCGACATCGAAGGTGTGCTCGGCCAGGCCCGGCACCGCAGGGCGTGCCACCTGGCTGCCGGCGGCGAGGATCAGGCGGTCATAGCCGAGCTGCTGCGCCTGGCCCTGGCCGTCGACATAACCGACCTGGCACGCGGCGCTGTCGATGGTTTGCACATGGCCGTGGATGAACTCGACACCGACTGCATCGAACAGTGCGTCTACGGGTGCCTGCAGGGTGTGCGCGTCGGCTTCGTAGAAGCGTGGGCGAATGCGCAGTTGCGGCTGCGGGGCCAGCACGCTGATGCGCACGTCATCGCGCTGGGCCTGGTCGAGCAGGCGGGCGGCGCTCAGGGCGCTCCATACACCGGCAAAGCCGGCACCGATGATCAGGATACGAGAGGTCATGAATGTGCTCCGCAAGGGTGAGGTGAGGGTGTTCGGCGGGGTGTTGGGCGGCTGCCGAATAACTACGACTTTATTTGTCGTAGTTTGTCGCGGCAAGTGGTTTTTTTGTCGAGGCCCGGTCGGTGACCTTTGGAATTGTGCTTGAGGCCTTATGGAATCTGGCTTTGTGGGGAGCTGGTTTTTTTGTGCTGGCGACCGGTGGTCATGGCGGGCTTTGCCTGATGGCTGTGGACGGCGTAATATTTACGACAAAACCAGTCGGAGATTGATATGTCGCTCTACAGTGCCGGCGTCGAGTACGGCATCCATTGCCTGTTGTTCCTGGTGGACGAACGTGGCGATAGCCGCGAGGCCAGCGTGCGTGACCTGGCCGAGTTGCAGGGCGTGCCACAGGAGTACCTGGCCAAGGTCTTCACCAAACTGGCCCGGGCCGGGCTGGTTGCTGCCACCGAGGGTGTGCGTGGCGGGTTCCGTTTGGCGCGGCCTTCGGACGAGATAACCGTGCTGGACATCGTCACGGCCATCGACGGGGCGAAGAAGATCTTCGATTGCCGCGAGATACGTGAGCGCTGCGCGGTGTTCGAGGGCTCGGCACCGGCCTGGGCTACCGAGGGGGTCTGCGCGATCCATGCGGTGATGCTTTCGGCGCAGAAGCGCATGGAGGAGGCTTTGGCGCAGCAGACCATCCTCGACCTGGCCCGGCGTTTTGGGCGCAAGGCGCCTGTGGAGTTTGGGCACAAGGTCAATGAGTGGATGGGGGAGCGGCGCGATGGCAAGGGCGCTGGGGATATTGCTGGTGTGACGCTCATTCACCCTTGCGCCCTTACGTAAGGGCGCAAAGGTGACTAAAAGCGCTCATCGTCAATGAATGCGTATACATCTCCCAAGGCAATCACTATAAGCCCCGACCCCGCCCCCGAACTATTCCACCCCCTCGACCACCCCCTGGTCCTCCCCCAGAAACCCACCACTCTGGTGCTGCCACAACCGCGCATAGGTCCCATTGCGCGCCAACAACTGCGCATGGGTACCCTGCTCGATGATCCGCCCCTCATCCATGACGATCAGCCGGTCCATGGCCGCAATGGTCGACAACCGGTGGGCGATGGCAATCACCGTCTTGCCCTGCATCATTTCATCCAGGCTCTCCTGGATCGCCACCTCCACTTCCGAGTCCAGCGCACTGGTAGCCTCGTCCAGCAGCAGAATCGGTGCGTTCTTGAGCATCACCCGGGCGATGGCGATGCGCTGACGCTGGCCGCCCGACAGCTTGATGCCACGCTCGCCCACCAAGGTGTCGTAGCCGCTGTGGCCCTGCTTGTCGCTGAGCTGGCTGATGAAACCATCAGCCTGGGCGTTGGCGGCTGCGCGGCGGATCTGCTCCTCGCTGGCGTCGGGGCGGCCGTAGGCGATGTTGTCGCGGATCGAGCGGTGCAGCAGCGAAGTATCCTGGGTAACCATGCCGATCACGCTGCGCAGGCTGTCCTGGGTGACCTCTGCGATGTTCTGCCCGTCGATGCGGATGCTGCCGCTGTCCACGTCATAAAAGCGCAGCAGCAGGTTGATCAAGGTCGACTTGCCCGCACCAGAGCGTCCCACCAGGCCAACCTTCTCACCGGCGCGAATCTCCAGGCTCAGGCCATCGAGCACCTGGCGCTCGCCGTTGTAGTTGAACCGCACCTGTTCGAAGCTCACCGCGCCGCCGCGGGTTTGCAGCACACCGGCATTCGGCGCGTCCTGCACCTTGGGGCCACGGGTCAGGGTCTGCATGCCGTCCTGCACGGTGCCGATGCTTTCGAACAACGAGGTCATCTGCCACATGATCCAGTGCGACATGCCGTTGATGCGCAGGGCCATGGCGGTGATCGCCGCCACTGCACCGGTACCGACCTCGCCCAGGTGCCAGAGCCACAGGGCATAGCCACCGGCACCCATGATCAGCCCCACCACCAGCGCCTGGTTGACGATTTCGAACTGGCTGACCAGGCGCATCTGGCGAAACCCGGTGAGCTTGAAGTCTTCCATGGCCGCGCGGGCGAAATGCGCCTCGCGCCTGGAGTGCGAGAACAGCTTCACCGTGGTGATGTTGGTGTAGGCGTCCGATACCCGCCCGGTCATCGACGAGCGCGCGTGGGCCTGTTCCTGGCCCACCTGGCCAAGGCGTGGCACGAAGTACCACATGGCCAGGCCGAACAGCCCGATCCAGGCCACGAACGGCAACATCAGCTTGAGCGCAAAACCACCCGCCAAGGCGATGATGGCGATGAAGTACACGCCGATGCCGGGGATGATTTCAATCAGGGTGAAGAGCACTTCGCGCACCGCCAGGGCGGTCTGCATCACCTTGGTGGTCACCCGCCCGGAAAACTCGTCCGAGAAGAACGACAGGCTCTGGCGCAGCATCAGCCGGTGGAAGTCCCAGCGCAGGCGCAGCGGCAGGTTGATCGCCAGCACCTGGTGTTGAACCATGGTGCGCAACGCCACCAGGCCGACACTGGCCAGCAGCACGATACCAATGCTCCACAGCGCCCGAACCTCCTGGGCACCGGCATCGCCGCCGGCCTGCCAGGTGGACAGCAGGTCGACCACCTGGCCCAGAACGGCGAACAGCCAGGCTTCATAGACCGATACCCCGGCGCTGAGCAGGGCGAATGCCAGGATGTAGCCGCGGGCGCCGCGAGTGCAGGCCCACATGAAGCGCAGCAAGCCCATGGGGGGCGGTGGCGCCTCATCAGGCGGGAAGGGGTCGAGCCGGCGTTCGAAGGCACGCAGCATGGGGTCTCCGGGAAAATCAGTGAGCAGTTGCCGGCGCCAAGGTTGGCCAGCGCGCGGCGTTGCTACGAACCATACAGCACTGCTGGGTTTTTTTGCGGGTGTGTCACAGGCGTGTATGAGTCGCCGGCCCCGGCCTCGCCAGCATGTCGGTGTCGCACACCGTCACCCAGGGCGTCGTAATCAGACAACCACGCGTCTCAGCCAATCTGCTCGGCCTACCCTCAAACCCGAATAATTGATTCATCGGTCAACCCTGCGCCAAGGGCGGGCCGACGCGGTACAACGAGTAAGCAGCCTCGCCTCACAATTCCAACGCTGCGGCGCCCCGTGCCCCGGACAACCGGCCCGGCACGATATAACTACAGCCCTAAAACCCAATAGCACGCGCCTGGCCGGCCACGGCATGGTTGCGCGCGCTTTTGTGAGACTTGACTGCCATGATCGCTACCTCCGTTTCTGCCGCCGACACGTCGAGCGGCCATCGCAATGCGTTGCTCGTTGCCCACATCGCCGCGGTGCTGTTCGGCCTCACCGGCATCCTTGGCCACCTGATCCAGGCCGACGCCAGCCTGATCACTTTCGGCCGCGCCACCTTCGCCTTCATCGCCCTGGGCTTTGTCGCCGGGCTCAAGGGCACCCGCCTGCTCGACGCGCTCAAGTGGCGCAATCTGCCCGTACTGCTGGTTACCGGCGGCTTGCTGGCCGCGCATTGGCTGACCTTCTTCGTGGCGGTCAAGGTCGGCGGCGTGGCTGTTGCCACCCTCGGCTTTGCCAGCTTCCCGGCGTTCATCGCGCTGATCGACATGACCGTGTTCCGCGAGCGTATCGGCGCGGTCGAGGCCGGCTTGCTGGGTATGGTCACCGCCGGGCTGGTGCTGGTGGTGCCATCCTTTGACCTGCTCGATAGCGGCACCGTCGGCCTGCTCTGGGGCCTGGCCTCGGGCCTGTCGTTCGCCTTGCTGGCCGTGGCCAACCGCCGTCGCCCGGCGGGCATGAATGCCATGCAGGTGTCGTTCTGGCAGAACGTGGTGGTGGCCATCGTGGTCGCACCGCTTGCCTTCAGCCACCTGGGCAGCAGCAGCCTGAGCGCCTCGGACTGGGCCAACCTGGCATTGCTTGGGGTGTTCTGCACAGGCCTTTCGCAGTTCCTCTTCGTCAAGAGCCTGGACGGGCTGGAGGCGCGCACCGCGGGCATGATCATCGCCCTGGAGCCGGTCTACGCCATCGCCTGCGCCTGGTGGCTGTTCGGCGAGCAGCCGTCGCTGCGCATGGCCGCAGGTGCAGTGCTGATCGTGCTGGCGACCATCTTCTGCGCCTGGCGCAAGGCACCGACCCACTGACGGCGTCTGGTGCGGCTTGCCGGCGATAGGGCTGGGGCCTGCGACACACTTGCCAGCCTTGTGTCACCAAGGCTGGCCTCATCGCCGGCAAGCCGGCTGCTACAGGGGCTACGCCTTGCGCAGCGGCACCTCGCGCAGCAACCAGCTCAGGGCAAAGGCCAGGCAGGTCACCGCGCAAGCGCTCAGGAACACCTCGTGCATCGCCCCGGCGAAGGCCTCCAGGTAAGCCTGCTGTTCAGGCGCTGCCAAGGCATGTACCTGGTCCGGCGACAGAGTGACCGGCGCCGCGCTGCCGGCCGGGAAGCTGTCTGCCAGGCGCGCCAGCAAGGTGTGCGAAAACAGCGCGCCGAACACCGAAACGCCAATGGTGCCGCCGATGGTGCGAAACAGCGTCGCCCCTGAGGTGGCCACGCCCATGTGCCGCGGCTCCACGCTGTTTTGCACCGCCAGCACCAGCACCTGCATGACCATGCCCAGGCCCGCGCCCAGCAGGCCCATGTACAGGTTCAGGGTCAAGGTCGGGGTATCCAGTTGCAGGCGGCTGAGCAGGGCCAGGGCGATGGCCTGCAGCAAGGTGCCGATGATCGGGAACAGGCGGTAGCGCCCCCAGCGGCTGATCAGCCGCCCGGTCACCGCCGAGACCACCAGCAGCCCACCCATCAAGGGCAGCATCTGCAAGCCGGCGCCGGTGGGGGTGGCGTTTTTCACCACCTGCAGGTACAGCGGCAGGAAGGTCACCGCACCGAACAGCGACACGCCGACGATGAACCCGATCAACCCGGCCAGCACGAAGGTGCGGTGGCGGAACAGGTGCAGCGGCATGATCGGCTCCACCGCGCGGCGCTGCTCGTAGATGAAGCCGAACAGGCCGATCAGGCTGAACAGCGCCAGGCACAGCACATCCAAAGAGGCCCACGGAAGCAGGTTGCCGCCAAGGCTGGTGAGCAGCACCACGCCGCTCAAGGTCAGGGTGAGAAAGAACGCGCCGAAGTAGTCGATCACGTGCTTGACCCGCGCCACGTGCGGGCGGAACACGCTGCCGATCACCAGCAGCGCCAGCAGGCCCAGCGGCAGGTTGATGTAGAAGATCCAGCGCCACGACAGGTGCTCGACCAGAAAGCCGCCAATCAGCGGCCCGACCACCGTGGCCAGGCCGAACACCCCGCCGAACAGGCCCTGGTAGCGGCCGCGCTCGGCCGGCGGGATGACATCGCCCACCGCCGCCATGGCCACTACCATCAGGCCGCCGCCACCCAGGCCCTGCAGGGCGCGCAGCAGTACCAGCTCGGTCATGTTCTGGGCCATGCCGCACAGCACGGAACCGGCCAGGAACAACACGATGGCCACCTGCAGCACACGCTTGCGCCCGTACAGGTCGCCGAACTTGCCATACAGTGGCACCACCACGGTGGAGGCCAGCAGGTAGGCGGTGACCACCCACGACAGCCAGCGCAGGCCGCCCAGGTCGCTGACGATGGTCGGCAGCGCGGTGGAGACGATGGTCTGGTCGAGCGCGGCGAGGAACATCACCAGCAGCAGGGCGCCGAGCAGCAGGGGGATGGGCGGGTGTGCGGGGTGTTCGACGGGAGTGCTTTGCATGGGGCGGGCCTGGGTCAGTGGCGGGCAAGGTGGCGGCCGGCGTCTTGCAGGCCAACGAGAGCGAAGCGATAAAGCTGGTCGCAAACCTCGGCGTGGGGCATGCCGAGAATCTGCTGCACCGCCCCGGAGCCGCCGCGCGGGCCAATCAGCAGCATCGCCCAGGGCGCGGTGACGCAGAGGATGCAGCGCACCAGCGCCGGGTCGCCGGCCGGGATGCCGCTGATTTCGCTGAACAGCCCCATCAGCAGCGCCAGTTTTTGTGGCGCAGTGCCCTGCAGGTGCGCCTGGCCCTGGCTGCTGGGGGTCAGCAGTTCGGCGGCCAACACCCGCAGGTGCCAGCCTTCGCGGCCGCTGCCGGCTTTCTGTACTACCAGCTCGATCAACGTGCGCAGTTTGTCGCTGGCCGGCACCGGCGCCTGGACGATGCGTTGCAGGTTGGTGATGTCGAGAAAGCGCCGGCGTGCCTCGTCGAGGACTGCCAGGTACAGGCCGTTACGGCTGCCGAAGTGGTAGTTGATCGAGGCCAGGTCGACTTCGGCCTGGGCGGCCACTGCCTTGTTGCTGGAGGCGGCGAAGCCTTGGGCGGCAAACAGTTCGCCGGCGGTGTCGAGGATGCGCAGGCGGGTGGCTTCGCCGTCTTTACGGGGGGCAGGGGGCATGCTTGGGGCTCCACAGGGTGTCGTGGAGGGAGCATGTGTCGGGGTTAGTCTAAATTCAATTTAAATTTAATTAATGTTTCGCCGCCCTTTGTAAGAGCCGGGTAGCCGGCGATGGGGCCAGCTCAGCCCTTGAGCCCGGCCACCACTTCGGCCGCCGTGGTCAACTGGCCAAAGTGGTGCTGCCACAGCTCGATGCCCAACTTGCCTGAACGGTCCAGCGACGAGCCCATGGTCAGGTCGGTGACCAGCGTCGGGCACAGCCCGGCATCGAACAGGGCGAAGCCTGCGGCCAGCACGCAGGTTTCGGTCTGCAGCCCGCACACCAGCACACGTTCAACGTTCAGGCTCTTGAGGTAGGCTAGGGTTTCGGCGGTCTGGCCGTAGCCGTGCTTGACGAACACCTTGTCGGCCTCGACCAGCGCCACGTCTTCGCCGGCCGGGTGCCAGCCGAGCTGGCGCTGGAACGGCGTGACCTGTTCGTTGTGCAGCTCGATGGAGGCCACAGTAGGGATGTGCGCCGACAAGGCGCGAATGCCATCCACCAGTTTTTCCGAAGGGCTGAAGGTGGATTGCACGTCGACGATGAGCAGGGCTTGGCGCATGGCGGGGAGGCGGGTCCGCAGGGGCAGGGGCGCAGAGTATACCGGAGCGCGACCGCGCAACCCGAAAGGGCGGGGGGCTTCTGCAGGTATTGCGCAATATTCGAGGTTGATGCGGTCTTTGTAGGGGCCGGCTTGCCGGCGATAGGGCCCTCAAGGCTCCAGCCCGATCCCCCGCAGAATCACGCAGGTCACCGTCTGCACCGCGCCTTCGAAGGCCAGGTCCGACAGCGGCTCGCCGCCATTGAGCAGCGTCACCGCCCAGATATGGAGGTGGCGCCGTAGCCTTTCTCGGCAAGCACCTGCTCGGCAGTGAGCAGGATTTTCTCGACGTTGCGCCGGCGGATCTCGATCTTGTGGTTGGCCATGAAATGTCCGTACTGACCTGAACAGGCCAAGGCTAACCGCTTTGCAAGGGGCGAGGTGAAGCCATTGCGCGGGGCTGCTTGCAATTTGCATTAGCGCTAATGTAGTTTTCCCCCATCGTAGGGGAGGTCACCACATGAACACGAGGAACACGCCCGGCCTGGGCGAGCTGCTGCGTTACGTCAGCGAGCTGGTAGAACACGGCGCCGAGGAGCATTACCGGCAAATGCAACTGAACTACCGCGCCCGCTACACCCCGGTGTTGCGGGCGTTGCACAGCGGGGCGCAGACCATCAGCGAGGTCACTGCCTGCACCCACCTGACCCAGGGCGCCATCAGCCAGACCGTCGGCCATATGCAAGCCGACGGCGTGGTCACCCGCCAGCGCGGCGAAGATGGGCGGCAATCGCTCATCCGCCTGACGCCCCACGGCGAAGGGCTGCTGTGCAAGCTGCAAGCCCATTGGCAGGCGACCTTCGCCGCCATCGAACAGCTCGAGCAGGAGATTGGCCACCCGCTGCGCCAGGTGCTGGAGCACGCCGCCAGCGCCCTGGAACAGCAAGGTTTTTCGCAGCGATTGAGTGCAGTCAAGCTGGCCTGTGCGGCCGAGGAGGTGGTCAGTGAGTGAGGTGCGCAACTGGTTCGACCAGGGCGGTTCGGCCTATGCCCGTTTTCGCCCCGAATACCCCGAAGCCCTGGCCGCACGGCTGGCCGAGCTTGCACCGGACCGCGCCCTGGCAGTGGACGTGGGCTGCGGCAACGGCCAATTGACCCGCTTGCTGGCCGGGCACTTTCGCTCGGTGTCGGGCTTTGACCCAAGCCAGGACCAGATCGACCACGCCCAGCCCCAGGCCAACGTCAGCTACCGCTGCGCCCCGGCCGAAGACCTGCCGCTGCTGTCGCGCAGTGCCAGCCTGATCACCGCCGCCCAGGCCGCCCACTGGTTCGACCTGCCGCGCTTCTACTCCGAGGTGCGCCGGGTGGCGGTGCCGGGGGCGCTGCTGGCATTGGTCAGCTATGGCGTGTTGAGCCTTGAGCCCGGCCTGGATGAGCGTTTTCAGCGTTTCTACTGGCAGGAGATCGGCCCGTACTGGCCGGCCGAGCGCAAGCTGGTGGACAGCGGCTACGCCACCCTCGACTTCCCGTTCGAGGAAATCCCCGGCCCGGCCATCGACCTGCAACTGCAGTGGGACTTCGACCAGTTGCTTGGTTACATCGCCACCTGGTCGGCGGTGCGCAGCGCTCGAGAGGCAGGGCAGAGCCAGTTGCTGCTGGACTTTGCCGAAGACCTGTACGCGCTGTGGGGCGACCCTGCACAGCGGCGCGCTGTTCAGTGGCCCATCAACATGCGGGTTGCGCGGCTTTGAACTGCAGGTTGGTGCAAGGGTAACGGCGAGCCTGAGCTCTGCGCTGAACCTGTAGGAGCCGGCTTGCCGGCGATCACCGGCACAGCCGGTGCCAGCATTCGCCTGTGCCGGCACTATCGCCGGCAAGCCGGCTCCTACAGAGGGCGCGCTAGATTTTAGAAAATGAGCAAGACAGTTGCTCCCACCGTCTGTGCATCAATGCACCGAACCTCACCCCTCCCTCTGGAGCCGCAACAATCAATATGCCACTATCGCCCCCGGCCTCGCTGCACGTTCCCCCTGGCTGATTACACTGTTGAAATCGCACACATGGAGTACCTGGGATGGGCTGCGTGTCGATGGGTCATGTTGCAGTTGTAAAAGCCTGGGGCGCTCAGCCATGAGCCGCTCGGGTCGCGGCGTTTCGCTGCAACTGGTGGTGGCGCTGGCCATCGTGCTGGGCATGTTGGTATTGGGCTCGGCGCTGGCCTGGCAGGGCTATCGCGGCCTGCGCCAGACCCTGGTGGCCGCCGCCGGCGATGCAGCCCAGCAGGTCGGCAAAACCATCGATGAACGCGCCCGGCGCCTGGTCGACCCGGCCCAGAGCAGCATCCGCCTACTGGCCTTCAACCCGACCGCAGGGGACCTGCAGCAGCGCCTGCAGGGCCTTGCGCAACTGGTCGAGACCCTCAAGGCCAACCGCATGCTCAGCGCCGCCTACCTCGGCTACCCCAACGGCGACTTCCTGCTGGTGCGCCGCCTGCGCGACCCGCAGTTGCTCGAACGCTTCGAGGCCCCCGCCGGCACTCGCTACCTGGTGCAAAGCGTCAGCCATGGCACTGACGGCGCGCTGCTCGGCGAGTGGCGCTTCTACGACCCGGCGCTCAACCTGCTGAGCACCCAGCTCAAGCCGGACTACCGCTACGACCCGCGCACCCGGCCCTGGTTCAGCGAGGCCAGCGCCCGGCCGGGCACCGTACTCACCCACCCCTATGTGTTCTTCACCACCCGCGAGATCGGCCTGACCATGGCTCAGCGCAGTGCCGACGGCGGCGCGGTGATCGGCATGGACGTGTCGGTCAATGACCTGGCCAGCGAGAGCCGCGACCTGCGCATGACCCCCGGTACGGAAATCGCCGTGGTCGACGGCCAGGGCAACGTGGTGGCCTACCCGGACCTGGAGCGGGTGATCGTGCGCGAAGGCCAGGCGGTGCGCCTGTCGCATATCAGCGAGCTGGGCATTCCCAGCCTCGCAGGCCTGTATGCCGACGCGGCTGCCGGTACACGGGCCAAGCCTTACGAGGTAGCGGGGCAGACCTGGTATGGCATGCGCGTGCAACTGAAACTGGCCGGGCAAGACCTGCAGGTGCTGATTGCCGTGCCGGCCCACGAACTGCTGGCCGATGCGCGCAAGGTGCTGTTGGAGCAACTGCTGTGGACGGCGGCGCTGATCGCCGTGCTGCTGGCCCTCGGTGCCTTGCTTGGCCGGCGCATCGGCCGCCCGCTGCGCCAGCTGGCCGACCAGGTGCGCGGCCTTGCCAGCTTCGATTTCAGCAGCCCGGTAGGGGTTGCTTCGCGGGTCAGCGAGGTGCGCGAACTCAGCCAGGTGCTTGGGCGCATGGCCGGTACCATCGGCAGTTTCCAGGCGATCACCCTCACCCTCAGCCGCGAAAGCCAGCTGGAGCGCATGCTCGACGGCGTGCTAAGCCACCTGGTGGACGCCGCCGGGGTGAGTGCCGGGGCGGTTTACCTGCTCGATGGCGAACCGGCGCAACTGCGCCTGGCGGCGGCCTGCCGTGGCGAGGGGTACCCGGCGCAACTGGCGCTGGAAGAGGGCCGCCAGCACGACCTCGCCGCCGTGGTTACCCAGGCCCTGGCGCTGGAGGGGCGCAGCCTGGCGCTGGTACTCAGGGACCGCAGCCAGGCGTTGTTGGGGGTGCTGCTGCTGCAGCTGGAAAGCGGCGCCGAGGTGGGTGGGCCGTTCCGTCGTTTCGTCGAGGAGCTGTCCGGCGCTGCCGCCGTGGCCATCGAGACCCGCCAGTTGGCCGAGGCCCAGCAACGCCTGCTCGACGCCATGATCAAGCTGCTGGCCGATGCCATCGATGCCAAGAGCCCCTACACCGGCGGCCACTGCGAACGGGTGCCGCAGCTGGCGCAGATGCTGCTGGACCAGGCCGTGGGCGCCGCCAGCGGCCCCTTTGCCAGCTTCAGCATGACCGAGGCCGAATGCTACGAGTTTCGCGTGGCCGCCTGGCTGCACGATTGCGGCAAGATCACCAGCCCCGAATACGTGGTCGACAAGGCCACAAAGCTTGAGACCCTGTACAACCGCATTCACGAAGTGCGCATGCGCTTCGAGGTGCTGTGGCGCGACGCCGAACTGGCCTACTGGCAAGGCCTGGCCGAAGGCGGGCAGGGTGAGGCACTGCAAGCGGCGTTAACGCGCAGCCAAACCGAACTGCAGGCGGATTTCGCCTTTGTTGCCAAGGCCAACATCGGCGGCGAATTCATGGAGCAAGCCGACATCGAGCGCCTGCAGCAAATCGGCCAGCGCCGCTGGCTGCGCCACTTCGACAACCGCCTTGGGCTTTCCCGCGACGAAGAAGTGCGCCTGGCTGGGGTGCCGGTGGCGCCTTTGCCGGTGGCCGAGCCACTGCTCGCCGACCGCCCCGAACACCGTGTGCCCTGGGGCACGCGCAAACCGCCGGTGGCCAAGGACGATCCGCGCAACCAGTGGGGCTTCGACATGCGCCTGCCGGCCCATGCCAGCGACCACGGCGAGCTGTACAACCTGTCGATCCGCCGCGGCACGCTCAATGACGAAGAGCGTTTCAAGATCAACGAGCACATCGTGCAGACCATCATCATGCTCAGCTCGCTGCCGTTTCCGCGCCAGCTGCGGCGGGTGCCGGACATTGCCGGCAACCACCACGAGCGCATGGATGGCAACGGCTACCCGCGTAGGCTCGGCCAGGATGCCCTGAGCATCCCCGAGCGGGTGATGGCGATCGCCGACATTTTCGAGGCGCTGACCGCCGCCGACCGGCCATACAAGGCCGCCAAGACCCTTTCGGAGTCGGTGAAGATCATGGTGTTCATGGCCCGTGACCGGCATATCGACGGGGAGTTGCTGCGGTTGTTTCTTGGCAGTGGCGTGTATCGCCAGTATGCCGAGCGGTTTTTGCGTGCCGAGCAGATTGATGAGGTGGATGTGGGGTATTGGTTGGGGCAGTTGGATGCGCCCTTGTAGACGCTGCGCGGTATGGCACGGGCTTGGGCCCGTGATCGCGGGGCAAGCCCGCTCCTACAGGCGCGTGCTGAACCTGTAGGAGCCGGCTTGCCGGCGATGAGGCCAGTACGGCCAGCACCGGCAGATGCTCCCACAGGTGCCGCACCCCCAGTTGCCTGAAAAGCCTGTTTGGTTTCAAATCGTGGCCTAATGCAGTCAAGGCGCCAGGCCATGAACACACATCGTAAAGAGTCGCCCCTGCCTGAAGACTTGCGAGTTTTCCTCACGGTCATCCGCAAGTGCAGTTTCGTCGCTGCCTCCGAGGAGCTGGGCCAGTCGCCGGCCTACGTCAGCAAGCGCATCCGCATGCTCGAGCAGGCCCTGGGTACACGCCTGATGCACCGCAGCACCCGCGCCATCACCCTCACCGATGCCGGCGAGCGCGCACACCGCTGGGCGGTGCGCATCCTCGACGAAGTGGACGATTTCGTTGCCGAGATGGGCAGCGTGCGCCACGAACCCCGTGGCTTGCTGCATATCTGCAGCACCTTCGGTTTTGGCCGCAACCATGTGGCCCCGGCGGTGGCCAGCCTGTCATCGAAGTTCGCCGGCCTGGAGGTGCGCCTGGACGTGTTCGACCGCGTGGTGGACATCATTGCCGAAGGCTTCGACCTGGAGATTCGCATCGGTGACGACCTGCCGCCCCAGCACCTGGCGCGCAAGCTGATCGACAACCACCGGGTGCTGTGTGCGACGCCGGACTACCTGGCCCGGCGCGGCATTCCACAAACGCTCAAGGACCTGGCCGAGCATGATTGCCTGGTGCTCAAGGAGCGTAACAACCCGTTCGGAGTGTGGCATTTGCAGGGTGACGGGCGCGAAGAGAGCGTGCGGGTAAACGGCCCGTTGTCATCCAACAACGGCGAGATCGTGCTGCAGTGGGCGCTGGGCGGGCGGGGCATCCTGCTGCGTTCGTACTGGGACGTAAAGCCGCTGCTGCAGGCCGGCAAGCTGGTGCGGGTGCTGCACGATTACCGCCAGCCAGCCAACATCTGGGCCGTCTACCCCACGCGCCTGGCCGACTCGGCCAAGCTGCGGGTGTGCGTGGAGTTTCTCCATGCGCATTTTCAGGCACTGGGGTGAGGCTCGAACTGGCGCGGTCTGTAGGAGCCGGCGCAGCCGGTGCCAGGCACCGCGTCGCCTGCTTCGCGGGCAAGCCCGCCCCCACAGGATCACGCCAAGCCCAAGCCCGGCGCGGTACCTGTAGGAGCCGGCAAGGGGGGCTCAACCCTGACCCGAAATTCAGGCAAACACCCCCAGCAGCAACGTCGCCCCGATCACCGTGGCCGCCCCGCCCAGGCGGGTGGAAATCTGCGCGAACGGCATCAGCGCCATGCGGTTGCACGCCGACAGGATCGCCACGTCACCGGTGCCGCCCAGGCCGCTGTGGCAGCAGGTGACGATGGCCGACTCAATGGGGTACATCTTCAACAGATTGCCCACCAGGTAGCCCGCCAGGGTCATGGCCACCACCACCGAGGTGCAGACCAGCACGTAACCCACCGAGAACACGTTCATCACGCTGTCCAGCGGCACATAGAGCATGCCCAGGCCGATCATCACCGGCCAGATGAACGCTGTGGACACCAGCTTGTAGAACTGCTTGCTGCCTTTTTCCAGGCGCCCGGGCAGTACCCGTAGGTATTTGAACGCCACCGCCGCCACGATCATCATCACCGGCCCTGGAATGTGCACCAGCTTCTCCAGCAGGCCGCCCAGGATGAAGAACGCGCAAATCAGCAGCACCCCGGCACCCATGTAGCGAAAGTCGATGGCATCCGGCGCTTCGTTATCTTTGAACTTGTCGTTCTCTTCCCGGGCGCGGATCAGCATGCCGTCGCCGCTCAGCGCCGGCTTTTTCATGGCCAGGCGCGCCAGGGCGCCTGCGCAGATGATCGCCACGATATTGCCCACCACCGCCGCCGGTACCAGTTGCGCCACGTACTGCTCAGGGCTGGCGCCAAGGATGTGCGAGTAAGCCAGCGACAGCGGCAGGATGCCTTCGCCGATACCGCCGCCGATGATCGGCACGATGATGTAGAAGAACGTGTGGTACATCGAATAACCGAACAGCAACCCCACCAGCAAGCCTGCCGTCACCGCGGCCAGGGTGCCGGCCAGCAGCGGCACGAACATGCGCATCATGCCCTGTACCAGGATGAAGCGGTTCATGCCCAGGATGCTGCCCACCACCAGGCTGGCGATGACGAAGTAGAGGAAGTTGGCGTCCTTCATCAGCATGCGCGTGGCATCCAGCGTGGTGCTGCCGAAGAAACCGTGGAACACCAGCACCGACGGCAGCAGCAGGCACAGAATGGCGCCGCCGCCGATGTCGCGCAGCACGGGAAGGCGCTGGCCCAGCTGGCCGAAGAACATGCCCAGGGTCATGATTACCGCCAGGCCACCGATCATGGTTTTCGGCAGCCAGCCAAAGTGCGCCGAGCAGAACACGGTCAACGCGATGCCGATGAACCAGGGCAGGGGGATCACGCCGATCTCATGGCTGAGCAGGCGTCGGGCGAGGGAGGTTGGGGCACTGCCAGGGGTGGCAGCGTGGTCGAGCGCATTGCTCATGATGTGGCTCCTCAAATTGTTTTTGTACGAGGATGCAGGCGCCGCGCCCGAGGGCCCGGCACCGGGTGCCCGGCTCAGGCCAGCCAGGGGTTCGCTTGCAGGTGGCGTTGTTCGAAGGCGCGGATCTGCTCGCTGCGCAGCAGCGTGCTGCCGATGGCATCAAGGCCCTGCAGCAGGGCCTGGCGGCGCAGCTCGTCGATGGCAAATGTGATGCTGCGCCCGTCATCCAGCTCGATTTGCCGGCGGGTCAGGTCGATGCCGATGCGGGCCCGCGCCGGTTGGCTCACCAGATGAGCAATCTGCTGGTGGTCGGCTTCGTCCAGTTGAATCAGCAGCACACCGTTGCGCTGGCAGTTGTCAAAGAAAATACCGGCGAAGCTGGTGCCGATCAGCGCGCGGATGCCCAGTTGCTTCAGCCCCCACACCGCATGCTCGCGGCTGGAGCCGCAGCCGAAATTCGGCCCCACCAGCAGGAAGCTGGCATCGCTCCAGGGCGCCTGGTTGAGCACGAAACCAGGGTTGGGCGTGCCGTCGGCGAGAAAGCGCAGATCGAAAAATGCGCCGCGGTCCAGCCCCGCGCGGTCGATGCCTTTGAGAAACTGCTTGGGCATGATCACGTCGGTGTCGACATTGGCGGCCAGCAGGGCAGCGGCGATGCCGCTCTCACGGGTGAACGGTTGCATGCTCAGGCCTCCTCGACCAGCGAACGGACATCCACCAGGTGGCCGGCCAGGGCGGCGGCGGCGACCATGGCCGGGCTCATCAGGTGGGTGCGTGCACCGGCGCCCTGGCGGCCTTCGAAGTTGCGGTTGGTGCTGGAGGCGCAGCGATCGCCTGCTGCAAGCACGTCGTCGTTCATGGCCAGGCACATCGAACAGCCCGACTGACGCCACTCGAACCCGGCATCGATGAACAGCTGGGCCAGGCCCTCGGCCTGGGCCTGCTCGCGTACCTGGGTCGAGCCCGGCACGATCATTGCCCGCACCCCGCTGGCCACCTTGCGACCGCGAATCACCCGCGCGGCGTCGCGCAAGTCTTCTATGCGGGCGTTGGTGCATGAGCCGATGAAGGCATGGCTGATGCGCACCTCGCGCAGTTGCTGGCCGGCCTGCAGGCCCATGTAGCGCAGGGCGCGCTGCAGGTCGTGGCGGCGGATCAGGTCGGGCTCGTGCAGCGGGTCGGGCACCGTCTCGTCGATGGCTACCGCCTGGTCGGGGCTGGTGCCCCAGGTGACCATGGGCTGCAGCCTGCCGACGTCCAGTTCGATGTCCTGGTCAAAGTGTGCGCCGGGGTCGCTGTACAGCTCGCGCCATTGTTCCAGGGCCTGCTGCCATTGTTCGCCGCGCGGCACGCGGGGCTTGTCGGCGAGGTAGGCATAGACTTTGTCGTCAGGGGCCATGAAAGCGCCCCGGGCACCGGCTTCGACCGCCATGTTGCACACGGTCATGCGCCCTTCGACGCTCAGGGCGGTGATGGTCGGGCCGGCGAACTCGATGGCGTAGCCAGTGGCCCCGGACGCGCCGATATGGCGAATCAGCGCCATGATGATGTCCTTGGCCACCAGCCCCGGGCCGAGGTCGCCGCGTACGGTCACGCGCATGCTCTTCAGGCGTTTGTACACCACGGTCTGGGTGGCTAGCAGGTGTTCGATTTCCGAGGTGCCGATGCCGAAGCCGAACGCGCCGAGGGCTCCATAGGTGGTGGTGTGGCTGTCACCGGCGGCGATCAGCATGCCGGGCAGGATGAAGCCTTGTTCGGGGGCGACCACGTGCTCGATGCCCTGGCGTTTGTCCAGTACGTCGAACAGTTCGATGCCGAAGTCGCGGCAGTTCTGCTCGAAATACGACACCTGCAAGGCGCCGCCGGCGTCGGGCATGGCAGCGATGCGTTCGGGGCTGGTGGGGTTGACGTGGTCCACCACTGCGAGGGTGGTTTGCGGGCGCCAGGCCTTGCGCCCGGCGTCGCGCAGGCCGCTGAAGGCCTGCGGGCTGGTGTATTCGTTGGCGACCTGGCGGTCGATGTACAGCAACACGTGGCCCTGGTCGTCCAGGGCGCAGACGGTGTGGGCGTCGATGTGCTTTTCGTACAGGGTACGGGGGTGGGTCATGGGCAATCACTCACGGACGGTTGTTGTCGGCTTCGGCCCTTTGGCTGGGCGTGTGGTGTCAGCTTATGCTTGCCGCTTTGTGGAGCAACCGTGCTTGCGTGTGGTGATTGTTCACGATTCGTGTTTTGGTGGGCTTGCAGGTGGTGGTTTTTTTTGCGGGTGGTTTATGTTCTGTGATGTATGCTGTTTTTGAACTTTGTGAGGGTTGGTTTTGGAAGTTTTATGCGCATTCATTATTTGTATTGACGCTTATTCACCTTTCCGCCCTTACGGCGGCTCACTTTTTGAAGTCCGGAATGCCGGCCAATCAAAAGTAAGCAAAAAATGCTCGCTCCATTCATCAGCCCCGCCCGCGGCGGGGTTCCCTCACTCCGGGCTTGCTCCGGGGGTACGCGCCGACGGGCCGTCCCTGGCCCGATCGGCGCTCGACCGGCATCCATGCCGGTCGCCCCCCTGCGCAATCCCGCAGTGAAGCCTCCTGAAGTCGCGAAGTTAGGGGCGGCGCCTATGAGTACGCAGCTCGGTCGCTAGTTGCATTTGTGGGAACTCAGGATAGCAATCGCCGGCAAGCCGGCTCCTACAGTGGAACGCGTTAATTTGGATAACGCGTAACCCTGTAGGAGCCGGCTTGCCGGCGATAGGGCCCGAACTAACAACACATCAATAACAACTAAACCAATATCTCTGCTCTTGATCTGGCTCTTGATCTGGCTCTTGATCTTGCTTCTAAGCGCGCAATAGTTCAGGCAACACAAATCGCGACTTCAGGAGGCCGAGCGTAGGGATTGCGTAGGAGGGCGACCGGCATGGATGCCGGTCGAGCGCCGATCGGGCCAGGGACGGCCCGTCGGCGCGTACCTCCGGAGCAAGCCCGGAGCGAGGGAACCCCCGAAGCGCAGCGTAGGGGGCCGGATGATGGGAGCCAGCGTTTTTTGGTTACTTTTTGTCGCGTTTGACAAAAAGTGACCCGCCGTAAGGGCGGAAAGGTGACGAAAAGCGCTTATCGTCAACGAATGCGCATACATCTACCAAAGCAATCACCATAAACCCCGAACCCGAACCCAATCAGGCCAACGCCAACCCCACACAACACCGCGCCAGCACATCGGTCGGGTCCACCAGGGCCACCATCCGCCCCCCGATCCGGTAGCTCTGCGCCTGCGGCAATACCAGCGGCAACTCCGTGCACCCCAAGATCAAAACCCCGGCCCCCCGGCCCACCAGGTACTCCGCCGCAGCCAGCAAATCTTCCCGACATTGGCCGTCGACAAACCCCGCCTTGACCCCCCTCTCGCCATAAATGGCCCGCATCACCCGCGCCTGCGCAGCCTCATCCGGCACCAGCAGCTCAAGCCCGGCAGCCGCCGCGACCTCGTGGTACACCCGGCTGGCCAAGGTGCCGGACGTGGCCAGCAGCCCAATCGGCTGCCCAGCCCCATGCTGCCGGGCAATAAAGGCGATGGTCTCGGCCGGCATGTGCACGATGGGCACCTGCAACTGCCCCTGAATCCGCTGCACATAGGCATGGGCCGTGTTGCAGGGGATGGCGATGGCGTTGGCGCCCTCACATTCCAGGCGCTTGCAGGTGGCGTACAGGGCCACCGTGGGGTCGGCCTCGCCGTGCAGCAGGTTGGCAGTGCGGTCGGGGATCTGCGGGTTCTGCTCCACCACCATGCGGATGTGGTCCTGGTCACGCCCGGCCGGGGTGTTGGCCACTACCTTGGCCATGAAGTCCACCGTCGCTGCCGGCCCCACCCCGCCAACGATGCCCAGGCGAAACGGCGCCTGCCCGCTGACGGCATCACTGGCGCCGGCGAACTCGGCGTACACCTGGTTCGCGTCCACGCAGTCCAGGCCGCGCCGGCGCAGGTCGGCGGCGATCAAAGACAGCTCGGTCATGCCAGGCAGCAGCAAGGTCGCGCCCTGGGCGGCGAGGTCCTGGCAGGCCTGGTGCACCTGCTCCAGCGCCACGCCTTCACAGTGCCCGGCCTTGATCCCGGCCGGGCCGTACACCGCATCCATCAGCCGTGCCTGGTTGTCGCCGGACGGGTAGACCAGCTCGTAGTGCGCCGCAAAGTGCCGCTCGAACAGGCCGGCGCCACGCACATAGTCCGACGTCAACACCCCCAGCCGCGCGCCCGGGGCAACCCGGCTGGCGACGTGCTGCTGCAGCGCCGCAAGCATGTCGACCACCGGCACCTGCAGCTCGGCGCGCAACTCGTCGATGAAGGTGTGGCTGGCAAAACACGGCAGCAGCACGGTATCGGCGCCGCTGGCGGCGAAGGCCTGGCACAGGCGGTACACGTACAGCTTGCGCGAGGTCATGCTGGCACCGTGCGCCAACGGCAGGGCCAGGTCGTTGAATGGTTGCTGCTCGAACACCAGGCGGTAGCGGCCCTGGTCGGCCAGCACGGCGTCGCTCTTGAGCAGCTTGAAAAACAGGTCGCCGCCGGCCAGGGAGCCGAGGCCGCCGATGATGCCAAGGGTGTGCGGGGAAGGTTGGTTCATGCAGGCAGGCTCAGGCAGGTTGCGGGTTGGCTTGGGCGGCAGGGGCTTCGCCGTGGCGCTCTTCCAGGCGGGCAATCACCGCAGTGGCGATGCTGTTGCCCACCACATTGGTGGCGGTACGGCCCATGTCGAGGAACTGGTCGATGGCCAGGATCAGCAGCAGGCCCGCCTCGGGCAGGTGGAACATCGGCAGGGTGGCCGCGACCACCACCACCGAAGCCCGGGCCACACCGGCCATGCCCTTGCTGGTGACCATCAGGGTCAGCAGTATCAGCACCTGCTGGGTGAACGACAGCTCGATGCCGTAGGCCTGGGCGATGAACATGATGGCGAAGGCCTGGTACATCATCGAACCGTCGAGGTTGAACGAGTAACCCAACGGCAGCACGAAACTGGACACCCGCTTGGAGGCACCGAACTTTTCCAGCGCATCGATGGTTTTCGGGTAGGCCGACTCGCTGCTGGCGGTGGAGAACGCCAGCAGCACCGGCTCGCGAATCAACTTGCCCAGTTGCAGCACCGGGCGCCCGAGGAACAGGTAGCCCACCGCGAACAACGCCACCCACAGCAGGGCGATACCCACGTAGAACTGGCCGATCAGCTTGCCGTAGTCCAGCAGCAGGCCAATGCCCTGGGTGGTCACCGCTGCAGCCAGTGCGGCGAACACGCCCACCGGGGCGAACATCATCACGTAGTCGGTGATGCGGAACATCACCTTGGCCAAGTCGTCCACCAGTGCGCCGATGCGCTCGTCGCCCTGCTTTTTCACGTAGGCCAGGGCCAGCCCGAAGAACAGCGAGAACACCACGATCTGCAGGATCTCGTTGTTGGCCATGGCCTCGGCGATACTGCGCGGGAACACGTGGCTGATGAAGGTCTTCAGGCTGAAGTCGCCGACATTGACGGTGACCGCGCTGGCCGCCTGGGCATGCTCGACGCTCAGGTTAAGCCCGGCGCCTGGCTGGAACAGGTTGACCAGCAGCATGCCCAGGGCCAGGGAGAATACCGAGGCGCTGACGAACCACAGCATCGAGCGCAGGCCGATGCGCCCCACCGAGCCCGAGCTGCCGAGGCTGCCGATACCCGCCACCAGGGTGGCAAATACCAGCGGGGCGATGATCATCTTGATCATGCGCAGAAAGATATCGGTGACCAGGCTGAAGTAGCCGGCCATCTCTTTTGCAGCGTCGGGGCTGGCCGCGAAGCGGTTGCAGGCCCAGCCGACGAGGATGCCGAGGACGATGGCCACGGCGATGTAGCGGGGGAGCTTGTTGTTATTCATTGTTGACCTCGATGGGGGGTGGCACGCCGAGGGGGCGGCCTGGGCAGGTTACGGCGAGGGCAACGGGCACATGATGAGGATGCGCCATAGTTCGATGCAAAATCGTCATAGTTGCTGACTGGCTGCGATGGGCGGCTAAAATCAGCCAACCCCCATGAAATCACCCCGCGCAGGCCAGGCATGCAAACCAAGTGGATAGACGACCTGCTGGCAGTCGCCGAAACCAGCAATTTCTCCCGCGCGGCCGAAATTCGCTGTATCACCCAGTCGGCGCTGTCGCGGCGCATTCGTTCGCTGGAGGAGTGGGTGGGGGTGGAGCTGGTCGACCGTGGCACCTACCCGGTGCAACTGACCCAGGCCGGGCGCACCTTCTGCGACGAGGGCCGCGACGCCCTTGCGGCGTTCATGGACCTGCGCTCATCCCTGCGCCGTGGTGAGCGCATGCCGGGGCGCTCGATCCAGGTGGTGGCCGGGCACACCTTGTCGATGACCTTTGTGCCCAAGTGGTTTGCCGAGTTTCAGCGGCGCAACGGCTACTTCAACGCCCGGGTGCTGGCGGCCAATGTGCAGGAGGCGGTAATCGCGCTTGCAGAGGGCGGTTGCGATTTGATGATCGGCTACAGCCACCCGCGCGCACCGATCTTTCTCGACCCTGACAAGTTCGTCGGCCTGCGCCTGGGCACTGATGCGTTGTTCCCGGTGTCGGCACCGGACAGCCAGGGCCGGCCGCTGTTCAGCCTGCCGGGTACGCAGGCGCAGCCGATCCCGTACCTGGGCTACACCGCTACTTCGTTTCTGGGCCGGGTGGTGGATGTGATCCTTCAGGGCCAGGCAGTGCCTGCGCAGCTCAAGCGCTTTTATGAGGCGGACATGGCCATGCACCTGCTGCGCATGGCCCGCGAAGGCTATGGCATTGCCTGGCTGCCGGAGTCGGCGGTGGAGGAGGAACTGGCCGCCGGCCGCCTGGTGCGTGCTGGCGGGGCGCAATGGGAGGCGTCGCTTGAGATCTGGTCGTTCCGCTCCATCGGCAACAGCAACCAGACCATGCTCGAGCTGTGCAAGTCGCTGGAGCGGGAGGTGCGGTGAGGTATGGCGAGTCGTGTGCAGGCCCTGCCAGGAATACTGACTTGCTGATTTTCCAACCTTGGTGCGTGCCCAGCAGCGGTTGTTGGTCAGCATGCCTGCACCCGCCTGTAGCCATTCGGCGTCTGCCCGCTGAGCCGTTTGAAAAACCGCGCAAAGTACGTCGGGTCGCTGAACCCCAGGCTGTCGGACAACTGCCCGATGCTCATGCGCGTGTACACCAGGCTGCGCCGCGCCTCCAGCAACAGCCGCTGATGAATCACCTGCAGCGCAGTCTGCCCGGCCAGCTCGCGGCACAGCTGGTTCAGCTGCAGGCTGGTCACCCCCAGCCGCGCGGCGAATACCTCCACCGCCAGGTGCTCACGGTAGTGCGCCTCCACCAGCCGCAGGTACTGGCCAAGCAACTGCCGGTCACGTTCGCTGCGGTTGCGCGGCGGTAGCCCATGCTGCTGGCGGCCGATCCACACCATCAACGCGGTAACCAGCGCCGGTAAAAGTGCCGCGCGGCCCGGGGCGCTGCCCTGGTACTCCTGCTGCAGGCTGGCAATCAGCATGTGCAGGCGCCGGCGGTCGCGCCCCAGCGCGTAGCAGCCGGGCGCTGCCAGCACGCTCAGTGGCGCGCCCAGGCGCTGCTCCAGGTCGGCCACCAGGGCGGTGCCAAAGGTCAGCACATGGCCCTGGATATCGGCACTGAAACGAAAGCCATGCACGGTCAGCGGCGGCACCACCTGGATCGCCGCCTGGCGGATCACGCTGCGTACGCCTTCGATCTCCACCTGCGCTTCGCCGCGTTGCACGTACAACAGCTGGAACAGCTCGGCGTGCTGGTGCGGCTTGATCTCCCAGTGGTGCAGGCGGCTGCGCGCAGGGATGGTCTCGCAGTGCAGCAGGTCGGTGCCGGGCCAGGCGTGGTTTTCGCCGTACAGCTGAAACAGCGGGACGCCGGGGAGGGGGCTGTGCATGGGGTATCTGCCTGTCCGTTAATCGAACCGATTTTTTAAAAGTGCAGGTTTTGTAGTGGATAGCACACTTTTACGGCCTGGATCGGACGTAAAAATGCAGGAGCGAACCGTAACAGCACAAAGAGACAACAACAATGAAGACTCAGGTTGCAATCATCGGCGCAGGCCCGTCCGGCCTGCTGCTGGGCCAACTGCTGCACAAGGCCGGCATCGACACGTTGATCGTCGAGCGGCAAACCCCCGACTACGTGCTTGGGCGCATCCGCGCCGGGGTGTTGGAACAAGGCACGGTCGACCTGCTGCGCGAGGCCGGGGTGTCGGCGCGCATGGATGCCGAAGGCCTGGTGCACGAAGGCGTCGAACTGCTGGTGGGCGGGCGCCGTCAGCGCCTGGACCTCAAACGCCTGACCGGCGGCAAGACCGTGATGGTCTACGGCCAGACCGAAGTCACCCGCGACCTGATGCAGGCCCGCGAGCTCAACGGCGCGCCGATTATCTACGCGGCCAGCAACGTGCAGCCCCACGACATTGCCGGCGAGCGCCCGTACCTCACCTATGAAAAAGACGGCCAGCAGCACCGGGTGGACTGCGACTACATCGCAGGTTGCGACGGTTTCCACGGGGTGGCGCGGCAGAGCATCCCGCCCGGGGTGCTGAAGGAGTACGAGCGCATCTACCCGTTCGGCTGGCTGGGCCTGTTGGCCGATACGCCGCCGGTGAACCACGAACTGATCTACGCCCACCACGAGCGCGGCTTCGTGCTGTGCAGCCAGCGCTCGCAGACCCGCAGCCGCTACTACCTGCAGGTGGCGCTTGAGGAGCGCGTGGAGGACTGGCCGGATGCGCGCTTCTGGGGCGAGCTGAAAGCGCGCCTGCCGGCGGATGTGGCCGAGCGCCTGGTCACCGGCCCGGCGCTGGAAAAAAGCATCGCGCCACTGCGCAGCCATGTGGTCGAGCCCATGCAGCATGGCCGGCTGTTCCTGGTGGGCGATGCTGCGCACATCGTCCCGCCCACCGGTGCCAAGGGGCTAAACCTGGCGGCTTCGGACGTGAACTACCTGTATCGCATCCTGGTGAAGGTGTACCGCGAAGGGCGCACCGACCTGTTGGCGCAGTATTCACCCATGGCTTTGCGCCGGGTGTGGAAGGGTGAGCGTTTCAGCTGGTTCATGACCCAGCTGCTGCATGATTTCGGCGAGCACCAGGACGACTGGGACCGCAAGATGCAGGCCGCGGACCGCGAGTATTACCTGGGTTCGGAGGCGGGGTTGTTGAACATTGCCGAGAACTATGTGGGGTTGCCGTTCGAGGAAGTGGCGTAGGGCGTGCTGTAGGTAGCACATCGACATGCCTGGGACCTGTGGGAAGCGGCCTTGTGTCGCGACTGGGCTGCGAAGCGGCCCCTGGGTCTCAAGCACATGCAACATTGTCGGGGCTGCTACGCAGCCCAATCGCGACACAAGGCCGCTTCCCACAGGTACGAGGAGGTGGCGTAAACCCCCTGTGATCCTGTGCTATTGCTCCAGCACCTTGACCATCTCCCCATACCCGCGCTGGCGTGCATGCTCCAGCGCGGTCACGCCGTCCTTGTCGGCAATCGCCCGGTCCGCCCCGGCCGCCAGTAGGCGCCGCACGATCTCGACATGCCGCGGCCCGCCATCACCGAGAATCACCGCCTCCAGCAATGCCGTCCAATGCAGGCGGTTGAGGTGGTTCACCTGCACCCCGGCATCGATCAGCAGCTGCACGGTCTCTACATGCCCGCGCTCGGCCGCCGGGATCAGCGCAGTGCCGCCGTAGCGGTTGGTGCTGTTGAGGGCGGCGCCGTGGGCCAGGGTCAGGCGCAGGATGTCGTTCAGCCCGCGAGCACCGGCGTACAGGTAGGGGCTGTCCTGGATGTTGTCCTTGGCATTGACGTCGGCCCCGGCCGCGATCAACGCCTCGGCTGCCGCCACCTGGTTGGCGTGGGTGGCCACCAGCAATGCGGTCTGGCCGTCGCCATTGCGAGCATCGACCGGGGCGCCCTGGGCAAGCAGTTCACCAATGGTTTGGGCATCGCCGCGCTGGGCGGCTTCGAGCAGGCGGGTGTCCATGGGGCGCTCCTTGGCAAGGGTGGGCAGGCTCAGCAGGGCCAGCAGGAGGGCGGCGATCATTGTGCGCATGGCGGCGTTCCTGGGTGGGCGAGGGGCCATCCTAGGCAAGCGTTAGCGGCAGCGGAAGTGAAGTATCCGCATGACTTTGAGTCGATTTGTGAATGGTTGCCCGAGGCAGGGGGGCGTGATAGAAGTCAGGCCTGCCATTCAGAAGTTGAATTTCAAGATGTCCATCAGCGTTAAATCGAATAGAGCCCTGTTCGACCTCGACCTGCTGCGCGCCATCGTGGTGGTGGCCGATTGCGGCAGCTTCACCACCGCCGCCGCGCGGCTGCATTCCACCCAGTCGACCATCAGCCAGAAGGTGCGCCGCCTCGAAGAGATGGTCGGCCACCGCCTGCTGGTGCGCGGCAACCGCGACGTATTGCCCACCGACGCCGGCCAGACCCTGCTCGGCTACGCCCGCCACATGCTGGCGCTGAACGACCAGATGCTCGAAGCCCTGGCTGGCGCCATGGTGGGGGTGACCGTGCGCCTGGGCGTGCCCGAAGACTTCGTCGGCGGGCGCACCACCAACGCGCTGTCGGCGTTCAGCCGCTGCCACCCGCAGGTCAAGCTGGAAGTCACCAGCGGCCTGTGTCGCGACCTCAGCCAGGCCTACGACAACGGCGAGCTGGACCTGGTGCTGCTCAAGCAGCGGCGCAACAGCCGCGAAGGTGTAGCCTGCTGGCCGGAGCGCTTGCAGTGGATCGACAGCGCACGCATGCCGTCCTTCGAGCTCGACCCGATCCCGCTGGTGACCTTCCCCCCGCGCGGCCTGTACCGCGACGACATGATCAACGCCATCGAAGGCATGGGCCGGCGCTGGCGCATCAGCTTTACCAGCTCGAGCCTGAGCGGCATCCAGGCCGCAGTGGCCGACGGCATGGGCATCAGCCTGCTGCCGCCGCGGGCGGCAACCGCCGAGCACCGTGTGCTGGGCGCCGCCGAAGGGCTGCCGGAGGTGGACAGCTACGAGATCGTCATCGTCTGCCGGCCAACGGCGGACGTGATGGTGAAGGCATTGGCCGATGTGCTGACGGAGCTGTTGGGCGAGCAGGCGATTTAACTAGTGTCCTGTCTCGGAAATACGTTCTCTTTTGGCGAGTGGCTTGGGTGTTCGGCCAAGGCGCCGCGACGAGTCATAGCAGGGCTATGGCGAGGAGTGGCAACGCAGGCCGGGCGCCCAAGACGCCGCCAAAAGTGAACAGCTTATTTCCGAGACAGTACACTAGCGGCACGCCACAAGGCCGCTCCTTGGCAGGAGCGGCCTTGTGGCCCTCGGGTATCACACGGTTACTGCAGGTGCACCTTCAACTCCCCTGCCGCCTGGCGCATCGCGGCCTGTACCGCCGGCACCTGGCTCAGCGGGTTGAGCAGCCCGTAGTCGTGGATCATGCCGTTGTAGCGCACTGCGGTCACCGTCACACCGGCTGCATTCAGGTGGCGGGCATAGGCTTCGCCTTCGTCACGCAGTACATCGAACTCGGCGGTCTGCACCAGCGCAGGCGGCAGGCCCTTGAGCTGTTCAGGGGTGGCGCGTAGCGGCGAGGCGTAGATCTGCGCGCGCTGGCCGGCATCGGTGGTGTAGCTGTCCCAGAACCATTTCATCATGCCGGTGGTGAGGAAGTGGCCGTCGGCGAACTGTTTGTACGAAGCGGTCTCGAAGCTGGCGTCGGTCACCGGCCACAGCAGCAACTGGAAGCGCAGTTTCGGCGTGCCGGCTTCTTTCGCCTTCAGGGCTACCACGGCGGCCATGTTGCCGCCGACACTGTTGCCGGCCACCGCCAGGCGGCTGCTGTCCACGCCGATCTGCTTGCCGTGCTCGGCGACCCAGCGGGTGGCGGCGTAGGCCTGGTTGATGGCGGTGGGGTAGTGGGCTTCGGGGGACGGGGTGTAATCGACATACACCGCCACCGCACCAGAGCCGACCACCAGGTCGCGGATCAGGCGCTGGTGGGTGGGGTAGTCGCCCAGGACCCAGCCGCCGCCGTGGAAGAACATGAACACTGGCAAATCACCCTTGACCTTGGCCGGGCGCACGATGGTCAGCTTCAGCGGCTGGCCGTCGGCCTGGATGCTGCGCTCGCTCACCTCGATACCCGACAGGTCGACCTTTACCGAAGCCTGGGCACCGGTCAGCACGGCGCGGGCGTCTTTCGGGCTGAGCTGCTCGAGCGGCTTGCCGCCGCCTTGGGCGAGAGCGTCGAGGAAGGCCTGGGTGTGTTGTTCCACACCTGGGCTGCCGGCGGCGAAGGCGCTGCTGACCGAAAGGGCGAGAAGGCTGGTGGCGAGGGTTTTGCGGACAATGTTCATGGTGAATCCTTTTCAGTTTAAGTGTAGGTAGTGGGCGTCTTGCCTGGCCTTGGGGCCATTGCTGCGACCTGTGTGTAGATTAAGCAGATGCCATGGGCGGAAAAAGCGGCTATAAAGCGTTTGACTGTCAATTAGAGCGTGACAATGAACCCTTACGAAGACATGCGGATTTTTGCCCAGGTGATGGAGGCCGGCAGCTTCACCGCTGCGGCCGAGCGCCTGGGGTTGTCCAAGCAGTTCGTCAGCCGCCGGCTGATGCAGCTGGAAGAGCGCCTTGGCGTGCGCCTGCTCAACCGCTCGACCCGGCGCCTGGACGCCACGCCGCTGGGTGAGCGCTACTACCAGAACGCCTTGCGCCTGCTGGATGAGGTGCAGTTGCTGGAACAGGACATCAGCGGGCAAACGCAGCAATTGCGCGGCACATTGCGCCTGAGCGCGCCGCTGTCGTTCGCCATTGCCCACCTGGGCTGCCTGCTCACCGAGTTCCTGCGTTTGCACCCCGGCGTGGATGTGGAGGTGGACCTGAGCGACCGCGCCGTCGACCTGATCGGCGAGGGTTACGACCTGGCGCTGCGCATCGGCACCCTGGAAGACTCCAGCCTGATCGCCCGGCGCATCGCTGCGGTGGAGCGGGTGTATTGCGCCAGCCCGGCGTACCTGGCGCTGCGCGGCACGCCGCAAACACCGGAGCAGTTGGCCGGGCACGATTGCCTGCCCTACGGGCATGCGCGCCAGGTGCAGTGGCAGTTCAGCGCCGAGGGCAAGGCGCGCAGCATTGCCGTGAGCGGGCGCATGCGCGCCAACAATGGCGAGATGCTGCGCGATGCGGCGGTGGCAGGGATGGGGGTGACCTACCTGCCGACCTTCATCGTCGGCCAGGCACTGGCCGAGGGGCGGCTGGTGCAGGTGCTGGAGGGGTGGGCACCGCCTGCGCTGCAGCTGTCGGCGGTGTATCCGCAGCACCGCCAGGTGGCCCGGCCGGTGCAGGTGTTCGTGGAGTTTCTGCGCGAGCGGCTGGTGGCGTTGTAAGGCGGTAAATACCATCGCGGGGCAAGCCCGCTCCCACGCCGTTTTACGTGGGAGCGGGCTTGCCCCGCGATGGGCGTTCGGTCAGGCCGCTGCTGCCAGCTTGGCGCTGGTCTGCCGGCGGCGGTAGGCGCTGTCACGGCTGGCCAGCCACCAGTAAAGCGGGGAGGTCACCGCCAGCCCCACCAGCCACGAAAGGTCCGCACCGTTGATGTACTCGGACACCGGGCCCACGTACAGCGGGGTGTTCATGAACGGCACCTGCACCACGATGCCTACCGCATAGGCCAGCAGCGCCTGCGGGTTGTAGCGCCCGTAGATGCCGCCATCGACCTTGAAGATCGACTGGATGTCGTAGTCGCCCTTGTGAATGGCGTAGAAGTCGATCAGGTTGATCGCGGTCCATGGCACCAGCACCACCAGCAGCACCAGCACCATGTCGACGAAGTGGCCGATGAAGTCTGCCGAGGCGAACACCGCCACCACGCAGCAGGCCGCCAGTACCAGCAGCGACAGTACGGCGCGGCTGCGCGCGGTGGGGATCCAGCGGTAGGCGAAGGTCTGGATCAGGGTGATGATCGACAGCACCGCGCCATACAGGTTGAGGGCGTTGTGGCTGATCACGCTGAGCAGGAACAGCACCAGCATCAGCGGGCCGAGGGTGCCGGTGGCCAGCTTCACCGCATCCATGGTGTCCATGCCCGCCGGGATGGCCAGCACCGCCACCGCGCCGAAGATGAACGACAGGCTCGAACCCAGGGCCGAGCCCAGGTAGGTGGTCCAGAAGGTCGAGCTGACCTTGACGTCGGCCGGCAGGTAGCGCGAGTAGTCCGACACGTAGGGGGCGAAGGCGATCTGCCACAGCGCCGCCAGCGACACGGTGGCCAGCCAGCCGGCCAGGTTGAAGCCACCGCGGGTGAGGAAGTCGTCGCTTTGCACATGGCTGAAGATGTAGCCAAAGCCGACCACGATGCCGATGCCCAGCACCCAGGTGCCGATGCGGTTGAGCACGTGGATGAAGCGGTAGCCGATGATGCCGATGATGCCCGAGCCCAGCGCACCGATGACGATACCCACCGGCACCGGCACGCTGTCGACCACCCCGTGCAGCGACTTGCCGGCCAGCACGATGTTGGAGGCGAAGAAGCCGATGTACATCACGCCGGCAATCACCACCACCAGCAGGGCGCCGAGGGAGCCGAACTGGGCGCGGCTCTGGATCATCTGCGGGATGCCCATCTGCGGGCCCTGGGCCGAGTGCAGGGCCATCAGCACACCGCCGAGCAGGTGGCCGACCAGGATGGCGACGATGCCCCAGACCAGGTTCAGGTGAAACAGCTGCACGCCAAGCGCGCCGGTGACGATGGGCAACGGCGCGATGTTGCCGCCGAACCACAGTGTGAACAGATCCCTTACCTTTCCATGGCGGTCTTGCGGCGGCACGTAGCCGATCGTGTGTTTCTCGATGAGGGGTGCCGAATTGGCTGCACTGGTCATGACTGACTCCAAGGCAAGGAGGGGCAACCGCAGCTGCCCGGGGGCGTGCCGGCAAGGGGCGACGCGTTCTTGTTGGAGCGATGATGGGGGCCGGGCAGGGAACGGGAAATTAGTAAATTTGTGCTCATGAACCTTAAAAAAGCTAAGGCTGGCAAAAGCTTAAGGGGTGAGTGGTAGCAAGGAGGGTGCCAGCTGGCTGGCGGCTGCATGCGGCTTGGGTTTGCAGGTGCCGGCGGTGTTGCGGGTGGTCCGTGATGGTGCGTGGTGCACAGTGTTGGCGCGCAGTGATGGCATCGCACGCTCCCTGTAGGAGCCGGCTTGCCGGCGATCACCGGCAACGCCGGTGCCAGGCCGCAGGTTGATGTTGCCTGGGCTGGCCCTATCGCCGGCGAGCCGGCTCCTACATCGGCAACAACCGGTCCTGAATCACTTCTTTCATTACCAAGGTCGAACTCAGCCGTTTCACATTGGGGATGCTGGTCAGCTGTTCGTCATACAGCTTCTGGAACGCCGGCAAATCCTTGGCCACCACGTGCAGCAGGTAGTCCGGGTCGCCGAACAGGCGCTGGGCCTCGACAATCTGGGCGATTTGCGCCACTGCCGCCTCGAAGTCCGCCACCGGCTGGCGAGTCACCTCGCGCAGGGTCACGAACACCAGCGCGGCGAAGTTCAGGCCCAGGGCGGCGGGGGCCAGGCGGGCGTGGTAGCCGAGGATTGCGCCAGACTCCTCCAGCGCCTTGAGCCGGCGGTGGCAGGGTGACAGGCTCAGGCCCACACGTTCGGCCAGTTCGGTCACGGACAGCCGGCCATCCTTTTGCAGCTCGGCAAGTATCTTGCGGTCTGTGCGGTCCATTGAGGGAGATTCTTCCAGTAATCGAGGTGTGGCTGGAAATATACGAAAGATAATCCCTGGGCGATATCCGTAATCTTTCTTTCACGCAAACCACCGTGAAAGGAAGAGTTCAAATGGCCATGAGTGTTCTGGCGGCGTTCTGGGCCGTGTCGTTCCTGTTCGTGATCACCCCCGGGGCCGACTGGGCCTACGCCATCTCGGCCGGCATGCGCGGGCGCTGGGTGGTGCCGGCGGTGGCCGGCATGCTCTCGGGGCATTTTGTGGCCACCCTGGTGGTGGCTGCCGGGGTTGGCAGCCTGCTGGCCGGCCACCCGCTGGCACTGACCTTGTTGACCCTCGCCGGTTGCACCTACCTGCTGTGGCTGGGCGCCAACCTGATGCTTAGCCCGGCGCTGCCGGAGGGTGGCGACGAGCAGCAGGCGAGCGGTTCGCGCTGGGCACTCAAGGGCTTTTGCGTAAGCGGCTTGAACCCCAAGGTGTTTCTGCTGTTCCTGGCTTTGCTACCGCAGTTCACCGACCCGCAGTCGGCGTGGCCGGTGGGGTTGCAGATTTTGCTGCTGGGGCTGGTGCACCTGGCCAGCTCGCTGGTGATCTACCTGATGGTGGGGTATGGCGCCAAGGCGGTTTTGAGCACCCGGCCGGCGGCGGCGCGGGTGGTCGGGCGGGTGTCGGGGCTGGTGATGATCGGCGTGGCGGTGCTGCTGGCGCTGGGGCAGCTGCGCTGAGCCCTTACTCGCCCAGGCGCTGCTCGCGCGATGGCGGGTAGCCGAAGTAGGCGGCGTAGCACTTGCTGAAGTGCGACACCGAAACGAAGCCGCAGGCCACCGCTACCTCCATCACCGACAGGTCCGAATACTGCAGCAGGCGCCGGCTTTTGGTGATGCGCAGCTCCATGTAGTAGCGCCGCGGCGAGGTGCCCAGCTGGGCCTGGAACAGGCGGTCGATCTGGCGCCGCGAACGGCCGGAGTAAGACGCCAACTGGTCGAGGCTGAGGGTTTCTTCGAGGTTGTTTTCCATCAGTTCGACGATGGTGCGCAGGTGCAGGCTCATGGACTTTTTCGCCCCTGGGCCGACCTGGCGATAACGTGCACCAGAGAACGACAGGATTTCCTCGACCCCTTCGGCCAGGCCATCGCCGTGCAGGCGGCGCACCAGGCCGAGCATCAGCTCCATGGCGCCATTGGGGCTGGCGGCGGTGAGGCGGTCGCGGTCGAGGGTGAAGCTGGCCGGGGTGATGCGCGTTTGCGGGCTGGTTTCGGCCAGGCTTGCGCGCTGCTCGGGGTGCACGCTGCAGCCGTAGTCATCGAGTACCCCGGCGCGGCCGAGGAACCAGGCGCCGTTCCACAGCCCACCCAGGGTCATGCCGTGGCCGGCGCAATCGGCCAGCAGGCGGTCCAGGCCAGGGTACTTGAGCGCGGTGCGCAGGCCGCCACAAATCACCAGCAGATCAAGCTCGTGCAGCGTGTGCGGGTCGAGGGGCGTGGCCACCAGTTCCAGGCCCAGGTCGCTGAGCACCCGGTCGCCACCCAGCGACAGTGGGGTGAAGGCGAAACTGTCGGCGCGCAACAGGTTGGCGGTGACCAGCACGTCCATGGCCACGGTGAAGCTGGCCATGGAGAAATGCTCCAGCAGCACGAAGTCAACCCGGTACGGGCGCTGGACGCTGCCGTCGTTGTTCTTCAGGCGCAGCATGTTGCTGGTGCTGGTCTTCTTGCTGAACTGGCGTGGTGTGGGCACTGCGGACTCCGCTTCCTGGCTGGCGCGATGAGTGTGCAAGGCGGCGCCGGGAAAGACAACACCGGGTGGCATTGGGCTATGCTGGCAGCCTTTTGCTGCCTGGAGCCGCTGCCATGAAATACCTCGCCATACTGCTGTTCAGCCTGCTGCCTGTGCTGGCCCATGCCGTGGAGCCGGGCGAGCGCCTGGCGCCCTGGACCTTGCTCGACCAGTACGACCAGCCCTACAGCCTGGGCGCCGACACCCGCCTCTTGCTGGTGGCCCGCGACATGGACGGTGCCAAGCTGGTCAAGGCGGCTCTGGCCGGGCAGCCCAAGGGGTACCTGGAAGCGCGTGGCGCGGTGTTCGTGGCTGATATCCAGCGCATGCCGGCGCTGATCAGCAAACTGTTCGCCATCCCGGCGATGCGTGACTACAGCTACCGGGTGCTGCTGGACCGCGAAGGGCGGGTGGCCAGCCGTTACGCCGGGGCCGAAGGCCAGGTGCTGTGGCTGGTGCTGGACCAGGGTGTGCTGGTAACGCTGCGCGAATTTGCCGATGCGCAAGAGCTGAAGGCTGCGCTGGAGGGGGCTGCTACCCAGTAGCAACCTGTGTCGGCCGCATCGCCGGCAAGCCGGCTCCTACAGGTACAGCGCAGGTCCGAGGGTTGTGCGATCCCTGTGGGGCTTTAGCCGCGAAGCAGGCGACGCGGTGCATGGCACCGGATGTGCCGGTGTTCGCGGGTCAAGCCCGCTCTCATAGAACAAACTACAACTCATTGATTTAACACGGTCCCGGTGGGAAGCGGCCTTGCCGGGGCGCCGTCCGGTCGAGATGGGCTGCGCAGCAGCCCCGGCAATTTTGCATGAGGCCGAGACCTTGGGGCCGCTTCGCAGCCCATCTCGACCGGACGGCGCCCCGGCAAGGCCGCTTCCCACAGGGGCGCGATGCATCTGCGAGATCCGTTCTCTGCGCGACAGCGCAGCTCGAAAGGGCTGGGTGATCTCCTACAGGGGGGCGGGTCAACTCATCACTTTGTGGTTGGGGCGCTGGCGGTAAACTCCAGGCGTCACCCCGGCATGCGCCTTGAACACCCGCTGAAAATGCGCCTGGTCGGCAAAGCCCAGGCGATAGGCCACATCCGCCAGCTCTACTCCCTGGCGCAGCAGCTCGCGAGCCTGGTTCACCCGCGCATTGAGCAAATAGGCGTGGGGCGTCATGCCGGTGGCACTGGCAAAGGCGCGGATCAGCGCATAACGGCCCAGCCCTGCCTGTGCCGCCAGACCGTCCAGTGTGACTGCGGCCAGGTCCTGGTGCTGCAGGCGCTCCAGCAGTTCGGCCAGCATCGAGGGCGCCAGGGCCGGCGCTTCGGCCAGGCACTGATGCGCCGAGAAGTCATGGTCGCCAATGAACGCCACCAGCGCGGCGTCCTTCTCCAGGGGGGCGGCGGCGGAAAACAGCAGCTCGTTCAGCGCGCAGAACTGCCGGTACAAGCGCGGTGAACGGCTGATCCGGGCCGGCGCGCCAGGTGCCCCGGCTTCGAGCCCCGACTCCAGGCGCAGGCGCTGCAGCCACTCGGCGTTAAGGTGCAGCATCTGGTAGCTCCAGGCTTGCCCGGGCTCGGGGTTGCAGGCATGCACCCGCTGCGCCGGCACCATCACCAGCGTGCCTGGTGTCAGGCGGGTTTCGCCCCTGCCGGCCCCGGTAAAGCGGCTGAACCCGGCGTCCACCGCGCCGATGGAGAAGGTCGGGTGGCTGTGGGCCTTGTAGCAGGCGCGGCTGTGGCAAGCGCGCCGGCTTTCCACGTGGGGCAGGGCCGGGTCGTGCCAGATTTCGCGGCGGGCAGTGGGCATGGCGAATGGCCTGAAGTGCAGTGGCAGCGGGCAGTCTACTGTTCCGGCCAATTGCCGCGCCACTGTGCTTGACGCAAGGGCCGGCCGGACGCGACGCTGCCCGGCCTGTGAAGGAGAAGAATAATGGACCTGTCGAGCCTGCTGCTGTTTATCCCCGCCTGTTTCGCCCTGAACATGGCCCCGGGGCCGAACAACCTGTTGTCCCTGCACAATGCCAGCCGCTACGGCCTGCGCACCGCCTGTGTGGCGGGCGGCGGGCGGCTGCTGGCCTTCAGCGGCATGATCGCCCTGGCGGCGATGGGCCTGGCGGTGGTGCTGCACACCAGCGAATACCTGTTCCTGGCCGTCAAGGTGCTGGGGGCGGGCTACCTGTTCTACATCGCCTGGCAGCTGTGGCGGGCGCCGGTGGGCGAAGCGCAGGTGGCGGGCGAGCAGCCACGTGGCACCTGGAAACTGGCACGCCAGGAGTTCTGGGTGGCGGCAGGCAACCCCAAAGCGATTCTCATCTTCACCGCCTTCCTGCCGCAGTTCGTCAGCGTGGGCGGAAGCACTCCGGTGGGTGAGCAGTTCTTGCAACTGGGCGTGCTGTTTCTGCTGCTGGAATGGGCGGCCATTGCCATCTACGCAGGGCTCGGTGCCTACCTGCAGCGCTGGTTCGAACGGCCCGGGCCGCGCCGGGTATTCAACCGGCTCAGCGCGTCGTTGTTGGGCTGTGCGGGGCTTGGGTTACTGGCGGCGCGGCGCTAGAACTGCCAGCGTACCCCCAGGTTCACTCCACTGGCGCGCTGCTGGCGGCTGTCCAGATTGCTGCTGTACTGCACGCCGCCGTGCAGGGTCAAGGCTTCGCTGGCTTGCCACAGCATGCCGCTGTCCAGTTGCAGCGAGGTGTAGCGGTAATCGGTCTTGATCCGGTCTGCGTCATCGAACACCAGGGTGTCGCGGCCGCCATCGCCATGCCACAGGTTTATTTGTGCGTAGGGTTGCAACAGGCGTTGCGCGGGCCCGGCGAACGAGCCGACCAGGCGCAGGCCCAAACGCGCGGTCAGCTCGACCTGCGCGTCATGCTCGATGCGCGAGACCGCGTCATGGGCGCTGTCCAGGTTGACCTTTTGTGCGATCACTTGCGCCTGAGGCTCGAGCGACCAGCGCGGTGACAGTGCCAGTGGCAGCCCGGTTTCGAGCGAGGCGCTCCAGGCGTGGCCATCGACGTCGAGTTTGCCGCCGCGGTCGGAGCGGGCGCGGCCTTCGAGCCTGCTGTACTGCAGCACCGCATCCACATAGCCACCCTGTACACCAACCCGTGTCCAGTAAGCGCCCAGGCTGTCGCTGGCCAGTTCAAGGTCGCCCACCGGGCTGTCCGCGAGCGCAAGGGCAAAGCCCTTCACCCGTGCGTCCAGGCGGCTGTGCCCGAGGTACAGGCCGGCCTGTTGGCGCACGCCATTCTCGGCCAGCTTGGCGTACAGGTCCTGGCCGACGCGAAAACCGTAGACATCGCCATCCAGGCTAGGGTCGACGGTGCCGCTCCAGCTTTGGCGCAGCTTGCCGCCATAGGCCTGACCCCAGGCGGCGCTGCCGGCCAGGGCACGCTGGTCGCCCTGGCGCTGGTGAAACGTGCCCAGGGCCTGGCGCACGATGACTGCGGCACCGCGGGGCGCTGCGGCATACACCGGCACTTCCGGGCGATACAGCGGGATGCTGGCAACCGGCGCTGCCGTGGGCCCGGTGGTGGGTTCGACCACCAGCAGCACCGAGCGCAGGTACCAGTTCTGTGCGCTGCCGGCGCTGACGCCGCCTTTGAACAACTGGTAGTCGTAGGCTCCGGCAGAGACTGGCGCGGCCAGGCTGAACGCGTCATCGGCAGTGTTTGCCCCGTTCAGGGTTTCGACCACCATGATGCCGTCCTGCACGGTGGCGGCACCGGCTCCACCCAGGTTGGCCACCTGAACCCGGGTACTGCCACTGGCGCTGCCCTGGTCGATCACCAGGCGATCTGCCGGCGCACCGTCACCTGCGAGGATGCTGTTCAGGCGCAGCAGGCCGTTGGCACCCTGGTAGTCACCGGCCACGGTCAGGCGGCCCTGGGCATCGTTGCCGGTTGCAAGGTCCACAGTCCCGGCATTGAGCAAGGTTGCCCGTTGCCCCGCGCCGATGGCCATCACCGCGCCCTGGCGCGAAGCGAGGGTGCTGCCGGCGTCGATGCGCAGTGTGCCGGCCCCCGTGGCGCTATCGCCCAATTGCAGGGTGTCATCGAGGTCGAGGCGGCTGGCGCCGACAAGGGTGACCTGCTCCCAGTTGGTGTAGCGCGCGCCGCCAACGGCGTGGCTGTCGACCAGGGTCAGGCTGTCGTTGCCCGTGCCGCCGTCCACGATGATGTTCAAAAGGTCAGGCGTAAGCCCCTGCAATAGAGCGACATCGTCACCGGGGCCCATCTGCACTTGCCCGGCAATGCGCCCACCACCCCAGGTGAACTGGTCGTTGCCGGTACTCATCAACACGTTGCCGCCGAGTTGGCCGCCATGTATCAGCACCCGGTCATCGCCGCCACTGACGCTGATGTTGCCGCCCACGGTGCCGGCGAAGAGTTCTACAAGGTCGGTGTCGAAGCCTGTGATGATGTTCTGGTCGATGCTGCCGCCGCGCATGATGAAGGTGTTCTTGTCCAGGCGCATGTTGACGTTGCCGATGCGCCCGCCGTCCATTTCGGCGAAGTCGCCGCTGTCGAAGGTGCCTTTGATCCAGCCGCCGGTCATGTGGAAGGTGTCCAGGCCATCGCCTTGGTTGAGGCTGCCTTCGATGACCCCGCCGCTCATGTTGAAGGCGTCTGTGCCGCCCCCCTGGTTGACGCTGCCGCCGATACTGCCGGAGGCCATGTCGATGCGGTCGCGGCCGACGCCGAAGGTCACGTTGCCGGTAATGCTGCCGCTGCCATCGGCGGGGAAGGCCAGGCTGTTGTTGCCGCTGGTATCGGTCAGGGACGCGGCACTGGCGCTGTCGCAAACGTAGCTGTCGTCACCGGCGCTGGTGACGAAGCTGCAGGCGGCATGGGCGGCGGGGGTGGTTGAAAGGTATAGCGTGACCAGCGAGAGCAGTATGCGCGCGACCATGGCCGGGGCCTCCACTTGCCAGAGGGGCCCGCACGACTGGCGCGCTGTGCAGGGTTACTCCGGTTGTATAGAGGCCGCCACGCAGGGCGCAACTGGCAAAAATGATGGGTGGCAAAGCGCCACGCCGGTCAATCGCGGTAGAAGGTCTGCACCAGGTGGTAGCCGAACTTGCTCTTGATCGGCCCGTGCACCACGCGCAGGGGCTTCTTGAAGATCACCTGGTCGATGGCGCCCACCATCTGGCCGGGGCGCACTTCGCCCAGGTCGCCGCCGCGCTTGCCCGAAGGGCAGGTGGAGAACTTTTTGGCCAGCACGTCGAAGGCTTCGCCATTGGCGATACGCTGCTTGAGCTTTTCGGCTTCTTCAGCGGTCTTGACCAGGATGTGGCGGGCTTGGGCTTTCATGGGGGAGGTACCTGTGCTGCGGGGTGAAAAAGGGCGACATTATGCCTGATGTCGGGTGGTCAGGGGCTTCAAGGCTGGTTGAGTGGTGGGAGCTACTGCCTGGTGCTGGCTGTGGCGGCCTCATCGCCGGCAAGCCGGCTACAGATGGCTTGCAGGTTCGCTGGTGATTGCTGCGGGCTGCCAGCGCGTTGATTCAATGGCGCAGCAGCCGCTGCCTGACGCAGTCCTTGGCCTGCAGTGCCAGCCCATCCAGCCGTTCGTCGCGCAATTGCTCGGCCTCCATCATTGCCTCATCACCATGCTGCTTGAGCAGGTAGGCATGGATCTGCATCACCTCGACGGTCTGGTAGATCGGGGCAATGTCCAGCCGCCCGATCAACGCACCGCTGGCCTGGCCGGTGCTGCTCATCAGCACTTGCGGCCCGGCGCTGGCGACCACCTGCAGGCCCATGGCCTCGAACCAGGGCACCTGGTTGGCGAAGGTGCTCAGTTCGACGCAGGCAAAGCGTGCGCGCAGGTCATCCAGCAGGCCCTGGGCGATGCCTTGGCGGCGATGGCTGGCGCTGACGGCGAGGTAGGCGAGGGCGCACGCCTGGGGGTCGTCCTGTGCCGGCAGCGCCAGGGCGAAGCCCAGCAGTTGGTCCGGGGCCTCGGCGTCCAGCGCGAGAATTACTTGCACCGCCAGGCCGCGGGTACCGTCCAGGGCCATCAGGTATTGGTGTACCTCAAGCCCCACGCCGTACTGGTACAGCGGGTAGAGCGGGTTGTCCTGGCTGATGGCGACACTGCTGAGCTGGCCGACATGGTCGATCACCAACTGACGGATCTGGCTCTGGAAGGATTCTGGCGGAACGCCGTCGAGGCGGCGGAGGATGAACATCTCGGGGTGGGCTCCGGGTGGGGGCGGTGTACGGGGTGGGCATTCTACCTGCTAAGTGGCTGGGGTGCGTATTTGCCTGTCGGTGTTTGCTGGCGGGGGATTGGGGGTTGTGTGGGGGCGGGTATATTGTGGTGGGGTGTTATCGTTTGTTGATTTGATTTGATTTGATTTGATTTGGTTGGTTGGTTGGTTTTGAAAGTTGTAGGCGCATTCATTATTTGTAGTGACGCTTATTCACCTTTCCGCCCTTACGGCGGCTCACTTTTTGAAGCCCGGAGCGCCGGCCGATCAAAAGTAAGCAAAAAATGCTCGCTCCATTCATCCGGCCCCTGCGCTGCGCTCCGGGGTACCCTCACTCCGGGCTTGCTCCGGGGGTACGCGCCGACGGGCCGTCCCTGGCCCGATCGGCGCTCGACCGGCATCCATGCCGGTCGCCCCCCTACGCAATCCCGCAGTGAAGCCTCCTGAAGTCGCGAAGTTAGTGGCGGCGCCTGTAAGTACGCAGCTCGGTCGCTAGTTGCCACCGTGGGAACTCAGGATTGAATCGCGGGGCAAGCCCGCTCCCACGCTGTAACTGCGTACAAATATCTAAAGTGGGAGCGGGCTTGCCCCGCGATGGCGTCAGAGCAAACAACATATCAACAACAATCAAACCAACATCCCAGCTCTTGATCTTGATCTTGATCTTGATCTTGATCTTGATCTTGCTTCTAAGCGCGCAATAGCCCAGGCAACACAAATCGCGACTTCAGGAGGCCGAGCGTAGGGCTTGCGTAGGAGGGCGACCGGCATGGATGCCGGTCGAGCGCCGATCGGGCCAGGGACGGCCCGTCGGCGCGTACCTCCGGAGCAAGCCCGGAGCGAGGGGACCCGGAGCGAAGCGTAGGGCCGGATGATGGGAGCCAGCGTTTTTTGGTTACTTTTTGTCGCGTTTGACAAAAAGTGACCCGCCGTAAGGGCGGAAAGGTGACGAAAAGCGCATATCGTCAATGAATGCGCATACATCTCCGAAAGCAATCACCCATAAAGCCCCGAACCCGAACCCGAACCCGAACCCTAAACCCCCGCCAACACCAAATCCAGATTCTGCACAGCAGCCCCCGAAGCACCCTTGCCAAGGTTGTCAAACACCGCCGTCAACAACACCTGCCCATGCTCGGCATTGGCAAACACCGCCAAACGCAAATCATTGCTGTCGTTCAACACCTGCGGGTCCAGCGCCGCCGCGGGCCCATGCTGGTGCAACGGCATCACCTGCACATGCTTCGCGCCCTGGTAATGCTGCTCAAGGCACGCCTGCAACTGCTCGGCACTCACCCCCGGCAACAGCCGCAGCTGCAGCGGGATGCTCAGCACGATGCCCTGGCGATAGTGCCCGTAGCCCGGCACGAACACCGGCCGCGCACTCAGCCCGGCATGCTGCTGGATTTCCGGCACATGCTTGTGCGCCAACTCCAGCCCATACAGCTGCAACGCAGGCAGGTAGCCGTCGCCAGGTTGCTCATGACGCTCCACCGCTGCGCGGCCACCGCCGGAATAGCCAGAAATAGCATGGATGCTCAGCGGATAGTCCGCCGGCAGCAGGCCTGCCTTTACCAGCGGACGCAACAGGGCGATGGCCCCGGTGGGGTAGCAGCCCGGGTTGCTGATGCGGTTGCTGCGGGCGATCCGTTCGGCCTGCTGCTGGTCCAGCTCCGGCAGGCCATACACCCAGCCCGGGGTGGTGCGGTGCGCAGAACTTGCATCTATCACCCGAACCGCCGGGTTGCGCAGGGTCGCCACCGCTTCGCGGGCGGCGGCGTCAGGCAGGCACAGCAGGGCGATGTCGGCGCTGTTGATGGCCTCGGCGCGGCGTACCGGGTCTTTGCGTTCGGCCTCGGGCAGGGTGAGCAGGCGCAGGTCGTGGCGGCCGTGCAGGCGAGCGTGGATCTGCAGGCCGGTGGTGCCTTGGTCGCCGTCGATGAAGACAAGTGGCTGGTGCATGGGGGGTGTCCGTGGTGAAGGGGAGTAGGGCTATCCTCGCTTGCCGCTGGACGAAAGAAAATTTGAATATAATGATCACAACATTCATAAATCCTGAATAAAACCCTGTAGGAGCCGGCTTGCCGGCGATAGGGCCGTCAGCCCCGGCACAAGGCGCAGGCTTTTGCCTGCAGGCCCGCCCTCATCGCCGGCAAGCCGGCTCCTACAGGGGCTTGAGGTTACGTCCACATGCGCGAAATCAGCCTCGACCGCCTGCGTACGCTAGTGGTAATTGCCGACCACGGCTCGTTCGCCGACGCTGCCCGCCAGCTCAACCTGGCACCCCCCACCATCAGCCTGCATGTGGCCGAGCTCGAAGCCCGCATTGGCGCGCCGCTGCTCAACCGCACCCGCGGGCATGTGCGGCCCACGGCCATCGGCGAAACCCTGCTGGCCCGTGCCCGGCGCCTGCTGGCAGATGCCGACCAGGCGCTGGACGAAGTGCGCCGCCAGGTCGAAGGCCTGACCGGGCGCGTGCGCCTGGGGGCCTCCACCGGCGCCATCGCCCACCTGCTGCCCCAGGCCCTGCAAGCCTTGCGCGTGGAACACCCGGGGATCGACGTGCAGGTACAGGTGCTCACTTCGCAGGCGTCGCTTTCGCAACTGCGTGACGGCAGCCTGGATATCGGTCTGGTGGCGCTGCCCCAGGTGGCGGGCAAGGGCTTGAAGCTGACCCCCTGGCGGCGCGACCCGATCGTGGCCTATCTGCCCGCCGACTGGCAGCCACCGGCGCGGGTTTCCCCGGCCTGGCTGGCCGGGCGGGCGTTGATCTTGAATGACAGCAGCACGCAGCTGTCGCGGGTGACCTCGGAATGGTTCGCCGCGGCAGGGTTGTACCCCGAGGCGCGTATCGAGCTGAACTACAACGATGCGATCAAGAGCCTGGTGGCGGCGGGGTACGGCGCGACCTTGCTGCCCCAGGAGGGCGAGGTGCAGCAGCACGACCCGCGTATCGTGCGCCGGCCGTTGCGGCCAGGGCTGTGGCGCCAGTTGGGCATCGCCTGCCGGGATGGCGAGGTGGAGCGGGCTATCGGGCACGTGCTGGCGGCGTTGGCCAGGTTACGCTAGCCCCCAGCAGGCACCGCTGGGCTGAAGGCCGCGCGGCCATTGGCTTGCGCAACTATCCTTGTGGCTGCGCCAAGGCCATCTACAACAAGGTGCGGGGCAAGTAGCGCCAGGCACTTGACCAACTGGCATGGGCTTTGTGGGAGCGGGCTTGCCCCGCGATCGGATGGCACCGGCTACGCCGGTATCGCGGGGCAAGCCCGCTCCCACGTGTCTTTCACCGCATGCACTTGAAGGCTTTGCGTCGCCTCACGCGCGGCGCTGTTGTAAGCTCCCCCCGCACCTCGACAACCGGCGCCCCCGCCAACACCGCACAAGGATTGCAGCATGCCTTTCGAACTGGATGACCGCCTGGTAATCGGTGTGGCCTCAAGCGCGGTGTTCGACCTGAGCGAGTCGGACGCGGTATTCCGCCGCGACGGCGAGGCGCAGTACCGCAAGTACCAGGAGCAACACCTGGATGTGCCGTTGGGCAAGGGCATCGCCTACCCGTTCATCAAGCGCCTGCTGGCGCTCAACGACCTGCGCGACGACCCCGAGGACCCGCTGGTGGAGGTGGTGCTGCTGTCGCAGAACGACCCGGACACCGGGCTGCGGGTGATGAAAACCATCAATCACTACGGACTGAACATGACCCGGGCGATTTTCACCCAGGGCCGTTCCCCTTACGAGTACATCCCGGCGCTGAACATCGCGCTGTTTCTGTCGGCCGACAAGCAGCACGTGGACGCCGCCATTCAGGCCGGCTACCCCGCCGGGCAGGTGCTCGACTCGCAGTTCGACGATGACGAGAGCGACGACAACCTGCGCATCGCCTTCGACTTTGACGGCGTGCTGGCGGGGGACGAGTCGGAGGCGGTGATGCAGGCGGGTGGCCTGGGCCGGTTCCATGCCCACGAGGTGAAGAACGTCGCCCAGCCGCACAACCCCGGGCCGTTGAAGGAATTCTTCGTACGCATTGCGCGCATTCAGGCGGCAGAGGAGCAGTACAAGCTGGCCTACCCTGACTACGCCAACCGTCTGCGGGTGTCGATCGTTACCGCGCGCAACGCGCCGTCCCACGAGCGGGCGCTGAATACCCTGAAAAGCTGGGGGGTGATGGCCAACGATGCGTTCTTCCTCGGCGGCATCGAAAAGCGCCGGGTGCTGCAGGTGCTCAAGCCGCACATCTTCTTCGACGACCAGTCGGGGCATTTGAAGAGCACCAGTACCGTGGTGCCTTCGGTGCATGTGCCGTTCGGGGTGACCAACCGGTTGGGGTGAAGCTGCACCAAGTCTACATACGGTAGCCTGTAGGAGCGGCCTTGCGCCGCGAAAGGGCCGCAGCGCGGCCCCGGCAATCTATGCTCCACGTTGAAATCCTGGGGCCGCTGTGCGGCCCTTTCGCGGCGCAAGGCCGCTCCTACAGGAGTCGTGCAAGCCTATCGAGAGATCTATCAGAACCAGCGATCGTTACGCTTGCGCCCACGGCTCAGCGCCGGCAGGATCAGCCCCGCCAGTAACCCGGCCCCGGCGATGCTGCCGCCGTATACCATGTAGCGCATCATCACCTGCTTGTTCTCGTCACCCAGGCGCGCCTGCACATCGCGCAGGCTCGACTGCGACTGTTCGAGCTGCTCGTTGAGCCCCTTGTTGCGGGTTTCCAGCTCGTCGATCAGCGCCTTGCGCGAGTCCAGCGTCTCCTGCATGCCCTGCACGCGGCTCTTCCAGCTGTCGTCGATGGTCTTCAGTTGCCCCGACAGCTCCGCCACCTGCTGGTCCAGCTGCGGCAGGCGTTCGTTCTGGCCGGGGACCGCCTGCAGGTCGCTGGTGAGGATCCATACCAGGTCGCCGCTCTGGCCGCGCACCTGGCTGTAGTTGCCCTGGCTGGTCAGCAGGCTGACCTTCTGCCCCGACTTGAGGGTACCGACGATACGGTGGCCGTCGGTGGGGCCGCTGCGGACATAGGTGCTCAAACTGTCGCTGACCCAACGCGCGTCGCTGGCGGCTTCTTCGGCATGGGCGGGGGCGGCGAGGGCGATCAGGGCGGCGATCAGGCCGCTGCGCAGGGCGGTGAGGGCGAGGGGGGCAGGCTGGGTGTTGGGCATGGTGGTCTTCGCAGAAACTGGGCAAATGAAGGCCCGATGGATGGGCCGATGAACCGGTCGGGTGAATTGACCGTCAGCCAAAGACCGCATTTTTGTAGGCAGGTTCACTGCCTGGCGTAGGAAATGCCCTCAGAGTGTTGCCGAATGTACACGCCAACGAAAACGGGGCAGGCCATCGCTGGCCTGCCCCGTCGGTGTTGCAAGGTGCGCCTCAGGCGACTTTGATGATCCACCCAGCCGGTGCCTCGATGTCACCGCTCTGGATGCCAGTCAGCTCGTTGTAGAGCTTCTGGGTAACCGGGCCGACCTTTTCCAGGTCGTGGAACACGTGCAGCTTGCCGTTGTACTCGATGCCGCCGATCGGGGTGATCACCGCCGCGGTACCGCAAGCGCCGGCTTCGATGAAGCGGTCCAGCTTGCTGATTTCGACGTCGCCTTCGATCACGTTCAGGCCCAGGCGCGATTGCGCCAGTTCCATCAGCGACAGGCGGGTGATGCCGGGCAGCACCGAGGCCGATTTCGGGGTGACGAACTCGTTGTTGGCGGTGATGCCGAAGAAGTTGGCCGAACCGACTTCTTCGATTTTGCTGTGGGTCAGCGGGTCCAGGTAGATGGCGTCGGCGAAGTTGGCTTTCTTCGCTTCGGCGCCCGGCTGCAGGCTGGCTGCATAGTTGCCGCCGACCTTGGCTGCGCCGGTGCCCTGCGGAGCGGCGCGGTCGAAGCTGGAAATCTGGAAGTTGTGCGGCTTCATGCCGCCCTTGAAGTACGAGCCTACCGGGATGGCGAACACCGAGAAGATGAACTCTGGGGCGGTGCGCACGCCGATGTTGTCACCGGTGCCGATGACGAACGGGCGCAGGTACAGGGCGCCTTTGCCGTGCGGCGGGACGAACTTCTCGTTGGCCTTGACCACCTGCTTGCAGGCCTCGATGAACACGTCGGTCGGTACGTGCGGCATCAGCAGGCGGGCGCAGCTGCGCTGCATGCGCGCGGCGTTCTGGTCGGGGCGGAACAGGTTGATCGAACCGTCCTTGCAGCGGTAGGCCTTGAGGCCTTCGAAGCACTGCTGGCCATAGTGCAGGGCGGTGGAGCCTTCACTGATGTGCAGCACGTTGTCTTCGGTCAGGGTGCCTTTGTCCCACTCGCCGTTGCGCCATACGGACAGGTAGCGCTTGTCGGTCTTGATGTAGTCGAAGCCCAGCTTGTCCCAGTTAATGCTTTCGTTGCTCATGACACCCTCATTGCTCAACGCCCGAACACGGCGGGCTGCTTTTATATGCGCACCCCGCCACCTTAATACATCCCGGGCCGATCGGAAACGTCCAGTCACAGAATCCGCCGGGCGTAGAGGCCCGCGTCAGTCATTGTCGCGATGGCGATTACGATGAACGAACAGGCCAGAGCCTGTGCAGACCAGAAATGGCACCCATATGAACCACTCCACGCCCAGGTACAGGCCTTGGGGCAGGAAGCTCCAAGCCAGCACACCGGCGCCAAGCAGGGCCAGCCCGGCCCATTTACGTACCTTTGCAGCGCGAAGGTTGTGATGGAGCATGGCTGCTGCAAGCGTGAGCAGCGCTGCCGTGATGAAGGTTTTCTCGAATTGCACAGCGGCTTCCCTTTCGTTGCGTGGGCCTGTTTCCCTGAGGCCGGACAGTGAAAGGTTTTTGCTGTTGAGCGAATGGCCTTGTTTCCGAAGTGGCTGTGAGAATTTTCTGTAGTTCAGGGCGCTGCGAACATAGGGAACGGCCTTGTGCTGCCTGTACTGGCCTCATCGCCGGCAAGCCGGCTCCTATGGAACAAATCACAACTCGTTGATTTAACGAAGATTCTGTGGGAGCGGCTTTAGCCGCGAACACCGGCGAAGCCGGTGCCATCCAGCGCGGCGCCTGCTTCGCGGCTAAAGCCGCTCTCACAGGTACAGCGCTTGGTTCTGGCTTCGCGCGATCCTGTAGGAGCCGGCAAGCCGGCTCCTACAGAGGGCGCGGGCGCGCTTGCGGCCGCAGTTCCCTGCGCGACAGCGCAGCCCGAAGGGCTGGGTGATCTCCTACAGGCGATTGGCAGCGTCAACGCAGCCGCCGGTTCCAATCCCCGCCCTGGTCGCGCCAGCAGGCCTCTTCACTGTCGAAACGCACATGCCAGGCCACATGGTCGAGGTGGATGCCGGCCTCCATCAGCGCCTGTTCGGTCAGCTCGAGCATGCGTGCCTTGGCCTCGCCGGCCAGCGCCTCGGCTTTGGCCGTGTCGTCGCTGAACACCCAGGTAATGCGTAGGCTGGCGGGGAAGTCGTCGAGGTCGACCCGGTGGGTAAGCCAGGCAAAGCCGACGATCTCGGCCTGGGCGGTGGTGCAGGCGTCGGTCAGGCAGGCGACCATCTCCCGCTCCTGGCGCGCGAGTGCGCGCTTGTTGCCGGCCATCAGGCAATGGCCCCGTACAGGCAGGGGGTGGCGCTGCAATGGTGCATGAAAACTCCCGGTGGGCCTAATCGAAGGGCGGCAGTTTAGCGCTGTCGGCACCGCTCTGGGGCGACTGTTTGTCCCGCATTTGCGCAGCTCTCCACACAGTCAAACAACCGTTTGCATCCATGTAGGAAAATTCATTCAGATTAATCCTACGACTTGGCCTGCAACCTGCAACATCCCGTTCGACAATTTTGATCGAACGGTCAGCCAGCAGCTCTGGCGCGGTGCCTCAGGCGCCGCGGCATGGCGGGCAAGGCCAAGGTTTACAGGGGTAGGGCATGGGGTTGCCGGAACAAATCGGCGCACAAGAGCAGCAGGCAGGCTGGAGTGCGCACCTGCGGTTGCGCTTTGTGTTGCGCGACGGCGTGACCCGCCTTGGTGCGCGTCACCACCATGGACCCCTTTTGGTGCAGCGCCCCTTCTACCCGGAAGGCGCGCCATGCCATGTGTATGTGCTGCATCCGCCCGGCGGCATCGTCGCCGGTGACCGCTTGGAGCTGGACATCCACCTGGAGCCCGGCAGCCACGCGCTGCTGACCATGCCCGGGGCGAGCAAGTTCTACCGCAGCATCGGCCCCACTGCGCAGCTGGCCCAGCGTTTTCACCTGGCCGCCGGCAGCACGCTGGAGTGGCTGCCCCAGGACAGCATCTTCTTCAATGGCGCCCGCGCGAGCCTGGCCAGCCGATTCAGCCTGGAGCCCGGTACCCGCCTGCTGGCCTGGGAGACTCTGTGCCTGGGCCGCCCGGTGATGAACGAGCGCTTCGAGCAAGGCGCGCTGGACAGCCTGCTGCACATCGAAATGCCCGGTGACCCTGGCCTGCACGAGCGCTTGCGCATCGACGGCGGGCAACTGGCCAAGGTGGGCGACCACCCGCTACTGGCCACCTTCTGCGCCGCACCGGCTACGCAGGCCGTGCTGGACCAGGTGCGCGAGGTGCTCGACACGCTGCCCACGCCAGCCGGCGCCACCCTGCTGGGCGAGCTGCTGGTGATCCGTCTGCTCGACCACGACAACCAACACCTGCAACACAACCTGCAGCGCCTCTGGCACCTGCTGCGCCCGGCCGTGCTCGGCCTGGCGCCGTGCCCGCCGCGCATCTGGGCCACTTGAGAGAGCCATCATGGAGCTGACCCCGCGAGAGAAAGACAAACTGCTGCTGTTCACCGCCGCGTTGCTGGCGGAACGGCGCCTGGCCCGTGGCCTGAAGCTCAACTACCCGGAAGCGGTGGCGCTGATCAGCGCCGCGGTGCTCGAGGGGGCCCGCGATGGCCGCAGCGTCGCCGAGCTGATGAGCCTGGGCCGCGAAGTACTGGTGCGCGAGCAGGTGATGGACGGCGTACCCGAGATGCTCCACGACGTCCAGGTCGAAGCCACATTCCCCGACGGCACGAAGCTTGTGACCGTGCATGACCCCATCGTCTGAGGTGCAGCCCATGATCCCCGGAGAAATCCAGGTCGCCGCCGGCGACATCGAACTCAACGTTGGCCGCGCCACGCTCAGCGTCAGCGTGGCCAACCACGGCGACCGGCCGGTGCAGGTCGGCTCGCACTATCACTTTTTCGAAGTCAACGATGCGCTGGTGTTCGAGCGCGCAGCGACCCTGGGCTTTCGCCTGGACATCCCGGCCGGCACCGCAGTGCGTTTCGAGCCGGGCCAGTCGCGCACCGTGCAACTGGTGGCCTACGCCGGCAAGCGTGAGGTGTACGGCTTTCAGGGCAAGGTAATGGGCGCGCTGGAGGGCCTGGCATGAGCCGTATTTCCCGTCGGGCCTACGCCGACATGTTCGGCCCCACCGTGGGCGACCGCGTGCGCCTGGCTGATACCGCGTTGTGGGTGGAGGTCGAGAAGGACTTCACCGTCTACGGCGAAGAGGTCAAGTTCGGTGGTGGCAAGGTGATCCGCGACGGCATGGGCCAGGGCCAGATGCTCGCAAGCAAAGCCATGGACCTGGTGCTGACCAACGCCCTGATCATCGACCACTGGGGCATCGTCAAGGCCGATATCGGCGTCAAGCACGGGCGCATCGCCGCCATCGGCAAGGCCGGCAACCCCGACGTGCAGCCGGGTGTGACCGTGCCGGTGGGGCCGGGCACCGAGGTGATCGCCGCCGAAGGCAAGATCGTCACCGCAGGTGGTATCGACTCGCACATTCACTTCATTTGCCCGCAGCAGGTCGAAGAAGCGCTGACCAGCGGCGTGACCACCTTTATTGGCGGCGGCACGGGGCCGGCCACCGGCACCAATGCCACCACCTGCACCCCGGGCCCCTGGTACCTGGCGCGTATGCTCCAGGCTGCCGACAGCCTGCCGATCAACATCGGCCTGCTGGGCAAGGGCAACGCCTCGCGCCCCGAAGCGCTGCGCGAGCAGATCGCCGCCGGTGCCGTGGGCCTGAAGCTGCACGAGGACTGGGGCTCGACCCCGGCGGCCATCGACTGCTGCCTGGGTGTGGCCGAAGAGATGGATATCCAGGTGGCGATCCACACCGACACCCTCAACGAGTCGGGCTGCATCGAGGACACCCTGGCCGCCATCGGCGACCGCACCATCCACACCTTCCATACCGAAGGTGCCGGCGGCGGCCATGCCCCGGACATCATCCGCGCGGCAGGGCAAGCCAACGTGCTGCCGTCGTCGACCAACCCGACCCTGCCGTACACGGTCAACACCGTCGACGAGCACCTGGACATGCTCATGGTCTGCCACCACCTGGACCCAAGCATTGCCGAGGACGTGGCCTTCGCCGAGTCGCGCATCCGCCGCGAGACCATCGCCGCCGAGGACATCCTCCACGACATGGGCGCCTTTGCCATGACCTCGTCCGACTCCCAGGCCATGGGCCGGGTAGGCGAGGTGGTGCTGCGCACCTGGCAGGTGGCGCACCAGATGAAGCTGCGCCGCGGCCCGCTGGCGCCGGACACCGCCTACAGCGACAACTTCCGGGTCAAGCGCTACATCGCCAAGTACACCATCAACCCGGCGCTGACCCACGGCATCGCCCACGAGGTGGGTTCGGTGGAGGTGGGCAAGCTGGCCGACCTGGTGCTGTGGGCCCCGGCGTTCTTTGCGGTCAAGCCGGCGCTGGTGATCAAGGGCGGCATGATCGCCACTGCGCCCATGGGCGATATCAACGGCTCGATCCCTACCCCGCAACCGGTGCACTACCGGCCCATGTTCGGCGCCCTGGGTGCGGCGCGCCATGCCACGCGCATGACCTTCCTGCCCCAGGCTGCTCTGGACCGTGGCCTGCCCGAGCAATTGAAGCTGCAGAGCCTGATCGGCCTGGCCCATGGATGCCGGCAGGTGCGCAAGGCGCACATGCTGCACAACACCCTGCAACCGGTGATCGAGGTGGATTCGCAAACCTACCAGGTGCGTGCCGACGGTGAGCTGCTGGTGTGCGAGCCAGCCACCGAACTGCCGCTGGCGCAGCGTTATTTCCTGTTCTGAAGGCTTGAAAGTGGGGGCGTGAGGGCGGGCCTGCCCCGCGATCACCGGCAGCGCCGGTGCCAACAATCGCGGGGCAAGCCCGCTCCCACGGTGCCTATCGTTGCAAGCCGGTTTTTTTGTAAGGAGTGAACATGATCGTACTGACCCGCAGGCTCACTGAAGCCGCCGCGGTAACCGGCAGCGTCACCTTGAGTGTCGACAGCCGCATCAAGAGCCGTTTGCGCGTAACCCTGGACGACGGCCGCGAGGCCGGCCTGATGCTCGAGCGCGGCCACCTGCTGCGTGGCGGCGAGCTATTGGCCGACACCGAGGGCAGCCAGGTGATCCGTGTGCTGGCCGCCCCGGAGGCGGTGTCCACCGTGCGCTGCGCCGACCCGCACCTGCTGGCCCGCGCCGCCTACCATCTGGGCAACCGCCACGTGCCGCTGCAGATCGAGCCGGGGCTGTTGCGCTACCAGCATGACCACGTGCTGGACGACATGCTGCGCGGCCTGGGCCTGAACGTGGACGCCGAACAAGCCCCCTTCGAGCCCGAGGCCGGCGCCTACCAGAGCGCCGCGCACAGCCACAGCCACAGCCATGAGCATGGCCACGACCACCCGTTCGTGCGCCTGCCAGCCCATTCCTGAACTGCCTTGGAGACAACAATGAAAAAGACCCTCGCCCTGATGCTGCTGATGGTGGCCGTACCGGCCTTCGCTCACCCCGGCCACGATGCCAACCCGCTGCAGGATGGCCTGCTGCACCCGCTGACCGGCCTCGATCACCTGCTGATGCTGCTGGGCACCGGCGTGCTCGCCGCCCTGACCGGGCGCACCCTGGCGCTGCCCCTGGCGACCCTGGCGGCGATGTTCGGCGGCGCGGTGTGCGGTCACCTGTTCGGTGACGTGCTGGGCATGGAGCAGATGATCACCGGCTCCCTGCTGGTGGCCGCCGCCGCCATGCTGCTGCCCAGCCGCCAGGTGCTGCTGGCGCTGATCATGCCGGTGTTCGCGCTGTTCCACGGTTGGGCCCATGGCGTTGAAGCCACCCCCAGCGCGTTCTGGCAGTTCAGTGCAGGTTTTGTCACCGTCAGCGGCCTGTTGCTGGCTGCAGGCTTTGGCATCGGCTGCGCGCTGCGCCGCCATGCCGGCCTGCAGAAGGCCTTCGGCGGCGGTCTGCTGGCCGGTGCAGCCGTGCTGCTGGCCGGTTGATGAACAGCGACCTGGCGCTGCTGCGCCTGCTGCAACTGGCCAGCCCCGGCCTGCCGGTGGGTGGCTTCACCTACTCGCAGGGCCTGGAGTGGGCGGTGGAGGCCGGCTGGGTGCGCGACAGCGCAAGCTTTGCTGCCTGGCAGCGCGAGCAGTTGCACGACACCCTCGGCTGCGTCGACTGGCCGGTGCTGGCGCGGCTGTACCAGGCCAGCCAGTCCGGTGATGCCGATGCCTTCGCCCGCTGGAGCCGCTTCTTGCTGGCCAACCGCGAAACCGCCGAGCTGCGCCTTGAAGAGCAGCAGCGCGGCAGTGCCCTGGCGCGCATGCTCGATGGCTGGCAACTGGGCCATTCTGCCCCATGGCGGCCAAGCCTTGAGCTCAGCCAGCTGGGCGGCATGGCCTGGCTCGGTGCGCACTGGGCCATCCCGCTGCGCCAGCTCGCCCTGGGCCTCGGCTTTGCCTGGTTGGAGGGCGCGGTGATGGCGGGGGTGAAGCTGGTGCCGTTCGGCCAGCAGGCTGCCCAGACCTTGCTGCGTGACCTGGGCGCCGAACTACCCGCTGTGCTCGACCACGCTTTGACGCTTGAAGACCACCAGCTCGGTGGCGGGCTGCCGCTGCTGGCCATTGCTTCGTCACGCCACGAAACCCAATACACCCGTTTGTTCCGTTCCTGAGGACTGCCAGATGGAAAACTACCAGCAACCCCTGCGCGTCGGTGTCGGCGGCCCGGTCGGGTCGGGCAAGACCGCGTTGCTCGAATGCCTGTGCAAGGCCATGCGCGACCACTACCAGATCGCCGTGGTGACCAACGACATCTACACCAAGGAAGACCAGCGCATCCTCACCGAGGCCGGGGCGCTGGAGCCCGAGCGCATTGTCGGTGTCGAGACCGGCGGCTGCCCGCACACGGCCATCCGCGAAGATGCCTCGATGAACCTGGCGGCGGTGGAAGCCCTGGCGCGCAAGTTCGGTAACCTCGAGGTGATCTTCGTCGAAAGCGGTGGCGATAACCTCAGCGCCACCTTCAGCCCCGAGCTGGCGGACCTCACCGTGTACGTGATCGATGTCGCCGAAGGCGAGAAGATCCCGCGCAAGGGCGGGCCGGGTATCACCAAGTCGGACTTCCTGGTGATCAACAAGACCGACCTTGCGCCCTATGTGGGGGCTTCGCTGGAGGTGATGGAGCGCGATACCAACCGTATGCGGCCGCAGCGGCCCTGGACCTTCAGCAACCTGAAAAAGGGCGAGGGGTTGCAGGCGGTGATCGATTTCATTGTCGAGCGCGGGATGCTTGGGGTCAGGGGCTGACAGCGCAGCCAGGCCGCCAGTTGCATTTGTGGGGGCTAGAATCGCAATCGCCGGCTTGCCGGCGATAGGGCCTTTGGCCTTCAAACCAGCACCTCCACCCGGTTACGCCCGTTCTGTTTGGCCTTGTACAGCTGTTCGTCGGCCTGCTTGAGCAAGGTTTCGGCAAGTGCCGTGTCGGCCTGCCGGCAAGCCACGCCAATCGACAGGGTGAGCTTGCCGACATGGGGTGTATCGGCCATTTCCACCGCTTCGCGGATGCGCTCGGCAATCTGCCGGGCGTCATCCAGGCCAGTATCGGCCAGCAGCAGGGTGAACTCCTCGCCACCCACCCGGCAGGGCAGGTCCTGCTGGCGTGCGCTGCGCCGCAGCAGCTCGGCCAGGTGCTGCAGCACCTCGTCGCCGGCATCGTGGCCGTAGGTGTCGTTGACCCGCTTGAAGTGGTCGATGTCCAGTGCCAGCACGGCGAACTGCCGGTCGCTGTCCATCAGCTCGTCCAGTGCTGCCTGCAGCACCCTGCGGTTGGCAAGGCCGGTCAGGGCGTCGCTTTCGGCCTGTTGGCGCAACTTGCCGAAGCGCTCCTGCAACAGCCGCTCGCCCGCCAGCAGGGCGCTGCGAATGGCGGCGGCCTCGGCGTACCAGGCGTCTACCCGGTGCAGCGGTTCGGCAGGCTCACCGGCGGCAATGCGCAGGGCGCTGTCGGCCAGCTGGCGCAGCGGCAGGGTCAGGCGGTAGGTCATCCACAGCATCAACAACAGGCCGAGCACGCTGGCCGGCAGAATGTACAGCAGCACCTTGCGCGTCAGTTCGCGCAGCGGCGCCAAGGCATGCTCGCGGGGTTGCTGGGCGACCACCGCCCAGTGCGCATCGGTTACCGGGGCGAAGCCTGAAAGCATGGGAATGCCGATGTAGTTGGGCGCCGCCAGGGTGCCGTTTTCGCCGCGCAGGGCCGCTTCGATGGTCGGGCTGCCGCTGGCCTTCGCGCCGATGCGCGTGGCGTCGGGGTGGTAGAGCAGGCGGCGGTTGGCGTCGGCGACGAAGGCGAAGGTGCCGTCCTGGGTGTAGTGCGCGGCGATGGCGGTGTGCAGGCCGCTGTCCTTCTTGAGGAACACCGAGCCGGCAACGATGCCGAGGAACCGGCCATCCCTGGCGAACACCGGTTCGGCAACCAGCACTACCAGGTTGTTGCCGCGCGAGGTATAGGCCGGGCTGATGGTGGGCCGCTGTGCGGCCAGGGCCTGCTGCAGTTGCGGCGAGTGGTGGCTGTGGCTTGCGACTTGGGCGATATCGGGATAGGCCACCCGCACCTGGCCATCGGCACCCATGATGACGATGGAGTTGAAGTCCTCGTCCTGGGCCTGCAGCAGTTTGGCCTGGGTCTGCAGCAGGCTGGCGTCGTCGAAGTGCTGGCCCAGTTGCGTGGCGCTGTAGTGCAGGCGGCTCTGCGCCGAGCGCAGGAACTCATCGATGCTCGAGGCCACTTTGTTGGCATAGGCCAGGTTGGTCTGCAGCGAAAAGTGCACCAGGGCATCGTGCTGCACCCGGTAAGCAACGTACAGCACGTTGCCCAGGGTGGCCAGGCAGGCCAGCACGACAATGGCGAGCACCAGGGGGCGCAGGTGAAACAGCGGCAGGCGTCTGGGCATGGCGGTCCTTCGGCATGGGGGGGCGGCACAAGTATGGCTGCTTCGGCGTAAAGTGCCGCCCGGGCGGCACTTGGCATGCCCATTACAAAAAATTAGAATCACTCGCATTTACAACTCACAGCCGTGTAGCGCCTCAATGACCGACTCAAGCCCAGCACCTGAAATGGCCGTAGACGCGCTCTATCGCCAGCACCGTAGCTGGCTGCACAGCTGGTTGCAGCGGCGCCTGGGTGACAGTTGGGCCGCCGCCGACCTGACCCAGGACACCTTCGTGCGGGTGCTCGCCGCCCAGCAGGCCCAGGCGTTACCCAGCCTGCGCGAACCCCGGGCTTACCTGCTGACCGTGGGTCGGCGCTTGCTGGTCAACCATTTCCAACGCCGCGACCTGGAGCGTGCCTACCTCGATGCCCTGGCCAACCTGCCCGAGGCACTGGTGCCGTCGCCCGAGCAGCGCTGGCTGTTGCTGGAAACCCTGCACGCCCTCGATGAATTGCTCGATGGCCTGCCGCGCCCGGTGCGCCAGGCCTTCCTCTGGTCGCAGCTCGAAGGGCTGGGTTATGCCGCCATCGCCGAGCGCTTGCAGGTCAGCGAGCGCACGGTGAAGCGCTACATGGCCCAAGCCTACGAGCATTGTCTGTTGGTGGAGCTGTGAGCGAGCAGGCCCGCTTGCTCGCCCGGGAGGCGGCGCAGTGGCTGGCGCTGCAGGATGCCGGTGAGCTGAGCGCCGAGCAGGCGGCCGAGCTTGGCCGCTGGCGCCAGCGCAGCGCCGCCCACGAAGCGCTGTGGCAGAAGGCCGAAGGCCTGCGCCGACGTTTTGCCGAGGTGCCGGCGCCCTTGGCGGTGGCCTGCCTCGACCGGCCTGACCCGGGCCGGCGCCGCCTGCTGGGCCAGGCGCTGGCCGTAGGTGGCCTGTTACCGCTGGCCTGGTTGGGTTACCGGCAACTGCCGGTTGCCAGCTGGCGCGCCGACTTGCGCACGGCTACGGGTGAACGCCGTGGGCTGACCCTACCGGATGGCACCCGGTTGCAACTGAATACCGCCAGTGCCGTGAACCTGGACTTCGCCCAAGGGCGTCACCGCTTGCAACTGGTGCAGGGCGAGATTGCCGTGGACGGCAGCGGGCCTGTGCAGGTTGAGGTTGAGCAAGGGCTGTTGCAGGCCTGGGGCGCAGCTTTCTGCGTACGCCTGGACGGCGGGCGCTGCGAGGTCGCGGTCAGCCGTGGCCAGCTTGATGTGCAACCGTTGGCCGGCGCCACAATGCGCCTGCGGGCAGGGCAGCGGCTTTCGTTCGGCGTCACCGGTGCCCATGCCAGTGAAACCTTCGATGTGCAGTTGCCGGGCTGGCAACAGGGCCTGCTGCTGGCTGACAACCAGCCACTGGGCCAGTTGCTGCGCGAACTGCGCCGCTACCGCCCGGGCCTGTTGCGCTGGGACCCGGCACTGGAGCGCTTGCGGGTGACCGGCACCTTCCAGCTTGACGATACCGACCGCATCTTCGCGCTGCTGGCGGCCAGCCTGCCGCTGCAGGTGCACTACCGCACCCGCTACTGGGTGTCGCTGGCGCCGCGCCAGCTGGCGGGCTGAACGCCGAACGGACGCGCGCCCTGTAGGAGCCGGCTTGCCGGCGATCACCTGCGCAGCAGGTGCCATGCAGGCCTGTACCGGCCCCATCGCCGGCAAGCCGGCTCCTACAGGTGGTGCGCCACCCTGCAGAATTCGAATGTCTGCGGCAGATGCAAAAAACATTGCAAAAGACTGTCCCCTTTTTCGCACTCGCCTGTCATTCACGGCATCACCCCTCCAACAAGAGCCTTGCGGATGCCCCTGACCCCACTGTTGCGCCCCCTGTCCACACCACTGCTGCTACTCGCCCTCGGCCTGCCAACCCTGGCCTGCGCCGACGCCACTGCCCGGCGCAGCTTTGATGTGCCCGCCGGCAGCCTGGCCGGCGCCTTGACCCGTTTTGCCGGCCAGGCCGGGGTAAGCCTGTCGGTGGACCCGGCACTGGTGAGCGGGCGCAGCAGCGCCGGGCTGCAGGGCGAATACGGCGTGGAGGAAGGTTTCCAGGCCTTGCTGCGTGGTTCGGGCCTGCAATTGCTGCCGGCCGGGCAGGGCGGCTACACCCTGGTGCCGCAGGCGCAGCCAGTCGAGGGCGCCCATGAATTGCCCAGCACTACCATCAACGGTGAAGGTTTCGGCCCGGCCAGCGACGCCTATGCCGGCGGCCAGGTGGCGCGGCGTGGCAACCAGGGCCTGCTGGGCGAGCGGGATTTCATGGAAACCCCGTTCAACATGACCTCGCTCACCAGCGAGGCCCTGCAGAACCAGCAGGCCCGCACCCTGGCCGATGCCGTGGCCAATGACCCCTCGGTGCGCACCACCAACCCCTCCGCCGGGCGCTTCGAGCAGTTCTCGGTGCGCGGTTTCAGCCTGTACAACAGCGATGTCGCCTATGGCGGCCTGTACGGTGTGCTGCCCACCTATTCCATCGACATGGAAATGGTCGAGCGGGTGGATATCCTCAAGGGCCCCGGCGCCTTGCTCAATGGCCTGGCGCCCAACGGCAGCATCGGCGGCGGGGTGAACATCGAGCCCAAGCGCGCCGGCGACACGCCGCTGACCGAGTTCACCGCGCTGTATGCCTCGGCCGGGCAGGCCGGTGGCCACGTGGATATTGGCCGGCGCTTCGGCGAAGACCAGCGCTTCGGCCTGCGCCTGAACGCCGTGCGCCAGTCGGGCGACACCGAATGGGACCACCAGAGCCTGGACCGCGAAGCCACGGTGCTGGGCTTCGATGTGCGCGGCGAGCGGGCGCGCCTGTCGCTGGATGTGGGCCACCAGGAGCGGGATGTGGATGCGCCGATGGAACGGGTGGGCCTGGCGGCGAATGTGAAAGTGCCGAAGGCCAAGGACGTGCACCACAACTTCGCCCAGCCCTGGAGCTACTCGCGGGCCAAGGATACCTTCGGCGCGCTGCGCGGCGAGTACGACATCAGCGACAGCCTGATGCTCTATGGCGCCTTCGGTGCGCGCAAGGGCGACTACGATTTCCTGCGCCACAACGTGCTGGTGAACAACAACAGCGGGCGTTTTACCGTGAGCCCCCGGGCGTTCCAGCGTGAAGAAGACGTGCGTACCGCCACTGTAGGTGCGCGCAGCTGGTTCAATACCGGCCCGGTCGGCCACACCCTGAACCTGAGCCTGAACCGCTTCGAGCTGACCTTCGACAACAGCGGCGCCCGCTACGCCAACGGCGTGAGCAACCTGTTCGAGCCGGTGGCGCTGCCGAGTCCCGGCACGCCGACCGCGCCGGACGACCCGACCCACACCGAAACCGTGCTCTCCAGCCTGGCCCTGGCCGATACCCTGAGCTTTGCCGACGATACCGTACTGCTGACCCTGGGTGCCCGCCTGCAGCGGGTGGAGGTGGACAGTAGTACCGATGGCATCCCCGACCAGGCCTACGACGAGCGCGCCACTTCGCCGGCCATGGGCCTGGTGTGGCGCACCACCGAGCAGCTGTCGCTGTACATGAACTACATGGAGGGCCTGACCCAGGGCCAGACCGCGCCGGAAACCGCCGAGAACAGCGGCGAGGTGTTCGCGCCGTTTCGCAGCAAGCAGCTGGAGGTGGGGGCCAAGTACGACATGGGCCGTTTCAGCACTACCCTCAGCCTGTTCCGCATCGAGCGGCCGATGTACTACACCGATGCTGCAGGTTACCTGCGTGATGACGGCGAGCAGCGCAACCAGGGCCTTGAGCTGAACCTGTTCGGCGAGCCGCTGGACGGGGTGCGGGTGCTGGGCGGGGCGATGTTCCTCGATGCCACCCAGGTGCGTACGGTGGGCGGCGTGAATGACGGCAAGCGGCCTGTGGGCGCGCCGATCGTCAACGCCAACCTGGGGCTGGAGTGGGACATTCCGGCGGTGCAGGGGCTGACCCTGAGCGCACGGATGATCCACACCAGCAGCCAGTACCTGGATACCGCCAACACCCAGAAGCTCGATGCCTGGCAGCGCTACGACCTGGGCGCGCGCTACGCCATGAAGCTGGGCGGCAAGGACGTTACCCTGCGTGCCAGCGTGGAGAACGTGCTGGACAAAGCCTACTGGGCCTCGGCCAACGTGCCGGAAGGCACCGCCACCGGCATGACGATGTCCACGCCGCGAACCTGGCTGGTGTCGGCGACTGTGGGGTTCTGACCCGGGAGTGGATGGCACCTGCTGCGCAGGTGATCGCCGGCAAGCCGGCTCCTACAGGGGGCGCACAACTCTCGGGCCTGCGTTGTACGTGTAGGAGCCGGCTTGCCGGCGATGGGGCCCTACAGCCAGGCTTTGACCTGGCGCGTCACCGCCTCGGTGGAGATGCCATAGCGGTCATGCAAGGTCGGCAACGCCCCCGCATCGAGGAACGCATCGGGCAGGGCTATCTGGCGGAAGGTCGGGGCCACGCCGTTGCGCAATAGCATCCCGGCTACCGCCTCGCCCAACCCGCCAACGATCGAATGGTTCTCGGCGGTGACCACCAGCCGCCCGGGCTTGCGCGCCTCGGCCAGAATCGTCGCCTCGTCCAGCGGCTTGATAGTCGGCACGTGCAGCACCGACACGTCCACGCCGTCCTTATGCAGCAGCTCTGCGGCCTCCAGCGCGCGCATGGTCATCAGCCCGCTGGCGATCAGCAGCACATCGCGCCCGCCACGCAGCACCTGGGCCTTGCCCAGCTGGAAGCGGTAGTCGTAGCGGTCCAGCACCAGCGGCACGTTGCCGCGCAGCAGGCGCATGTACACCGGGCCCTGGTGGGCGGCGATAGCCGGTACCGCCTGCTCGATTTCCAGTGCGTCGCACGGGTCGACGATCATCAGGTTGGGCATGGCGCGCATGATCGCAAGGTCGTCGGTGGCCTGGTGGCTGGGGCCGTAGCCGGTGGTCAGGCCCGGCAGGCCGCAGACGATCTTGACGTTGAGGTTCTCCTCGGCGATGGCCATGCAGATGAAGTCGTAGGCCCGCCGCGAGGCGAACACCGCATAGGTGGTGGCGAACGGCGTCAGGCCCTCGCGGGCCATGCCGGCGGCGGCGCTCATCAGCAACTGCTCGGCCATGCCCATCTGGTAGAAGCGCTCGGGGTGGGCCTTGGCGAAGATGTGCAGGTCGGTGTACTTGGACAAGTCAGCGCTCAGGCCGACGATATCCTGGCGCTGCTCGGCCAGCACCGCCAGGGCGTGGCCGAACGGTGCGGGGCGGGTAGGTTGGCCTTCGGCGGCGATGGAGGCGATCATCGCCGAGGTAGTCAGGCGTTTCTTTTCGGTGGCTTGGCTGTTCATGCGTGGCTCCCGGCGTCCAGTGCTTGCAGGGCAAGTTCCCATTCGTGTTCGTCGACGCGGATGAAGTGGGTCTTGTCGCGGTTCTCGAGAAACGGCACGCCCTTGCCCATGCGCGTGTCGCAAATGATCACCCGCGGTTGCGCAGCGGTATGTGCGCGGGCCTGTTCGAAGGCCTGTACCAGGGCGTCCAGGTCGTTGCCGTCGACCCGCTGCACATGCCAGCCGAAGGCCTGCCAGCGCTCGACGATGGGCTCGAAGGCCAGCACCTCGCTGGAGTGGCCGTCGGCCTGCTGGTTGTTCACATCGACGATGGCAATCAGGTTGTCCAGGCGCCAGTGGCTGGCCGACATCACCGCCTCCCAGGTGGAGCCTTCGTTCAGCTCGCCGTCCGACAGCAGGTTGTACACCCAGCTGTCCGAGCCTTTGCGCTTGAGCCCCAGGCACGCGCCGACGGCGATGCCAAGGCCATGGCCCAGCGAGCCACCGGTGATTTCCATGCCGGGGGTGTAGGCGGCCATGCCCGACATGGGCAGGCGGCTGTCGTCGCTGCCGTAGGTTTCAAGCTCGCTTTCGGGAATGACCCCGGCTTCGATCAGCGCAGCGTACAGGGCGATGGCGTAGTGGCCGATGGACAGGTAAAAACGGTCGCGCTGCTCCCACTCGGGGTTGCCTGGGTCCATGCGCAAGGCATGGAAGTAGGCCACGGCAAGCAGGTCGGCTGCGCCCAGGGCCTGGCCGATATAGCCTTGGCCCTGGACCTGGCCCATGCGCAGGGCATGGCGACGGATATTGTGGGCGCGCGCAGCCAGGGGCCGCGCACCCGGGGTAGCGGGTACGGTGTTCATGGGTGACTCCTTCGGGGGAATTAACGGTTGACCAGGCTTGCCGGTACGCGGAACACCAGCAGTGCACCGAACACCAGCACGGCGGTGATCAGGTACATGCCGACGGCATTGCTGCCCAGGCTGCTGGTGACCCAGCCGATGAGAAACGGCGAGCAGAACCCGGCCAGGTTGGCGAAGCTGTTTACCGCAGCGATGCCGGCGGCGGCCGATACACCGCCAAGCAGCGTGGTGGGCAGCATCCAGAACAGCGACGAAGCCGACAGAATGCCGGCAGCGGCCAGGCACAGGCTCAGGATCGACAGGCTCAGATGGCTGGCGAACAGCGCCGCCAGGGTCAGCCCGAGGGCGCCGGCCAGCATCGGGATTGCGAGGTGCCAGCGCCGCTCGCGGTGACGGTCGCCGCTGCGCCCGGCCAGCAGCATGGCGCCGATGGCGCAGCAATAGGGCAGGCTGGTGAGCAGGCCGATGTGCAACGGCTCGGCCACCCCGGCGTTGCGCACCAGGGTGGGTAGCCAGAAGGTGATGGCGTACTGGCCCATGACCACGCAAAAGTAGATGCCCGCCAGCAGCCACAGGCGCCGGTCGCGAATGAAGTCGCCCACCGAGCCGTGCTGTACCTTGTGCTGTTCGTCTTCGGCCAGCTCCTTGCGCACCAGGGCTTTTTCATCGTCGCTGAGCCAGTGGGCCTGCTCGACGCCGTCCTTCAGGTAGCTGAGTACCAAGAAGCCCACCAGCACCGTAGGCAGGGCTTCGAGCACGAACATCCACTGCCAGCCGGCCCAGCCGTGCACCCCGGCGAAGCGCTCCATGATCCAGCCCGACAGCGGCCCGCCGAGCATGCCCGACAGCGGAATGGCGATGAACCACAGGGCGGTCATCTTCGCCCGCCGGTAGGAGGGGAACCAGTAGGTCAGGTACAGCAGCAGGCCCGGCGCCAGGCCTGCTTCGGCGACACCGAGAAAGAAGCGCAATACATAGAACTGCCAGGCGGTCTCGACAAAGGCGAACAGCGCCGAAATCAGGCCCCAGGTGATCATGATGCGGGCGATCCAGCGCCGCGCGCCGACCTTGTGCAGGATGATGTTGCTGGGCACCTCGCACAGGAAGTAGCCAATGAAGAACATCCCGGCGCCCAGGCCGTACACGGCTTCGGACAGCGCCAGGTCGTCCATCATCTGAAGCTTGGCGAAGCCGACGTTGACCCGGTCGAGGTAGGCGCACAGGTAACACAGCATGAGAAAGGGCATCAGCCGCCAGGCCGTCTTGCGGTAGGCATTGCTGCGCGCGGCCGAGGCCGCGTTGAGGGTGAGGGTGGTCATGTCGATCTGATCTCTTGTTGTTATCGATTGCCCCGCCGTGGCGGGGCTCAGATGCGAAACATCGTGGTTTGCCGCTTAGTGGATCAGCATGCCCCCGTTGACGTCCAGGGTAATGCCGGTGAGGTAGCTGGACAGGTCGCTGGCCAAAAACAGCGCGGCGTTGGCCACATCGCGCGCTTCGCCCAGGCGGCCCAGGGGGATGCCGTCGATGATCGCGTGGCGGCGCTCGTCGTGCATCAGGCCGCCGGTGATATCGGTGTGGATCAAGCCCGGGGTGATGGCGTTGACCCGCACGTTGTCCGGGCCCAGCTCGCGGGCCATGGCCTTGCCCAGGCCGAGCACGGCGGCCTTGGCGGCGCTGTAGTGGGGGCCGCCGAAAATGCCGCCGCCACGCTGCGCCGACACCGACGACATGCAGATGATGCTGCCCGAGCGCTGGGCGCGCATGCCGGGGATCACCGCCTGGGACATCAGCAGGGTGCCGCGCAGGTTGACGTCGAGGATGCGGTCGTAGTCCTTGCCGGTGATCTCCAGGGTTTTCACCGGCTGGGTGATGCCGGCGTTGTTCACCAGCACGTCGATGCGACCGTAGTGCGCCAGCACCTGGGCCACGGCGTCGCGCACCTGGGCTTCGTCGGCAACATTGGCGGCCAGGCCCAGGTGGCCTGCGCCCAAGTCGTTGGCAGCGGCGTGGGCGGCGGTCAGGTCGAGGTCGAGGATGGCCACCTTGGCGCCGTGGGCGGCAAAGGCCTGGGCGGTGGCGCGGCCGATTCCGCGGGCAGAGGCGGCGCCGGTGACGATTGCGATCTTGCCTTCAAGTAGCATGAGGGTGCTCCGAATGATTGTTGTTGTGAGCAGCGGCCTGGGTGGGGCCGATGGGCACAGCTTGGTCCGAGCACCCGGGGCGGGCAACGCCGTGCCATTCAGCCTATGCTGAAAAAAATTCAGCACTGGGCAGGCTGGCCGTATAGCGGCAGAGTAGGGCGGCTGCGCCCAGGCCCCATTCCATGCAGGTAACCCAATGAACCACGACCCCGGCAAGAAGCCTTTGCAACTGCCACCGCTGAAAGCGATTCAGGCCTTCGAGCAGGCCGCGCGCTTTGGCAACGTTGCCCGCGCCGCCGAACAGCTCAACCTCACGCCTTCGGCGGTCAGCCACCAGATCGCCAACCTGGAGGCGTTGATCGGCCGGCCGTTGTTTCTGCGCACGGCCAAGGGCGTCAGCCTGACCCCGGCCGGTGAGCAGTACCTGCGCGAGGTGTCCGGCTTGCTGCAAAGCCTGGCCAACGCCACCGAGCGGGCTGGCAGCGCGGTGGGCTTCGACTGCCTGCGCCTGCATGCGGCGCCGAGTTTCGGCCTGTTGTGGCTGCTGCCGCGCCTGGAGCGCTTTCGCGCCAGCCACCCGGATATCCAGATCAACCTGTCGTGCTCGTACGAGGCGCTGCATTTTGGCCGCCACCAGATCGACGTCGACATACGCCACGGCTACCCCAACTGGCCGAGCCTCGAGGTGCGCACCATCCGCCACGAACAGGCCACGGTGCTGGCAGCGCCTGCGCTGCTGGCGCGCCAGTCGATCGTGCAGCCTGCCGATTTGCTCGGGCATAACCTGATCTTGTCGGAAGCGGCGCTGGTGCAGTGGCCGCAGTGGTTCGCCCAGCAAGGGGTGTCGCTGCCCCAGGCACCCTTTGCGCTGAGCTTTGACCGTTCGTACATGAGCCTGGAAGCGGCCAGCCATGGCTACGGGCTGGCGCTGGAAAGCTCGTTGCTGGCCCAGGACTACATCGCGCGCGGGCAACTGGTGCCGGTGTTTGGCGGCGAGCGGGTGAGCCCGGTGAGCGCCCATCACCTGGTGTTCCCGCGGGGGCATGCGGAGTTGCCGCGGGTACGGCGGTTTCTGGACTGGATGCAGGGGCAGCTGGGGCATGATTTCAGTTATTGAGGGGCAGTACCGGCCTCATCGCGTGTAGGAGCGGCCTTGTGCCGCGAAGGGGCGCAGAGCGTCCCCGGCAATTGATGCGGCGAAACTGAAATCCTGGGGCCGCTACGCGCCCCTTCGCGGCACAAGGCCGCTCCTACAGGCGATAGGGCCCTAGCAGAAATATCCTCAAGCCATAGGCAAATCCTCGCTCCACCCAGCCCCGGCGCCCGGTAAAGTGGCAGCAAAATCCCAAGGCGCGCGCAGCGCCCGCGAGGTACCCCGTGGCTTCCTATACCCTGCGTCAACTCAAGTATTTCGTCACCACCGTCGAGGCCGGCAGCGTCGCCGAGGCCTCGCGCCAGCTGTACATCGCCCAGCCGTCGATCTCCACGGCGATCAAGAGCCTGGAAGAAAGCTTTGGCGTGCAGCTGTTCATCCGCCACCACGCCCAGGGCGTGTCGCTGACCCCCAGCGGTAAACGTTTTTACGCCAAGACCCGTTCGCTGCTGCAGATGGCCCATGAGTTCGAGCAGAACGCCCTGGCCGACAACGACACCGTGGCTGGGCATATCGATATCGGCTGTTTCGAGACCGTGGCGCCGTTGTACCTGCCGCGGCTGATCGCAGGCTTTCGCCAGCGTTACCCGGGGGTGGACATTCGCCTGCGCGACGGTGAGCAGCAGGAACTGATCCAGGGCCTGACCGCCGGCACCTTCGATCTGGCGTTTTTGTATGACCACGACCTGGACGGCACCATCGAAGCCGAGCCGCTGATGCCGGCGCAAAAACCCTACGTGCTGCTGCCGGAAAAACACCGCTTTGCCGGGCAACCCCAGGTGTCGCTGCGCGACCTGTGCCCGGAGCCGATGATCCTGCTGGACGTGGCGCCCAGCCGTACCTACTTCGTCAGCCTGTTCAACGAGCTGGGGCTGACCCCGAACATCGTCTTCAGCTCGCCGTCGATCGAGATGGTGCGCGGCATGGTGGGGCAGGGGTTTGGTTTTTCGCTGCTGGTGACCCGGCCGCATTCGGAATACACCTACGACGGCCAGCGCCTGGTGATGATCGACATCGCCGAGCCGGTGGCGTTGTCGGGGTTGGCGGCGGCGCACCTGAAACGGGTGCAGTTGACCAAGCCTGCGCAGTTGTTCGTGGAGTTTTGCCGCGAGGAATTGGCCAAGTTCTAACGCCCCGGGGCCGCTTCGCGACCCTTTCGCGACACAAGGCCGCTCCAGGGATCACATATTTCCTGTAGGAGCGGCCTTGTGTCGCGATGGGGCGCAGCGCGCCCCCGGCTATTTCAGGTCAGGCCTGGTCGGGCACCACGGCGATCACATCGATCTCCATCAGCCATTCAGCCTGGGCCAAACCGGCCACCACCAGCCCGGTGGAAATCGGGAACACGCCCTTGAGCCACTTGCCGACTTCCTTGTACACCGGCTCGCGAAAACGCGGGTCGGTGATGTAGGTGGTGGTCTTGACGATGTGCGACAGGTCCGAGCCGGCTTCTTCGAGCAGCTGCTTGACGTTCTTCATCGCCTGTTCGGCCTGCGCCTGGGGGTTGCCCAGGCCGACCAGCCGGCCTTCGAAGTCGGTGCCGACCTGGCCGCGCACGTAGATGGTGTTACCGGCCCGCACCGCCTGGCACAGGTCGTTGTCCAGGGTCTGGTTGGGGTAGGTTTCTTTGGTGTTGAACATGCGGATGCGGGTATGGGTAGGCATCAGTGGGCTCCGAGGGTGCTGACGTTGCTGTTCGGGGTAACGGGTTCATCCGCTTCGCGCTGTTCGCGGTCGCGGTAGGCCAGGTAGGTGCGTTGCGTGGCGATGTGGCCGGCGACGTGCTTGGCGTCGTGCCACACGCCCCAGATGAACGACGAGCCGCGGCGCGACAGCCAGGGCAGGCCAAGGAAGTACACGCCGGGCTCCTTCGACACGCCGCGCTGGTGCTGCGGCTTGCCGTTGGCGTCGAAGGTGTCCACCTGCAGCCAGCTGAAGTCCACGCCGTAGCCGGTGGCCCAGATGATGCTGGTGACGCCGGCCTGGGCCAGGTTCAGTTCGCGCAGCGGGTTGCTCACGCAGTCCGGGTCGGCCAGGCGTTGGCGCGCTTGGGGCTCGAGCGGCAGGTCCAGGCCGTTGCGCTCGATGTAGGCGTCGGCAGCGTCCAGCAGGGCCAGGTAGTTCTCGTCGCCACGGTTGATGTTTTCGGCCAGGTTGTCCTGAAAGCGCGCCACGCCGTCTTCGAACGACTGGGTCAGGCCGACCAGGGTCATGCCCTGGTGGGCCAGGGCACGAAAGTCCACGGTGTGCCCGCCACGGGCGCCGGACACGGCGATGGTCACGTGCTCGCGGCCGGGCTTGGCGATCTCGGCGTCCCACTCGCCCAGCACCCCCAGCCACCAGCAGAAGTCGCGGTTGCGGTAGGCCCGTGGCGGGCGGTCGTGGGCACCCACCGACAGGTACACCTGGCGGCCAGCGCGCATCAGTTCTTCGGCGATCTGCACGCCGGAAGAACCGGCACCCACCACCAGCACCGCGCCTTCAGGCAACTGCTCGGGGTTGAAGTAGGCGGCCGAGTGGATCTGGTGCAGGCGCTGGTCTTTGGGTGCGATGGCCGGTATGACCGGCTTCTGGAACGGGCCGGTGGCAGCCACCACGCGGTTGGCGTGAATCACGCCCTGGTTGGTGTCGATGGTGAAACCTGGGCGGTCGGCGTTGCGCACCACCTTTTTTACCTCGACGCCGGTGCGCACCGGCAGGTTGTACTTGCGTACGTACTGCTCGAAGTAGTCGGCGACCTGGTCCTTGCCGGCGAAGGCGTCGGCGTCGAGGTCGAATTCCAGCCCTGGGAAGCGGTCGTGCCAGACCGGCCCGTTGGCCACCAGCGAGTCCCAGCGCCCGGTGCGCCAGGCCTCGGCGATGCGGTTGCGTTCCAGTACCAGGTGCGGCACGCCAAGCTTGCTCAGGTGTTCGCTCATGGCCACGCCGGCCTGGCCGGCGCCGACCACCAGGGTGTCGATTTCGTAGTTGTTGAAAGTCATGTCCGAGCCCTTGTTCAGGCGGTTGTTGTCAGGTCGGTTTGGAGGACCGCCGTTGCCTGGGGCCAGACTAGGGACGTGGGGGAAATCGCGAAAATAGTATTTAGCTGGGGCTTGCCGATAAATTGGCGAAGGCTCGGTGCACCGCTCCTTAACCCTGCGCTGTACGTGTAGGAGCCGGCTTGCCGGCGATGAGGCCATTACAGGCAGCACAAGGCAGCCGCGCCCGCACCACCCCCAGGGGCCTTAGTTTTTTCCTGCCCAACCCCTCGGAAAATGCTCGTTTCGCCGCTGCCGGGGCTTGCCGAAAATGCAGGCATACCCAGACAGGAGCTGCACCATGACCTTCTCCATCATCGGCCGCTGCCAGGACACCGGCCAGGTCGGCATCGCCATCAGTTCGTCGAGCATCGCCGTGGGCGCCCGCTGCCCGTGGGTGCGCGCCGGGGTGGGTGCGGTATCGACGCAGAACATCACCCTGCCGGCCCTGGGCCCGCAGATACTAGATGCCCTGGAGCAGGGCCAGCTGCCGCCTGCCGCGGCGCTGGACCGGGTGCTCAGCGCCAATGGCTGGAGCGAATACCGCCAGGTCACGGTGATCGACAGTCAGGGCCAGGTGGCGCTGTTCACCGGCAAGCAAGCCTTGGGCGTGCACAACGCGGTGGCCGGCGAGCAATGCGCGGCGGCCGGCAACCTGTTGTCGTCCCAGGCGGTGATCGAAGCCATGGTGGCGGCTTTCGAGCAGGCCGGCGGGCACCTGGCCGACCGCCTGCTGGCGGCCATGCACGCGGCCATGGCGGCCGGCGGCGAGGCCGGCCCGGTGCACTCGGCGGCGCTGAAGATTGCCGGGGAGCACATCTGGCCGCTGGTGGACCTGCGGGTGGACTGGGCCGAGCATGATCCGATCGACGCGCTGGACACGCTGTGGCAGGCCTACCGCCCGCAGATGCAGGACTACGTGACCCGCGCGCTCAACCCCACCGCCGCGCCCAGCTACGGGGTGCCGGGTGATGAGTGAATGGCAAAGCCGCGCGCTGCTGCAACGGCTGGTGGGCTTTGCCACGGTCAGCCGCGATTCGAACCTTGAGCTGATCGGTTTCATTCGCGATTACCTGGCCGAACAGGGCGTGGCCAGCGAGCTGTTTCTCAACGACGAGGGCACCAAGGCCAACCTGTTCGCCACCATCGGCCCCAGCGACCGGGGCGGGGTGGTGCTGTCGGGGCACACCGACGTGGTGCCGGTGGATGGCCAGGCCTGGACGCTCGAACCGTTCAGCCTGACCGAGCGCGACGGGCGCCTGTACGGGCGTGGCACTGCCGACATGAAGGGCTATATCGCCTGTGTGCTGGCGGCGGTGCCGGCCTTGTTCGCCCAGCCGTTGAAAACCCCGGTGCACCTGGCGTTCTCCTATGACGAAGAAGTCGGCTGCCTGGGTGTGCGCTCGATGCTCGCGGCCCTGCAGCAGCGCCCGCACAAGCCCAGGCTGTGCCTGATCGGCGAGCCCACCGAGCTCAAGCCGGTACTCGGCCACAAGGGTAAGTTGGCGATGCGCTGCCAGGTGCATGGCGCAGCCTGCCACTCGGCCTATGCGCCCTATGGCGTGAATGCCATCGAGTACGCGGCGCGGCTGATCGGCAAGCTGGGCGAAATCGGCGACGAGCTGGCACAGCCGGAGCACCACGACCCGCGCTTCGACCCGCCGTTCAGCACTGTGCAGACCGGAGTGATCAAGGGTGGCCGGGCACTGAACATCGTGCCGCAAGAATGCGCGTTCGACTTTGAAGTGCGTGCCTTGCCAGGCTTCGAGGCCCAGGCCGTGGCGGACCGTCTGCAGACTTATGCCGAAGCCGAACTGTTGCCGCGCATGCGTGCGGTGAATGCCGGCAGTGACATTCGCCTGCAACCGTTGAGTGCCTACCCGGGGCTGGCGACGCCGGCCGACAGCGAGGCGGCGCGGTTGGTGGCGTTGCTTAGTGGTAGCGACGACTTCGGCACGGTGGCGTTCGGCACCGAGGGCGGTTTGTTCGACCAGGCCGGTATCCCCACCGTGGTGTGCGGGCCGGGCAGCATGGAGCAGGGGCACAAGCCGGACGAGTTCGTCAGTGTCGAGCAGTTGCGTGGGTGTGATGCGATGTTGGCAAGGTTGGTGGAGTATCTGCGCCAGGGCTGATGGCCTCATCGCCGGCAAGCCGGCTCCTACAGGTGATTGCGTTCCCTTGTAGGAGCCGGCTTGCCGGCGATAGGGCCCCAGATCAGATCTCGATAGCCCCGCTGGCCAACCCATACACCGCTACCACGGCCCCCAGCACCACCACCGCGAACACCCCCCGCTCGAACCCGTTGAACACCTGGCGCTGCTGCTCCCTGCGCGCCTTGATGTACAACAGTGTCCCCGGCCCGTAGATCACCGCTGACAACAGCAGGTACTTCAGGCCGCCGGCCCACACCATCAATAGCGCATAGGCCGTGGCCAGCAACGCCACCAGCAGGTCCTTGCCGCGCTCGCCGGCAGCGTTTTCGTAAGTTTCGCGGCTTGCTGCCAGCTTCAGCGCATAGGCCGCCACCAGCAGGTACGGGATCAGCGTCAGCGAGCTGGTCAGCTCCAGTGCCAGGGTGAAGGCGTACTCGGTAAACCAGGTCAGCAGCAAGAACAGCTGCACGAACAGGGTGGTCAGCCACAGGGCCGAGGCCGGTACCTGGTGCGGGTTCTGCCGGGTGAGAAAGGCCGGCATGGCCTGGTCGTGGGCCGCCGAGTACAGCACTTCGGCCGCCAACAGCGTCCATGACAGGTAGGCACCCAGCACCGAGATGATCAAGCCGATGCTGATGAAGATCGCCCCCCAGCGCCCGACGATGGCCTCCAGCACCCCAGCCATGGACGGCTGGCGCAGCCCGGCAAGCTCCGGGCGCAGCAGCACGCCGTAGCTGAGCAGGGTGATCAGTACCAGCAGGCAAAGTACACCGACGAAGCCCAGCACCGTGGCGATGCCCACATCGCGGCGGTTGCGGGCGTAGCGCGAATAGACGCTGGCGCCTTCGATGCCAAGGAACACGAACACCGTCACCAGCATGGTGCTGCGCACCTGCTCGAACAGCGATTCGGCCGGCAATACCAACTCGCCTGCGGCATGGCCGATGCGCCCGTAGTCGTCCAGGTGGGCGAGGTCCGCCGCGCTGCCGGCCATGGGCGTGCCCCAGAAGTTGAGGCTGAACAGCTCGCGGTCGAAAGCCCCCACCAGCACCACGATGAACAGCAGGATGGGGATCATCTTCGCCACCGTGGCGATGCTGTTGATCACCGCTGCCTGTTGTACCCCGCGCAGCACCAGAAAGTGGAAGGCCCACAGCAGCAGCGACGACACGGCGATGGCGGCCAGGGTGTTGCCCTCGCCGAATACCGGAAAGAACGCGCCGAGGGTGGACTTTATGAGGATGAAATAGGAGACGTTGCCGATGCAGGTGCCGGCCCAGAAGCCGAACGCCGAGGCAAAGCCCAGGTAGCTGCCAAAGCCTGCGCTGGCGTAGGCGTAGATGCCCGAGTCGAGGTCGGGGCGCCGGCGTGCGAGGGTTTGGAAAACGAAGGCCAGCATCAGCATGCCGGCGCCTGCGATGCACCAGGCGATGATCGCACCCAGCCCGCCGGTGGCGCGGCCGAAGGTGGCCGGCAGGGAGAAGATTCCGGCACCGACCATCGAGCCCACCACCAGGGCGGTGAGGGCCCAGACGTTCAACTTGCCATCCGTAGCGGTACCCATGGGCAGCCCTCCGTTGCGTGAAGGCTTGAGTAAAGACCGCTGGGGCAGGGCTTGCCAGTGGTTATGTGTAGGAGCGGCCTTGTGTCGCGAAAGGGCTGCGTAGCGGCCCCGGCGGTCTTGCATGAAACCGAGATCCTGGGGCCGCTGCGCGCCCCTTTCGCGACACAAGGCCGCTCCTACAAAGGGCGTGGACAGGGGCAGAAAAAAGGGCCGCATGGCGGCCCTTCGGGGTTGGTTCAGAAGGTCGCCTTGACCTGCAAGCCCACCACCAGCGCATTGTCGATATCCTTGCCGGAGAACGCCCCCGGCTCGACGATGTACTGCACGTCCGGGCGCAGGTTCAGCCAGGGCGTGGCCTGGTAGCCGTAGCTCAGCTCGATCAACTGCTCGGCGCCGTCGATATTGGGGAACTGCTGGCCGGCATCGAAGGCTGCGTCTTCCAGCACGTCGCGGCTGCGCGGGTTCTGCACGGCGCGCCCGTAACCCAGGGCCACGGTGTCACGCGGGCGGCTGGCGAACGGCTTGTACAGCACCACACCGGTGCCGTACCACTTGGTGAACGGCGAGGCGGCTTCGCTTGAGGCCGAGTACTGGCCGAAGGCGTGCAGGCTGCGGCCCGGCATGGCGGGGTCGTTCCACACTGCCTGGTCGATCAGCAGGTAGTGGCCGCCGCGGCCGGCGACTTGCTTGCTGCTGCCGATACGCTTGACGTTGGAGCTGTCGTAGTAGTAGCCCAGCTTGTACTCGCCTGGCAGTTCACCCTGCAGCTTGTACACCAGCTCCACCGGTACCACGGTGCCGGTGGTGTGCTTGGGGCCCAGGTGCCAGGCGCGGCTGGAGTTGCCGTTGCTCTCGGGGTCGACGTTGAACGCCGCCACGCGCAGTTGCCAGGACGGCGAGAAGTCGTATTTGACCCGCATGCCCAGGTGAGCGTTGGGGTAGTTGGTCCAGCCGCTGCCGCCGGACATATTCAGCGGGTGGCCGCAGAAACCGGCGTTCATGAAGTTGCACAGGATGCCGCTGTCCAGCCCGCCAAGGTCGTTGCCCATGGCCATGTAGCCGAGCTTGACGTTCAGTGCCGGGGTGAACAGGGTGCGCTCGTAGCTCAGCTCGGTCAGGCGGGTGTACAGGCCGCCGTAGTTTTCCTGGATCGGCAGGCGGTTGCCCACCAGGTCTTCGGAGGCGCTGTTGCCGCGGCGGTCGTTGATGGTCAGCTGGACCTTGCCGCCGTTGTCCAGGCCGTACAGCTTCGACAGGTCGAACTGCACGCCCAGCTTGATGTTCTGCGAGTAACGCGCCGAACGGTGCAGGCCGCCGTGGGTGTTGTAGGCGGTCTCGCCGCTGTAATCGCCGGTAACCTTGACGCCGTCTTCTTCGAGCTGGTGGCGCAGGCCGCCCCAGTCGCCGGTCAGGGTGTTGCGGGTCATCAGGTCGCCGTCAGCGAGGGCGGTGCTGCTGGCCAGGGCCAGCAGCAGGGTGGGAGTGAGGCGGATTGCGGATGGCATTGCGGAATCTCGATGGGCTTTGAGGGCCGCATCGCCGGCAAGCCGGCTCCTACAGGTTGCCCTGCAGGAGCCGGCTTGCCGGCGATGAGGCGACGCGGTTTACGGCAGGGCGTACGAAATCACGTAGTCGCCGCGGTCGGTCGACTGGCGCGCGCCGCCGGCGGTGATCACCACGTACTGCTTGCCGGTCTTGGGTGAAACGTAGGTCATCGGGCCACCCTGGCTGCCCACCGGCAGGCGGGCTTTCCAGATTTCACTGCCGTTGCTGCTGTCGTAGGCGCGCAGGTAGAAGTCCTGGGTGCCGGCGATGAACACCAGGCCGCCTTGGGTGGACAGGGTGCCGCCGAGGGTCGGCAGGCCGATCTTGATCGGCAGGTGCATGCGGATACCGAGGGGGCCGGTGTCCTCGACGGTGCCGACCGGAACCTGCCAGGCGATCTGGCGGGTCTTCATGTCGACCGCGGTCAGGGTGCCGAAAGGCGGCGCCTGGCAGGGGATGCCGGCCACCGACAGGAAGCGGTTCTTGTTCACCGCATACGGGGTGCCCTTGAGCGGCACGGCGCCCATGCCGGTGTTCAGCGCTTCGCCGCCACCTGCTGCTGCGCCCTGGTTTTGCGAGGGGATCATCTGGATCCACAGGCCCAGGCGCATGTCGTTGACGAAGATGAAACCGTGTACCGGGTCGGTGGAAATGCTGCCCCAGTTCATGCCACCCAGCGAACCCGGGAAGCTCAGCGACAGGTCGGTGCCGGGCGCGGTGTACAGGCCGTCGTAGCGCATCTTCTTGAAGTCGATGCGGCACAGCAACTGGTCATACGGGGTGGCGCCCCACATGTCCGACTCGGTCAGGGTCTGTGCGCCGATCTGCGGCATGCCGACCGATTTGGGCTGGGTCGGCGAATACGGCTCGTTGGGGATGTTGCTTGGCTTGACCGGTACTTCGTCCACTTGGGTCAGCGGCTTGCCGGTGGCGCGGTCGAGCACGTAGATCTGCCCGGCCTTGGTGCCGATCACCACCGCAGGCACGGTTTGGCCGTCGTCCTTGGTGAAGTCGATCAGGCTTGGCTGCATCGGCAGGTCGAAGTCCCACAGGTCGTTGTGCACGGTCTGGTAGACCCACTTCTGGTTGCCGGTGGTGGCGTCCAGGGCCAGCACCGAAGCGCCGTAGGTGTGGTCCAGCTTGTTGCGTTCAACGCCGTAGATGTCGGTGGACGAGGAGCCCATCGGCAGGAATACGGTGTTCATCGCCGGGTCGTAGGACATCGGTGCCCAGCTGTTGGGGGTGCTGCGCACGTAGGTGCTGTCGCCTTCCGGCGCCTTGCGGTCCTGCGGGTTGCCCGGGTCGAAGGCCCAGCGCATTTCGCCGGTGATCACGTCAAAGCCGCGAATCACGCCGCCAGGCATGTCGGTTTGCACGTTGTCGGCAACGCGCCCGCCCACCACCACGGTGGTGCCGGCCATCAGCGGCGCCGAGGACAGCTGGTAGTAGGAGTCCGGCACGTTACCCAGGCCGGCCATCAAGTTGACCTGGCCGTTGTTGCCGAAGCCCTGGCAGAACTCGCCGGTATCGGCATCCACTGCGATCAGGCGGCCGTCGATGGTGTTGGTCAGCAGGCGGCGCTGGCAGTTGGCACCCGCTGCTACCGCACCGCCGGTGACCGGCGAGCTGTCTGGCTGGGTGGGTTGGGCAATGGCGGCGGTGGCGTCGAAGTAAGCCATGCCGCGGCAACGCTGCCAGACCTTGGACTGGGCGTTGATGGCGTTCTTCCACAGCTCCTTGCCAGTGTCGGCGTCGAGCGCGATCAGGTTGTTGTGCGGGGTGCAGATGAACACCTTGTTGCCGACCTGCAGCGGGGTCAGCTGGTCTTCGGCGCCGTTGCCGTCGCTGATGGCCACGTCACCGGTGTGGTAGGTCCAGGCCACCTGGAGCTTGTCGACGTTGCTGCGGTTGATCTGGTCGAGCGCGGCGAAGCGGCTGCCACCTTCGGTATTGCCGTAGTGGGCCCAGTCTTTCTGCTCCTTGCCAGCCTCGACCGGGGTCAGGCCCGGGCCCTTGCCGGTGGGGGCGACACTCGGGTGGGCGACGAACATGTTGCCGGCGGCAATCGCCAGCACCACGGCCAGCACGCCGGCGACACCGTAGGCGCCACGGCTGCGGGTGCCTGCCAGCATCGGGTAGACCAGCGCCACCAGCATGCCGATGGCGCCGAACATGAACAGGCGCGAGAACAGCGGCCAGAAGACCAGGCCGGCGTCGGCCAGGGCCCAGATCAGCGTACCGACCAGGAACAGCGCATACAGCCAGGCACCGGCCTTTTTGCGGCGAGCAATGAGAATGCCGGCGATGGCCATGGCCAGGCCGCCGACGAGGAAGTACCAGGAACCGCCCAAACCGGCCAGCTTGACGCCGCCGGCGGCCAGGAGCAGGCCGAGCAGGGCGACGATGACGCCCAGGCCGACCAGGATGAATGTGGAGGCGCCAGAGGCGCGCGGGTTGTCTTTCATGCCAGGGATCTCGCAGGTGGAATGCGGCGCAGTTTAAGCCCTTAGCAAGCTAATTAACAAGTTAGTACATTTATTTTCAGGACCGATTGTCGCAGGGCTGAACTTGCCGGGGTGTGGAGAAAATTCTAGATCACGCAGGGAAATTGTCGCTAAACGCGGTGTTCTTTCATGCGCAAGACGGTCGGCGTTTTCCTACCAAAGTCGTAAAGCCGGCTCCTACAGGGGCGCGTTACGCCTGGTAGAACACTGCCAGCCACACCGTCGTCACCCCGGCTTCGGTCCATTCCACCCGGTGCCGGCAATGCGCCGGGATGTCCAGGTGGTCACCGGGGCGCAGTACCCGTGTCTGGCTTTCATGTTCTAGACGCAGCCCGGCGCTGCCGCTAAGCACCACCACCCATTCACCCTCGGGCTGGTCGTACCAGAACCCCGGCGGGCTGGCCTGGCCGCTGGAAACGATGCGCTCGATGCGCAGGCCCGGGCGGTTGAGCAGGTCGTCGAACTGTTCGGCAGCGTTCGAATCGGCGGCGGGCAGGGCGGTGAACAGGTTGGCGGGCATGGGCGTCTCGGCGGTGGTTGATTCCAGGGGCTGATTGTAGGAAGGTTCCCGGCTTTGCCCCACGGAAATTCGCATGGACAAGCTGCTGGCGATCAAGGCGTTCATGGCCACCGTCGAGGCCCAGGGTTTTTCGGCGGCGGCGCGCCGGCAGGGGGTGGCCACCTCGTCGGTGACCCGCCTGGTGGATGCATTGGAGGCCGAGCTTGGCGCCACCTTGCTCAACCGCTCCACGCGCCAGGTCAGCCTCACCGAGGCCGGCGCCGGTTATTACCAGCGCGCGCGGGACATTCTCGAGGCCCTGGCCGAGGCCGATGCCCGGGTGGCCGACCGTGGCGAAGAGCCGGTCGGCGTATTGCGCCTGAGCCTGCCGGTGGAGTTCGGCCGGCGGGTGATTGCCCCGCACCTGGGGGCGTTCCTGGCGCGCCACCCGGGCCTGGAGCTGGACATCGACCTCAGCGACCGCTTCGACGACCTGCTGGACGGGCGCTACGACCTGAGTATCCGCCTGGGTGAGCCGGCCCCGAGTGACGAACTGGTGTGCAGGCCGCTGGGGCGTTTCGAGCGCTGGCTGGTGGCAAGCCCCGGCTACCTTGCGCTGCGGCCAGTGCTGGAGCATCCGCGACAATTGGCCGAATGTGCCTGCCTGCGCTTTCGCTACGGCCAGTCGGCAAGGCCGTGGCGCCTGCGGCGCGATGGCCAGGACCTGGAGATGGATGTGACCGGCCCGCTGCGCAGCGCCAATGCCGACCTGCTGCGCGAGGCTGCCATTGCCGGCAGCGGTGTGGCACTGCTGGCTGACTGGCTGGTGCGCGAGGATGTCGAGGCGGCACGCCTGCAGCGGCTGTTAGGCGATTGGCAGGCCAGCCCGGGCACTGCCAGTGACACCATCAATGCGCTGTACCTGCCCAACCACCGGGGCTCGCGCCGGGTGATGGCGTTCGTGACCTTCTGCGAGGCATTGCTGGCACCTTGAGTTTTGCGTGCAGCGCAACGCCATGTTGCGTTGGCCGTGGATTCTGCGCAACGCCGGGGTAGGGCACCATGCGCTCACTTCCCCATCCTTGCCGAGGCAACTTTCATGAACCCCTCCCTCGCTGTCGCCCAGCCGTCAGCCCAAGGCCTGAGCCGGGCCCTGGTGACACTGCTGGCCTTCTGCTGCGGCGCCATCGTCGCCAACATCTATTACGCACAACCGATCGTCGGGCTGATCGCACCGGACCTTGGGCTGAGTGCCGAACATGCCAGCTGGATCGTCTCCCTCACCCAGCTGGGTTACGCCCTGGGTCTGTTGCTGCTGGTGCCGCTGGCGGACCTGGTGGAAAACCGCCGGCTGATGATTGCCACTGCCGTGCTGGCTACCGTCAGCCTGCTGCTGGCCGGCACCAGCGGCCATGGCCATGGCCAGTTGTTCCTGGGGTATGCGCTACTGATCGGTTTCAGTTCGGTGGCGGTACAGATGCTCATCCCCCTGGCTGCGCACCTGGCGCCGGAGCAGCAGCGGGGCCGGGTGGTGGGCAACATCATGGGCGGCCTGCTGCTGGGCATCCTGCTGGCAAGGCCGCTGTCGAGCCTGGTGGCCGACCACTTCGGCTGGCGTGCGGTATTCATCGGCGCCGCCCTGGTGATGCTGGCGATCATCGTGCTGCTGGCCCTGACCCTGCCGCGCCGGGTGCCCGAGCACAAGGCCAGCTACAGCCAGCTGATGGCTTCGCTGGTGGTGTTGTTGCGCCGCTACCCGCTGCTGCGCCAGCGCTCGCTGTACCAGGCGCTGATGTTTGCCGCCTTCAGCTTGTACTGGACGGCGGTACCGCTGGCCCTGGCCGGTGAGCACGGCCTGTCGCAGAGCCAGATTGCCGTGTTTGCCCTGGTGGGCGCGGTGGGTGCGGTGGCTGCACCGCTGGCCGGGCGCCTGGCCGATGCCGGGCATGCACGGCGGGGGTCGCTGCTGGCCATGGGGCTGGCGCCGCTGGCCCTGCTGTTGGGCCTGACCACGCCGGGGGCTGGGGTGATCGGCCTGGGCCTGACCGGGGTGCTGCTGGACTTTGCGGTGCAGATGAACATGGTGATCGGCCAGCGCGAGGTGTATGCCCTGGACCCCGCCAGCCGTGGGCGCCTGAATGCGCTGTACATGACCAGTATCTTCCTGGGTGGCGCGGTGGGCTCGGCGGTGGCCAGCCTTGTGTACAGCCAGTACGGCTGGAGTGGCGTGGCCTTCGTGGGGGCGGGCGCGCCTGCGTTGGCACTGCTGGTGTTCCTGGTGGTATCGCGGCGTCGCTAAAACTGCCCCCTGTAGGAGCCGGCTTGCCGGCGATAGGGCCGCAGCAGGCGACACAAGGCCAACAGCCGTGCCGCCGCTGGTAGCCTCATCGCCGGCAAGCCGGCTCCTACAGGGTTTTGCCTCAACGGGTCAGTGGTAGGGCGACGCCAATCAGTGCGAACAGGCTGCCGCAGCAGCGATTGAAACCCTTGCCGCCCCTGGCCAGCCACGGCCGTACCCGAAACGCCAGGCGGGCCAGCAGGTACTCGACCACAAACTCGATGCTGGCGAAGGTCGCCGCCATCACCACGAACTGCACCAGCAAACCGCGCTGCGGGTCGATGAACTGGGGCAGGAAGGCCCCATAGAACAACAGCACCTTGGGGTTGGCCAGCGCCGACAGCAGGCCCTGGCGGAACAGCCCGGCATTGCCCAGCCGCGCTGCACCCTCAGTCAGCTCCAGGTGCAGCGCCGGGCTGCGCCACAACTGCCAGCCCAGCCATACCAGATAAGCGCCGCCCACCCATTTGAGCACCGTCAGCACCGAGGCCGAGGCTTGCAGCAGGGCGCTCAGGCCGAACATCGCCAGGGCGATCAAGGCGCTGAAACCGAACACCCCGCCGACGATGGTGAACAAGGTGCGCCGCGCGCCATACAAGGCGCCATGGGTGAGGGCCAGCAGGCTGTTGGGGCCCGGGGTCAGCGAAAGGCCAATGCTGGCGAGCAAGTAGATGAGCCAGGTGTCGAGTGCCATGGGGATGCCTTGAACAATGAACTGGGCGCCAGTGTAGGGGCAGTTTGACGGTTTATCAGGGTAGGATATGGTCATTTAACGGTGATAAATGGACACGTCATGGCCCCCGACCTGCGGTTGCTGATCTTGCCGCTGCCCGAATTCGCGTTGCTACCTTTCGGTGCCTTTCTCGACAAGCTGCGGTTTTCGGCGGACGACGAGGACTACAGCCGCCAGCGCTATTGCGCCTGGACCGTGCTCGGGCTGGACAGCGCGCCGCTGGCGGCCAGCAGTGGCGCGATGTTGCAGGTAGACGTTACGCCGGCCCAGGTAGACTGGCGTGCCCATGACTACCTGGTGCTTTTCGGTGGGCGCAGCGCTGCAGCCACGGCGGCACTGGCACCACGCTACAAGACGCTGTTGAAACAGGCAGTGAAGGCCGGTGTGAAGCTGGTGTGCATCGACAACGCGGCGTTCTTGCTGGCTGCCTGCGGCTTGCTGGACGGGCACAAGGTGGTCGTGCACTGGCGCCATGAGGCGGAGTTTCGCGCGTCCTATCCCAAGGTTCAGGTGCTGACCGAGCAGTTGTACTGTTTCGATGGTGCGCGTATCAGCTGCGCGGGCGGTACCGCCGCCATCGACCTGGCCGTTGAGCTGATCGCCCGCGCCTGTGGCCGCACCCGGGCGCTCAAGGGCCTGGCTGACATGCTGGTGGACGAGAGCCGCGACAGCCGCCACGCCCTGCGCTCGCTGGACGCCGCGCCCGGGCAGGGGCGCCAGGTGCAGCGCGCCATGGCGTTGATGCGCCATCACCTGGCTTCGGCCTTGTCTGTAGAGCAGTTGGCTGCTGAGCTGGGTATCAGCCGGCGCCAGCTTGATCGCCAGTTCCAGGCCAGTCACGGAATGAGCGCCAAGGGCTGGTGGCTGGAGATACGCCTGCAGCAAGCGCGCTGGCGCTTGCTCAATTCAAGCCATGGCCTGGCGCAGATTGCCGATGAGGTGGGGTTGGGAGATGCCAGTTACCTGGGCAAGTGCGTCAGGAAGCGGTTTGGTTGTACGGCGTTGGCGTTGCGACAGCAATCGGGTGGTTTGCCTTACTGCGGGGTACCGAACAACCCGGTCCAGTAGATGCCCGCATCGCTTTTCGGGTCTACCGCGTAGGCAGCACCCAGTTCGCGGTAGTCGGGGTTCATCAGGGTGGCGCAGTGCCCGGGGCTGGCCAGCCAGCCGTCCACCACCTTGCGTGCGCTGTCGCGGCCGGCAGCGATGTTTTCGCCAATCTGCCGATACAGGTAGCCGGCCAGCTCCGCGCGGTCGCCCGGGGTGCGGCCGTCGCGGTCGAGGTGGTCGAAGAAGTTCTGGTTGGCCATGTTGCGCGTGTGGTTGGCGGCCACCCCGGCCAGGGTGGTGTTCCAGCTAAGCGCCGGGGCGGCGGGGAAGGGCTGACCGCCGCACTGGCGTGGTACGTTGCGCGCGGCGTTGACCGCCTGCAGCAGCTTCTGGCCTTCGGCCTGCCAGTCGCCCAGGCGCCCGCTGAGCAGTGGCCGGGCCAGGACGATGCGCCAGTCGCGGCCCTCTTGGCTGACGCCGATATCGACGAACTGCGGGTCGAGCACTACTTGGCAGAAGCTTTCCTCGATGGCCTTCATGGCGGCTTTTGCGTCGCGCGGGCCGGACAGGCTGATGGCTTGCACATTGACCATGGGGTAGGCGGCGCGGCTCATGGCCTGCTGCAGGTCGCGGGTGCCTTCGGGCGACAGGGCCAGGCGGGTGTCGCTGCTAAGCGGCGGCAGCTCGAGCGATGCCTCGCCCCCGCAGCGCTGGGCCTGGCTGCGGTAGCTGTTGATCGTATCGATCAGTTGCGCTTCTTCGCCGGTGAAGGCCTGGGCGCTGGCAGAGGCCAACAGGCCCAGCGACAGGCCGAAGAGGCAGGCAACGGATGGGACGCGCATGTGAATCTCCCTGTAACTGGCAACGTCGGGTTCTGCGCTGCCCATCCTACACAAGCGCAAGGCGTTTGGCCCGGCGTTGTGTGGTTACCGTTGAGGCCCTGTGGGTGAAGGCGTTGCGGTTGAAGCGGGAGTAGACCATGGGGGGGCGAAAAAGTGCGGTGGCCATGGTGGGTTTCTCGATGTTTGCTGGTTTTTGTTGGGTTGTGGTTATTGACACTGGGATGGGGTGGGCTGTTCCGTTGCGCTTGTTTTCATGACGGTCATGGTTCCTTTTCAGTGATGGCATGTGCGGGTGGTTTATATTTTTGTGGTGGGCGCTGGTGATCTGGTTTAGTTGGTTTGGTTTGTTTGGAATGGTTTGTTTTGAAGGTTGTATGCGCATTCATTATTTGTAGTGACGCTTATTCACCTTTCCGCCCTTACGGCGGCTCACTTTTTGAGGGATCAAAAAGTAAGCAAAAAATCCTCGCTGGTATGACTCACCCACATAGGTGACAAATCAGTTCACGCACATAGGTAACAGTTTTTAACTGGCATGGTCGGTTTTTCGAGGGTCTGACCATGCCTTGGCGAGAGCTGAAACCTATGGACATGAAATTGCTTTTCATCGCGGACTATCTCCATGGGGCGCCTAGCTTCAGCGCCCTTTGCGAGGCCTACGAGATCAGTCGAAAGACCGGTTACAAATGGGTAGAGCGTTACGAGAACGATGGTCCGCCAGGCTTGGAGGAACGCAGCCGTCGTCGGCTGACGCAAGATTGGGTTGTGCCCGTCGCCGTTCGTGAGGCCATCATCGAATTGCGTGGTCAGGGCCAGACGGAGCCTGGCCCCAAGAAAATCCAGGCAGCTTTACAGGAGCGTTTTCCTGACGAGGCGCCCCCTTCCAAGACAACGATCTACAACATCCTCAAGAAGGCCGAGCTGATCAAGCCGCGACGCCTGCGCCAGCGTGTGGCGGTCTATCCCAAGCCGCTGGAAAAAGCGGAGTCGCCCAATCAGCTATTCAGTGCGGACTACAAAGGCCAGTTTCTGACAGGCGCTGGGGTCTGGTGCTATCCGTTGACGATCATGGATCACGCCAGTCGTTTCTTGCTTGCGTGCCACAGTATGGCCAACACGAACTTCCTGGAGACACAGGCTGTGTTCACTGAGGTCTTTCGCGAGAACGGGCTACCTGAACGTATCCGAACCGATAACGGCGTGCCGTTTGCCAGCAAAGGGCGTGCGGGGCTCTCCCAGCTGTCCATTTGGTGGCTGCGCCTGGGCATTATTCCTGAACGTATTGCGCCTGGCAGACCGGAGCAAAATGGTCGGCACGAGCGTATGCACCGAACACTCAAAAGTACGCTTCCGTCACCTCCCGCAGTGGCTTGGGAGGCTCAACAACGGCACTTCGACCGCTTCCGGCAGCACTACAATTACGAGCGGCTCCACGAAGCACTGAAGCAGAAAACACCAGCGTCCTGCTATCAGCCTTCGCCACGCCCGTTCCCGGAAAAACTACCTGAAATGACTTACCCCAGTCATATCGAGAGTCTGCCAGCTGATCGAAGTGGCATCGTCAACCGTCGGGGTTTGAGGATCTACGTAGGTTACGTGCTCAAGCATCAGACCATTGGGCTGGAGCAGGTCGGGGATGGGGTGTGGGATGTTATTTTCGGCCCAATCATTCTCGGCAGGATCGATGAGCGAGATGCCGATGATGGTTATGTAACACTTCAGGTGTTGTCACCTATGTGAGTGAACTTTTGTGTAACCCATGTGGGTGGCCCGTACACGCTCCATTCATCCGGCCCCTGCGCTTCGCTCCGGGGTTCCCTCACTCCGGGCTTGCTCCGGGGGGACGCGCCGACGGGCCGTCCCTGGCCCGATCGGCGCTCGACCGGCATCCATGCCGGTCGCCCTCCTACGCAATCCCTACGCTCGGCCTCCTGAAGTCGCGATTTGTGTTGCCTGAGCTATTGCGCGCTTAGAAGCAAGATCAAGAGCCAGATCAAGAGCCAGATCAAGAACTGGGATGTTGGTTTAATTGTTATTGATGTGTTGTTTGTTCTGACGCCATCGCGGGGCAAGCCCGCTCCCACGTTGGAACTGCGTACAAATATCTAACGTGGGAGCGGGCTTGCCCCGCGATTCAATCCTGAGTTCCCACGGTGGCAACTAGCGGTTAGCTGCGCCAGCCCAGGCGCCGCCACTAACTTCGCGACTTCAGGAGGCCGAACGCAGGGATTGCGTAGGGTGGCGACCGGCATGGATGCCGGTCGAGCGCCGATCGGGCCAGGGACGGCCCGTCGGCGCGTACCTCCGGAGCAAGCCCGGAGCGAGGGAACCCCCGAAGCGCAGCGTAGGGGGCCGGATGATAGGAGCAGGCGGTTTTGCTTACTTTTGCCAAGACAAAAGTAAGCCGCCGTAAGGGCGGAAAGGTGACGAAAAGCGCGCATCGTCAACGAATGCGCATACATCTCCCAAAGCAATCACCATAAGCCCCGAGCCCGAGCCCGCAAAACAAACCAATCAGCTCTCATACCCAAGATTAGGCGCCAACCACCGCTCACTGACCCCAACCTCCTGCCCCTTGCGCAAGCTGTACTGCTCGATCTGGTCCTTGTCCACCTTGCCCACCGCAAAGTACTGCGCCTGCGGGTGGGCAAAGTACCACCCACTGACCGCCGCCGCCGGGAACATGGCAAAGTGCTCGGTCAAGAACACCCCGCTAGGGCCCGTCTCGCCAATGGCGCTGCCATCGAGCAGGCGGAACAGCGTTTCCTTCTCGGTGTGGTCCGGGCAGGCCGGGTAGCCCGGGGCCGGGCGGATACCGCTGTACTGCTCCTTGATCAGCGCCTCGTTGTCCAGGTGCTCGTCCTTGGCATAACCCCAGTGCTCCTTGCGCACCCGCTCGTGCAACCACTCGGCGCAGGCCTCGGCCAGGCGGTCGGCCAGGGCCTTGACCATGATCGAGCTGTAGTCGTCGCCCTTGTCCTGGTAAGCCTTGGCCACTTCCTCGGCGCCGATACCGGCGGTGGTAATGAAACCACCCACGTAATCAGTCACGCCGCTGTCCTTGGGCGCCACGAAGTCGGCCAGCGACCAGTTCGGCTTGCCGTCCGGCTTGATGGTTTGCTGGCGCAGGTGGTGCAGGGTGGCCAGGGTGTCACCGTTGTCGGCGTAGACCTCGATGTCGTCATGCTTGACCTGGTTGGCCGGCCAGAAGCCGAACACCGCACGGGCGCTGATCAGCTTCTCGTCGATCAGCTTGTCGAGCATCTCGCGGGCGTCCTTGTACAGCGCCGTGGCCGCCTCGCCGACCACTTCGTCGGTGAGGATGCGCGGGAACTTGCCGGCCAGGTCCCAGGAGATGAAGAACGGCGTCCAGTCGATGTACTCGGCCAGTTCGCGCAGGTCGATGTTGTCCAGCACCTTCACGCCGGTGAAGGAGGGCACTGCCGGCTGGTAACCGGCCCAGTCGTACTGCGGCTTGGCCGCGATGGCCTGGCTGTAGCTCAGGCGCTCGGTACGGGCGCTGCGGTTGGCGGTGCGCTCGCGCACCTCGACGTACTCGCTGCGGGTGCGCTCGACAAAGCCGGCTTTGAGCTCCTTGGACAGCAACTGCGTGGCCACACCCACCGCGCGCGAGGCGTCGGTGACGTAGACCACGGCATCGTTGGAGTACTTGGGCTCGATCTTAACCGCCGTGTGCGCCTTGGAGGTGGTGGCGCCACCGATCATCAGCGGCAGGTTGAAGCCCTGGCGCTGCATCTCGCGGGCCACGTGGACCATTTCGTCCAGCGACGGGGTGATCAGCCCCGACAGGCCGATGATGTCGCACTTCTGCTCGCGCGCGGTCTGCAGGATTTTTTCGGCCGGCACCATCACGCCCAGGTCGACGATGTCGTAGCCGTTGCAGCCCAGCACCACGCCGACGATGTTCTTGCCGATGTCGTGCACGTCGCCCTTGACCGTGGCCATGAGGATCTTGCCCTTGGCTTCTGGCTTGTCGCCTTTTTCCAGCTCGATGAACGGGATCAAGTGGGCCACGGCCTGTTTCATCACCCGCGCCGACTTGACCACTTGCGGCAGGAACATCTTGCCGGCGCCGAACAGGTCGCCGACCACGTTCATGCCGCTCATCAGCGGGCCTTCGATGACCTCGATCGGGCGTGCGCACTTTTGGCGGTACTCTTCGGTGTCTTCGACAATGAACGCGGTGATGCCCTTGACCAAGGCGTGCTCGAGGCGTTTTTCCACCGGCAGCGAGCGCCACTCTTCGTTCTCGACTTCCTTGGTGGCGCCGCCGCCCTTGTAGTCGTCGGCGATGGCCAGCAGGGCGTCGGTGCCGTGCGGGGTGCGGTTGAGCACCACGTCCTCGACCTTCTCGCGCAGCGCGGCCGGGATCTCGTCGTAGATCTCCAGTTGGCCGGCGTTGACGATACCCATGGTCAGGCCATTGCGAATGGCGTGGTAGAGGAACACCGAGTGAATCGCCTCGCGCACCGGGTTGTTGCCGCGGAACGAGAACGACACGTTGGACACACCGCCCGAGCTCAGGGCATGGGGCAGGTGGTCGCGGATGAAGGCACAGGCCTCGATGAAGTCGACGGCGTAGTTGTTGTGCTCCTCGATACCGGTGGCCACGGCGAAGATGTTCGGGTCGAAGATGATGTCTTCCGGCGGGAAGCCCACTTCGTTGACCAGGATGTCGTAGCTGCGCTGGCAGATCTCTTTTTTACGCGCGGCGGTGTCGGCCTGGCCGACCTCGTCGAAGGCCATGACCACCACGGCAGCGCCGTAGCGCTTGCACAGGCGGGCGTGATGCTTGAACTGCTCGACGCCTTCTTTCATCGAGATCGAGTTGACGATGCCCTTGCCCTGGATGCACTTGAGGCCCGCCTCGATCACTTCCCACTTGGAGGAGTCGATCATGATCGGCACGCGGGAGATGTCCGGCTCACCGGCGATCAGGTTGAGGAAGCGCACCATGGCCGCCTGGGAGTCGAGCATCCCTTCGTCCATGTTGATGTCGATCACCTGGGCGCCGGCCTCGACCTGCTGCAGGGCGACCTCAAGCGCCTCGGTGTAGTTCTCTTCACGGATCAGCCGGGCGAACTTGGCGGAACCTGTGATGTTGGTGCGCTCGCCGACGTTGACGAACAGCGACTGGCGATCGATGGTGAACGGCTCCAGGCCCGACAGGCGGCAGGCCTTGGGGATGTCCGGGATCGCGCGCGGTGGGTACTTGGCCACAGCCTCGGCGATGGCCTGGATGTGGCCCGGGGTGGTACCGCAGCAGCCGCCGATGATGTTGAGAAAACCGCTGGCGGCGAACTCCTCGACCACTGCCGCCATTTCGGCCGGGGTTTCGTCGTACTCGCCGAAGGCGTTGGGCAGGCCGGCGTTGGGGTGGGCGGACACATGGGTGTCGGCCTTGCCGGACAGCTCCTCGAGGTACGGGCGCAGGTCCTTGGCGCCCAGGGCGCAGTTCAGGCCGATGGAGATCGGCTTGGCGTGGCGCACCGAGTTCCAGAACGCCTCGGTGGTTTGCCCGGACAAGGTGCGCCCGGAGGCGTCGGTGATGGTGCCGGAGATCATGATCGGCAGCTCGACCGCGTCTTCCTCGAACACCTGCTGCACGGCGAAGATCGCCGCCTTGGCGTTGAGGGTGTCGAAGATGGTTTCGATCAGCAGCAGGTCGGCGCCGCCTTCGATCAGGCCGCGAGTGGCCTCGACGTAGTTCTCCACCAGCTCGTCGAAGGTGACGTTGCGGTAGCCGGGGTCGTTGACGTCGGGGGAAATCGAGCAGGTGCGACTGGTCGGGCCGAGTACGCCGGCGACGAAGCGCGGGCGGTCCGGGGTTTCGAGGGTCTTGGCGTCGGCCACCTGGCGGGCAACCCGCGCACCCTCGACGTTGAGCTCGTACACCAACGCTTCCATGCCGTAGTCGGCCTGGGAAATCTGCGTGGCGTTGAAGGTGTTGGTTTCAAGAATATCGGCGCCTGCATCGAGGTAGGCCTTCTCGATGGCGGCGATCACATCGGGGCGGCTGAGCAGCAGCAGGTCGTTGTTGCCCTTCACATCGCTTGGCCAATCGGCAAAGCGCGTGCCACGATAGTCGTGTTCCTCGAGGCGGTAGCTCTGGATCATAGTACCCATGCCGCCGTCGAGGATCAGGATGCGCTCTTTGAGTGCTTTCTGGAGTGCTTTTAAACGAGCGCTGCGGTCGGACATAGGACTACCTGGTCGGGCGAATATCAGAAGGTGCCAAATAATAACAAACCTGCACGGTTTTTCGACGCTTCGCTGGTTTGCATGAATTTCCTTCATGTTGGCGGCGCGCGTTCTGCACAGCACCCATTACCCGGCCAGGCATCGTGATGGCTTTCAGGAACCAGGACATTCGGCACATGCTGCTTCGCATACTTGCCAGCGCCTTCGCACTGTTGATCAGTGGCGCAGCGCTCGCGCAGGCTCCCCAATCGAGCCCGGCGGTTTCATATACCCGGGACATTCAACCGATCTTCACCGAGAAGTGCGTGGCCTGCCACGCCTGCAACGACGCGGCCTGCCAGCTCAACCTGGGCAGCGCCGAAGGCGCCGAGCGCGGTGCTTCCAAAGTGCCGGTGTACCAGGGCGAGCGCAGCCAGGCGGTGTCCACCACGCGGCTGTTCTACGACGCCCGCGACGAAGCGGGCTGGCGCAAGCAGGGCTTCTATTCGGTGCTCGACAAGCAGGGCAGCCAGGCGGCGCTGATGGCGCGCATGCTCGAACTGGGCCACAGCGCGCCGCTGACGCCCAACGCCAAGTTGCCTGAGCAGATCGTGCTGGGCCTGAACCGCAACAACATGTGCCCCTTGCCCCACGAGTTCGACGCCTACGCCGGCGCGCACCCGAAAGAGGGCATGCCGCTGGCGGTCACCGGCCTGACCGACCAGGAGTACCAGACCCTGCAGCGCTGGCTTGCAGCTGGTGCGCCGGTGGAGAAGAGCCCGATCAAGCCCAGCGCCAGCGAGGCGCAGCAGATCGCCGAATGGGAAGAGCTGCTCAACCGCCCAGGCTCCACCGAAGCCTTGGTAGCCCGTTGGCTGTACGAGCACCTGTTCCTGGCGCACATCCATTTTGTCGGCGGCGAGCAGGGCCACTTCTTCCAGTGGGTGCGTTCACGCACGCCCAGCGGCCAGCCGGCCGACCTGATCGCCACCCGTCGCCCCAACGACCCGCCCGGTACCGATTTCTACTACCGGTTGATCCCGGTGCAGGGCGTGATCGTGCACAAGACCCACATCACCTACCCGATGGGCCCGCAGAAGCTCAAACGGGTCAAGCAGCTGTTCTACAGCGGCGACTGGCACGCCAGCGCCTTGCCCGGCTACGGCCCGCGGCACCGCGCCAACCCCTTCGAAACCTTCGAGGCGATCCCGGCGGTGGCCCGCTACCAGTTCATGCTGGATAACGCCGAGTACTTCGTGCGCACCTTCATCCGCGGTCCGGTGTGCCGTGGGCAGATCGCCACCGACGTGATCCGCGACAACTTCTGGGCGCTGTTCCAGGAGCCGGCCCACGACCTCTACATCACCAATGCCCAGTACCGCGGCGAAGCCACGCCGCTGCTGGCCATGCCCGGGCAGATCGACGATGTGGGCAGCGTGTTGAGCCTGTGGCACGCCTACCGCGACAAGCGCAACGATTACGAGAAGCTGCGCCGCGACGCCTACGCCGAGCAGCCTGCGCCCAGTTGGTCGACCCTGTGGGCGGGCAACGACAATGCACTGCTGAGCATCTTCCGCCACTTCGACAGCGCCTCGGTGACCAAGGGCCTGATCGGTGATGTGCCGCTGACTATGTGGCTGTTCGACTACCCGCTGTTCGAGCGCACCTACTACCAACTGGCGGTGAACTTCGACGTGTTCGGCAACGTGTCGCACCAGTTGCAGACGCGCTTGTACTTCGACCTGATCCGCAACGGCGCCGAGGTCAACTTCCTGCGTCTGATGCCGGCCGGGCAGCGCGGGCACATTCTCAGCGACTGGTACCAGAACAGCGGCAAGGTGAAGATGTGGATGGACTACGAGGACATCGACACCGACACCCCCAGCGCGCTGAAGCTGGACACGCGCGACCCCAAGCGTGACTTTGGCCTGAAGCTGATACAGCGCACCGGCAGCCTGAACGCCGCGCCCGACCCGATCAACCGCTGCCAGGGCGCTTACTGCTCACGCCCGCAAATGAGCGAGGAGTTCCGCGATGTCGAGCAGTCCCTCAGCCGCCTGGTATCGCGCCCGGCCGCGGGGCTGAAGGTGATCGGCCAGTTGCCCGAGGCGACCATGCTGCGCATCGAGGGCAAGGGTGGCCAGCGCCAGGTGTACAGCCTGCTGCGCAACCGCGCCCACAGCAACGTGGCGTTTTTGCTGGGTGAGGCCTACCGCTACCAGCCGGGGCTGGACACCCTGACCCTGTACCCGGGTGTGCTCAGCAGCTACCCCAACTTCATCTTCAACATCCCGGCGGCCGATGTGCCGGAGTTCGTCGAGGACATGGAGGCGGCCCGGGACGATGCCGGCAAGTTCGAGCGCATTGTCATGCGCTGGGGCGTGCGCCGCAGCCACCCCGAGTTCTGGCGCTATTTCCATGACCTGAACCGCTACATCCAGGAGACCGATCCGGTGGAGGCGGGGGTGCTGGACATGAACCGCTACGAGAACCTCTGATCGGTTGGACTGATCTTTGCCAGTGAGCTGCGGTCGGAATCGGTGAATGGGCCTTTGGGGCTGCTTTGCAGCCCATCGCGGGCAAGCCCGCTCCTACAGGGATCTCGGTACCTGTGGGAGCGGGTTTGCCCGCGAACGAGTGCGAAGCGCTCGCCTGGGCCTCAATGCACCGGCAATCGCAGGGTATTTCATGCTGTATTCGCTCCAGGCTCTTCGGGCATTCGCCGCCTGGGTGGTGGTCTGCCACCACTTCATGCAGATCTTCTTCGACTTCAAAGCCAGCGGCCCCATCGGCCAACTGCTCGCTGACCGCGGCGCGGTAGGGGTGGACATCTTCTTCGTGATCAGCGGGATGGTGATTTACCTGTCCACCCGCGACAAGGCCATTGCCCCCGGCGCCTTTCTGCTCAACCGCGCCCTGCGCATCGTTCCTGCCTATTGGTTCTACACCTTGCTGATGGCGGTGTTGATGCTGATCGCCAGCCGCTGGATGCCGCACCAGGTGTTCGAATGGCAGCACCTGTTGTTGTCGCTGTTGTTCATTCCGGCGGAAAACCCTGGTGGCTACGGGCTATACCCGACCCTGAACGTCGGCTGGACGCTGAACTTCGAGATGTTCTTCTACTTATTGTTCGGCCTGGCCTTCCTGGTGCGCCAGCGCCACCACCTGCTGCTGGTGACGGCGGCGCTGCTGCTGGTGAGCGAAGTGCTGGGGCGCCTGGGCGTGCTCAGCCGCTTCTACAACAACGACATTGTCTATGAGTTTTTGCTGGGTATCGGCCTTGGCGTGCTGTACCGCCGCGGGTTGATCCGCGAGGGGCTGTGGTTGCCGCTGGGCCTGCTGGGGCTGGCGGGCTTTGCGCTGTACCACCTGGACGCCTCGCTGCGCTTGCTGCACTGGGGCTTGCCCAGCGCGCTGGTGGTGCTGGCGTTCGTTGCCCTGGAGCCGTACTTCAAGGGCAACCGCGTGCTCAAGGCGCTGGGCGATTGCTCGTACTCGGTGTACCTGGTACACGTGCTGGTGCTGTACGGCGGGCTGTTCGTCAGCGAGCGCCTGCGCCTGAACCCCTACCTGGTGTTCGCCCTGTGCGTGCCGTCAATCGGACTAATGTCGTGGCTCAGCTACCACTGGCTGGAGCGTGGCCTGTACTGGCGGCTCAAGGCGGTTTTCGCGGCCCGCGCGCCCGGCGAGCCCGCGCTGGCGCTATCCCGAGTCAAATACTAGGACTTTGTTCGTGGCACGGGTTGGCGTACACTGCCGGCAAGTCTGTGAGGAACTTCCATGAGCGCTATAACCATTACCGACGCCGCCCATGATTACCTGGCCGATCTGCTCTCCAAGCAGAACACGCCTGGCATCGGCATCCGTATTTTCATCACCCAGCCGGGTACCCAGTACGCCGAGACCTGCATCGCCTACTGCAAGCCCGGCGAAGAAAAACCCGACGACGAGCCGGTGGGCCTGAAGAGCTTCACCGCCTACCTGGACGCGGTCAGCGTGCCGTTCCTCGAGGACGCACTGGTTGACTACGCCACCGACCGCATGGGCGGCCAGCTGACCATCAAGGCACCCAACGCGAAGGTGCCGATGGTCAACGAAGACAGCCCGATCAACGAGCGGATCAACTACTACCTGCAGACCGAGATCAACCCCGGCCTTGCCAGCCACGGCGGCGCTGTGAGCCTGGTGGACGTGGTCGACGACGGCATCGCCGTGCTGCAGTTCGGTGGCGGCTGCCAGGGCTGCGGCCAGGCCGACGTAACGCTGAAGGAAGGCATTGAGCGCACCCTGCTCGAGCGCATTCCCGAGCTCAAGGGCGTGCGTGACGTGACTGACCACAGCCAGAAAGAGAACGCCTACTACTAAGTAGGGTGTTTTCTCCAATCGCGGGGCAAGCAATCTCCCACGCCGTGATGTGGGAGCGTGCTTGCCCCGCGGTGCTTTGAACGATGCTTGCATTGATCCCTAGCAACAAACTGTTACGGATTCAACCCCTGCGACAACCGGTCGCGCCCCGTATTCAAAGGGCTGCAGCCCGATCCAACCTCAGTCGGGTAGCTGGTACCGGGGTGTCATGCCAGAATGCGCGCGTTTTCTGGCCGGCCCACCCCAAGGGCCGGCACCTTCCCTGTAAAGGATGGTTCCATGACTGATCTGTTGACCCGGCGCGCGGTAGTCGCCGGGATGGGCGTTCTGGGGCTGGGCCTGCTGGCCGGTTGCAACCCGGCGCGTGGCCTGGACTTCAAGTACGGCAAGAACATGAGCAACGAGATCCTCGGGCGCAAGTTCAAGCTCAAGGACACCCAGGGCAACGAACGTAGCCTGTCGAGCTTCTACGGCAGCATGCCGATGATTTTCTTCGGCTTCACCCAATGCCCGGCGGTGTGCCCGACCACCCTGGCGCGTGCGGCGCAGATCCGCGGCATGCTCAGGGGCCGTGACCGTGACCTGTTCCAGGTGGTGTTCATCACTCTGGACCCGGAGCGCGACACCCCTGAAGTGCTGGATGCCTACGTCAAGGCCTTCGACCCGAGTTTCGTCGCGCTGACCGGCACCCCGGAAGAAATCGCCGAGGTGGCCCGCGAGTTCAAGGTGTTCTACGAAAAGGTCCCGGCCGGCGACACCTACACCATCTCGCACTCGTCCACCAGCTACGTCTACGATACCCGTGGCACCCTGCGCCTGAGCCTGGGCCATTCCCTGAACGCCAAGGAATGCACCGAGGACCTGCTCACCCTGATGGAGATCTGCTGAATGTCGATGCAACCGATCAAACGCACCCTGGCCGCCATGGCCTTGCTGGGCATGGCCCTGCCGGCCTTCGCCCAGACCGTCGTGAGTGATGCCTGGGTGCGTGCCAGCGTGCCGCACCAGCAGTCCACTGGCGCCTTCATGACCATTACTTCCAGCAGCGACAGCAAGCTGGTGGGTGTGGCTTCGCCGGTGGCCAAGACCGTGCAGGTGCACGAGATGACCATGAACGGTGACGTGATGGGCATGCGTGAAGTGAAGGCCGTCGAACTGCCGGCAGGCAAGCCGGTCAAGCTCGACCCCAATGGCTACCACGTGATGCTGATGGGCCTGAACCAGCAGGTGAAGGAAGGCGAGCAGGTGCCGCTGACCCTGACCATCGAAGACGCCAAGGGCGCCAAAGAAACCCTCGAAGTGCAGGCTCAGGTGCGCCCGCTGACCGAAGCAGCCGGCCACGACCACGCCCACATGCACTGATACACCTCTGCAGGCGCCGGCTTGCCGGCAATAGGGCCGTTTCCAGTGGGTCTGCTTTGCAGCCCTTCGCGGGCAAGCCCGCTCCCACAGGTACAGCGCCAGCTTGAGGCTTTGCACGGCCCTGTAGGCGCGGGCTTGCCCGCGAAGGGCCGCACAGCGGCCCCTACAACCGCGGCAACCTACGGTACTCCCCCGGCGGCATGCCGAACCAGCGCAGGCACGCCTTGTGAAAGCTGCTGGGGTCGCGAAAGCCCAGCGTGGCGCCGATGTACTTGATGCTGCGCACCGAATCGCACAGCAAGCTGTGGGCCTGGGTCAGCCGGGCTTCATCCAGCAGCGCACTGAAACTCACCCCCTCACGCTCCAGCGCGTTCTGCAGGCTGCGCCGGCTCAGGCGCAGATGCCCGGCCAGGTCTTCCAGGGCAATGGGCTGCCCCATGGTCAGCAATTCGGTAAGGGCGCGCCGTACCCGTGCAGCCGCCGAGCCTTCAATCCGTTCTTCCAGCCGGGCAGCGGCATACTCGCCGTGCAGGCGGTCGAGGGTGGGGGAGGCCGTTGGCAGCGGCAGGCTGCACACCTCTGCAGACAAGCGCACGCTGTTGTAAGGCCTGCCAAACATCAACCGCTCACCGAACAGGCCGCGCAGTGCCGTGGTGTCCTGCGGCTGCGGGTAGGCCAGCTCGACCTCCAGCGGCATGAACTGGCAGGCCGGGGTCAGCCAGCGCAGCAACCCCAGGGTCATGGCGGCGCCGGCATCGATGAACGAGCGTGGCGCAGGTGGCCCCACTTCGAAGCCGATCAGGCGCATGTCACCCTGGTGCTGCTCCAGGCGCAGGATCGAGCCGTTGGTGGTGAGCGGGTGGTAGGCTGCCAGGCGTTGCAAGGCGTCACCCAGGGTGGCGCAGGACATGACCGCGTAGCCCAGTTGCCCGAGCATTGCCGGGTGCGCATGGGCATGCACACGTACACCGATGTCCACATCGCCCGTGCGTTCGACCACGCCCTCCAGCCAGTCGTACACCCGCACCAGGCGTATATGCCGGCCGCTCTCGGCCAGGATCGGGTCGTGCGGGTCGACCTGCGCGCCAGCCCGAATCAGGGCCTGGGCGAGAGCGGTGAAATAGCTGCGGGAAACGGTATGCATGACGCTGTCCTGAAACGCGGGAGGGCGATGGAAGGTGAGTGCCGGTTCAGACGCCGGCCTGGCGCAGAGGGTCAGGCGCCTGGGCGAGGGGACAACCGAAGGGGGCCTGGGAACACTGTTCGCAGCCCTGCACGGGTGGGACCATGCGCGCCACCATGGAGGGCGTGTTCGCCGGCAGGACGCTGGCTGATCGTTGGAGCGAACCGATTGATGAACGACCCCCTGGAGGCAGGCCCCGCACAAGACCGGGAAGACCTGCGCAATGCCCGCCTGGTATACCGACAACTTGCCCAGCGCCACTTCCTGCTGGCCTTCCAGCCTGTCATCGACGGGCATGAACCAAGCCGCGTGCTGTACCACGAAAGCCTGCTGCGCCACGACGGGCCGGACCTGGGGTTCAACCCCATCGCCGCGCTGGAGCGGCGCAATGCCATGGGCCTGCTCGACCGCAGCGTGCTGACGAGTGTCATCACCACCCTCGAGCAACACCCGCATCTGCACCTGGGGTGCAACCTGTCGGCACAAAGTGCCAGCGACGGCCCCGCCTGGCAGCCGCTGTGGGCACGCTTGCGCCAGCGCCCGGAGCTGGCTGCGCGGCTGGTGCTGGAAATCACCGAGAGCGCAGCACCGGCGGACCCGGCGCGTACCTTGGCTTTCATCGCCCAGGCCCAGGCACTCGGTTGCCGGCTGGCGATCGATGACTTTGGTGCAGGCTTTGCCAGCCTGGCGTTCGTGCGCCAGGCGCGCCCGGACATTCTCAAGGTGGATCGTGGCTACCTGCACAGGGCGCGTGAATCGCGCTCCGAGGGCCAGGTGTTCCATCATCTGGTCAGGCTGTGTCAGGGGTTGGCTCCGCAGGTGGTGGTCGAGGGGGTCGAGGACGAGCAGGACCACGAGCGCGCCCTGGCGACCGGTGCTGTGTGGATGCAGGGTTTCTACTTTGCCCGCCCGTCGTTGCAATCACCTGTTGCAGGCTGCCGCGTGTTGCTTGAGGGCTGAAAGGCGGGCGGGAGGCAAGGTGATGGCGCAATGCCATTATCGGGTGAATTGGGTTTTGTAACAATGGCTGTAACGGTGCCGAGGGCAATGCACGGTAAACGTGGCAGGGCGGCCAGGTGTTCGCCGGCAACCGGCTCCCACAGGGATTGCACAAGCTTCAGGCCGGTGCAGTACCTGTAGGAGCCGGCTTGCCGGCGATGAGGCCGGTTCAGGCAGCACAAGACAGTTGTTCCCACAGAGTCTTCGTTAAATCAACGATCTGTGATTTGTTCCATAAGAGCGCTGGCCACGCGTGCTGCGTTCAATCTTGATGCGCTGCAAGGCACTCTGCGGACAGATGCCTGATTCAGCGAAACCGCGGCAGTGGCCGGTCGATGGTCAGCGAGGTGAGGGTCCTGCGCACCTTGGCTTCATCCGCTTCCAACGCCCTGAGGCTTTCGCGAATCTTGCCGGCGGCGGGTAGGTCGCCCTGACGGTCGATCCAGTCGGCGATCTCCTTGCAGGCGCTGCCCAGGCAGGCTTGGCGCTGGTTCATCAGCGACAGGAGGGTGGTGATTTCTCGTTCGGACATGATGGGCTCCTCCGTTCGACCACATCAGTGTAGCAGTGCCTGGCAAGGGCCATTGGCCACGGTTGCGCGCTTTTTAGAAAACAGCCAATCCATTCATTTGGGTGCAGGCTTTATTTGTAAATAACCGAATGTTTTAAATGCGCTCAAGATTTTTCTGAGCTGGCGGAAGTCCTTGAGTTTCGGCGCTCTTGTAAGTGTTTCTGATTTTGTACTTGTAAGGGGAAATACGTCTTTACAGTTCGTGCGTTGGTACATGGCTGTAAGTTGACTAAGGTTCGTTCGCTCTTGAAAGGTAGTGGCTGAAACAAGCCTGCTGCCGAATTGCTCAACGCCGAAATGCGGTGGTGTTGAGAGGGGCGTTGGCGAACATGAACGTCAGACTCTGTTGCGCAGCAGCCCGTAACCTGATGTGTAGTGTGGAGCATGCATTTTTCAATAACGGGCAGTTTGGTAATCAGCGCCCACTCTTTAACTTAAGTTGCACAAGCTGTTCAAAGAGCGGGGCAGAACATTTTCAGGCAACTGCTCTTCGATCGGTTCGACACATCGGGGCAGTGCATCACCGATATTGAATTGACCTATACCGCCGGCTGAGGATCACTGGCAGACATGCAAGCATTGACCATCAACCGCAGTACCCGGGCGCTTTCAGTGGGCTACAGCTTTTCCAAGTGCGGCGAGTTCGCTTTCGAAACGGCATTTGCCGTGGCCATCGTGTCGATGACCGAGGCCAACCTGCTGCTGATTGGGCTGGTGTACTTTTTGCGCTATCTGCCCAGCGCGGTGTTTTCCCCGATCGGTGGCTGGCTGGCGGACAACTGCCAGAAACGCCGTACGCTGTTGGCGGTCGAGTTAGGCAAGGGGCTGCTGGCGCTGGCGTTCTTCGCCCTGTTTGGCATGGCAACCCCGGCGCTGTGGCAGGTGACTCTGCTGGCCATGCTGATGACCGCACTGGATTGCCTTTACGTGCCGACATTTCGGGCGTACTTCCCAGGCATCGTGACACAGGAACAGCTGCCGTCGGTAAACAGTGGCGTGCAGGTGCTTGAGGACCTTGCATCGATACTCGGCCCGCTGGTGTTCTCGGCGTTCGCGCTGTCCCTGGGGGGCAACCTGACCTTCCTGTTTTTTTCCGCATGCCTGGTGTTGTCAGCGGCCAGCGTCAGTCTGCTGCCTGCGTTGGGGGCTGGTGCTTCGACGGCATTCGACGGGCGAGCAGTGATCCGCGATGCGGCCAGCAGCGTGAGGCAGTTGCGGGTGAGCAACGCACCACTGTTCGCGGTGATCTGTTGCACCACGCTGTGCGCGATGTTCGCAACTTCGGTGATTCGCTTCATCCTGCCGGCATCGGTGCTCGAGCACTTCGGTTCGGAGGCGGCGGTGGGCTACGTGTTCTCGCTCCTGGCCTGCGGGACTGTACTTGGTGGGCTGTTGTACACCCGCTTCAACCCGCGAACCAGCGCACGCCTGGTGTTGCGCTATTGGGCGCTGTACGGCGCGCTGTTCCTCGCCGCTGCGGTGGTGCTGCAGTTCAGCGCCCCGGCATTTTTGGTGCTGTTGTTCGTGGTCGGCTTCGTCGGCGCCTTCGTCGATATTGCTATCGTTACCAACATCCAATGCCTGTCCGATGAGCGACAGGTCGGCAGGAACTTCTCCCTCTACTACTTCACGGCGGTCGTCGGCGATGCAGTTTCTGGCCTGATCGCCAGCATGGTATTCGTGCTGGCCGGGCCCGCGACTTTCATCTGGATGACATTGCTGTTGTTTATCGCGCCTTTGCGCTGGAACATCAAAAGAAATACCGATGATGCCGACGATCGTGCTTAGTGCCGGCCTGGCCAAGGATGGCTGGATGGAGCTTTCACCAATTGTTGAGGGCGGCGGGCTACGCCTGGTGGGTGTCGGCGTAAAGATCAGGCGAAAGGATGTGGATCAATTGCAGCTGGAGCTGCCGTGGTGAGCAGGCACGCCTGCCGGTAGGCCCCAGGCGTCACCCCATAAGCCTGCTTGAACTGCCGGCTCAAATGGCTCTGGTCGGCAAAACCCAGGGCCAGCGCCACTTCCAGAGCCGGCAGCCCGCTGCGCAGCAGCTCCCGCGCGCGTGCCAGGCGCCGCTGCTTTAGCCAGGCGTGGGGCGGCAGGCCGGTGGCCTGGCGGAATACCCGGGCGAAGTGGAACGGCGAGAGGTTGACGGCGGCGGCCAGGTCCTCCAGCGAGGGCGGTTCGGCCAGGCGGCTCTCCAGCAGCTCGCGCGCGCGGGCCACCGCCAGCGGCTCCTTGCCGGGGGCGGCGGGCTCGACGCAGTGGCCGTGGCGCTGCACCAGCGCCAGCACTGCCTGGCGCCAGGCGGTTTGTTGCTCCAGCGCACTGGCGCCGGCCTCGCAGCGTTGGTTCAGTTGGCTGAATGCGGCGGCCAGGGCCGGGTCGTGGATCACGCTGTCCTTGAAGTACGGCATGCCATGGCGGCCCAGCTCCAGCTCGTCGAGCACCCCGGTAACCCGCGCATGCTCCGGGTAGAAGCCCCGGTAGCGCCAACCGGCCTCGTGGGCGGTGGCGCCGGTGTGCAACTCGTCAGGGTTGATCAGTACCATGCTGCCGACCGGCGCCAGGTGCTCGCTGCCGCGGTGCCAGAAACGCTGCGCCCCCGACTCGATCACGGTGAACACATAACCTTCATGCACATGCGGGGCGAAGCGTTGTTGCAGGTAGCGCGCGTGCAGCATTTCCACGTCGCCGAGCGCCGGCGCCTGCCACAGGTGAGTCTGTTCGCGCAGGGGCGTGGTCATGCCAGCCAGCTGCGCAGGAGGAAGAAGATCAACATGCTCACCAGCATGCTCAGCAACACGCTGCGGGTCAACAGCACCAGGGCGATGGCCACCAGCGCGCCGAGCAGGTACGGGTTGAGCAGGCTCAACTGCAACTGATGCTCGGGCAGGAAAATGATCGGCCCGCAGATGGCGGTGAGCATGCCGGGCACCGCAAAGCCGAGGAACTGCCGGGCATTGGAGCTCAGGCGCAGTGGCAGGCGTGGCTCGAGGAAGGCGTAGCGGTTGAGGAACACCACCGCGCCCATGGCAAAGATCAGCAGCCAGATCATGGGCGGCCTCCGGAGAGTTTCTGGCAGATGAAACCGGCGGCCATGCCCAGCAGGCCGGCTGCGACCAGCGCGGTTTCCCAGTGCCAGTAGCTGAACAGCACCGAGCAGAACAGCGACACGGCCACGCACACCACGGTTGGCAGGTTGCGCACCAGTGGCGCGATCAGCGCAACGAAGGTGGCGACGATTGAAAAGTCCAGGCCCAACTGGTCAAGGTGCGGGATGTTCTGGCCAAGGACGATGCCGGCCAGGGTGAACAGGTTCCATGCCACGTAGAAGGTCAGGCCCACGCCCAGGGCATACCAGCGGTTGAACTGCTGCTGGTCGTGGTGGCTGGTCAGGGCGAAGAACTCATCGGTGAGCAGAAAGCCCAGGCCTAGCCTCCAGCGGGTCGGCAGCCCCGACAGCACCGGGCGCATCGACAACCCGTACAGCAGATGCTGCGAGGTCAGCAGCAGGGTGGTCAGCAGGATCGAGAACAGGTTCGCGCCGCCCTTGAGCATGCCGATGGCCACCAGTTGCGCGGCGCCGGCAAAGACGATGGCCGACAGGCCCTGGCCTTGCCAGGGGCTGAGGTTGGCTTCGATGGCCATTGAACCTGCCAGCAGCCCCCAGGGGGCGACGGCCAGGGACAGTGGCAGGATGGCGATGGCACCCTTGGTAAAGGCATGGCGAGCAACGGCGGGGCTGGGCATGGGTACTACAACGATTCGACAAGGCAGGCCAGCATGCCAGACAGCCATTGCCGCTGGCTTGAACGATCTTGCTCAGCGGCTGCTGGTCAGGCGCTGAGCAGCGGCGGCGCAGCCATTGATGTCCACGGCTTTTTGCAGGAGCGCCTGGCGCCGCGAAGGGTCGAGGTCGCCGAGCAGGCGGTACACCTCGGCCTGGTAATCGCGCTGGCGGCCCCACTGCATCTCCAGCCCCTGCGGGCGGGCGCGGTTGCAGGCCAGGCGGGCGGCTGGCTGCGGGTAGTAGGGGGCATACAGCGTGGCCATGCTTGGCACCGTCTCCAGCGCTTCGCGGTACGCGGGGCTTGCGTTGTAGGGTTGACACCAGTGGGCGATGGCCAGGGCCGGCGGGGCAAACCCCTGCTTGAGGCTGGCCTCCAGCAGCGGGCAGGCGGCGTCGGCGATCTGCGCGGCGGGCAGGTAGGTGGTGTAGTAAAGCGCCAGGCGGTACTGCGCCACCGGGTGGCCCAGGGCCACGGATTTTTCCAGCAGTGCCACGGCTGTTGGCAGGGTGCGCGCCATGGCCTGGCCCTGGCGAGTCAGTTCGGGGTCTGTGCTGGCGGTGCGCAACGGGCTGGGGCTGTCGTCCACTTCATCGGCCTGCTCCAGCAGCGGCAGGGCCTGGCGGTACAGCAGGTCGGCATGGGGGTCGATGCTCACCTCCAGGGCCTGCGCGGCGACTGCGTTCAGCAGCAGCGGCAGGGCTGCGATGCGCAGTAGACGCGAGCGTGGACAAGCAGCTTTGAAGGTCATGGCGGTTACGCGTGGGCCTCAGGCGGGTCAGGGCGACGACGGCGTATTCTAGCCAGCCATCGGCATTTGCCGAAACCCCGCTGTCGTGACTATCGGACGAAGCCCGTCAGGCCAGCCTTGCAGGCGTGCTCCTGGCGACCGCGTACTTGTCCTGCGCCAGGCCCAGCTTGGCGGTGATCACCTTGGCCAGGGCGTTGTTGCCCAGGTCATTGAAGTGCAGGCGGTCGACGAACAGGTGTTCGGCGAATACCGGCGAGCTGCTGAGCATGCCGTTCATGTCGTAGCAGGGGACCGGGTCGGCCTGGCTTTTCAGGCGACGGAAAAATGCCGGGTGCAGTTGGCGCTCGAACGTGGCGTCCAGCAGCCGGTCGAAATTGCTCGGTTGTTGCTGCAAGCCCTGCAGCATTTGCTGCTCACTGGCAGGAACCACGTCCCGGCACCATGGCAGCAGCGGCTGGAGGATGAAGGTGAGGCTGGTGTGGCTGTTGGCCAGCAAGCGTTCCCACTGGCACAGGGTGCGGCCTATGCAGTCGGCGGCAACGGCCAGGCGTTTGTCGGGCGCAGGGAGTGTGTCCAGGGTTGGCCAGGCTTGCGCCTGGCGCGGCGCCAAGGCGTCGGCCAGGCGCCGCCACAGCGAGTCCTGACGGGGTTCGGCGGCGGCCTGGACCCCTTCGTTGAAGCGGTTCAAAAAGGCCTGGTAGGCCTGGGCGCGGTGGGGGTCCTGGCTGCCGGCCAGCAGGTCGGCCAGGGTGTCCTGGGCGAGGGTATTGAGGCCGCTAAGTACCACCACGTGGCCTACCTGGCCGAGTCGGTGCTGGTGGGTCAGGAACATCAGCAGCTCTTGTGTGGCGCTGAGCCCGCAGCCCGCCAGGGTCAGCCAGACTTCGCCGGTCAGCGCCGACAGGCAGGAGGCCACTGTATGTTCGTCGGAGCTGGCACCGATCCCAAGGGCGCACGAGCCGCCTACCAGCAGATTGACCCGCGCCGAACTGCCACGCTCGGCCAGCGAATGGCGCTTGCCGGCGAGATAGCTGTAGCGCATCCCCAATGCATCGGTATTGATGGTGCCCGAGCGGTAGCCACGCTCATGCACATACAGCGTCTGTGGCGCGCGGCGGCTGCCCAGTTGCAGGAAACGCTGGTAATCGAGTTGCAGGGGGAAGGCGGTGCCCACGCTGTGCATCGAGGTATCGCGGCTGCGCATGGGCGCTCCTTCGTTATTGTCGTTGTCGAAGCCGGTTTTCAGGCCGCCAGTTCACGCAGGTTGTAAGCCAGGCCCACGGCGGCGATCAGCGCCAGCGCGACCCCCGAGGCCAGGCTGATGATGCGGCTGCTGCGCTGCGAGGCGATGCGGCCGATGGCGAAGATGTAGAGGCTGAGCACGGCGAAGTCGATGGCGATCCACAACAGCGACAGCACCACCATGCTCTTGCCGAACGACTCGGTGATCTGGATGAACTGCGGGAAGAACGAGATGAAGAAGATGATGTCCTTCGGGTTGGAGATGCCCACCATGAAGCCTTGCAGCAAGCCGCCACGGCCAGGGGGCACGGCGGCCTGCTCGGCGGCAGGGGCAACTGGCGCCTGCAGGGCCTCGCGCAGGGTACCCAGGGCGATGTAGCCGATGAACAGGCAGCCCACAAGGCTCATGCCGTTCAGCCAGGCCTTGTCGATGGCGGCGCTGGTCATGATGACCCAGGCTGCGGCGCCAATTAGCACCAGCGATGCCCAGTTGGTGCCGATGGCGGTGAACAGCGCCTTGCGCGAGCCGGAGGCGGCGGCGGTATTGACGATCAGCGCTACCACCGGGCCTGGCGTGGCGATCAGCAGCAGGACGGTGAGGGCATAGGTGGCGGTAAGTGCGGTATTCACGTTCAGTTCTCGATCAGTGAGTCGGTTGTTGCAGGGGCGTGGAACGGGCAGCGCGCCGGGTTCAGCGAGCCGGGTTCCTGCAGCTGGTACTGCTGCCATTCGTAGTTGTCGTGATGGCCGAAAAAACCCAGGGTGTCAGGCATCACGCCGTCGTTGTAGTGGCCCACCCGCTCGCGAATACGCGCGCGGATGCGCTGGCCGCTGTCGGTTGTGGCGCTGGCCACTTCGTCGAAGCTCTCGCGCGGGTTGACCACCCAGGCGATGTGCTTGCCCAGGTTGCGGCTTTTCATCAACTGGTGGGCGGGGAAGTTCATGTTGATGAACAGCGGCACACCGGCGAAGCAGAACGCCCATTGTGCGTCATGCGGGTCGCGTGGCATGTCGGCGGGCCAGGGTTGCGGGTCGCGGGCGTGTACCTGGCCCAGCACGTCCCAGGCCAGCGCTTGCTGCTGCGCAAGCGTGGTGTCGGGGGCGGTTTCAAGAAACACCAGCAGCGGGTTGCCGACCCGCTGCTTGAGGGGGATCGGGGCGATGCTGCTGATGTAGTCGGCAAGGCCGCGGGCAATATCCGCTGCCAGGTTGCCGGCGCTGGCGAAGATGATGTGGCACGTGCGTGCATTCACCGCCTTGCGCCCGAACAGGCAGGGGAAGTCGGGGTTGGCGAGGGTTTCCTTGAAGTGTTGCAAGGCCTTGTGTGTCCAGTGGTGCCTGTTTTGCACATGTTCATCGGCGAGCTCGAGCGCATCCAGGCGGTAGCAGTTTCCATAACCCGTAAACATGATTTCCCCAGGGGTATTCGCGTCTGAAATTAGAGAGGTTTTCCGGCTTGGTCATGCGGTTTTACACTCTGTAATTATTGTTTTCGCAGCATTTTCCGACGCGCTCCCTGCATTGTAAAACGCCTGGATCTATGACCTACTATTAGTCCTGCTCATGCTCTGGAATGCCCCTGATGTCGGAACGGATTCAAGCCCTGCATGCCCTGCGCGCCTTCGAAGTCGCCTCGCGTTACGGCTCTTTCACCCGCGCCGCCCAGGAGCTGGCGCTCACCCAGGGGGCGGTCAGTCACCATATCAAGACCCTCGAGGCGCTTTTCGGTTGCGACCTGTTCGAACGCCGCGGCCCCAAGTTGCGGCTGACCGAGCACGGCAGCCTGCTGGCCCAGGAGCTCAAGGTCGGTTTCAAGATCATCGAAAACGCCTGCGCGCTGCTACGCCAGGACCGCTATGGCCTGCGCCTGAAAGCCCCGTCCACGCTTACCGTGCGCTGGTTGCTGCGGGCCCTGGACGGCTTCAAGAAGCTCGACAGCAACTGCCCGGTGCAACTGTCGAGCGTGTGGATGGACATCGACTCGGTGGACTTGTACTCCGAGCCCTACGACTGCGCCATTCTGCTGGGCAGCGGGCGCTTTGCGGCCGACGTGGAGAGCTTGAAGCTGTTTGATGAATGGCTGATCCCGGTGTGCCACCCTGACTATCTGGCCGAGCCTGCGCCCGACTTGGCAGTGCTGCGCGATTGCGAGTTTCTCCACCCCTCGCCGGACCGTCGCGACTGGCGGCGCTGGTTGGCGCGGGTGGATGGCCTGGACATCAACATTGACCAAGGCCAGGTGTTCGACACCCTCGACCAGGGTATTTCAGCGGCCCAGCAAGGGCTGGGCATCTCGGTGGTCGACCTGGTGCTGGCCAGCGCCGACCTGGCCGCAGGCAACCTGGTCACGCCGTTCCCCCAGGCCGTGTCCACCGGCGACGGCTATTACATGATCTGGCTCAAGTCCAGCCCCAAGGCCCGGCAGATGGAGCGCCTGCGCGACTACCTGGCGGCCCAGGTCCCGACACTGACCCGCCGCGACATCAGCTACCTGTACGACTGAACGAGGCGTTGGGGAACACCCGCTCGAGCATGAAGTCGATGAACACCCGCAGCTTGGGCGGCATGTGCCGGCCCGACGGCCAGAGCAGGTAGAAGCTGCCGCGCCGCTCGATGAAGTCGTCGAGCACGCTCACCAGGTTGCCGCTGTTCAGTTCCTTGCGCACGTTGAAGTCCGGCAGGCAGGTGATGCCGCGGTGGTTCAGGGCAAAGCACACGCGGGTCTCGACGTGGTTGCAGACCATCGAGATGGGGATGTCGTAGTCCTGCTCGGGGTGCTCGCGGCGTAGCGGCCAGGTTTCCAGCTTGCCGCTGCTGGGGAAGCGATAGTGCAGGCAACTGTGCCCGGCCAACTCGCGCGGGTGCAGCGGGGTGCCGCGCTCGCGCAGGTATTCGGGGGAGGCCACCAGGCAGTGCTGGAAGTGGCCGAGAAACTTCGCATTGAGCCGCGAATCCACCGGGTGCCCGCCGCGCAGCACCACATCGAAGCCCTCGCCAACGATATCGACCATGCGGTCGCTGAAATCCAGGTCCAGCTCCACATCCGGGTAGCGCGCCATGAACTCGGCCAGGGCCGGCATCACCAGCCCGGTCACCTGCGGCAGGCTCACCCGCAGGCGCCCGCGCGGGGTGCTGCTGGCCTCCAGCAGCGCCTGCTCGGTGGCCTCGATCTCGGCCAGGATGCGCCGGCTGCGTTCAAGGAACAGTTCGCCCTCGGCGGTGAGGGTGATGCTGCGCGTGCTGCGGTGGAACAGCCGCACGCCCAGCCGGCCTTCCAGGCGCGAGACCCGCTTGCCCACAGCCGAGGCGCTCAGGCCCAGCGACTGCCCAGCGGCGACGAAACTGCGGGTTTCGGCCACCCGGTTGAAAACCACGAAACCGCTGAGGCTGTCCATGTTGCCCTCCGATTACGGACATTAGTGTCCGAGGTGATCGGAATTCTACCCGTCTTTTTCCGTAATGCCTCCCCATAGCAGGATGCCGGCCTGGATCAGCATTCAAAGGAAACCCCATGCCCACCTCGATCACCGCCGCCCAGGCACCGACCCAGAGCACACGGCTGCCGCTAAGTGGCCTGTTGGCCCTGGCGCTGACCGGTTTCATCGCCATCCTCAGCGAAACGCTGCCTGCCGGGCTGCTCGACCAGATTGCCGGTGGCATGCACATCAGCCAGGCCATGGCCGGGCAGTGGGTCACCGCTTATGCCCTTGGTGCGCTGTTGAGCGCGATCCCGCTGGTGACCTTCACCCAAGGCTGGCGCCGGCGCCGGGCCTTGCTGCTGGCGATCGGCAGCTTCGTGCTGTTCAATGGCCTGACCGTGCTGTCCCGCGACAACCACCTGACCCTGCTGCTGCGCTTTTGCACCGGCGCGGCCAGCGGGCTGGCCTGGGGTTTGATCGCCGGGCATGCGCGGCGCATGGTGGCCCCGGCGCAGCAGGGCAAGGCCATGGCGGTGGCCATGCTCGGCCAGCCCATCGCGTTGTCGTTGGGTTTGCCGATTGCCACCTGGCTGGGGGTGTGGCTGGGGTGGCGGGCGACCTTCGCGGTGGTGACCCTGGCCGCCTTGCTGCTGGCCGTCTGGGTGCTGCGCGCGGTACCGGACTTCCCTGGCCAGCAGGCCGGCCGGCGCCCGGCTGCGCTGGCGGTGCTGCGTACCCCCGGGGTGGCGCGGGTGCTGCTGGTGATCCTGGCCTGGATCCTGGGCCACAACATCCTCTACACCTACATCGTGCCGCTGCTCGCGGCAGCAGGCATGGCCGCCGATACCGGCCTGGTGCTGATGACCTTCGGTCTTGCGTCGCTGGCCGGCATCGCCCTGGTGGGGTTGTGGGTGGATTATCACCTGCGCGCTCTGGTGCTGCTGTGCCTGGCCGGCTTTGCCCTGGCCACCCTGGCACTGGGCCAGGTACAGGGTTCGGCCTGGCTGATGCACGCCAGCGTGGCGCTGTGGGGGCTGACCTATGGTGGCGCGCCGACCTTGCTGCAAACCGCCTGCGCCGATGCGGCGGGCGAGGGGGGTGATGTGGCGCAGTCGATGCTGGTGACGGTATGGAACAGTGCCATCGCGCTAGGCGGGATTGTCGGCGGGCTGCTGCTGAGCGGTTCGGGTGTCGGGGCTTTCGGGCCTGTGGCGCTGGGGCTGATTGCGTTGGCATGGCTGCTGACCTACGGCGGGCGCAAGGCCGGGTTCACGGCGGGCGCGCGGTAAGGGCGGCTTGTGTTCCACAGGCCTGCGCTGTACCTGTAGGAGCGGCTTTAGCCGCGAAGCAGGCGCCGCGCTAGATAGCACCGGCTTCGCCGGTGTTCGCGGCTGAAGCCGCTCTCACAGAATTTTCGTTAAATCAACGATTTGTGATTTGTTCCATAGGAGCCTGGTTTGGGCATCGCGCAGCACTGCGCGAGCAGGCTTGGCCCGGCGATTGCGGTACACTGGCCGCCTCGCAATCGCCCGCACCCACCCGAGGTCCTTCGCAGTGCAGCTCCAGCAGGGCTTCGTCCTGACCCGCCACTGGCACGACACCCCCGAAGGTACCTGCGTGGAGTTCTGGCTGGCCACCGACCAAGGCCCGCGCCGCCTGCGCCTTGCGCCGCAACCTTCGGTGGCATTCATCCCCGCCGCCCAGGCCGAGCATGCCCGGCTGCTGCTTGCCGGCGAGCAGGGCGTCGAGCTCAGGCCTTTGCAACTTCGCGACTTCGAGCAACGCCCGGTCATGGGCCTGTACTGCAACCAGCACCGCCAGATGATCGCCCTCGACAAGCGTTTGCGCGCCGCTGGCGTCGAGGTGTACGAGGCCGATATCCGCCCGCCGGAGCGCTACCTGATGGAGCGTTTCATCACCGCGCCGGTGCTGTTCGATGGCCAGCCCGATGCCCAGGGCGTGCTGTGCGGCGCCCAGCTCAAGCCCGACCCGGACTATCGGCCGCCACTGCGCCTGGTGTCGCTGGATATCGAGACCAGCGAGCGCGGCGAGCTGTACAGCATTGCCCTGGAGGGCTGCGGCCAGCGCACCGTGTACATGCTCGGCACAGATGACGGCCCGGCTGCGGACGTGGATTTTGAGCTGCACTTCTGCCAGAGCCGCACCGAACTGCTGCAGTGCCTCAACCAATGGCTGGCCCGGCACGACCCGGACGCGATCATCGGCTGGAACCTGGTGCAGTTCGACCTGCGCCTGTTGCACGAACACGCCAAACGGCTGAACGTACCACTGGCCCTGGGCCGCGACAGTGCGCCGCTGCACCTGCGCGAACACGGCAGCCGCAGCCACTTCTTCGCCGAGGCACCGGGCCGCCTGCTGATCGACGGCATCGAGGCGCTGCGCTCGGCCACCTGGAGCTTCCCCTCGTTCAGCCTGGAGAGCGTCGCCCAGCAGTTACTCGGGGAGGGCAAGGCGATCGATACCCCGTACCAGCGCATGGACGAAATCAACCGTATGTTCGCCGAGGACAAGCCGGCCCTGGCCCGCTACAACCTCAAGGACTGCGAGCTGGTGACGCGGATTTTCGCCCACACCCGGCTGCTGGAATTCTTGCTTGAGCGCGCCAGCGTCACCGGCCTGCCGGTGGACCGCAGCGGCGGCTCGGTGGCCGCGTTCTGCCATTTGTACATCCCGCCCATGCACCGCCTGGGTTTCGTGGCCCCCAACCTGGGCAGCCGCCCGGACGAGGCCAGCCCGGGCGGCTTCGTCATGGATTCGCGCCCAGGCCTGTACGACTCGGTGCTGGTGCTCGACTACAAGAGCCTGTACCCGTCGATCATCCGCACCTTCCTGATCGACCCGGTGGGCCTGGTCGAAGGTCTGCGCCAGCCCGACGATACGCATTCGGTGGAAGGCTTTCGCGGCGGGCGGTTCTCGCGCAGCCAGCACTGCCTGCCGGCTATCGTCGAGCGTGTGTGGCAGGGCCGCGAGGCGGCCAAGCGCAGCGGCAACGCGGCGTTGTCCCAGGCGCTGAAGATCATCATGAACGCCTTCTACGGGGTGCTTGGGTCCAGCGGCTGCCGCTTCTTCGACCCGCGCCTGGCTTCATCCATTACCATGCGCGGCCACCAGATCATGCGCCAGACCCGCGAGCTGATCGAAGCCCGTGGCTACGACGTGATCTATGGCGATACCGACTCCACCTTCGTCTGGCTCAAGGGCGCCCACGACGAGGCGGCGGCAGCGCGCATCGGCCATGAACTGGTGGCCGAGGTCAACCAGTGGTGGGCGCGCCACCTGCAACAAACCCAGGGCCTTGCCAGTGCCCTGGAGCTGCAGTTCGAGACCCACTACCGGCGCTTTCTGATGCCGACCATCCGCGGCACCGACGAAGGCAGCAAGAAACGCTACGCAGGCCTTGTACAGCGCGCCGATGGCAGTGAGGACATGGTCTACAAGGGCCTGGAGTCGGTGCGTACCGACTGGTCGCCGTTGGCGCGGCAGTTCCAGCAGGAACTCTACGGGCGGGTGTTCCGTGGGCAACCCTACCGCGACTACCTGCGCGCGACCGTGCAGGCCCTGCTGGCCGGCGAGCATGACGCACTGCTGGTGTACCGCAAACGCCTGCGCCGGCCGCTGGCCGATTACCAGCGCAACGTACCACCCCACGTGCGTGCTGCACGCCTGGCCGACCAATACAACCTGCGCGTGGGCCGCCCCAGGCAGTACCAGAATGGCGGCTGGATCAGCTACGTGATCACCACGGCCGGCCCCGAGCCGCTTGAAAACCATCAGGCCCCCATCGACCACCAGCACTACCTGATACGTCAGCTGCAACCTGTGGCCGACGCGATATTGCCGTTCGTAGGCGATGACTTTGCCGCCCTGATCGACCGGCAGATACCGCTGTTCTAACGATACATAAGCACCGCAAGCGGCCCGCCGCCCACCACTAGCCTGCCGGCTTTGATCGAAACCCGGAGGGTGTGTGATGACCGTGCAACGCAGCGAAGCACAGCAGTACCAGGATCAGATGATCGCCGACCGGCTGCCAGCCTGGGTCGCCAGGGCATCGGTCACCCAGATGCAGCAGCTGCACCAGGCCATGCTGGCCAGCCTGCAGGCGCGCGAGCGTTGCGCCGAGCTGCTGGCTGGCCTGCAAGGCGTGGAGGCCTTTGCCCGGCCATTGCTGCAGCAGGCCATGCAGGCTCAGCTGGGGTTGGATGAGGCGCAGGTGGGCTTTCGCCAAGGTCACAAGGAACCGGTGATCACCTCCCAGCCGATTGGCTGGCCTGTCACCCAGGCCGTGTACTCAGTGATCACGCCATTCGAGGCAGCGCTTCGCAACTTCACGGCCGATCAGGCCCAGGGCCAGCAACTGGCCGGCAATCGGCTGGTGCACCTGCAGGGCCAGTCGGGCGAGTTGCCCAGCGCTGCGCGATTTGCAGCATTCTGCCGAACCCTCGATCTGGGCGGCCAATACCAACGTCACCTTGAGCAGGTTCTGCAACCGCTGCGAGCACGCAACCTGCTGGCGGAACTTCAGCGCAGCGCGCTGAGGGTGGACGCGCACATAGCCTGGGTTGCAGGGGCGCTGGACGCCGACGAGCAGCGCTTGATCACCGAACTGTGCGACCAGCGAGCCTCGCTCAAGCTGCGTGGCGACCCGGTTCGTGCCAGGCGCTTGAAGTTGCTGGGCTGTACCCTGGAGCAGATCGTCGTGCTGGATGTGCGTGACGAGAGCTGGAGCCCGCTGTACACCTCGTCGCGCCGGGTCATCGTATACATTCCGGGCGATCCGGTAACGCCGCTGCGCAGCTACGACACCCTGCGCCAGTTCGCCAACGACCTGGGCAAGCGCCTGCGTACCGCCAGCTACCAGCGCTTCTTCAGCCGCTTTGTGCGCAGGCGTGACAGTCAGGCGTTCTTTGCCCAGGTGATCGGTGGTTATGCCGGGGTATCGGACCTTGCCAACATCGACCTGGAGGAACACATGGCCGACTGGGGCTCGCCGCTGTTCGACACCTTGGCGAAGGCGCGCATTGCCCAGATCAAGGACGACGCCGCGCAGATCGCCACCCCGGTGGCCATGCTCGACCGTGAAGTGCAGCAAGCGCATGACCAGCGCCTGGCCACTGAAGGCTGGACGCTACTCAACCTGGCCGGCCTGTTCGTGCCGGGGCTGGGCCTGGCGTTGCTGGGGGTGGCAGCCTGGCAGTTGCTGGGTGAGGTCTATCAGGGTTTCGAAGCCTGGGATGAAGGTGATCGTAGCGCGGCCCTGGACCATCTGTGCCATGTGGCAACCGACGTGGCGGTGCTGGCGGCTACCGCTGCCGGTGTGGCGCTGGTGCGTACGGCGTGGAGCCGCGCTGCGCTGGTGGATGAGCTGGTGCCGGCACGCCTTGCCAGTGGCGATGTACGTCTGGCCCGGGGCGAGTTGTCGGCTTTTATCGAGACGCAGATTCCCGCACAGGCACGGTGTGACGAGGCAGGGGTCAGTGTTCTGGGGGAGCAGGCCTGGGTGCAAATGGAGGCGCGCGCCTATGCCGTCAGGCAGCGCCCGGTGGATGGGCGTTGGCAACTGCAGGCCCGGAACGGGCGCGCACCGCTTCTGCTGGGTAATGGTGCGGGCGCCTGGCGCCTGTGGTCGGAGGAGCCTGGCCGCTGGAGCCGGTTGCAGTTGTTCCGGCGCCTGGGGTTGACCCAGTACCCGCTGGAGGATGAAGACATCGAGCAGGTATTGCTGGCCACCGATACTCGCGAGGAGCACCTGCGAGCGATGCACCTGCGCGGCGAAGCGCCGGATGCACTGCTGCGCGACTGCACCCGCCGTGCCGCGCTGGACGGTCGTATCCGGCGCATGGTCGCGCGCTTGCGTAGTGGCCAACAGGCTGAGGACAGCACCGTGCGCACCCATGCCGAGCACTTGCCGGGCGCGTATGACCTGAACGATCAGCAACTGGCGGAGCTGGCGTGGCAACAGCGGCGGGCCCTGTTCGAGCGCCTCTATCACGCCAGCCAGGACAGCCATACGCCACTGCTGGCGGCGCTGCTGCGCGCATTCCCGGGGTTACCCAACGATGTCGCCCAGGAGCTGCTCGAGCAGGTGAGCGCGGTACAGCGCCAGCGGCTGGTCGACACTGGGCGGGTGCCTTTGGCCCTGGCCGAGGCTGCGGCGCAGGCATTGCGCAGGGTTCGGCTGGCAAGGGTGTACGAGGGTTTGTATTTCGATACCCCGCAAACCCTGGACCACGCCCGGGCTGCACTGGGTTTGCTGGCGCATTTGCCCGGTATGCCGAGCGACCTTGGGGTGCAGTTGTATGACGGCCTGCAGGCAGAAGCACCGTTGTTGCAGAGTGCGTCAAGCGCTGCGCGGCAGTTCGAGCTGGTATTCGGGGTCGATGGCTTGCGGTTGTTCGATGATCAGGGGCAGGCGCTGACGGCAGAGCCTGCCGAGCTGTTCGAAACCCTCGCGGCGGCGTTTTCCGATGAAGACCGCAACGCTGTGGGTGTAAGCGAGCCGTTTGCGCACAACCTGCGAGTATTGCTGGGGCGCCTGGCTGCCAGCAACCGAAGCCGGCTTGAAGGCGTGCTCGGCATGGGCACCCCGAAGGGCTGGTTCAGGCCACCCCAGCGCCTAGCAGACGGGCGCCTGGGCTATCCATTGAGCGGGCGCGGCACGGGTCGTGGCCGGCCGCGGGCGCTTTACGCCATGGTTCGCGCGCTGTACCCGCTGTATGAAGACCTGGAGATCGAACACTGGGCGCGCCGTGCCCGTGAAGCGGGCCAGAACGTGGAGGTGCAGTTGGGACGCCTGGCCGGTGAATTGTCGGCCTTGCACAGCACCCTGCGCGACTGGGCCGGCTTCGCGACCAGCAATACCGAGCGCAACGAGCGGCGGCATCTCGGTGAAGCACTGGTACGTGGCTGGCAACGCATGGGGCCGCGGATCATCGGTGGTGGTGTGGAAGTGGCAGGCTACCGGCTGAGCCTCTTGGGCATCAGCCTGGAGTCGTTGCCGGACCTGCCCGAGGTGATCAGCTTCGCCCACGTACGTGAACTATCGTTCCGTGGCATGGGCCTGCGCCAGGTATCGAGAGGGTTCCTGCGGGCTTTCCCTGGCGTGCGCGTGCTCGAGCTCAGCGGCAACCGGCTGGTCAACCTGCCCGGGGGGCTCGAGCGGCTGGTCGAGCTGACCGAGCTGGACCTGTATGACAACCAGATCGTCCTCGACTCGGCCCAGGTGCGCATGCTGGAAGGGTGCGTGAGCCTGCAGTACCTGAACCTTTCGTTCAACCCGCTGGGGCGTACGTTCTCGGTGCGTCGCTTGAGCCGGCTGCGCAACCTCAACCTGCGCGCGGCGCAACTGCCGAGCATGCCGCCGGCCTTGCTGGGCCGGCTGGAGCTTGCCATCGCCGATCTGCGCGATAACCACATCACCACCTTGCCCGAGCGCTTTTTCCAGACCCCGCTGTGGGTCAGCAGCTCGATCCTGCTGGAGCATAACCCGCTAGATGCCGAAACCTCGCTGCGTTTCGAGCTGTACATGCGCACCCACTGGAGTGGCGACCTCGGCGCAGGGGCCGCGCCAGCCTCGGTCCGCCAGGGCTGGCTGCAGGCAATGGGGGATGCCGCGCGGGCCGAGCAGGGCGGTGATTGGGATGCGCTGGAGGCGGAGGAAGGTTCTGCCGATTTCATGGGCCTGCTTGGCAGGTTGCAAGCCACCAGCGATTTTCGCCGGCGGCCGGCGGCGCTGGCTGAACGGGTGTTCTGCATGCTCGACGCCATGCGCGCCCACACCTCGCTGCGCGAGGTGCTTTTCGAGCAGGCCCGCCAGGTTCTGACCTGCCAGGACAGCGTGGCCTTGAGTTTCAGCAACCTGGAGCTGCGCATGCTGGTGTGGCAGGCACAGGTTGATGCGGGTACGGGCGGCGAGCAAGCGGCACTGCTGCACCTGGGCCGGCAGTTGTGGCGACTGGATCAGGTACAGGCGATCGCCCTCGAGGATATTGCGGCGCGCCAGGTTCAGGGGCGTGATGCCGACCAGATTGAAGTGGTGCTGGCCTACCGCATCGGCCTGCGTGAGTCACTGGACTTGCCGGCGCAACCTGGCGACATGACCTTCGCCGAGGTCGCCAATGTGGGCGCAGAGCAGCTTGAGCAGGCCAGGGCTCAGGTACTGGCTGCACAAACGCCAGAGCGGCTGGCTGAGTCGCTGGTCGACCGGGAGTTTTGGCAGACCTGGCTGGAGCGCAGTCAGGCCGAGCGCCTGGCCGGCCTTGATGAGCCGTATCAGCAGCGCCTGGAGGGGTTGCTGGAGCAGGCACAGGATGGGCCGGGCGGCGAGGGGGAGGCGATGGCGCAAATGAATGCCGTGCGCGATGAGCGCGAGGCAGCGCGGCGTGCCTTGATGCTGGAGATGACCTTGCGGGTTTTGGGGGAGGGGGATTGAGCCCAAAGGGGTAGCGCTATCAAGGTGTTTGCGTCAGGGCCGCCAGGTGCTCGCCACAACCCTTGCAGCGCCTACAAGGGTAAAGGCGAGCACCTGACTCCCCCGACGCGCCCCTCTTCAAAGCCTTCCGAAGGGAAAAATCCCCCCACCCCAGGAACCGCCCGGCATTGCGATGATCTCACCACCCGACCGCGCAAATCCTTACTGGATGTGACAACGGCCGAAGATGGCAATGTGCCGCCGGCCATTGCCATCAAAGGCTTGGGCTATGCTCAAGCTAGCCACGCCCAGCCTTGGTCTGGACACCGCAAGTTACCTTTGCGCGCAGTATCGGCCTGGCCCATTGGTTTAGGCTCGCGTGCCGGACTTTTCGCACAAGTCCGTAGTCTTGAGAATCGACAAGGAGATGCCCATGCTCGTCAGGTCACTGACCCTCGCCACCCTGTTCGCCTTCGCCGGCCCCTTGCTTGCCGCCGACAGCGATGCGCCCCTGGCCAAGGAGCTGGGCAAGGCACGGCCGCTGGTGGTGATCGCGCCTAGCAGTGCCGACCCGACCCTGCGCGGCCTGGAAGACGCCCTCAAGGACCCGGCCACCCAGGCCGGTTTCAAGCAGCGTGGGCTGGTGCTGTACAGCGTGGCGCAGATGATGGGCAAGCGCGAAGACAAGAACCTCGAGCAGCAGACCACCATGGCCCTGATCCGCGAGCTCAAGCTGGGCGCCAGCAAGGGCACCAAGGTGATCCTGGTGGGCAAGGATGGCGAACGCCACGTGCTCAAGGACGATGACAGCGGTAGCAAGCTCGACCCGCAGGTGATCTTCAAGGCGGTGGATGAACTGCCGGCAAGCGAGCAGGCGGTCAGCGCGCCTGAGCCGGTGGCTGCGGCGCCTGCCGAACCCAAGGCCAAGGACAGCAAGCCGGCCAAACCGGCCAAACCTGCGGCACCGCCCAAGCCGCTGGATGACTGAGCCCGTCTGCTGCGGCCTTTGCCTCGGGCAAAGGCCGCTTCGTGTATCCCACTGTATCTGCCTGTCGCAACGACCAGCTTGCATACAAAACCCCGCCCGCCGCGATACACCCACGACACACCGCCACGGCTCAATGGCTCCACTTTCAACCCAAGTGGAGCGACACCATGAAAACTTCCAACAAGACTCTCGGCCTGCTCGGCGCCACCCTGTTCGGCGGCATGCTGCTGGGCAACAGTGCTTTTGCGGTCGAGCCTTTGAGCCAGGGCTACCAGTTGGCGGCCGCCAAGACCACAGGCGAGGGCAAGTGCGGCGAAGGCAAGTGTGGTGCCAGTGGCAAGGCCACCCAGGCCGAAGGCAAGTGTGGTGAGGGTAAATGTGGCGCCAGTGGCAAGGCGGGCGGCGAAGGCAAATGCGGTGAGGGCAAGTGTGGCGATGCCTCGTTCTCGCGTACCGACACCAACCACGACGGCAAGGTCTCGCGGGAGGAGTTCCTCGCCGTGGCCAAGGACCGCGCTGGCGACTTCGACAAGATCGACAGCAACCACGACGGCTACATTTCCGAGCAGGAGGCCCATGACCACCTGGCGGCGGTCTACAAGGCCAATGGCAAACCAATGCCTGCCGGGCTGTTCAGCCACCTGAGCAACTGAGCCCGGTCGCCGGGCACGCTCGCAACCCCGTCACCGCGGGTGCGAGCTTGCCCGGCGATGCGGCCTGTGCCCTGACGGAGCATTCCCCATGACCCCATCCCCCCTTAACACAGGGCTCGGCCTGCGCCGCGGCCTGCTGCCCGAACTGCTGGCCCTGGAGCCGGGTACCCTGGACTTTCTCGAATGCGCCCCGGAAAACTGGATCGGCGTTGGGGGTGCCTACGGCCAGGCGCTCGGGCAACTGGCCGAGCGCTTCGCCCTCAGTTGCCATGGCCTGTCGCTGTCTCTGGGCGGCACCGCACCACTGGACCAGACCCTGCTGGTCCGCACCCGGCAGTTTCTCGACCGCTATCAGGTGAGTCTGTACAGCGAGCACCTGAGCTACTGCAGCGACGATGGCCACCTTTACGACCTGATGCCGATCCCCTTCACCGACGAAGCCGTACAGCATGTTGCAACGCGTATTCGCCAGGCCCAGGACCTGCTTGGCCGGCGCATCGCGGTGGAAAACATCAGCTACTACGCCGCGCCTTACCAGGCCATGAGCGAGTTGGCGTTCATCCGCGCGGTGCTCGATGAAGCCGATTGTGACCTGCTGCTGGACGTCAACAATGTGTTCGTCAATGCCTGCAACCACGGCTACGACGCTGCAGCATTCCTGCAGGCATTGCCCCAGGAACGGGTGGCTGGCATGCATGTGGCCGGGCACTATGACGAAGCGCCAGACCTGAAAGTCGACACCCATGGCGCCCCGGTCAAGGACGCCGTATGGGCGCTGTACGCGCAGGCATGCCGGCGTTTCGGTGTGCGGCCCACGGTGCTCGAGCGTGATTTCAACTACCCGCCGCTGGCCGAACTGCTGGCAGAAACTGCGCATATCCGCGCCCTGCAAACCCGCCATGGAGTGCCTTGCCATGCCTGAGACCCTGCGCGAACAGCAGTTCACCTTTGCCCGGCATTTGCGCAACCCGGCCGCCAACCCACCGCCCCCCGGCATCGAGGCGCGGCGCTTGAAGGTTTATCGCGAGTTGTTCTACGGCGCCATCGAAGGCCTGCTGGCCGGCAGTTTCCCGGTGCTACGGCGCACCTTGGGGGAGCAGCGCTGGCACGCGCGGGTACATGATTTTTACGCCAGCTATCGCAGCCAGACCCCGCTGTTCACCGAGTTGGCCGAGACGTTCATCGACTACCTGCAAGGCATAGAACTCGATGCACCGTGGCAGCTTGAACTGGCGCATTACGAATGGATAGAAGCGCAACTGTATCTGAGCGACGCCCAGGACCCGGCCCACGACCCGGCGGGCGACCTGCTGGATGGCGAGCCGTTGCTGTCGTGCGTGACCAGGGTGCTGGCCTACCGTTGGCCGGTGGAGCGTATCGGGCCGGACTATCAACCTGAAGCACCGCCCGAGGCCCCGACCTTGCTGCTGGTCTACCGCGACGCTGGCCTGCAGGTGCGCTTTGCGCGCATCACGCCGCTGGCCTGGCAGTTGCTGGTGGGCCTGCCTGGCAACGGGCGCGAGCGCTTGCGGGCGCTGGGCAAGGATGAAGTGCAGTGCCAGGGGCTGGCGCTGCTGGAGGATTTGCGCAGGCAGGGGATTATCGTCGGTACCCGCCATGTCAGTGATCGGTAGGTGGGGCCGTTGTCTTGTGCTGGCTGTACCGGCCTCATCGCCGGCAAGCCGGCTTCTACAGGTGCAACATATGCCTGAAGCTGATGCGATCGATGTAGGCGCCGGCTTGCCGGCGATGAGGCCGGTACAGCCGGCACAAAGCCGATGCTCCCACGCTGCCAGGCTCACGCTCACGCCGTTGTCCGCTCCCCTTCGAGCTGCCCCTCAGCCTTTTTGGCCGGTTTCAAGCGCGACACGGCAACCAGCACCAGCACCAGCCCGACCACCTGGTACAGCGAAATCTCCTCGCTGAGAATCGCCCACGATGCCAGTACCGTCAGTACTGGCCCCAGGTTACCCACCGCCGCCGTATGGGTCGGCCCCATGCGCTGGATCGCCAGCGCCACCCAGTAAATCGGCAGCACCGTCGAGAACAGGGCCATCAGCCCCGCGTTCCACCACACTGCGCTGGGCAGTTGCAGCAGGGGCGCTACATCCGCCACCAGCAGGTAATGGGCCAGCACCATCAGTGAAGACGCCGTACCGCACAGCCCGGCCAGGCGCATCGAGCCCATGCGCTTGAGCATCATGCCGGTGCCCGAGTAGTACAGCGCGTAGGTCACCGCACTGGCGAACACCCACAGTGAGCCTGCCAGCACCTGGCTGCCCACGCTGGCCACGCTGATGTCATGAACAAAAGCGATGCCCAGTCCCAGGTAGCACAGGCCCATGGCCGCCAGCGTACGCAGGGTGGGGCGCTCGCGCTGCACCACGGCCTGGATGATCAGCACCAGGGTCGGGTAGGTGAACAGGATCAGCCGCTCGAGCCCGGCACTGATGTACTGCAAACCATAAAAGTCGAACAGGCTGGCCAGGTAGTAGCCGAACAAACCCAGCACCGCCACCCGCAGGCCATCGCCCAGGGTCAGTGGCGCGTCACCCTGGCTGCGGCTGGCCCATACCAGCCACAGGAACAGCGGCAGCGACAGCACCATGCGCAGCGCCAGCAGGCTGATGGCGTCCACCGGGCCAGCGGCATAGGCGAGCTTGACGAAGATGGCCTTGAAGCTGAAACCCAGTGCTGCCAGCACGGCATACAAGCTGCCATTGGCGAGGGCGCGGCGGAGCGGGGCGGGCAGGGCGGTCATGGTCGATCCGTAACAAGATGAACGTGGCTTATTCTGCGCAGAACGCCAAGCCGCTAGAATCGCTTTTTATCGAATATGGCGTTCTGATTTGGAGAAGCCCTTTGATGCATTTCGACCTGCCCGACCTGCGCCTGCTGGCTGCCATCGCCGCTACTGGCAGCCTGAGCAAGGCCGCCGCCACCTTTCCGGTGGCGGTATCGGCGGCCAGCACCCGGCTGCGCCTGTTCGAGCAGCGCTGTGGCCTGACTCTGTTCACCCGTAGGGCCGATGGCATGCAACTTACCCCGGCCGGGCGGCTGGTACTGGAGTCGGCGCGTGGGGTGCTCAGTGAGTCGCAAAAACTGCAGGACACGCTCAAGGAGCTGGCCGGCCAGCGCCGCATTACCTTGCACCTGGCGGCGTCCACGGTGACCAACAGTACGCTGCTGCCGGCGGTACTCGGGCCGTTCCTGGCGGATTACCCCGAAGTCGACCTGCAACTGGTGGAGCACAAAAGCGTCGATGTGCTGCGGGTGGTGCTGGCCGGCGATTGTGAGATCGGCGTGTACGACGGCAACCTGATCGATAACGGCCTGGTGTCGTTGCCGTTTCGCACCGAGCGCTTGGTTTTGCTAGTGCCGACCGATCATGCCCTGGCCGGGCGCGGGCAAATGCGCCTGGTCGATGCCTTGGGCCATGCCTTCGTCTGCCTGCCCTACGAGCGGGCCATGCAGCGTTTCGTCGAGGAGTTGGCGATGAACCTGGCCATGCCGCTGAAGGTGCGCGTGCGCGCACCCAGTTTCGAGGCCATTGCCCAGTTGGTGGGGCAGCGCGCCGGCATCGCCATGCTGCCTGAGACCGCCGCGCTGCGTGCCGAGCAGGAGCTGGCGGTACGCCGGGTCACGTTGGATGAGCGCTGGGCCACGCTGGAGCTGCGCATCTGTTTTCGTGGCTGGGAGGCGTTGAGCTCCCATGGTCGGCAATTGGTGGGCTTCCTGTCCGGGCAGTGAGGCGGGTCGGTGGATTTGCTGGTATTCCCCGGTAGACTGTCGCCTCGGGCTATTCGCATGGGGTGGTGCGCATTTAAAATGCCATCATATGGATATCACTGTGCCCGGCGCAAATTCCCCTTCAGCGCTTACAATCATTGTTCGCACCAAAAGATACAGGCAGCTTTTTCCATGGCGTTCGACGCGTCCACCCTCCTTACCCTCACCATCGCCCTGGCGGCCGCTTCCGCTCTGTACCTGGCCGTCGAATGGCGCAGCGTGCGCGAGTCTTCGCTGCTGTGCTGGAGCCTCGGTTTCGCCATTATCAGCATCGGCTCTTCCCTGGCACTGCTGCGCAGCAGCGGCTACCTGTTCATTGGTATCTGGTTCGCCAACGGCGGCTTGATAACCGCCCACTGGCTGTTCCTGCTGGGGGTGGCGCGGTTTACCGAAACGCGTTTGTCACGGGCCTGGTTGCTGGCGGTTCCGATATGGCTCGGCATGCTGCTGTTGCCGGGCTGGCCGTTGTGGTCGAAAACCCTCTTGGTGGTGCAATCGTTGCTGATTGCATTGTTCACCTTGCAGGCCAGTTGGCTGTTGCGGCCCCACGGCAAGTCGCTGGGTGTCGGGGCTGCGCAGTTGCGTGTCATCTTGCTGCTGCATGGGTTGTTCTACCTGTGCAAGACCTTGCCGGCGCTGGTTTCTGGCACGCTGATCGACCTGGCTGCGTTCCGTGGCCTGATCATCCAGGTGTCGCTGGTGGAGGGTGCCATGGCGATCATGTTGATTGCCCTGTCGATGACCGGCACGGTGCGCAACCGCCGTGAGGAGCGCATCGAGCGCCTGGCTGCCCGTGACCCACTGACGGCGTTGTACAACCGCCGCGCGCTGGAAGTGCGGGCGCCGCATGTGTTTGCGACGGTGGCAGCGGGTAACCCGGGGGCTTTGCTGCTGATCGATATCGACCACTTCAAGCTGGTCAACGATTACCACGGCCACGCCGCGGGTGATCGGCTGCTGGTTGCCTTGAGCGAGATGATCCGCGCATTGCTGCCGGAACGGGCGATTGCTGCGCGCCTGGGGGGCGATGAGTTCGTGATTCTTTTGGGCGGTGCTTCGCGTGGGCAGATCGAGGCGTTGGCCGCGGCTTTGCGCCAGCAGTTCCAGCATGCGGCGGCGCAAACCTGCGCCACGCCCCAGGCGGTGACCTTGAGCATTGGCGCCAACCTGTTCGACCGGCCGCCGGCTAGCTTGGCGGCGCTGTTGGAGCAGGGGGATGTGCTGCTATATGCGTCCAAGCGTAGTGGGCGTAATAGTCTGCAGCTGGTGGATGGGTCGCGTAGTACTGCCTGAGGTGTTTTTTGCTTTTGGCTTGGTAGTTGGTAGTTGGTAGTTGGTTGTTGGTTGTTGGTTTTGGAAGTTATATGCGCATTCATTATTTGTAGTGACGCTGATTCACCTTTCCGCCCTTACGGCGGCTTACTTTTTGAGGGATCAAAAAGTAAGCAAAAAATCCTCGCTCCATTCATCCGGCCCCTGCGCTACGCTCCGGGGTTCCCTCACTCCGGGCTTGCTCCGGGGGTACGCGCCGACGGGCCGTCCCTGGCCCGATCGGCGCTCGACCGGCATCCATGCCGGTCGCCCCCCTACGCAATCCCTGCGTTCTGCCTCCTGAAGTCGCGAAGTTAGGGGCGGCGCCTGTAAGTACGCAGCTCGGTCGCTAGTTGCAGTTGTGGGAACTCAGGATCGCAATCGCCGGCAAGCCGGCTCCTACAGTGGAACGCGTCAATTTGAATAACGCGTAACCCTGTAGGAGCCGGCTTGCCGGCGATGGCGTCAGAACAAACAACACATCAACAACAATCAAACCAACATCCCAGCTCTTGATCTGGCTCTTGATCTTGCTTCTAAGCGCGCAATAGCCCAGGCAACACAAATCGCGACTTCAGGAGGCCGAGCGTAGGGGTTGCGTAGGAGGGCGACCGGCATGGATGCCGGTCGAGCGCCGATCGGGCCAGGGACGGCCCGTCGGCGCGTACCTCCGGAGCAAGCCCGGAGCGAGGGAACCCCCGAAGCGCAGCGTAGGGGGCCGGATGATAGGAGCAGGCGGTTTTTGGTTACTTTTTTCCAAGAAAAAAAGTAACCCGCCGTAAGGGCGGAAAGGTGACGAAAAGCGCTCATCGTCAATGAATGCGCCTATATCTCCCAAAGCAATCACCATAAGCCCCGAGCCCGAGCCCGAGGATAAATCTGACGCCCGCTCAAGCATGCCGTGACGGGTGTTCACCAAACCTGCCCGCAAACAACCTCAGACACAGCACGCCCAAGAAAACACGGGTTAACGCCTGGCAATCAGCGCCCAGCCACCGGGTCATCCTGCGACAGCAGCGCCCTGGCCAGCTCCTCATCGCTGACCTGCATGCCAGGGTTGGCCTGACGTGCCTGTTCCAGCGCCGACTCCAGGTAGACGCCCCGGATGGCCCCGCCACTGGCAACGAATGCGCTCAGTTCATCACGGGCGGGGATGACCCGTTTGTCGTCCTTGAAGGTTGAGTACAGCGAAGCTGAAACACCTGCCGATGTGGCAACGTCACCGGCATCGACACGAGCCAGCGCGGCACCGGCCGGGAGCAGGAGCAGCAACGACGGAACGAGCAGTAAGTGGCGCATGGTGTGACCTCCGGTAGGGTATTGCCCAAGGGAACTACTGCATGATGATTGGAGCAGCGTGCCGGCCCTTGAGTTCCATGCTCAGCTTAGTTCCAGCCAGATCGGTGCATGGTCCGAAGGTTTTTCCATGCCGCGCAGTTCGTAATCCACGCCAGCGGCCTTGACCCGTGGCAGCAGCCCTTGCGAGGCCATGATCAGGTCGATGCGCAGGCCGCGCTTGGGCTCGTCCTCGAAGCCCCGGCTGCGGTAGTCGAACCAGCTGAAACGGTCGGCCACTTCCGGGTGCAGGTGGCGGAAGCTGTCCACCAGGCCCCAGCCTTTGAGGCGCTCCATCCATTCACGCTCTTCGGGCAAGAAGCTGCACTTGCCGGTCTTCAGCCAGCGCTTGGCGTTGTCGGCGCCGATGCCGATGTCGCAATCTTGCGGTGAAATATTCACATCGCCCATCACCAGCAATGGCTGATCGTTCTTGAAGCGGCTTTCCAGCAGGGCCTGCAGGTCGGCGTAAAAGCGCTGCTTGGCCGGGAACTTGGTGGGGTGGTCGCGGCTCTCGCCTTGCGGGAAGTAACCGTTCATCACGGTGATCGGGGTGCCGTTGGCGTCGGCGAAGGTGCCCCAGATGAAGCGCCGCTGGGCATCTTCTTCATCGGTGCTGAAACCCTTGTGAATCTCCAGCGGCGCCTGGCGCGAGAGCAGGGCGACGCCGTAGTGGCCTTTCTGCCCGTGGTAGTGCACGTGGTAGCCCAGTGTCTGCACATCGGCGAGGGGGAACTGGTCGTCGCTGACCTTGGTTTCCTGCAGGCCGATCACGTCCGGCTGGTGCTTGTCGATCAGTGCCGCCAACTGGTGCGGGCGGGCGCGCAGGCCGTTGATGTTGAAAGAGACGACTTTCATGGAAAGGCATTCCTGGTAAAAGCCACGGATGCTAGCCGACATCGGCCGTCGCGGCCAGCATGGCAGGCCTGGGTGGGCGCTGCTAACGTGCTGTTTGAGGTGAACCCTGCGTGGCCTGACACCTCCAAGGCACTGTATGCCCATTCCAGGAGGACTGCCCGCCATGCCCGATGCACCGGCCTGTATCTGCCAGCTCGACGAAGGCTATGCCCGTGAAGCGCGCTCGTTGCTTTTTCACGCCTACCGGCATGATCCGACCTACGCCTGGCTGTTCGACGCCCAGCGCCCAGGCTATGAACGGCGCCTGCGGGTGGTGATCCGCGAGTGGCTGCGCCAGCATTTCTACCTGCAGTTGCCCGCCATCGGCGTGCTGGTGGAAGACCGCCTGGCGGGTGTGGCGCTGATTGCGCCGCCGTTGCGCCGGCTTGGGGTGGCCGACAGTTGGGCCTGGCGCCTGCGCATGGTTCTTGGTACCGGTTTACGCTGCACCCGGCGCTACCTGGACTACCAGGCAGCGCTTGCCAGTTGCCTGCCCGGCGGGCAAGTGCATGTGCTGCCGCTGCTCGGGGTACACCCGCAGTTCCAGGGCCGGCACCTGGGCGAGCAGCTGTTGCAGGCCGTGCACGACTGGTGCGGCGAAATCCCGGGTACCCAAGGCGTGGTGCTGGACACCGGCAATGAACACTATCTGGCGTTCTACCGGCGCCTGGGCTACGAAGAAATCGGCGAAGTGGCAATAGGGCCAGTCCGGGAACGTATCTTGTTTTATCCCAACACCTTGTCATCCTCGGCGACATCAGTGTGACCGCAGGTTCCAGCGGCCCCCTTGGCCGCTTCGCTCTGGTAGCATGCCCCGCATGACGTACACAGGACGACTTGGCTGGGGCCTGCTATTACTGGCCGCCAGCTCCATGGCATGGGCCCAGAGTGAACTGCTGGTGCGGGTCAAACCCGCCAACAAGGCGCTCAAGGGCAATATCGAAAACTACATCGGCAGCTTGGGTGAGCGCGACGAAGACGCCTTGCAGCGCTTCAGCCGTGGCGCCGAGGAGCAGGCGCGCAAGGCTGTCCAGGCACTGGGCTACTACCAGGCGCATATCGAAACCCAGGTAAACCCGCCGCCCGAGGCGGGCAAGGCGCCGCAACTGGTGATCCGGGTCGAACCCGGCGAGCCGGTGCGCCTGCGCAACGTCACCGTGCGCATCGAAGGGCCGGCCAGCGAACTCAAGGCTTTCCGCATACCCGACAGCCGTGCCCTGCGCCCTGGCGAGCCGCTCAACCACGGCCTTTACGAAGATGCCAAGCGGCTTATCCAGAACCAGGCCTCGCGCTATGGCTTCTTCACTGGGCGTTTCGAGCGCCAGCGCCTGGCGGTTGACCCGCGTGCCGGTGTCGCCGATATCGAGCTGGTCTACCAGAGCGGTCCGCGTTACACCTTGGGCGCGGTCAGGTTCGCTGGCGACACGCCGCTGGACGACGACCTGTTGCAGCGCATGGTGCAGTTCAAGCCTGGCACCCCCTACGACTCGGAACTGATCGCCGAGCTGAACAACGACTTGCAATCGAGCGGTTATTTCGAAGGTGTGCGCGTGGATGCCGCACCGACCGCCGCAGTGGCGCAGGAGATCCCGGTCGAGGTCCAACTGGACACCCGCAAGCCGCGTACCATGGGCCTGGGCCTGGGCTTTTCCACGGACGTGGGGCCGCGGGCCAAGGCCAACTGGACCCGCCACTGGGTGAACGCCCAAGGCCACAGTTATGGTTGGGAGACCGAGTTGTCGGCCCCGCGGCAGAACGTCGGCCTTTGGTACGACATTCCGCTGGACCCGCCATTGACCGACAAACTGCGTTTTGCCGGTGGCTACCAGAACGAGGACATCGCCGGCACTGACACGCTGAGCAAGCTGCTGACCGTGGGCCCCGAATGGCATAGCAAGCTGCCCAGTGGCTGGCAGCGGGTGATCTCGCTCAAGTACCAGCGCGAGGAGTACCGCCTGGGCGATGACTCGGGGCTGAGCAACCTGCTGATGCCGGGGGTGAGCTTCAGCTACCTGCGCAGCGACAACCGTATCGACCCGCACCATGGCTACCGCCTGCAGTTCGACCTGCAGGCGGCCAAGGAGGGCCTGGGTTCGGACACCAACCTGATCCATGGCAACGTGCTGCTCAAGGGCCTGACCACGCTGGGCGAGCGTCACCGTTTGCTGGGCCGTGTGCAGTTTGGCGGCAGCGCCACCAATGGCTACCAGCAGAATATTCCGCCGTCGCTGCGCTTCTTTGCCGGTGGCGACCAGAGCGTGCGCGGCTACGACTACCAGTCGCTGTCACCGGAAAACAACAAGGGCGACAAGATCGGCGGTCGCTACCTGGTGGCCGGCAGCGCCGAGTACCAGTACTCGGTTGCCGAAAAATGGCGCGTGGCGACCTTCATCGACCAAGGCAACTCGTTCAACTCGTTGGAACTGCCCAGCCTCAAGACCGGCGTCGGTATAGGCGTGCGCTGGGTTTCGCCGGTGGGGCCGCTGCGCCTGGACCTGGCCCGGGCACTGGACGATGACGGTGGTTTGCGTTTGCACTTTTCCATGGGGCCCGAGCTGTGATGCGTGTGTTCAAATCGACCCTGCTCGGCCTGAGCGTGTTGCTGCTGTTCATCTCCCTGGCGCTGGCCTGGGTGTTGGGTAGTCAGGCGGGCAGCCGCTGGGCCCTGGGGCTGGTGCCCGGGCTTGAAGTAAGCGATTTCAGTGGACGCCTGGGTGGCCATTGGCAGGCCAGCCAGTTGCACTGGCGCAGCGGCGATGATCAGGTGGCGCTCGAGGCGCCGCAATTGAGCTGGTCGCCCGCCTGCCTGCTGCGTGGCGCCTTGTGCATCGACCGGTTGCAGGCCACCCGCATCGATATGGCTTTTGCGCCCGGCGAGCAGCCAGCGGATAACACTCCGTTCAGCCTGCCGGCCATCAAGCTGCCGCTGGCCATCGAGCTGGGCGAGGTCAAGGTCGGGCAATTGCGCCTGGACGGCAGCGACCTGCTGGGCGACTTGCAACTGGCGGCGCACTGGACGGCGACGGGCCTGCGGGTGGACAGCCTGCAACTGCGCCGGGACGATTTGCAACTGAGCCTGCAAGGCGAACTGCAACCCCAGGGTGATTGGCCATTGCAACTGCAAGGCTCGTTGCAACTGCCCGAAGTGGATGGCCAGGCCTGGCAGCTGGCGCTGGCCCTCAAGGGCGAGCTGCAGAAGACCCTGGTACTGGACGCCACCAGCAGTGGTTACCTGGCGGCGCGGCTCAACGGTGAAGTGCAGGCGTTGGCTCAGCACCTGCCGGCGAAGCTGAGCATCCGCTCAGAGGCGTTCAAGCCGGCGGCGAGCCTGCCAGACACCCTGCAGTTGAACCAGTTGCAGCTGGACGCCCAAGGCGACCTGGCCGCAGGCTACCGGTTGTCCGGCAACGCATCGCTGCCTGCAGAACAAGGGCCGGTCGCGCTGCAACTGGCAGGCAAGGTAGATGCCAAAGGCGCGCGTCTGGACGCCCTGGATCTGACCGCCAGCGACACCCAGCGCCTGAAGCTGCAAGCCAGCGCCGACTGGCAACAGGGCCTGAGCGCCGAGGTCACGGCCGACTGGCTGGACTTCCCCTGGCTGCGCCTGTACCCCTTGCAGACGCCGCCGCAGGTGGTGCTCAAGCGCTTCGCCGCGCAGGTTAAATACCGCGATGGCAATTACAGCGGCACCTTTGACGGTGACCTCGACGGCCCGGCCGGCGCATTCAAGCTGGCTAGCCCGTTCGACGGTGACCTCACCCAGGTGCGCCTGCCGCAGTTGGCATTGACCGCAGGGCAGGGCAAGGCCGCCGGCAGCGTGGCGCTGCGTTTTGCCGGCACTCTGGCCTGGGATGTCGACCTGCAACTGTCGGCACTGGATCCGGCCTATTGGCTGGCCGAGCTGCCTGGCACCTTGGCCGGGCCCTTGCGCAGCCAGGGTGAACTGAAGAACGAGCAACTGCGGCTCAAGGCGCAGCTCGACCTGAAAGGCCGCTTGCGCGGCCAGCCGGCCATGCTCAAGGTGGATGCCGACGGTGCGGGTGATAACTGGACCCTGGGCAGCCTGGCTGTGCAACTGGGCGACAATCGCCTCAATGGCAGTGCCAGCCTGCAGCAGCGCCTGGCCGGGCGCATCGACCTCGACCTGCCGCGCCTCGGCCAGCTATGGCCGGGCCTGCAAGGCCAGGCCAAAGGCCGCCTGGACCTGGCCGGCACACTTGCCGCGCCGCAGGGCACGCTGACCTTGCAAGGCCAGCAACTGGCCCAAGCCGAAAACCGGCTGCAGCGCCTGGCCCTGGAGGCACGCCTGGACAGCGCCCAGCGCGGTCAGCTCAAGCTCGACGCCAGTGGCATTCGCCTGGGGAACACCGCGTTGGGCGAACTCAGCGTGCAGGGCAAGGGCGATATCCGTCAGCAGACGGCAACCCTGGCGCTGAATGGCCCGCAGCTGAAACTCGACCTGGCCGCGGACGGCACGCTGGGTAAAGGTGACTGGCGCGGTCGCCTGGCCAGCGGGCGCATCCAGGCCGGTGGCCAGGACTGGCAGTTGCAGGCGCCGGCAAAGCTGCAGCGTCTGGCCAGCGGTCAATTGGACTTCGGTGCCCATTGCTGGCGCTCAGGGCAGGCCAGCCTGTGTGGTGAGGACCAGCGCCTGGCCCCCGAGCCGCGCCTGCGCTATCACCTCAAGCAGTTCCCGCTGGACAGCCTGGCGCACTGGCTGCCCAAGGACTTCGCCTGGCAGGGCCTGCTCAATGCCGACGTCAACCTGGATATCCCAGCCAGCGGGCCCAAGGGCAGCATCCGTATCGATGCCGGCGGTGGCACGCTGCGGGTACGTGACAACGGTCGCTGGGTCGACTTCCCTTATCAGGTGCTGCGCCTGGACAGCATGCTCGCGCCGCGCCGAGTCGACACCCGCCTGGACTTTCGCGGCGAGCGCCTGGGCGAGCTGGCCTTGAACACCCGCCTGGACCCACTGGGCCGCAACAAGCCGCTGTCGGGTGATTTCCGCCTGGCCGGGCTGGACCTGTCCATCGCCCGGCCGTTTCTGCCGATGGTCGAGCGCCTGGCTGGCCAGCTCAACGGTAGCGGCCGGCTGTCGGGCAGCCTGATGGCGCCCCAGGTCAGCGGTAACCTCGCCCTCAGTGGCGGTGAGGTCAGCGGTGCCGAACTGCCGGTGAGCGTGCAGCAACTGGCTGTTCAGGCGCAGATCGACGGGGAACGGGTGCAGCTTGCAGGTAACTGGCGAAGCGGCGACGCCGGCCAAGGGCAGTTGGCCGGGAGCCTGACCTGGGGCCTGGCACTGGCAATGGACTTGCGTCTGCAAGGGCAGCAGTTACCCGTTACTGTCGAGCCCTACGCCACCCTGGAGGTGGAGCCCGACCTGGTGATCCGTTTGCAGGACGACAGGCTGGCAGTCACCGGCAAGGTGCTGGTGCCCAAGGGCAAGATCGTGGTGCGCGAGTTGCCGCCCTCGACGGTCAAGGTCTCTGACGACACCGTGATCGTTGGTCAGCAGACCGAGGAGGGCAAGCCAGCCATGGCGGTGGCCATGGACATCGATGTCGAGGTAGGGCGGGAGAAACTGTCGTTCAGCGGCTTTGGCCTGACGGCCAACCTGCTCGGGCATGTACATATTGGCGACAACCTCGATACCCGTGGTGAGCTGAGCCTGGCCGACGGCCGTTACCGTGCCTACGGCCAGCGCCTGACCATCCGCCGTGCGCGGCTGCTGTTTGCCGGTCCCATCGACCAGCCCTACCTGGATATCGAGGCGATCCGCCAGGTGGATGACGTAACTGCCGGCATCCGCCTGAGCGGCAATGCCGAGCAACCCACTACCAAGGTGTTTTCGGAGCCCGCCATGAGCCAGGAGCAGGCGTTGTCCTACCTGGTCATGGGCCGGCCGCTGGGGGCCTCGGGTGAAGACAGCAACATGTTGGCCGAAGCCGCCCTGGGGTTGGGCCTGGCTGGCAGTGCTGGGCTGACTGGCAGCCTTGCATCGAACCTGGGTATCGATGACTTCCAGCTCGATACCCAGGGCTCGGGTAACAGCACCAGTGTGGTGGCCAGCGGTAACCTCACGGAGCGTCTGAGTTTGCGTTACGGGGTGGGGGTGTTCGAGCCGGCCAACACCATTGCGTTGCGCTACAAGCTCAGCCGCAAGGTATACCTGGAGGCTGCCAGCGGGTTGGCCAGTTCGCTGGACATCTTCTACAAACGTGATTTCTGAACCTGTGCGGCGGCGGGCCTTCAGGCCCGTCAGCTGCCTGCACAGTCCCTGCATTCGGCCCCTGAAGTCGCAAGGCCAGGGGCGCCGCCTGCACTGGCGCAGCTAAGCGCCAGTTGCCCTTGCGCGGGGCTCAGCAATTGCCGGCAAGTCGCCCCCTGGCAAGCCCCGAGCCCTACGCTGCAAAAACCGTCGTGGTGTCACCACCCTCAACGAGCCGGGCACTCCAGCCGCCGGATATTGCCGATCTGGCGCAGGCTCAAGCCATACTTGTCGGCCAGCAAGCTACGCGATAGCCCATTGGCGCTCTCTTTCTGAATTTGCTGGTTGCGCAACTGGCGCTGGAAGTGGTCGGCCTTGGGAATCTCCAGTGCCATGCCCGCATAGCGCTTGATCAGCGCATCCAGGGCGTCGGCTGGCAGTACGTCGGCGAGCTTGGTGCGCTCACGGTGTTTGGGGATGTACTTGGGGCGGCCGCCGAAGGCGCAGGCCAGGTGGTAAGCGTTTTCCAGGCCAATGCATTCAATCAGCGATTGCAGCGAATGCGGCAGTTGGCTGATATCGATGTTGCTCAGGTCAGGCATTTCCATACGAGGCTTCCTTCTTTCTGGAGGAGAAGCGCACCGGGCTGCGGTTCGCATCTGACTGCCACTCAGGCAGTGGCTCGGCTCGATTTTCGAACAGCAGTAGAAAGTGTCGCTAGGCGCGATACGGACCGGGGGTTGTAGCCTTAACAGCCTGTTGCTCGCAGGGATTTTTTTCAGCCCTTGTAGGAAATGGCCTCGCGGCAAGCAACACGGGCCCGGAGAGCCCCCGTAGAAGGTGTTCCATGATGGCGCAATGGGTGCATTACCTTGGAGGCTCTCCATGCAGGTGTGCCCCGGCATGGTGGGTGGCAGGAAAGTCAGCGAGGGGAACGGCAGCGAGGTATCATGGCGCCGGCTCGAAGCAGCCCCAAAGTCAAAGATGCAGCAAGGAAACCCCGATGACACACGTGCAGCGCCTCAAATATTCGATCCTGATCATCCTGGTGGTGCTGGGCCTGATGCTCGGCCTGAGCCACCTGCAGAAGCAGGGCACCATCAGCGAGCAGACATTCCAGTATTTCGCCATCGCCATTGCGGTGATCGTGGTGGTGATCAACGGGATCTTGCGGCGCAAGGTCAAGCCCTGACGGGCATGGGCCGGCAGCGAGTGGCCGGCCAAGCGCTCAGCGTGCAGCGGCTTGTTCGAGGACGGCCCGGGCTTGCGGGTTGAGGCTGTAGCATTTGTCACTGCCCAGGTTGATCACGCCTTCGGCGCACAGGCGCTTGAGCACCTCACGCACGCTCAGGAACGACAGCGGGATATCCAGCTGTTCAAGCTGCGCATGCACGCCGCGCACACCGATACTGCGCCCGTTGAGATCGGCCGCATGCAGGGTGTCGATGACTTTCAGGCGGATCAGGCTGGTGCGCAGGCCGAAGGTGCGCAGCAGCTCGCGGATCTGTTCGTTGCCCACGCGCCCGGTCTCTTCACTGGGCGTGGCCGCCGGCCTTGGCGGTGTCTGCAGCAGGGGTTGCGGGTGATACATGTGAATGCTCCTTTTCGTGGACTGTCCCGAAATCATGGGTGCCTCACTAGATAAGACGAATGAAAACGGCAAATCTGCAGCCCTGGTTGAAAAAAAAAGGGTGTGTGCAGTTGAAGACGTCGCAGGTGGGCGAGGGACGTAAAATTTTCATCTGGCCAATCGTTTGATCGGGATGACCCCCGATTTGCACGAGGAGTGCCTGTGACCTTTTCAAAACGTGCTGTATTTCGCCTGGGCCTCACCACAGTGCTGGCCACTGCGAGCCTGGCCTGCCAGGCGGGCGAAGCCGGCGATGCATCGGCGCAGATCCGCCGCACCAGCTTCGGTACGCCACACATCCTGGCCAAGGATGAACGTGGCCTGGGCTACGGCATCGGTTACGCCTACGCCCAGGACAACCTGTGCCTGCTGGCCAACGAAGTGCTCACGGTGAACGGCGAGCGCTCCCGCTATTTGGGGGCGGCCGGCAAGACTCCGGATCAGCGCGACAACCTGGCCAGTGACCTGTTCTTCACCTGGCTCAACAACCCCACTGCAACCAGCGCCTTCCTGCAGGCGCAACCTGCTGCCGTGCGTGACCTGCTGGAAGGCTATGCCAGTGGCTACAACCGTGCGCTGGGCGAGCGCCGTGCCCAAGGCTTGCCTGCCGAGTGTGGCGATGGTGATTGGGTCAGGCCGATCACCAGCCTGGACCTGGTCAAGCTGACCCGGCGCCTGCTGGCCGAAGGCGGTGTCGGCCAGTTCGCCGAGGCGGTGGTCGCTGCAACCCCACCCAAGCTGGCTGCGCAACGCCCAACGGTCGACTACGGCCAGGCCCTGGCCCGTCAGCAGCAGTTCGCCCAGTCACGCGGCAGCAACGCGGTGGCAGTTGGAGCGCAGCGCTCGGCCACGGGGCGCGGTATGCTGCTGGCCAACCCGCATTTCCCCTGGATAGGGGGCATGCGTTTTTATCAGATGCAACTGACCATCCCGGGCCAACTGGATGTGATGGGGGCTGCGCTGCCGGGGTTGCCGGTGGTCAACATCGGTTTCAACCGCCATCTGGCATGGACTCATACCGTCGACAAGTCCAATCATTTCACCCTCTACCGCCTGCAGCTGGACCCGAAAGACCCGACCCGCTACCTGTTCGACGGGCAGTCCCTGCCATTGACGCCGTACAAGGTCAGCGTCGCCGTGAAGGGCGAGGATGGCACCTTGCAAACCGTTGAGCGCTCCCTGTACCTGTCGAAGTTCGGGCCCGTGGTGCAATGGCCCGGTCGCCTGGACTGGGATAACCAGGCCGCCTACAGCTTGCGTGATGCCAACCTGGACAACACCCGGGTCCTGCAGCAGTGGTACCAGATCAACCGCGCAGGCAGCCTGCAAGCACTGAAGGATTCGGTGGCCCAGTTGCAGGGCGTGCCGTGGGTCAACACCGTGGCCGTGGATGAGGCTGGCCATGCGCTGTACCTGAACCAGTCGGTGGTGCCCTATGTGGACGAGGCCCTGCTCGGGCAATGTGGCAATCCGCAGCAGGCCGGCCCGCTGGTGGTGCTGGATGGCTCGCGCAGCGCCTGCCAATGGAAGGTCGACCCGCAGGCTGCCCAGCCGGGCATCTTCCCGATAGGGCTGCTGCCAAGCCTTGAGCGCACCGACTACGTGCAACACTCCAACGACTCGGCCTGGCTGGCCAACCCGGCTGCGCCGCTGACCGGTTTCTCGCCGCTGGTCAGCCGTGCCGGGCAGCCGCTGGGCATGCGCAGCCGCTTTGCCCTGCAGCGTCTGGCAGGCAATGGCAAAGTCAGTGCAGATGACCTGCAACGTATGGTGTTCGACGACGAGGTGTACCTGGCCAGCCTGCTGCGCCCGGACCTGCTGCAATGGTGCCAGGGCGTCGACGCCGACCTGCAGTCGCTGTGCGCCAACCTGAAGGCCTGGAACGGCAAGGCTGGCCTGGACGCGGGCATTGGCCTGGTGCATTTCCAGAACATGGCCGCCGTGCTGCAGCAGCATCCCGAAATCTGGCGGGTGGCGTTCGACCCGGCCGACCCGCTGCATACCCCGCGTGGTCTGGCGGTGGAGCAGGCGGCGGTGCGCAAGCTGTTGCGCGAAGCGGCACTGGCCTCGATCGAGCAGGTGAAAAAGGACGGGCTGGCCGCTGACGTGCGCTGGGGGCAGGTGCAACTGGCAAAAAACGGTGTGCCGGTGCCGGGCGGGGCGCAGGAGCTGGGGGTATACAACGCGATGATCAGCGTGCCGGTGGCGCCAGGCAAGCGCCTGGTGGTCAGTGGCTCGAGCTACCTGCAGGTGGTGACCTTCACCGATCAGGGGCCAAAAGCTGAAGGGATACTGGCGTTCTCGCTGTCCAGCGAGGCGGCCTCCGGCCATGCATCCGACCAGACCAAGGCCTTTGCTGCCGGAAAGCTGACCGCCATTCCGTTCACCGAGGCGCAGATCAAGGCAGACCCTGAGTATCGCGCGGTGGTGATCCGGGAACGGGACGGTGCGGCGATCGCCAGCAAGCAATGATGCCGTAAACAACGCAAATCACTAACAAATCAACCAGCCAGCCATTCGGCCAGCCAGCTCTTGATCTGGCTCTTGATCTGGCTGTTGATCTTGCCTCTAAGCGCGCGGTAGTTCAGGCAACACAAATCGCGACTTCAGGAGGCCGAGCGTAGGGATTGCGTAGGAGGGCGACCGGCATGGATGCCGGTCGAGCGCCGATCGGGCCAGGGACGGCCCGTCGGCGCGTACCTCCGGAGCAAGCCCGGAGCGAGGGAACCCCCGAAGCGCAGCGTAGGGGGCCGGATGATGGGAGCAGGCGGCTTTGGTTACTTTGGCCGTCCAAAGTAACCCGCCGTAAGGGCGGAAAGGTGACGAAAAGCGCTCATCGTCAACGAATGCGCATACATCTCCCAAAGCAATCACCCTGAACTCCGAGCCCGAACCCGAACACCTCACCCCCCCGACTGCCGCCAACTCACCTCCCCAATCCCAAACCGCTCCGCCATGGGCCTGCTGACCTTGCGAATGTGCTCACGCCCATAGCGCCCAATCCTCCCCACCCCCGCATCACAACTGGCCCAGTGCCAGGCCTCGGCATTGTCCATCCGCTCGGCACGGACGATGAACGACTTGCGCTCGCCATGCAGCAGATACTCGATCACATACAGTTTGGCGTCGATCATCACCCGTCTCGGTTCGCAGCCCATCCCTGAACGTGGGAACCCCCCATCCCCGAGAAAGTTTCAAAAAACACGAGAAGACGGTGGATGAGCGGTCAAGTTCCAACCGCTGGTCGGCCCACCCCCGTCACCGATCGAACAATCGCGGCAGCGCCGGGTTCTTCCACTAAGGTGCTAGATGATCTTGCGCCATACCGGTGCCTCGGGGAACGGACTGCCCACCGAGGGTACAACCGACAACAGGGCCATCCAGAGAGGTCGTACCATGTCGTTGATAGGCGTTTCGATGCTGGAGATGCGGCAGATGATCGAGCAGGCCTGCCTGCCGGATCGCTGCGAGGTGAGTTGCACGGACGGTGAACACCTGACCATCCGCCTGGGCCAGGCAGACGATGTACTGACCGTGACTGACGTGGCGGTGGCAAACCTGAACAGTTGCCGTGACCTGGTGGGGCTGGTGGCGCAGCTCAAGGCCCAGCGCCAGGCACCCGCACAGCCGCTCAAGGCCATTGCCTGACTTAGGTGTCGTCCGGTCAGCCCAGGCTGGCCGGGCGCACGTATTGCGGTATCAGTCCGTTGGACCAGAACAGGATCATCGCCACCAGGATGGTCACCAGCAGCAGCAGGCCCACCCCCCACACGCAGGTCGCGAACAACATCGCCTGTTCCTTGCGTAGCCGCAAAAAAGTCTGCAGCCCGCCGTACAGCAGTACACTCGCGTAAGCCGATGCCCCCAGCAGCGCCACCACTGCCAGCCAGCGCATCGGCACCAGGCCAACCACGCCTGCGGCGAACCACGGTGTGGCGCAATAGGCGGCAAAGCCGATGCACTGGTTCAGGCTCGGTTGCACGTCGAATCCCCGCGACATCCAGCGGATCATCACCCCCATCAACATCACCCCCACCACCGTGGTGGCATACAACAGGCCGGCCAGTTGCACGGCGCTGGCCATCCCCAGGCGTACGCGCTCCTCGGCCGCCAGGCTCCAGCCGAAAGTGCTGGTGCCGATGAACAGGCACACAGCGGGCACCAACGCCATCAGCAGCAGGCGCGGCAAATACTGTTGCGGGTGGTCCTCCTCGGCGCGGCGGATGTCGATCCAGGCGTCGTCCGGGTGGGTGAAGAGCTTGAGCAACGGGCTGTTCATGGCGTTCTCCTCCAGGCTATGTGCCCTGTAGTTATGGAGACGCCCGGGTTCTGCGGGGTTCAGCCGGGTTTGGCGCCGCTGATCGGCTTATTGCAGTTCCACCAGTAGGTTCAGCCCGCCGTCACCGCACTTGCCCTGGTCGCGCACCACGCCGTGGTAGCTGCGGCCATCCCAGGTAAAGGCCACGCTGTGGGCGCGCTCGACCTTGTCGGGCAGCGGCGGGCAAATGTGCAGGCGCAGGGCTGGGCGGCCTTGCAAGTTGAGGGCGGCGAGTTGGGCCTGGCATTCGACACTCAAGGCGACGGGACCAAAAAGAGTGTCGCGGACGTAGTCCAGTTGCAGGCAGGCGTTGGGGGCGCGGCAGGACATTTTCATGGGGCGGCTGGCTCCTGACGAAATGATGGCGGGCATCAAATGTTGGAAGCCTGACCGAAGGAAGTGTTCAGATTATTTCATCGGGTTTCATCCACGGCATTTCCCTGGCTTGCCCACCCCCCTGCAGGAGCCGGCTTGCCGGCGATAAGGCCCTTACACGCAACCTCAATTGGCCCTGCGCTACGGCCGCTGCGGCTTCGCCGAGCGCCCGAAATTGCTGCCCATGCGATTGGACGTAGCCGCCGGCGTGGCCAGCCCCAGCTGGCTGGGCGAGCGCTTGTGCAACTGCTGCACCGGGTCGAGCCGCTGTTGCAGACCCTTGGTGGCCTGTGCGTTGTCGCCCTGCAACTGCTGGGTGAGGCAGTCGTAGGCCAGCGCCCGGTACTGACCGACCTGCACGTCGATACAGCCTTCGCGGGCCTGGCCTTGTTCGGCCAGTACCGGGCAGGCACAGGCCAGTAGCAAGGGCAGGGTGGCCAGTTTAAGTCGCTCCATGATCGGGTATCTCGTAGGGAATCCTCGGGCGAGTCTAGCCGGCGTCGACATGTGTCGGGGTGAAGCTTTGGTTGCCGTGCGCTGTCACCACAGCGTCATACACAGGCCGCAGGATGGCGATTCCCTGGCACCGGCACTGGCAAGGAGGCGCCTATCCGTGCGTGCATACCTGCTGGCAGGCCTGCTATTGCTCTGGTTGATGCCGCTGCGTGCCCAGCCGCTGCTGGCGTTGGACATTCCGGCCCAGCCGTTGGGCCAGGCCCTGGACAGTTTCGGCCGGCAGAGCGGCCTGGCGGTGCTGGTGGATCAGGCGCTGTTGGGCGGCGTGCGTTCAAGCCCGGTGCAGGGGCGTTACCTGGCCCGTGAAGGGTTGCAGCGGCTGTTGCAGGGTACTGGCCTGGAGGCGCGTTACAGCGGCAAGGGCGGTTTCACCCTGCAGCCATTGCAGTTGCACGGGCAGCCGCCGCAAAACCGTGAACACGGCGTGCCGGGCGGCAGCTACGCCCAGGCGTTGCAACAGGCCGTGGAGCGTGCCCTGTGCGCTTCGGCGCAGACCCGCCCCGGCAGTTACCGCGCGGCCCTGCAGGTGTGGATCGATGCCCGTGGCCAGCTGGTGCAGAGCCGCCTGCTGGCCACGACCGGCGACTACGCCCGCGATACGGCCGTGGTCGAGCGTTTGCGAGCGGTGCGCCTGGACCGGGCACCGCCGTCATCCCTGGCGCAGCCGGTCACCCTGCTGCTGCGCCCGGTACCTATGGATTGCCCACTTTCGCAAGGAGCTGCGGCGGCATGAACAAACCTCGGGACAGTGCGCTGGTCAAGCTGTTTCTGAGCCACTACGACGCCTTCAGGGTGCGCCTGAAGCGCCGGCTTGGTTCGGACGACCTGGCCAACGATGTACTGCAGGAAACCTACCTGCGGGTCGATCGCATGGAGGGCGTGCACGAGGTGCACAAGCCCGGTGCCTACCTGTACCGCATGGCCCTGAATGTCGCCGCCGACCGCCGCGAGGCCGACGCGCGCCTGCTCACCGGTGCCGAGATCGAAAGCCTGCTGCAGGTGGCCGAGGACCAGGACCCTGCGCGCATCGTCGGCGGCCAGCGTGAAATCCAGAACCTGCTGGGGGCACTTTACGAGCTGCCGGCACGGCGCCGGCGAATCTTCATCGCCGCACGCCTGGAAGAGGCTTCGCACCAGGAAATCTCGCAGCGTTTCGGTATTTCCACGCGCACGGTGGAAAAAGAACTCAAGGCGGCGTTGGGGCATTGTGCGATGCGCCTTGAAAGAAAAGTGTTCCAGCGGTTCGGTCCGGGGGCGGGAAAACCGTCTTGATCAATAGTCGACTTTTTCGTGTGAACGCCATGCCCCAGATTTCCCCCGACAGCGAACTGCAGCGCCAGGCCCAGGACTGGCTGGTGCGGCTGACTTCCGGCCAGGCCACCCAGGCCGATGCCAACGCCCTGCGCCAGTGGTGCGCGCGCAGCCCGGCGCATGCCGAGGCCTTTGCCCAGGCGCGCGAGCTGTGGCATCTGCTGGGCCCGGCGGCGCGCCAGGCCAGCCAGGTGGTACCGATGCCGCGCCTGAGCCGTCGGGCACTGTTGGGCGGCGCGGTGGCGGCATCTGCCGCGTTCGTGGTGTGGCGCGGCGGGCTGCTGGAGGCGCCGGATACAGCCGAGGTGGCCTTCGCGACCGAGCAGGGCGAGCAGCGCAGCATTCTGCTGGCGCCAGGCATTGACCTGGAGCTGAACGTGCGCACGCGGGTGGGTCGTGAAGGCCAGGCCCTTGCGCTGCTCAGCGGCGAGATCGAAGTGCAGGCCAGCCAGGCCGTGCAGGTGCGCGCAAGGCAGGGGCTGATCAGCGCTGCCCAGGCGCGGTTCAATGTGCGCGAGCTGGATGATGCGGTGTGCGTCACTTGCCTTAGCGGTGAGTTGCGTATCGCCACCCAAGGCCAGGACGCGGTGCTGCCGGCCGGCCAGCAATTGCGCTATGGCGCCCAAGGGCTGGGCACCCCGGAGCGGTTCGACGCAGGCCAGGTGATGGCCTGGCGCGAGCGCATGCTGGTGTTCCGTGATGCGCCGCTGGCACAGGTGATTGACGAGATCAACCGCTACCGCCCTGGGCGTCTGGTGCTGCTGAACCCGACCCTGGGCCGGCGCCGGGTACAGGCGCGCTTCAGTTTCGAGCAGTTGCCCGAAGCCGCAGCGTTGATTCGCGCCGCCTATGGCGCCCGCTGCCTGGAGTTGCCTGGCGGGGTGGTTTTGGTCAGTTGAACGGGCCGAGCACCTGGCGGTAGCGCTCGTCGCCCTGGGGGCCGCGCCAGGTCAGGCGCACCTCCAGCCCCATGGGGTTGTCGCGGGCTTCGCCGGCAGGTGATTGCCAGCCGCCCTTGGCCTGCCAGTCGCGCAGGCTGAATGCCGTGACGTTTTCCAGTACTGCTACTGCGCCCTTGGGGGCTGGCAATGGGTAGTGGTCCTGGGCAGGGGCCGTGGCGCGATACAAGGTGCCGCCCTGCAGGTACCAGCGCACCCGCTGCAACCCGCTGCCGGGTATGGCGCCGCTGCGCACCAGCTCCAGCCGGTCGGCGCGGGCGCGCACCGCCGGCAGCAGCGGTTTGCCCGGGGCTTCACGGCCGGGCAGCGGTGGCTCGAGCAATTCCAGGCTGGCGCGCAGGGCCAGGTCGCGCTGCAACTGCTGGAACACCCTCAGTACTGACTGGTTGTCATCGTGGGCCTGGCGTACATGGCGGTCGGCACGGCTGACGCTGTCCAGCCCGCGCCAGGCAATCAGGCTGACCACCGCCATCAGCAGGATGGCGATCATCACTTCGATCAGGGTGAAGCCCTGTTGCCGGCCAGCCGGGCCAGGGCCCGACTGGCGCCGCTCCCTTGTAGGAGCCGGCTTGCCGGCGATGAGGCCAGAACAGGCGAAGGACGTGTGTGGATGGTACCGGCCATGCCGGTGATCGCCGGCACGCCGGCTCCTACAGGGGGCGCATGCAGTCCAATCATTCATGGCTGGCTCACCCGCACCCGCCCTGCAGCGCTTCGGCTGACCTGAACCATTGCCGGGCCACTGCGCAGGCGCAAACGCAGCGGCTCGCTCACCCATTCCCCCTCCAGCCAGATTGCCCCCTTGGGCTCGGTTTGCACCTTGATCCCTTCGGCTTGCCAGCGCCTGGGCCTGAGCGGCCCGTCCTGCACCACCTGGCCATCGGCACGCACGAAGCGGTAGCCCTCGCCGTCGCTTTGCCAGTGCAACGCCTGGCCTTCGGCCTGTGCCTCGCTTTGCGCCAGCTCAAGCAGTTGCGCCAGGCGTTCAGCATCACTGCGCAACGGCTTGGCCGGGTCTGGGCGGATGTTCAGGCTGATGGCGGCGCTGGCGATGCCGACGATCACCAGCACCACCATCAGCTCGATCAGGGTGAAACCGTGTTGTCCATTCACAGGGCTGCTCCTTTTCTTGCCAGACAGCTTGCCCGGGCAAGATGATCGGCGTGTGAAACAAAATCGTGAGAATTGCTCGCTATGCTCGGGGCCTGGTGTCCAAGGAGCAGGTGAGCGCAATGTTCGAGCGTTTCAGGGTTTCATCCGGCCAGCTGTTGCAGGGCCTGGGCTTGCTGGCCGTCGTTGCGGGCCTGGCCACGTTTGCCAGCGTGCTGTGGCCAAGGTCGACGGTGGTGGCCGATGCGCCGGGCACAGTGCTCGAAGTGCCCGTCGACAGCGCTGCCGGGCGCTGGTTTGCCGACCTGCCATCCCAGGCGCAGATCACCGTCAGCGGGGTCATGGCCGGCAGCCAGGGCGCGGTGGCCATTGTCAGCCTCGACGGCGGCCCGGCGCGCGCAGTACGCAGTGGCGAGGAGCTGGCCCGTGGCGTGCGCCTGGTGGCCATCGAGGGCCAGGGCTTGTTGATCGAACGCGGCGGCCAGCGCAGCCGCATCGAAGTGCCGGTGCTGGCCCAGGCCGGGTTCTGGGGCGAGCCGCCTCAGCCCTCGGCGAACTGACGCAGGCGCTCGCCGTCCAGGCGGTAGCGCACCCACTCGTCCTGGGCCTCGGCGCCCAGCGACTGGTAGAAGCCGATGGCCGGCTCGTTCCAGTCCAGCACGCTCCATTCCAGGCGCCCGCAACCGTTGGCCACGGCTTCGCGGGCGATGTGCCGCAGCAGGCTGCGCCCGGCGCCGTCGCCGCGCTGTTGCGGCGTCACGTACAGGTCTTCGAGGTAGATGCCGTTGCGCCCCAGCCAGGTGGAGTAGCTATAGAAATACACGGCAAAACCGATGGCCACGCCGTCACGCTCGCAGACCAGGCTGTGCACGGTGCTGCCCTCGTCGAACAGGCTGTGCTCGATGTCGGCGACGCTAGCCACTACCTCATGCCGGGCGCGTTCGTAGTCGGCAAGTTCCGTGATGAAGGTGAGAATCTGTGTGGCGTCGCTGCGCACGGCAGGGCGGATGATCAGGCTCATGGCGGGCTTCCTTGTGGGTATGCCGACAGTTATCTGTGATTCGTCCTACAAGGGTCAACCATATCAGTAAGCTGTACGTGCGCAATTTATCATAACTGTACCGGTCCAATTACCGAGGACTTGGTTACCGTGGCGGTACAACTTTTGTAATAACTGGAAACACTGCCATGCTTGCCTCCCTCGACCTGCTCACGGCCTTCGTGCTGTTTGCCTTTGTCTCGTCCATCACTCCCGGCCCCAACAACACCATGCTACTGGCCTCGGGGGTCAACTTTGGTGTGCGCCGCAGTGTGCCCCACGCCTTGGGCATCAGCATCGGTTTCGGGGTGATGGTGCTGGCGGTGGGCCTGGGGCTGGGCGAGGTGTTCAAGGCCTGGCCGCCGCTGTACAGCATCCTGCGCTACGGTGGCGCGGCGTACCTGTTGTACCTGGCCTGGAAGATTGCCACCTCGGGGCCGATGGCCGGCGATACCGCCAGTGGCCGCAAGCCACTGAGTTTCTGGGGCGCGGCTGCGTTCCAGTGGGTCAACCCGAAAGCCTGGGTCATGGCGCTGGGGGCAATCACCACCTACACCCCGGCCCAGGGCTATGTGTTCAACGTCATTGTCATTGCCGCGCTGTTCACCCTGGTCAACCTGCCTAGCGTGGGTATCTGGGTAATGTTTGGCAGCGCCCTGCGCAACCTGCTGCGCAAGCCGCGCGCGGTGGTGCTGTTCAATGTCCTGATGGCCGTGCTGCTGGTGATTTCGCTGTATCCGTTACTCTTTGTAGAATCGGCGTTTTCTTAAAGTACGAAACTTCTGATGGAACTTACGCCTTGGTCCTATACGTGCGCAGAAAACTTCACGCTGCGTGGATGGCAATCGCCCCCTAGCGGTCGCCCACTGCTGCACTTTCTGCATGGCAACGGCTTTTGCAGCCTGGCCTATCAACCCCTGCTGCTGCGCCTGAGCGAACACTTCGACCTGTGGCTGAGCGATGTGCAGGGCCATGGCGACAGCGACCACGGCGGCGCCTTCTGCGGTTGGAACCGCTCGGCCGAGCTGGCCCTGGAGGCGTTTGCCAGTGGGCGTGGCGAGTATGGCGAGGTGCCGTGCCTTGCCGCCGGCCACAGCTTTGGTGGCGTGCTGACCGGGCTGATGCTGGCCCGCGAGCCACAGCTGTTCCAGCGCGCGGTGCTGCTCGACCCGGTGCTGTTCAGCCGGCGCATGCTCGGGGTGATGGGGGCGGCCGCGATGGTTGGCCTGCACCGTCGGCATGCCCTGGCGCGCAAGGCCGCCACCCGTCGCAGCCACTGGCCCGACCGCATGGCCGCGCTGGCTTCGCTGCAGGGGCGGGGGATCTTCAAGGGCTGGAGCGAGACGGCCTTGCATGCCTATGTGGAGCACGCCATCGGTGACTGCGGCGAGGGCGTGGTACTCAAGTGCCGGCCCAGCCGCGAGGTGGAGATTTTCAGCTCGTACCCGGCGCGCATGTGGCAGCAGCTGGCAAGCATCAGCACCCCTACCTGCATCCTGTACGGCGAACAGACGTATCCCTTCGTGCCCCGCTCGGTGCAGCGCCTGGCCGGGCTGAATGCCCATGTGAGCGCGCAGCAGGTGGCGGGTGGGCACTGCTTCATGCAGGAAGACCCGGCGATGGCGGCCGAGCGGGTGGTGGCGTTTCTTGCAGGCTGATCGCCGGTGATACCTGTTGCGCTGGCAGGTTGGGGCGTGGGGGCGATTGTTTTGGGTTGCCTGTGACGGCCTCATCGCCGGCAAGCCGGCTCCTACAGGGACGGCGCAGGGCTGAGGGACAGGCGACCCATTTGGGTTCGGTTCTGAGAAGTAGAGAAATTGTCCATTTCGCGACGATGAGCGGTCGAATCGCGCGCGAACGACAATTGCAGATTGCTTACGCTGGCACACCCCAACGGACGGAGCCCCAGCATGAACCAGGCGGTCAGCCCAGACCCGCAACACCACCTCGCCCAACGCCACGCGGCCCGCCGCCAGCGCATTTTGCGCCTGGGCCTGGCGGGTGCGGTGGGGGTGGCGCTGCTGGCCTACGGCGCCTACTGGTGGCAGGCCGGGCGCTTTCTGCAGCAGACCGACGACGCCTACGTACGCGCCGACTGGGCGCCGATCAGCGCCCGGGTCAGCGGCTATGTGGCCGAGGTGGCGGTGGCCGACAACGCCAGGGTCAAGGCTGGCGATGTGCTGGTGCGCCTGGATGCCCGGGATTTTCGCGACCGCCTGCGCAAGGCCCAGGCTCGCCTGGCGGTCAGCGAGGCGGCGCTCGAGGTGCAGCGCCTGCGCCTGCGCACCTTCGCCGCCGAACAGGCCGAGCAGGTTCAGGCCATTGCCCGGGCAGACGCCGAGCGCGGCGGCAGCCGTGGCGAGGCGCAGCGTGCCGAGGCGGACTGGCAACGCTACCAGCGCCTGGCCGAGTGGCAGGCGGCCAGTGTGCAGCGCATGGAGCAGGCCCGCGCCACGCGCATCCAGGCCCACGCCCTGCAGCGCGCCGCCGACGCCGAACTGGCTCGCCAGCATGCCCATAAAGCGGTGCTGGCGCAGCAGGGCCGACAGCTCGAGGCGCAGTTGCAGCAGCGCCAGGCCGATCTCGACCAGGCGCGGGCCGAAGCTGACCTTGCCCGCAGTGCCTTGGCCGATACCGAAATCCGCGCGCCGTTCGACGGTGTGGTGGGCCAGCGCAAGGTACGCCAGCAGCAGTACGTGACGCCGGGGCTGCCGCTGCTGGCGGTGGTGCCGGTCGAGCAGGCTTATGTCGTGGCCAACTTCAAGGAAACCCAGCTGGCGCACCTGCACCCGGGCCAGCCGGTCACCCTCGAAGTGGACACCTTCGGCCAGCACTGGCGCGGTACCGTCGACAGCGTTTCGCCAGGCTCGGGTGCGGTGTTCGCCTTGCTGCCGCCGGACAACGCCACCGGCAATTTCACCAAGATCGTCCAGCGCTTCCCGGTGCGCATCCACCTTGAGCCGGAGCCTGCCGGTGCGCCGCGGCTGCTGCCGGGCATGTCGGTGATCGCCACGGTCGACACCCGCCAGGTGCGCGATGAGCACTGATGAAAAGGTCTCCACACGCGCCTGGGTGGCAGTGATCGGCGGCCTGTTCGGCTGCTTCATGGCCGGTATGAACGTGCACGTCACCAGCGCCGCGCTGCCCGAAATCGAAGGGGCGCTGGGGGCCAGCTTCGAGGAAGGCTCGTGGATCTCCACCGCCTACCTGGTGGCCGAAATCAGCATGATCCCGCTGACCGCCTGGCTGGTGCAGGTGTTCTCGCTGCGGCGGGTGATGCTGGTGGGCTCGGCGGTGTTCCTGGCAAGCTCGGTGAGCTGCGCCCTGGCGCCCAACCTCGAAGCGATGATCGCCCTGCGGGTGTTGCAGGGCGCCTCGGGGGCGGTGCTGATCCCGCTGTCGATGCAGTTGATCATCACCGAACTGCCGGCCAGCCGCCTGGCCCTGGGCATGGCCCTGTTCAGCCTGTCCAACAGCGTGGCCCAGGCCGCCGGCCCGTCGATTGGCGGCTGGCTCACCGACATGTACTCGTGGCGCTGGATTTTCCTGCTGCAACTGCCGCCGGGCCTGGCCCTGCTGGTGGCGGTGGCCTGGTCGATCAAGGGCCGGGCGGGCGACCGCAGCGCCTTGCGCCAGGCCGACTGGCTGGGTATCGCGGCCATGGCACTGGGCCTGGGGGCATTGCAAGTGGTGCTGGAGGAGGGCGGGCGCAAGGACTGGTTCGACTCGCGCTTTATCGTCGGCTTCAGCCTGGTTGCGCTGATTTGCCTGGCGCTGTTCATCCAGCGCCAGCTATGGGGTGCGCGGCCGTTCATCAACCTGCGCCTGCTGGGCAGCTACAACTTCGGCGTGTCCAGCCTGGCCATGGCGGTGTTCGGTGCGGCCACCTTCGGGCTGGTGTTTCTGGTGCCTAATTACCTGTCGCTGGTGCAGGGCTACAGCGCCAGCGAAATCGGCAAGAGCCTGATCGCCTACGGCCTGGTGCAACTGCTGCTGGCACCGCTGCTGCCGCGGCTGATGCGCTGGCTCAACGCCAAGCTGCTGGTGGCCAGCGGCTTCGCCATCATGGCCTTGGGCTGCTGGCTGGGCTCACAGCTGACGGTGGATGCCGGCAGCAACGTGATCATCCCCTCCACCGTGGTGCGCGGCATCGGCCAGCCGTTGATCATGGTGGCGCTGTCGGTGCTGGCGGTGAAGGGCCTGGACAAGGCCCAGGCGGGTTCGGCCTCGGCGTTGATCTCGATGCTGCGCAACCTGGGGGGCGCGCTGGGGACGGCGTTGCTGACGCAGCTGGTGTCGCAGCGCGAGCGTTTTCATTCGGTCAGGGTGGGCGAGACGCTGACCGTGTTCGATGGCGCCTTGCAGCAGCGCTTGCCGGGCGGCCTGGTGGACCCGCAGTCGCCCGAGGTGATGCAGACGCTGGCATTGATCGACCAGAGCGTGCGTGAGCAGGCCTACCTGATGGCGTATTCCGATGCGTTCTACCTGTCGTGCGTGGCCTTGCTGGGTTGTGCGTTGGCGGCGTTTTTGCTGCGTAGCCGCTGAGGCAGGCCCGGCCTCATCGCCGGCAAGCTGGTACTCTATAGAACACACTACAGCTCATTGATTTAACACGGTCCCTGTGGGAAGCGGCCTTGCCGGGGCGCCGTCCGGTCGAGATGGGCCGCGAAGCGGCCCCAAGGCCTCGGCCTCATGCAAAATTGCCGGGGCTGCTGCGCAGCCCATCTCGACCGGACGGCGCCCCGGCAAGGCCGCTTCCCACAGGATTGCACAGAGCCTGAATCTGGCGCTGTACCTGTGTGGGCTTTAGCCGCGAATACCGGCAAAGCCGGTGCCATCCACCGCGCCGCAGCACATGTCGCGCTATCATGCCCCTCCACCTGTCACCGACCCCAGCCAATGACCCGCCCGCTCATCCTCCCGCTCGCCGAGAACTACCGCCACGGCGAACACATCGCCCCGCATTGCCACGACCGCGCGCAGCTGATCCATGCCATCAGCGGGGTGGTCACGGTCAATACCCTGGAGGGCAGCTGGGTGGTGCCGCCTGGGCGCGGGGTCTGGGTGCCGGCGGCCTGCGAGCATGAGCTGCGCATGTCAGGGGTGGTGCGCATGCGCACCTTGTTCGTCGATGCTGCCGCGCGCCCGGGGTTGCCGGCGCTGTGCCAGGTGATCGATATCTCGCCGCTGCTGCGCGAGCTGATCATCCGCGCCATGGACATCACCCCGGGGTACCCGCTGGATGGGCATGAGGCGCGCATCATGGCGCTGATCCTCGATGAGATCCGCGTGTTGCCGGTGCTGGCGCTGCATGTGCCCAGCCCGCGTTCGGCGGTGTTGCAGGAACTCTGCGAAACCTTGCGCCTGGCGCCAGCGGACAACTGGAGCTTGGGGCGGGCGGCTGAATTGTGCGGGCTCAGCGGGCGCACCCTGACCCGGGCATTTCAGCGCGAAACCGGCCTTAGCCTGGTGCAATGGGTGCGGCGCATGCGCTTGCTGGCGGGGCTCGACGCGCTGGCGGCAGGGCGCTCGGTGTTGGAGGTGGCGCTGGACCAGGGGTATGACAGCCCCAGTGCGTTCAGTGCGATGTTCAGGCGCACGCTGGGGGTTTCGCCTTCGGTGTATTTCGGGCGGGTCGGGAGTGCTGGTGTGGGGGGCGATGGAGGCGGGGTCTGACGAACAAGGACCGCTTTGCGGCCCATCGCGGGCAAGCCCGCTCCTACAGGAGGGTGCAATGCCCATTGTAGGAGCGGGCTTGCCCGCGATGGGCTGCAAAGCAGCCCCCGGATCTTACGCCTGCATCAACGCTGCGGATTCAGCGTCAGGTGCACGTGACGGTTCACGTCCTTGTACAGCAGGTAGCTGAACGGGCCTGGGCCGCCGGAGTAGCAGGCTTGCGGGCAGAATGCGCGCAGCCACATGAAGTCGCCGGCTTCGACCTCGACCCAGTCCTGGTTCAGGCGGTATACCGCCTTGCCTTCCAGTACGTACAGGCCGTGTTCCATGACGTGGGTCTCGGCGAACGGGATCACGCCACCCGGCTGGAAGGTCACGATGTTCACGTGCATGTCGTGGCGCATGTCGGCCATGTCGACGAAGCGGGTGGTCTTCCACGCGCCTTCGGTGCCCGGCATTTCGATGACGGTGGCGTTGTCACGGTGGGTGACGAACGACTCCGGTACCGGCAGGCCTTCGACCTTCTGGTAGTGCTTGCGCAGCCAGTGGAAGGTGACGTTGGCCTTGCTGTTGTTGCGCAGGCTCCACTCGGCGCCCGGGGCCAGGAAGGCGTAGCCGCCCGGTACCAGGGTGTGGTGCTTGCCTTCGACGGTGATGTCGATTTCGCCTTCGACCACGAACAATACCGCTTCGGCGTTCGGGTCCAGTTCAGGGCGCTCGCTGCCGCCTTCAGGGGCAACTTCGACGATGTACTGCGAGAAGGTTTCGGCGAAGCCGGTCAGCGGGCGGGCGATGACCCACATGCGCATCTTGTCCCAGAACGGCAGGTGGCTGGTGACGATGTCACGCATCACGCCCTTGGGGATCACGGCATAGGCTTCGGTGAACATGGCACGGTCAGTCAGCAGCTCGGTTTGAGCCGGGTGCCCACCGTGGGGGGCGAAGTAGGATGGTTTCGACATGAACGGTCTCGACTTGTTGTTCTCTCCCCATGCCTTGGACCACACCGGCCGGTGCGTGCAGGGGATGCACGGACAGCATAAGAGCGTGCCCGTGGTATCCACAAATTAAATGTTGAAATACTCTATATTCAATTACTGAATGCTTACCTGGCGCCCGGCATGGCCTTCCTGCAAACGGTCGCCCTGGCCGAACAGCTTGTGGCGCAGGGTGCCGTCCTGGTAGGCAGTGGGGTAGCGGCCGCGGCGTTGCAGTTCGGGCACCAGCAGCTCGACCACGTTGTGCAGGTCGTCCGGCTGTACGGCGTAGGTCAGGTTGAAGCCGTCGATGCCGGTCTCGTCGAGCCAGTGCTCCAACTGGTCGGCGACCTCGCTGGCAGCGCCCACCAGCACCGGCCCGCGGCCACCCAGACCGACGAACTCGGCGGCCTCACGCACAGTCCAGCGGCGGTTGGGGTCGGCAGCGGTGAAGGCGGCCAGGGCGGCGCGGCCGGCGTCGTTCTCGATGTATTCCAGCGGCGCGTCCGGGTCCAGCCCGGCAAGATCGATGCCGGTCCAGCCCGACAGCAGCGCCAGGGCCGCGTCCAGGTCGACGTAGCGGCGATATTCGGCAAAACGTGTCTCGGCCTCGCTGCGGGTGGGCGCCACGATCAGCAGCGCCTGGGCATAGATGAGCACTTGCTCACGCCCGCGCCCGGCGGCTTCACTGGCCTGGCGAATGCCGTCGGCGTAGCGGCGCAGCACCGTGGGCGTCGGTCCGCTGATGAACACGCATTCGGCATGGCGGGCGGCGAACTGCTGGCCACGTGCCGAGGCGCCGGCCTGGAACAGTACCGGGGTGCGTTGTGGCGAAGGCTGGCACAGGTGCATGCCGGGCACCTGGAAGTGCTCGCCATGGTGATTGATCGGGTGCACCCGCGACGGCTCGATATAGCACCCGGTCTCGCGCTCCAGCACCACGGCGTCGTCGTCCCAGCTGTGCTCCCACAGCTTGTACAGCACCTCGAGGTACTCCTCGGCCAGGTCGTAGCGCTGGTCGTGGCCCAGCTGGCGCACCTGGCCAAGGTTGCGCGCGGCGCTGTCGAGGTAGCCGGTGACGATGTTCCAGCCCACCCGACCGCCGCTCAGGTGGTCCAGGGTGGACATGCGCCGGGCGAAGGGGTACGGGTGCTCGTAGGTCAGCGAAAAGGTCACGCCGAAACCCAGGTGGCGGGTCACCCCGGCCATGGCCGGCACCAGCAGCAGCGGGTCGTTCACCGGCACCTGCACGCCGCCGCGCAGGGCCGCCTCGGGCCCGCCTTGGTAGACGTCGTAGATGCCCAGCACATCGGCGATGAACAGCGCATCGAACAGCCCGCGCTCCAGCAACCGGGCGAGGTCGGCCCAGTACGCCAGGCGGTTGAAGTGCACGCTGGTGTTGCGGGGGTGGCGCCACAGGCCTGGGGACTGGTGGCTGGGGGCGTTCATGCTGAAGGCGTTGAAGCGGATCTGGCGGGGCATCGTCACATCCTTGTCAGGGCAGCACGGCAGTGGGGTACACCGCCTCGGCCACGTCGAGCTTGCGTGGGATCAGGCCCAAGCCCTGGAAGGTGTCGGCCAGCTTCTGCTGTTCGGCGACGATCTGCGCGGTGATGGCCACCGCGTTGTAGTTGCGCCGTTCGCTGGCAACCTGCAGCACGCTGGCATTGATGCCCAGTTGCGGTGCCAGCAAGGCGGCGACTTCGCCGGGCTTGGCGTTGGCCCACTGGCTGACCTTGCCCAGCTCATTGAAGAAGGTCTTGAGCAGGTCGCGGTGCTGGTCGGCGAACGCGCGGGTGGACAGGTAGAAGGTGCGGTTGTTGGACAGCCCGCTGCCGTCGCGCAGGTTCTTCAGGCCCGGCTGGGCCTCGGCGGCGGCGAGGAACGGGTCCCACAGGGTGACGGCCTGTACGCTGCCCGACTGCAGCGCGGCCACGGCGTCGGCAGCATTGTTGACGTAGGCGGGGGTGATGTCCTGGTAGCTCAGGCCTGCCTGCTCCAGGGCCACGGCCAGCAGGTACTGGGCGTTCCAGCCGCGGCCGGTAGCCACGCGCTTGCCCTTGAGGTCCTCGACCTTGGCGATGTGATCCTGTTCGCGCACCACCAGGCCGATGCCGCGTGGGTAGGGCTGTTCGGCGGCGAGGTACACCACCGGCTTGCCGGCAGCCTGGGCGAACACAGACGGCGCATCGGCGGCATGGCCCAGGTCGATCGCGCCGGTACTCAGGGCCTCGAGCAATTGCGGGCCGGCGGCGAACTCGTGCCAGCTGACTTTTACCCCCCGCGGCGCCAGCGCTTTTTCCAGGGCTCCGCTACTTTTGAGGATGTTGATGCTGTTGAACTTCTGGTAGCCGATGCGCAGGGCCTTGCCGTCGTCGGCAACGGCGTTGGACCAGGGCAGCAGGGCGCTGGCAACAGTGGCCAGCAAGCCGCCGAGCAGCAGGCGGCGCAGGGGAGAGAAGACACGGGAAGGCACGGTGAAGCTCCTTGTATGGGGGCAGTTGGCGTGCTTTCAGCCTAAGGAGGGAGCTGGGGGCTTTTCAATTTCTTTATTCTAAATTGTTAGATTGTTTTGTTATTTTTATATCCTTTTGTTTTTTGTGGTGTCGAGCCTTTGGATCCACGACATTTTTTTCACATCGCCTTGCTAGCATCGCTGCCACTTTTCCGGGAACCGAACCGATGATCAATGCCCTGCGCAAGCGCGGTATCCGTCTGGCCCTGGCCACCACCGCCAGCCTTGTTGCCTGCACCCTGGGCTTTTTCGCCTGGCAGACCTTTTACCCGGTGCAGGCTGCCGGGGGCTGGAGCGTGCAGGTGTTGCACGACTCGGTGGCCAAGGCTGCCTCCTTGCTGCCGCAGGCCGATGGCAGCCTGCTGGTCAGCCGTGAACTGCGCAACGGGCGCGGCAGCATCCTGCGCATCACCGCCGAGGGCGACCGGGTGGTTGTGATCGATGGCTTGTCCAAACCGGACGGTATGGTGGCGGTGGATGGTGGCTGGGCGTTCAGCCAGGAAGTGGGTGGCGCGCCGGTCATTGTTTCACGCAATGGCCAGGTGTTACCGCTGTTTCAGGGCGACAACGTGCAGGGCCTGTACAACGATGGCGGTTACCTGTACGCCATCGAGGACCGCAAGGGCGATGGCCGGCTGATGCGCTACGACTGGCGCAGTGGTGAGCTGGACGTGCTGCGCTCGGGCCTGACCGAAACCGAAGGCCTGACCCGCTGTACCGACGGGCGCCTGCTGTACACCGAAAAGGCCGAAGGCAAAGTGCGGGCATTCAACCCCGAGGGCGAGGACCCGGTGGTGGTCGAAGGGCTGAACAACCCCACCTTCCTGCTGTGCGATCAGCGCGGCCTGTGGGTCAGCGAAGATTCCACCCACCGTGCGCGACTGCTGCGCATTGAAGGCGACGGTACCCGGCACACCGTGCTCAGCTACCTGAAAGCACCGCAAGCCATCGTGCCGGATGGCAAGGGCGGCTACCTACTCGCTGAAGGTGGCCGCGACCGGATCTTGCGCCTGACGCCGCCAGTCGAGCAGCGCACCGCGCAATCCGCAAGCGCCAATCCGCAGCCTGGTAGCTGAATCAGCTCGGCAGGCGTTTGCGCCGGCCGGGCAGCAAGCCCAGCACCAGCATGCAACCGAGCATGATCACCACGGCGCCCAGGGCCTGCAGCCAGCTCAGCGCCTCGCCCAAAAACAGTGCGCCAACCAGTACCGCCACCAGGGTGACCACGAATTCGACGCTGATTGTGCGGGTGGCGCCGATGCGCTCCACCAGGCCGAAATACAGCACGTAGGTGGTGGCGCTCATCACGGCGCCGCTGATGGCCAGGTACAGCCAGTCGATGGCCTGGGGCAATTGCGGCACCGGCACCAGCAGCAACAGCGGCAAGGTTAGCAGGCCACCTGCCAGGAACGCGCCCCCGGTGACTGTCCACGGATCCTGGCCGCGCAGGCGCAGGCTGGCGTAGTTGCTGCCGAACGCTGCGCACACGCAGCCCAGCAGCGAGGCGATGCAGCCGTGGATGAAGTCCTCGGTGACCGCCTGGGCCGGGAAGCCCACCAGCATGACGATACCCACCACCCCCAGCAGCAGCCCGGCCAGGCCTTGGTGGCTGATCTTTTCGATACCCCAGAGCCTGCCGATGATCATCGAGAACAGGGGAATGCTGGCGACGAAGATTGCCGCCATGGCCGTGCCGATGCGCGGGGTGGCATAGGACAGCCCGATCAGTTGCCCGGCCACGGTGGTGGCGCCCACCACCAGCAGTGGCCACAGCAATGGCCGCAGCTTCAGTGCCCGGCCCAATAGCGCGGCCAGCACTGTCAGGGTGCTGCCGGCAATCAGCGCGCGCAGGCTGACCGCGCCAACCCAGCCAAAGGCGTGTACCACCTTCAGCACCACCAAAAAGGAAAAGCCCCAGGCCACGGCCAGGAACAGGTAGGCGGCAAGGTCGCGCGGTCGCATCGGCAAGGATCCATCCAGCAGGGGGAGCGGCAGGCTAGCGCTGCAAGGCAGGCCAGATCAAGCGGCGTGCAGGCAATCCGAATGAGTGCGTGGCGAATGGCCATTTCTGGTGCACACTGTGTGGACTGTGCAGTTCATGTGAGCGTTCGTGGGCGTGGGCTGTCGAAGCGATAGTGCTGTTTTCCATCAACCAGTCGGTAGTGCGAGGATCGCGATGAGTGCACGGAGTTTGTGCCAGTCGATGGGGTTGGCGCTGGTCATGGCCTTGTTGGCGCCGCTGACCTTGGCGGAGCAGGCTTGCCAGCACCTTACCGCTACTGGCAACCCCGAGTACCCGCCTTACCTGTGGCGTGACCCGCAAAACCCCCAGCAATTGATCGGTGCCAATGCTGACCTGCTCCGGCATGTGGCCGATGAGCTGGGGCTGGTGGTGGATGTGGTGTATGTCGGGCCGTGGTCGCGGGCCCAGGAAGAGGTCAACGGTGGTCGCATCGACATGATGGCTGGCTACTTTCGCACCCAGGCGCGGGAGCAGTTGATGGATTTCGTCAGCCCGCCGTTCCTGTTCAACTCCAGTGTGGTGTGGGTGCGCCAGGGCGAGGCATTCAGCTACAGCGGCTGGGCCGACCTGCAGGGTCGCCGGGGCGGTACCTTGGTCAACAACAGCCATGGCCAGGCGTTTGACGACTACGCCCGCCAGCACCTGGACCTGGAGGCTGTGCCCAGCGCCACCCAGGCCTTCGAGAAGTTGCTGCTCAAGCGTAATGACTATGTGATCTTCGAGCGTTATCCGGGCGTTGCCCTGGCTCGCACTTTGGGCCGGGAGCAACAGTTGCAGGTGCTGGAGCCGCCGATATCGAGTGAGGGGTTGTTCCTGGCGTTGTCGCACAAGTCGGCTTGCAATGTGCCAGCGTTGCGTGAGCAGTTGGCGCGCAAGATGAAAGAGCTGGTGGCAGGGCCCTTGCCTGAGCAACTGGTGGCGCAGAACCTGGAGCGCTGGCAGCGTCAGCAGCAGGGGGGGCAGTAGGGTCAGCTTTTACATTTGGCCAGCACCACCTGGCAGGTTTTGGGCGTGCCCCCGGAGCGCCCGGCGTAGCGCATGCAGCTGTCCAGTGACTTGCGGCTGGCGCTGGCCAGGGTCGGGCCGAAGGCCAGGCCGCCTTCGCCGCTGCTGGGCAGGGCCTTGGCGTAGCAGTTGGCGCCTTGGGCGGCGTAGCGTTGGGTGGGTTTTGAGGAGCAGCCGGTCAGGAGCAGGGTGAGGGCTAGCAGGGTCAGGGGAAGGGTAGTGTTCATTGAAATGCCCCTTGGGTGGGTGTTGGCGGTTTAGCCGTTTCGCTTGCCAAGGGTACACGGTTGAGGGTGGTTGCTGTAGGTGTTGGCTTGTCGGCGATAGCTTTTGTGTAAGCGGTATATGTTTTGTTGTTTGTTGTTTGTTGTTTGTTGTTTGTTTTGAAAGTTTTATGCGCATTCATTATTTGTAGTGACGCTTATTCACCTTTCCGCCCTTCGGCGGCTCACTTTTTGAAGCATCAAAAAGTAAGCAAAAAATGCTCGCTCCATTCATCAGCCCCGCCCGTGGCGGGGGGGCTCACTCCTGAAGTCGCGAAGTTAGGGGCGGCGCCTATGAGTACGCAGCTCGGTCGCTAGTTGCATTTGTGGGAACTCAGGATAGCAATCGCCGGCAAGCCGGCTCCTACAGTGGAACGCGTCAATTTGGATAACGCGTACCCCTGTAGGAGCCGGCTTGCCGGCGATAGGGGCCGAACAAACAACACATCGATAACAACTAAACCAATATCTCCGCTCTTGATCTGGCTGTTGATCTTGCTTCTAAGCGCGCAATAGCCCAGACAACACAAATCGCGACTTCAGGAGTGAGGGAACCCCGCCGCGGGCGGGGCTGATGATGGGAGCAGGGATTTTTTGGTGAATTTTGATTGGCCGGCATTCCGGACTTCAAAAAGTTACCCGCCGTTGGGCGGAAAGGTGAAGAAAAGCCGCCATCGTCAATGAGGGTGTCAGAAATTTTGTGTTCGGGCATAACATGAGTAAGAGGTGCATGTATGCCAACCAAGAAGAAACCCTTGCGTGACCTGCCCAAAATCCCCAAAGAGCTGCTGGAGCAGTTCGGTGAGGGCCTGATGTCCGCAGAAGCTATTGAGGATGCCTCTGCGGCGTTCAAGAAGGCCCTGATCGAGCGCGCCTTGAGTGCCGAGCTCGGTCACCACCTGGGCTATCCTCCGGGCGCGCAGCGCCCGGAGGATGAAACCAATCAGCGTAACGGCAAGAGTAGCAAGACGGTTTTGACCGGTGATGGCCCGCTACGGCTGGAAATCCTCGTGATCGCGACGGTAGTTTTGCGCCCATTCTGATCCCCAAGCATGAGCGGCGTTACACCGGTTTCGATGACAAGATCATCGCCATGTACGCCCGTGGAATGACGGTCAGAGAGATCCGAGCCTTTCTGTCCGAGCAGTATGGAACAGAGGTCTCACCCGACTTCATCAGCTCTGTGACAGACGAGGTCATGGACGAGATTGGCGCGTGGCAACAGCGGCCACTGGAGCCGATGTACCCGGTCATTTTCTTCGATGCGCTGCGGGTGAAGATCCGCGAAGAGGGCCTGGTGCGCAACAAGGCCATTTACTTGGCCCTGGGCGTTCTTCCCGACGGAACGCGAGATATCCTGGGCATCTGGATCGAGAACACCGAGGGTGCGAAGTTTTGGATGAAGGTCTTTAACGATCTCAAGACGCGCGGTGTCGAGGATGTGCTGATTGCCGTGACCGATGGCCTCAAAGGTATGCCAGAGGCTCTCAGTGCCGTGTTTCCAGAGACGACGTTGCAAACGTGCATCGTACACCTGATCCGCAACAGCCTCGACTTCGCGGCCTGGGACAAGCGGCGAGCTCTGGCCAAGGAGCTGAAGCCGATTTACCAAGCCATCAATGCTGAAGCGGCTGAGCAAGCACTCGATGAGTTTGAGAACGGGCCGTGGGGCGAGAAATATCCAACGGTGGTGGCTGCTTGAGACGGGCTTGGGATCGCGTGATTCCATTCTTTGTTTTCCGCCCGCCATCCGGAAGGTGATCTATACCACCAACGCCATCGAGAGCATCAACGCCCAGCTACGCAAGGTCATCAAGACTCGTGGGCATTTCCCGAATGATGACGCAGCGACCAAACTGATCTGGCTGGGATTGCGCAACATAACAGCCAATTGGGGAAAGCCGGCCCATGACTGGAAAAGCGCGATGAATCAATTTGCGATTCTGTATGGAGATCGGTTCATCAGGCCGACCTGGTGAGAATCAGGGCCTGCCTGACGGCAGGCCGTTACCGGCCCGCACACAAAAAATCTGACAGTCCCTCGTCAATGAATGCGCATGCATCTACCAAAGCGATCACCCTAAAATCCCGAACCCCTCACCCCCCAACCACTGTCTGCAACCGCGCCAACCCCGGCCCCTCATGTTGACGATCAAACACCTGCACCGAAACCTCAAGCCCCCCCCCCACACCCCGCACCACCCGCTGCTCACAGCGTAATCGCAAGCGCCCCTGGTCGCACTCGAACTGCCGCACCCCAGGCCGGGCGCCGCCCTCAAGCCGCAGTTCGGCCAGCCGCCCCTGGGCCGCCAGCAGCGCCAGCGACTTGTCCCGCAACAGCCCGTTGCCCTGGGTCATCAGCCCGGTGGCACGCACCGCCGCCGCCATGGCCACGGCAACGATGGTCAGCGCCACCAGCACCTCGATCAAAGTAAAACCGCGTTCGGAGCGGACCACGCTGACACCTGCGCACAAGGCAAAACTGCACGTTAGAGCGGTGCAATGACGCTTTGACGACGGCCACACCCGAGCTTTTTCAATATCCGTGACATACCTGCTTGCCACAATCGGCCCCCGATTCGAACTCACGCAAGGAATGCCGAGATGCAGATCGCCCACCGCAGCGCCACAGGCCGTCGCCACCGCCAGCAAGGCTTCACCCTGATCGAAATCATGGTGGTGGTGGTGATCCTCGGGATCCTCGCGGCGATGGTGGTGCCCAAGGTGCTCGACCGCCCCGACCAGGCCCGCGCCACCGCCGCGCGCCAGGACATCGCCGGGCTGATGCAGGCGCTCAAGCTGTACCGCCTGGACAACGGCAGCTACCCCAACCAGAACCAGGGCCTCAAGGTGCTGGCGGAAAAACCCGCCCAGGCCAAGGACAGCCAGTGGCGCTCCTACCTCGACCGCCTGCCCAACGACCCCTGGGGCCGCCCGTACCAATACCTGAACCCCGGCGCCAACGGCGAGGTCGACGTGTTCTCCCTGGGCGCCGACGGCCAGGCCGGCGGCGACGGGGTGAACAGCGACATCGGCTCCTGGCAGTTGTGACTGGCCATGGCACGCCAGGACGGCATGGCCGTGATCAGCGCCTTGCTGATTGCCGCAGTGGTGGCGGTGATCGCTGCCGCCATGATCGAGCGCCAAGGGGTATTCACCCGCCAGGTGGAGAATCGCCAATTGGCGGTACAGGGCCAGTGGGCGCTGGAGAGCGGGTTGCAACTGAGCCGCCAGTTGCTCGCCGAGCAACGTCGCCGCGACCCGCTGGTGCGCGCCGGCCAGCCGTGGGCGCAACTGCTGTCGGGTGTGCCGGCCGGGGGCGTACGCTTTGCCGGCCAGCTTGAAGACGAACAGGGCAAGTTCAACCTGCGCAACCTGGTGATCGACGGCCAGGTCGACGCCCATGCCCTGGCGACCTTCCAGCGCCTGTGCGGGCTGATTGGTGTGCAGCCGCGCCTGGCCGAGGCCATTACCGCAAGGGTGATCGGCAGCTACCCGCAGCAACCGCCGGCGCCCGTCACCCCCGAACGCCAAGGCTTCGACAGCGGCCGCCTGACATCGCCGGCAAGCGCTACTGCAGCCTTGCCACCACGCTACCCGATGTTGCGTGACCTCGCTCCCTTGGCCGGCCTCCAGGGCATGGACGCCGAGCGCCTGCAACAGCTGCAGCGCTTTGTCACCGTGCTGCCGGCGGCCACCTGGGTCAATGGCAATACGGCCAGTGCCGAGGTGCTCGCCGCGCAGGTGCCGGGGCTGTCGCTGCAACAGGCCAGCGCCTTGGTCGCCGAGCGCGATAGCGGCCGCTGGTTCGTCAACCGTGGCGACTTCATCAACCGCCTGCGCATGCCCCAGGTGGCCGCCGGCAATGTGCGGGTGGGGATCGGCAGCGACTGGTTCCGCTTGCACGGCGAGGCGCGCCAGGGCCCACGGGTGCTGCGCCTGCAAGCCTTGCTGCGCCAGCGCGAGGGGCAGTTGCCGGATGTGATCTGGACACGAGGTGGCGCATGAACGCAGTGCTGCACATTCAATTGCCGCCGCTGACGCAACTGACCGCCGGCGCCAAGCTTGACTACCGCCTGGGTGAGCGCCATGGCCAGGCCGACGGCGCGCAACTGGCCCGTGATGGCAAGGGCGCCAGTTGGTGCCTGCACTTGCACGCCGACGACAGCCTGGCCTTGCGTTTGCCGTTGCCGCCGCTGGCCGGCAAACGCCTGGATGCAGCGGTGCGCTGCGCCGTGCAAGGGCTGCTGCTGGGCGAAATCGGCCAGGTGCATGTAGCCCATGGGCCGCGCCAGGCCGATGGGCAGGTGGCGGTGGCCTGGCTTGGGCAGGCGCAACTGGCACAGGTGCAGGCCTGGCTGGGACCCCGGCGCGTGCGCTTGGGCGGGTTGTTCAGCCAACCCAGTGACGACGTGCCGGCGGTGGACCTTGCCGCAGGTCTCAAAGGCCCGGCCAAGGCCGTGGCCTGGGGGCGCACGGCGGCAGTGTGGGCGCTGGCTGCTGCGCTCTGGTGCCTGGGGTTGAACCTGTATGCCGCGCGCCTGGCAGGCGAGGGTGAGCAGTTGCGCGCGCAAATGGTCAGCCAGGTGCGCCAGGCCTTCCCGCAGTTGCCGGTGGTGCTCAACCCCTTGCAGCAGGCGCGCCAGCAGTTGCAGGGCGGGCAGGGGCCGGCGGCGATGGGCCTTGCCCGCTTGCTCGAAGGGGCGGGCCAGAGCATGCCGTTTCTGGCCGGCGAGGTTGCCGCGCTGGACTACGTCGACGCGACCTTGCGCATCACCCGCCAGGCCGACAGCGGCCAGGTGCCAGCGGCCAGTGCCTGGCAGGCCGACCTGGCCGCACGGGGTATCGAGGCGAGCGTGGCGGCGCAGGGCTGGACCTTGCGTGCGGCCAAGGAGGAGCTGGCCCATGTCGATTAGCCAGCGCTGGCACGCCAGCGGTAATCAGGCCCGCCAGCGCTGGCAGGCACTCGCGCCGCGGGAGCGGCGCGCGGTGGCACTGGCCGCAGCTTTGCTCGGCACCTTGCTGTGCTGGCAGGTGCTGATCGCCCCGGCGTTGGCCGCTATCGAACACTGGAACCAGGAACTGCCCAAGCTGCGCAGCCAGGCCCAGGCACTGGATGCCCTGCTGGCCCAGCGCCAGGCACCACCTGCGGGCGAACTGGGCGAGGCGTTGCAACAGAGCCTCGCCCAGGCCGGCCTGCAAGCGCATTCCCGGCTCAGCGCCGAGGGCGGAGGCTGGCAACTGGACTGGCAGCAGGTGCCAGCCGAAGCGGCCATGGCCTGGCTGCAGCGCGAGCCACCGCGCCTGGGCCTTGCCGTTGGCCGCCTGGCGCTGGCCCGCGACCCGGGCGCTGCCGCCCCGGTAACGTTTTCCGGAACCCTTCGCATGGATCAGGCGCATGGCGCTAAGGACCCTACATGATGTGCACCGCATCGCCACGCCTCCAGCACCGGCTGCTGCCGTTCGCGCCACTGGCCCTGGCCCTGGCGCTGGGCGCCTGCGCCACTGCGCCCGAAGGCCCGCGGCCGTTGGCCAGCAGTGAGCTGGGCCAGCCGCTGGCCTACACCAACGCCCGCGCTACCGCCCTCGACCACCAGGCCCAGGCAACCGCCAGCACACGCCCGGCGCCGCGCCAGGCACTGCCGCGGGTGGGCCAGCGCCACAGCCGCGCAGCGCCGGCTGCGGCCATGCCCAACCCCTTGGGTGAGCAGCCGGTGCAACTGAACTTCGTCGACGCCGACATTCAGGCGGTGGTGCGCGGGCTGTCCCGGGCCACCGGCCGGCAGTTTCTGGTCGACCCCAGGGTCAAGGGCCAGCTGACCCTGGTCTCCGAAGGCCAGGTGCCGGCCAGCAAGGCCTACTCGATGCTGCTGGCAGCGCTGCGCATGCAGGGGTTCAGCGTGGTCGACGTCAGCGGTGTCGCTCAAGTAGTGCCCCAGGCCGATGCCAAGCTGCTGGGCGGAGCGCTGGTCAGCGGTGACAGTGATGCCGGCAACGGCATGGTCACCCGTACCTTCCGCCTGCAGTACGAGAACGCGGTCAACCTGATCCCGGTGCTGCGCCCCATCGTCTCGCCGGACAACCCGATCAACGCCTACCCGGGCAACAACACCCTCGTGGTCACCGACTACGCCGAAAACCTCGAGCGGGTGGCGCAGATCCTCGACAAGGTCGATATCCCCAGCGCCATCGACACCGACGTGGTGCCGATCCAGAACGGTATCGCCAGCGACATCGCTGGCATGGTCGGCGAACTGCTGGACAGCCAGGGCAATGACGCAACACAGAAGATCAGCGTGCTCGGCGACCCGCGCTCGAACAGCGTGGTGATTCGTTCCGGCAGCCCCGAGCGCACGCAACTGGCCCGCGACCTCATCTACAAGCTCGACAACGCCCAGAACAGCGCCGGCAACCTGCATGTGGTGTACCTGCGCAACGCCCAGGCCGACCGCCTGGCGCAAAGCCTGCGCGGGCTGCTCACCGGTGAAAGCGACAGCACCGGCAGTGACGGCACCCGTGCGCTGCTCAGTGGCGGCGGCATGCTTACCGGCGGCAACAGCAACGGCGCCACTACCGGCACCAGCAGCGCCAGCAACCAGGGTTATTCGGCCAGCAACAGCAACGCCAGCGGCGGCCTGCTGCGCGGCAACGGCCAGGGCGCCGGCAGCACCCCCAACGGCTATGGCGCAAACCAGGGCCAGGGCGAGCAGGGCACGGCGTTTTCGGCGGGCGGGGCGACCATCCAGGCCGACAAGACCACCAACACCTTGCTGATCTCCGCCCCCGAGCCGCTGTATCGCAGCCTGCGCGAGGTGATCGACCAGCTTGACCAGCGCCGCGCCCAGGTGGTGGTGGAGAGCCTGATCGTCGAGGTGGGCGAGGACGAGGCCAACGAGTTCGGCGTGCAGTGGCAGGCCGGTAACCTCGGCGGCAAGGGCGGTTTCGGCGGCGCCAACCTGGGCGGTAGCGGCCTGGTCAAGGGCGCCAGCAGCATCGATGTGCTGCCGCCGGGGCTGTCGGTGGGGGTGGTGGACGGTACGGTGAACATCCCCGGCATCGGCGAGGTGCTCGACCTCAAGGTGCTGGCCCGGGCGCTCAAGAGCAAGGGTGGCAGCAACGTGCTGTCGACGCCCAACCTGTTGACCCTGGATAACGAGGCAGCGAGCATTTTCGTTGGCCAGACCATCCCCTTCGTCAGCGGCCAGTACGTCACCGATGGCGGCGGGACCAGCAACAACCCGTTCCAGACCATCCAGCGCGAAGAGGTAGGCCTGCGCCTGAACGTGCGTCCGCAGATCTCCGAGGGCGGCACGGTCAAGCTGGACGTCTACCAGGAAGTCAGCAGCGTCGACGAGCGCGCCTCCAGCGCGGCCGGCACGGTGACCAACAAGCGCGCCATCGACACCAGCATCTTGCTCGACGACGGCCAGATCATGGTGCTGGGCGGCCTGTTGCAGGACGGCTACAGCCAGAGCAACGAGGGTATCCCGTGGCTGTCGAGCCTGCCGGGGGTGGGGGCGTTGTTTCGCAGCGAGCGGCGCGCCACCAACAAGACCAACCTGATGGTGTTCCTGCGCCCGTACATCGTGCGTGACGCAAGCGTGGGGCGCAGCATCACACGCAACCGCTACGACTTCATCCGCCGCGCCCAGGGCGGGCTCAAACCCGAGCATTCCTGGGCCCTGCCAGACATGGACATGCCGCTGCTGCCTCCGGTGGAGCAGGGCGTGCCTGACCAGGGCCGGGCGCAACCGGCGGCGCTGAACGTGCCGCGGGCGGCGATCCGCGCGGTGCCGGTGGACGAGGTGGCCCGGTGAGCCGCCTGCCTTACGCCTGGGCCAAGGCCCAGCGCCTGGTGCTGCACGGCGAGGGCGGCGCGACGCTGGCGCGCTGCCCGTCGAGCCCGGCCTGGGCCGTGGCCGAGGTGCGCCGGCGCCACGGCGCGCTGGCGGTCGAGGCGCTCAGCGATGCGCAAATGGATGCGCTGCTGGTCAGCGCCTACGCCGATACCGGCAGCGCTGCGGCGGTGGTGGGGGCGGCGGAGAACGAAGTGGACCTGGACCGCCTGCTGCAGGACATCCCCGAGGTCACCGACCTGCTCGAAGCCCAGGACGATGCGCCGGTGATCCGCATGATCAACGCCTTGCTCACCCAGGCGGCGCGTGACCAGGCCAGCGATATCCATATCGAGCCGTTCGAAAGCCACTGCCTGGTGCGCTACCGGGTCGACGGCACCCTGCGTGACGTGGTCTCGCCGCGCAAGGCGCTGCATGGCGCGCTGGTGTCGCGGATCAAGATCATGGCGCAACTGGACATTGCCGAAAAGCGCCTGCCCCAGGACGGGCGCATCGCCTTGCGGGTGGCCGGGCGGCCGATCGATATTCGCGTGTCCACGGTGCCCACCGGGCACGGCGAGCGGGTGGTGATGCGCCTGCTCGACAAGCAGGCCGGGCGCCTGCGCCTGGAGGCGCTGGGCATGGATGCGGCGCTGCTGGCGCGGCTTGACCAGCTGATCTGCCAGCCCCATGGCATCGTGCTGGTGACCGGGCCGACCGGCTCGGGCAAGACCACCAGCCTGTACGCCGCCCTGGCGCGGCTGGATGCCAGTGTCAGCAACATTCTTACCGTCGAGGACCCGGTGGAGTACGACCTGCCGGGCATCAGCCAGATCCAGGTCAACGCGCGCATCGACATGAGCTTTGCCGTGGCCCTGCGCGCCATCCTGCGCCAGGACCCGGACGTGATCATGATCGGCGAGATCCGCGACCTGGAAACCGCGCAAATTGCCGTGCAGGCCTCGCTGACCGGGCACCTGGTGCTGGCCACGCTGCACACCAACGACGCGGTGTCGGCGGTCAACCGCCTGGTCGACATGGGTGTGGAGCCGTTCCTGCTGGCCTCGGCGTTGCTCGGGGTGCTGGCCCAGCGCCTGGTGCGCAGGCTCTGCCCGCACTGCCGCGAGCCGGACCCGGCCAGCCCCGGGCAGTACCGGGCGGTGGGCTGCGCGCAGTGCAACCATTGCGGCTACAGCGGCCGTACCGGCATTCACGAGCTGTTTTGCGTGGATGATGCCGTGCGCAGCCTCGTGCACCAAGGCGCTGACGAACAGGCGCTGCGCAGCGCAGCACGGCGCAACGGCATGCGCAGCATGCGCGAGGACGGCCAGCGCTGGGTCGACGATGGCAGCACCTGCCTTGAGGAGATCCTGCGCGTGACACGGGACGCCTGATGAACCGTTATCGCTATGAAGCTGCGGACGCCCAGGGGCGTATTGTCAACGGCCTGCTCGAGGCCGACAGCGCCGCGGCAGCCATGGCCCAGCTGCGCGGCCTGGGGCTGACCGCGCTTGAGGTCCAAGCCCAGTCGGCGGCCGGGCAGGGGGCGGGGTTGTTCGCCGCCAGGCTGTCTGACGGCGACCTGGCCTGGGCCACCCGCCAGCTGGCCAGCCTGCTGGCCGCAGGCCTGCCGCTGGAGGCTGCGCTGGGGGCGACCCTGGAGCAGGCCGAGCGCAAGCACATCGCCCAGGTGCTGGGGGCGGTACGCACCGATGTGCGCAGCGGCATGCGCCTGGCCGATGCCCTGGCGCAGCGCCCGCGTGACTTCCCGGAGATCTACCGGGCGCTGGTGGCGGCGGGCGAGGAGTCCGGCGACCTGGCCCAGGTGATGGAGCGTCTGGCCGACTACATCGAGGAGCGCAACACCTTGCGCGGCAAGATCCTCACCGCGTTCATCTACCCGGGGGTGGTGGGGCTGGTGTCGGTGGGGATCGTGGTCTTTTTGCTCAGCTACGTGGTGCCGCAGGTGGTCAGCGCCTTCACCCAGGCGCGTCAGGACCTGCCGGGGCTGACCTTGGCCATGCTCAGCGCCAGTGATTTCGTGCGTGAGTGGGGTGTGCTGTGCTTTGCTGGGCTGGCGGCGGCGGTTTGGGGCTGGCGCCTGTGGCTGCGGGCGCCGGCGGCGCGTCTGGCCTGGCACGGGCGTCTGCTGCGCCTGCCGTTGTTCGGGCGTTTTGTGCTGGGGCTGAACACGGCGCGCTTTGCCTCTACCTTGGCGATTCTTGGCAGTGCCGGGGTGCCGCTGCTGCGGGCGCTGGAGGCGGCGCGCCAGACCTTGGGCAATGACCGGCTCGACCAGTGTGTCAGCGAGGCGACCGCGCGGGTGCGTGAGGGGGCGGGGTTGGCTGCGGCGCTGGCGGTGGAGAAGGTGTTTCCGCCGTTGTTGATTCACCTGATTGCCAGCGGTGAGAAGACGGGTGATTTGCCGCCGATGCTTGACCGGGTGGCTGACAGCCTGGCCAAGGATATCGAGCGGCGGGCCATGGGGATGACGGCGTTGCTGGAGCCTTTGATGATTGTGGTGATGGGGGGGGTTGTGTTGTTGATCGTGATGGCGGTGTTGATGCCGATCATCGAGATTAACCAGTTGGTGTAGGAGCCGGCTTGCCGGTGATGGGGCCCTCGCGGGCGGCTTCTTTATTGTGTTTTATGCTTTAGATTGATCTGTTGATCTGTTGATCTGTTGATCTGTTGATCTGTTGATCTGTTTTGTTTTGAAAGTTGTAGGCGTATTCATTATTTGTAGTGACGCTTATTCACCTTTCCGCCCTTACGTAAGGGCGGAAAAGTGACGAAAAGCGCTTATCGTCAACGAATGCGCTTACATCTACGAGGGTGTCAGAAATTTTGTGTTCGGGCATAACATGAGTAAGAGGTGCATGTATGCCAACCAAAAAGAAACCCTTGCGTGACCTGCCAAAAATCCCCAAAGAGCTGCTGGAGCAGTTCGGCGAGGGCCTGATGTCCGCAGAAGCAATCGAGGATGCCTCAGCGGCGTTCAAGAAGGCCTTGATCGAGCGTGCCTTGAGTGCCGAACTCGGTCACCACCTGGGTTATCCGCCGGGCGCGCAGCGCCCGGCGGATGAAACCAATCAGCGTAACGGCAAGAGTGGCAAGACGGTTTTGACCGGCGATGGCCCGCTACGACTGGAAATCCCTCGCGATCGAGACGGTAGTTTTGCGCCCATTCTGATCCCCAAGCATGAGCGGCGTTACACCGGTTTCGATGACAAGATCATCGCCATGTACGCCCGTGGAATGACGGTCAGAGAGATCCGAGCCTTTCTGTCCGAGCAGTATGGAACAGAGGTCTCACCCGACTTCATCAGCTCTGTGACAGACGAGGTCATGGACGAGATTGGCGCGTGGCAACAGCGGCCACTGGAGCCGATGTACCCGGTCATTTTCTTCGATGCGCTGCGGGTGAAGATCCGCGAAGAGGGCCTGGTGCGCAACAAGGCCATTTACTTGGCCCTGGGCGTTCTTCCCGACGGAACGCGAGATATCCTGGGCATCTGGATCGAGAACACCGAGGGTGCGAAGTTTTGGATGAAGGTCTTTAACGATCTCAAGACGCGCGGTGTCGAAGATGTGCTGATTGCCGTGACCGATGGCCTCAAAGGTATGCCAGAGGCTCTCAGTGCCGTGTTTCCAGAGACGACGTTGCAAACGTGCATCGTACACCTGATCCGCAACAGCCTCGACTTCGCGGCCTGGGACAAGCGGCGAGCTCTGGCCAAGGAGCTGAAGCCGATTTACCAAGCCATCAATGCTGAAGCGGCTGAGCAAGCACTCGATGAGTTTGAGAACGGGCCGTGGGGCGAGAAATATCCAACGGTGGTGGCTGCTTGGAGACGGGCTTGGGATCGCGTGATTCCATTCTTTGTTTTCCCGCCCGCCATCCGGAAGGTGATCTATACCACCAACGCCATCGAGAGCATCAACGCCCAGCTACGCAAGGTCATCAAGACTCGTGGGCATTTCCCGAATGATGACGCAGCGACCAAACTGATCTGGCTGGGATTGCGCAACATAACAGCCAATTGGGGAAAGCCGGCCCATGACTGGAAAAGCGCGATGAATCAATTTGCGATTCTGTATGGAGATCGGTTCATCAGGCCGACCTGGTGAGAATCAGGGCCTGCCTGACGGCAGGCCGTTACCGGCCCGCACACAAAAAATCTGACAGTCCCACATCTACCAAAGCAATCACCATGGACTACGAACCCGAACCCAAAAAAAACCCCAACAACCAAAAGGCCATCGGGGCAAACGGTTGGGGGAGGATCCAACCAAAGGAGCTCTCAATTCAAAAGGCGATCACCGCGAACTGGCCACCACCTCCGGCTGCCAGCCGCCCCCAAGGGCCTTGTAGATCGCCACGATCCCGCTATACAACTCAACCTCACCCTGCGCCTGCGCATCCTCCGCACTCAGTCGCTCCCGCTCGGCATCGAGCAGCACCAGGTAATCCACGGTTCCCTCGCGATAGCGAATCGACGCCAGCTCCGCCGCCTTGCGGCTGGCCTCGCTCTGGCGCATCAAGGCCAGCAGCCGTTGCTGGCGCTTGCCATAGTCGCTGAAGGCATTCGAGGACTCTTCCAGTGCCAGCAGCACATGCTGCTCGTAGCTGGCCAGCGCCCCCTCGGCATCGGCCTTGGCCCCGCGCAGGCGGGCCCGCACGCTGCCCAGGTCAAATGCCGCCCAGGTGATGCTCGGGCCCAGCGCCCAGGCATTGGCCGCCGACGAACCAATCTGCGAGCCCCGCGCGGCCGTGAAGCCCAGGAAGCCGCTCAGGCTCACCCGCGGGAACAGGTCGGCGGTGGCCACGCCGACATTGGCGGTGGCTGCTGCCAGTTGGCGCTCGGCGCTGCGGATGTCCGGGCGGCGGCGCAGCAGCTCGCCCGGGTCACCTACCGGCAGCGCCTTGGCAATGGCCGGCAAGGCCTTGGGCGACAGGTCCACGGCCAATGCATCCGGGCGCTGGCCCAGCAGGGTGGCGATGCGGTTCTTCGCCCGCACCTGCTCGGCCTGCAACTGCGGCACGGTGGCTTCGACACCCGCCAGGCGGGCATCGGCGCGCACCACGTCGAGCTCGTTGCCAACACCGGTATCACGCAGGGTCACAGTGATATCCCGCGATTCCTGCTGGGTCTTCAGGTTGGCCAGGGCGATCTTCTCGCGCAGTTGCGCGCCACGCAGTTGGCCGTAGGCGTCCACCAGCTCGGCGATCAGGCTCACCTGCAACTGCGCAAGGTCGGCCGCAGCGGCCGCCTCCTGCGCTTCGCTGGCCTCGATACGGCGCTGGATGCGCCCGAACAGGTCAAGTTCCCAGGCCATGTCCAGGCCCAGGTCGTAGCGCTCGCTGTTGACCCGGCTCTCGGTCTGGCCCGGCACCTGGCCCTTGCCCAGGTCGCTGCTGGCACGGCTGGTGACCACCGGCAGCTGGTCGTTGGCCGCATCGTCGCGGATCGCCCGCGCCGACTTCAGCCGGGCGAAAGCCACCCGCAGGTCACGGTTGCCATCCAGCGAGGCTTGCACCAGCTGGTTCAGCACCGGGTCGTCGAACTGCTTCCACCACACGCTTTCGAAGTGGCTGCGGTCGAACGCCTTGGCCTCAAGGCCGCTGTCCAGTTTGGCCGGTTCAGTGGCCGGGGCCTGGTAGTCCGGGCCCACCGCACAGGCCGCCAGGGCCAGCGCCAGCAGGCTCGGGGTCAGGGGTTTGAGCAGGTTCATGCATGGTTCTCCAGCGCGGGGGCGTGCGCAGCCTTGCGGGCCTGGCGACGCTCGACGAAACGGCGGATCAGGAAGAAGAACACCGGGGTCAGGAACAGGCCGAACACGGTCACCCCGATCATCCCCGAGAACACCGCCACACCCATGGCATGACGCATCTCGGAGCCGGCGCCAGAGCTGAACACCAGCGGCACCACACCCATGATGAAGGCGATCGAGGTCATCAGGATCGGCCGCAGGCGCAGGCGGCAGGCTTCCAGTACCGCAGCCAGCGGGTCGAGGCCCTTGGCCTGTTCATCCTTGGCGAATTCGACGATCAGAATCGCGTTCTTGCACGCCAGGCCCACCAGTACGATCAAGCCGATCTGGGTGAAGATGTTGTTGTCGCCACCGGACACGATCACCCCGGTAATGGCCGACAGCAGGGTCATCGGCACGATCAGGATCACCGCCAGCGGCAGGCTCCAGCTCTCGTACTGGGCGGCCAGTACCAGGAAGGCCAGCAGCACGCACAGCGGGAACACGAACAATGCGGTATTGCCCGAGAGGATCTGCTGGTAGGTCAGGTCGGTCCACTCGAAGGTCATGCCGTTGGGCAGCTCTTCCTTGAGCAGCTTCTCGATCGCTGCCTCGGCCTGGCCCGAGCTGTAGCCCGGGGCTGCGGCGCCGTTGATTTCGGCGGTGATGAAGCCGTTGTAGTGCATCACGCGGTCAGGCCCGGAGGTGTCGCTGACCTTGAGGAAGGTCGCCAGCGGGATCATCTCGCCCAGGTTGTTGCGCACCTTCAACTGGCCGATCTGCTCGGCGTCGAGGCGGAACTGCTGCTCGGCCTGGACGTTGACCTGGTAAGTGCGGCCAAAGCGGTTGAAGTCGTTGGTGTACAGCGAGCCCAGGTAAACCTGCAGGGTGTCGAAGATGTCGGTGATCGCCACGCCGTGGGTCTTGGCCTTTTCCCGGTCGATGGCGGCATCGACCTGCGGCACGTTGACCTGGTAGCTGGTGAACAGCCCCGCCAGTTCCGGCACGTTGTGGCTCTTGGCGATGATGTTCTGGGTCTCTTTGTACAGCGCTTCGTAGCCCAGGTTGCCGCGGTCTTCGATCTGCAGGCGGAAGCCGCCGATGGTGCCCAGGCCTTGTACCGGCGGTGGCGGGAAGATCGCGATGTAGGCGTCCTGGATATCGGCAAACTGCGCGTTCAAGGCTGCCGCGATGGCCGCCGCCGACTGGCTCGGGTCCTTGCGCTCGTCGAACGGCTTGAGCGGGGTGAACACGATGCCGCTGTTCGGGCTGTTGGTGAAGCCGTTGATCGACAGGCCCGGGAAGGCCACCGAGTCGGCAACGCCAGGTTGCTTCAAGGCGATTTCACTCATGCGCTTGATCACAGCCTCCGTACGGTCGAGGCTGGCGGCGTCAGGCAGCTGGGCGAAGGCCACCAGGTACTGCTTGTCCTGGGCCGGGACGAAACCGGTCGGGGTGGACGAGAAGCCCAGGTAGGTCAGGCCCATGAGCCCGGCATACACGAACAGGGCAATGCTGCTGCCGCGGATGACCCGGCGTACGCCGCCCACATAGCTGTGGCTGGCCCGGTCGAAGAAGCGGTTGAACGGGGCGAACAGCCAGCTGCCCAGGAGTTTTTCCAGAATGCGCGAGAAACGGTCCTTGGGTGCGTGATGGTCTTTGAGCAGCACGGCAGCCAACGCTGGCGACAGGGTCAGCGAGTTGAACGCCGAAATCACGGTAGAGATGGCGATGGTCAGGGCGAACTGCTTGTAGAACTGCCCGGTAAGGCCCGAGATGAACGCCGCCGGCACGAACACGGCGCACAGCACCAACGCCGTGGCGATGATCGGCCCGGTCACTTCGCTCATGGCCTTTTGTGTGGCCTCGAGCGGTTTCAGGCCCAGCCCGATGTTCCGTTCGACGTTCTCCACCACCACGATGGCGTCGTCCACCACGATACCGATGGCCAGCACCAGCCCGAACAGTGACAAGGCGTTGAGCGAGAAGCCGAACAGGTGCATCACCGCAAAGGTACCGATCAGCGATACCGGCACAGCCAGCAGCGGGATGATCGAGGCGCGCCAGGTTTGCAGGAACAGGATCACCACCAGCACAACCAGGATCAGCGCTTCGAACAGGGTGTGCACCACTGCTTCGATGGAGCCACGCACGAACACGGTCGGGTCATAGACGATGCTGTAGTCCATGCCCTCGGGGAAGTCCTTCTTAAGCTCGGCCATCTTCGCCCGCACTTCGTCGGAGATCTCGATGGCGTTGGAGCCAGGGCGCTGGAAGATCGGGATGGCCACTGCCGGCTGGTTGTTCAGCAGCGAGCGCAGGGCGTACTGGCTGGAGCCGAGCTCGACCCGGGCGATGTCTTTCAGGCGGGTGATTTCGCCATCGGCACCGGCGCGGATGATGATGTTCTCGAACTCTTCCTCGTTGACCAGGCGGCCCTGGGTGTTGATCGACAGCTGGAAGCTGCTGGCACCCGGGGCGGGCGGGGCGCCCAGCTGGCCGGCGGCCACCTGGCGGTTCTGCTCGCGAATGGCCGCGACCACGTCACCGGCGGTGAGGTTGCGCGAGGCGGTCTTGTTCGGGTCGAGCCACACGCGCAGCGAGTAGTCGCCCATGCCGAACAGTTGCACATCGCCCACGCCGCCCAGGCGCGCCAGCTCATCCTTGATGTTGAGGATGGCGTAGTTGGACAGGTACAGCATGTCGTAGCGCTGGTCCGGCGAGGTCAGGTGCACGACCATGGTCAGGTCGGGCGAGGCCTTGTCGACGGTGATGCCGATACGGGTCACTTCCTCAGGCAGCTTGGGCTGGGTGCGGGTGACGCGGTTTTGCACCTGCACCTGGGCGTTGTCCAGGTCGGTGCCCAGGGCGAAGGTGATGGTCAGGGTCAGCTTGCCGTCGGCGGTGGACTGCGAGGACATGTACAGCATGTTCTCGACACCGGTGATGGCCTGCTCAAGCGGCGCGGCGACGGTTTCGCCGATCACCTTGGGGTTGGCGCCGGGGAAGTTGGCACGCACCACCACGGTGGGCGGCACCACTTCGGGGTATTCGCTGATCGGCAGCTGGAACAGCGAGATCGAACCCGCAATCAGCAGCACCAGCGACAGCACCGCGGCGAAGATCGGCCGGGTAATGAAAAATTTCGAGAAGTTCATCGGTGTGGTCCCTTAACCGCGTGGCGCCTGGGCGCTGGCGACTTTCACGTTGGAGCCCGCAACCTTGGGCGCCGGGTTGCTGGCCTCCAGGGCCTGGCGCTGTTGGGCGAGGGCGGCGAGGGTCTGTTCGCTGGCCATCTGGGTTTCTTCAGGGGAAACCTGCGAGCCAGGGCGCACGCGCTGCAGGCCCCTGACCACGATGCGGTCGTCCTTGGCCAGGCCGCTGCGCACGATGCGCAGGCCTTCAAGTTTTGGCCCCAGTTCCACGGCGCGGTAGGCCGCCTTGTTGTCCTTGTCCATCACCAGCACGAACTTCTTGCCAAGGTCGGTACCCACCGCTTCGTCGTTGATCAGCACCGCGTCGTACTGGGCGCTGCCGACCAGTTTCAGGCGGGCGTACAGGCCCGGGGTGAACTGGCCGTCGCGGTTGTCGAACACGGCGCGGCCACGGATGGTACCGGTGCGCGGGTTGACCTGGTTGTCGACGAAGTTCATCTGGCCCAGGTGCGGGTTGCCGGTTTCGTTGGTCAGGCCCAGGTACACCGGGGTGCTCTGGCCGCGCTGGCCGTCGCGCGCCAGCTGGTTGTACTTGAGGTACACGCGCTCGTCGGCGTCGAAGTAGGCGTACACCTTGTCGGTGGAGACCACGCTGGTCAACGGGGTGACGTCGGCGCTGACGATGTTGCCGGCGGTGAATTGGGCGCGGCTGACGCGCCCGGCAATCGGCGCGGTGACGCGGGTGAAGCTCAGGTTCAGGCGGGCCAGGTCCAGTTGTGCCTGAATCGCATCGACCCCGGCACGTGCTTCGGCGGCGGCGCTGGTGCGCGACTCGGCAAGCTCGGCAGAGATGGCGTTGCTGTCACGCAGGCGCTCGCCACGGCGGGCTTCATTGGCGCTGCGAATGGCAGTGGCCTTGGCCTGCGACAGCTGCGCTTCGAGGCGGCGTACTTCAGCCTGGAACGGGCGCGGGTCGATCTGGAACAGCAGGTCGCCTTTCTTTACCTGGGCGCCTTCGGTGAAGGCCACCAGGTCGATCTGGCCCGAAACGCGCGGGCGCACCTCGACGGTTTCCGGTGCTTCGAGGCGGCCGGTGAACTCGTCCCATTCGTTGATCGGTTGTTCGATGACTTTGGCGACGCTGACCTTTGGCGCGGCGGGAGCCTGCACGGCGTCTGGGGTACGGCCACAAGCGCTGAGCACCACCACTGCCAGGGCAGCGAGCGGGAAGCGCAAGGGTTTGAGTGAGTGGTCCATGGAGAACTCCGCCAATGTATTTAGTAGTGGGCGGAGTGTGAGTGCCTTGCGCGTGACGCACGAATCGAACGCAGCGAAGGTTATTATCACGCGCAATGATATGAGCGATGCTGGTATCGATATGGGCGTATGTTTGATTCGCACCTGGAGGGGACTACAGGTGCTTCTGAGTTTCGCGTAGGACGTTTCTTGTTCGTTGATTGGGTCGAATTTCAGCCTGTGCTGGCTGCTAGGGTTCCTGTCCTTCTTTCCGCGGACAGGGATCCCCGCCATGTGGCATACCGACCGGCAATCTTGTTTCAGTCACCCCTTGATGGACAGGGAGGCCTGAACATGGCAACTGACCTCCCGCCGTACAACGGCGTGCGCCACAAGGAAGTCACCCAGATCATCAGCGCCGACGGCCGGCCGTTGAAGGCGGTCAGCGCCCCGGACTTCTTCATCCGCGGTGCCAACACCTTCGCCCCGGTGCGCAGCGGCAACCACGTGCGCTTCTTCACCAGTGGGCATGCCTACTATCAGGACCTGGCCCAGGCCATCGACCAGGCGCAGGCGTCGATCTTCATCACCGGCTGGCAGGTCAACCACGACGTGCTGCTCGACGGCCGCCGCACGCTCTGGCAATGCCTGCGCAGCGCGCTGCTGGGCAAGCCGGCTCTGAAGGTCTACGTGCTGCCCTGGCTCAGCCCCATGCCCAGCCTCGGCACCCACGATTTCGAGACCATGCTGGCGGTGTTCCACCTGAATGTGGGGCTGGGCCGCGCCCGGGCATTTTGCCTGCCGGCCATCCAGCAGAGCGACATGAAGGGCCTGGGCGCGGTGTTCTCGCATCACCAGAAGAGCGTGGTGATCGACAACCAGGTCGGCTATGTCGGCGGCATCGACCTGGCCTATGGCCGCTGCGACGACCACCGCTTCAGCCTCGACGCCAGCGCGCGGCGTGGCCGCGATGCCTACAACCCGTGCATCCCGCACCTGGGCTGGATGGACATGGACAAGCACGTCAGCCGCGCCGGCCTGCTGCTGGCCACCGTGCTCGACCTGTCGCTGCCGGCGTTTCGCATCCCCATCGGCAAGACCGGGCTGAGCATCCCGGTGCCCGCCGACCGCCTGCTCAACGCCAGCGCCTGGCTGCGTGACCTGGCGATCAGCCCGATGCACCCGGTGTTGGCCTGGCTGGTCAAGGCCGGCAGCAGTTTCAAGGAGCTGATCGGCACCATCACCCACCCGCTGGAGGCCGGCAAGCAATACCTCACCGATGCGGCGATCCGCCAGGTCGCCGCGTTGATACGCCACAACTGGCAGCGCCTGCCGCTGGCCGAGCCGCTGAAAAGCCAGGCCGAGGCCTGGCTGCAGCAGGTCGAGGCGGCGCAGGGCGACCTGTCGATCGCCTTGCGCCTGCAAAGCCACCTGTTGATCAACCAGTGGCTGGGCAACACCGACCTTGGGCGCATGGTCGCGCTGCTGTGTGACAAGGGCTTCGATGCCATGCCCGCAGACAAGGCCCAGTGGCTGAACGGCATCGGCGAAACCGCCAGCGCCCTGCTGATGCATCTTTACACCCTGTTGCAGCAGCGCGTGGCCAGCCACCGCGCACCCTACCGTTACCTGGCCCACGACCCGCAACCGCTGGGCTCGCCCGACCACCGCACCCTGGCCGCCGACCAGCCGCGCATGCCCTGGCAGGACGTGCACAGCCGTATCGAAGGGCCCTCGGTGTACGACCTGTCGCGCAACTTCATCGACCGCTGGAACGGCCAGCAGGCGTATCTTGCGCAAACCCCGACGCTGTACAAGACCGACGCCGTCATCGCCCTGATGGAGTGGCTCAACCGCCTGGCCCGGGACGCCGGCATGCCGCACCATCTGGACCTCGCCGGCCACCTGCAACTGGATCTGCCGGCGCCAGAGCCGATGTGGATCGACCAGCCCGAGCAACTGCCCACGCCCCCTGACATCGTCCGCGGCCAGGTGCAGGTACAGGTGCTGCGCAGCGCCTCGGCGGCGATGGCCGCGCAGGAGGCCAAGGGCCGTACGTTGTCCCGGGTGCACCTGCCGCTGCCGCCTGGTATCAGGGCCCAGGGCATGCAGGACAACTGCAACAGCGCGATGTTGCAGGTGATCTCCAGTGCGCAGCATTTTCTGTACATCGAGAACCAGTTCTTCCAGAGCGCCTTTGGCGCGCAGGGCGAATTGAACGAAGGCCAGAGCTTGTCTGGCCCGATGGCCAGCCTGCGTGACCCCGGCACCCTGCGTGAGGATTTCGTCGCCCGGGTGAAGCTGCGCGAGGCGCTGAAGGCCCAGGACTACGGGCTGATCGACTGGGCAGAGCTGCAGGCGATCTGCAAGGCCTTTGGCCAGGAAGGCGTGGCCTTTGCCGAAGCCCTGCAATCGATGTGGACGCTCAATGCCCAGGGTTGGCTGAGCCACAAACTGGGGGAACAGGAGCCGCTTGGCAACAAGATCGCCATCGCGCTGGCCGACCGTATCGGCCGGGCGATCTACGAAAACCGGCCGTTCCACGTGTACCTGGTATTGCCTGTTCACCCCGAGGGCAAGCTCGATGTGCCCAATGTGATGCACCAGGTTCACCTGACCATGCAGAGCTTGGTGTTCGGCGAACTGAGCCTGGTCAAGCGCATCCAGCGGCATATGGCGCTCAAGGCAATCATGGATTGCGGGAAGAGCCGCGAATGTGCACAGAAGATCATCAAGCACACGAATGGCAAGGGCCAGCCGGTGTATGAGCAGCAGGACTGGAGCCGCTACCTGACGCTGCTCAACCTGCGTACCTGGGGCTACCTGAAGGGCCGGGTGGTCACCGAGCAGATCTACGTGCACAGCAAGTTGATGATCGCCGACGACCGCGTGGCGATTCTGGGCAGCGCCAACATCAACGACCGCAGCCTGAACGGCCAGCGGGATTCGGAGCTGGCGGCGATCATTCGCGACACGCAACCGGTGAAGGCGAAGCTGGACGGCAAATACCCGCATACGGTGGGCAAGGCGGTGCATCAGTTGCGCGTGGACCTCTGGCGTAAACACTTCGGGCTCGATTTGCCGCCGGGCGGGCCGGTGGCGCCGTTCACCGAGCTGGCGGATTGCCTGGATCAGCCGGCGGCAGAGCATGTTTGGCGGGCGATACAGGAACGGGCGCGGGCTAACAGTGAGGCTTACGAGAAGGTGTTTGATTTTATTCCGCAAAGTTGGAGCCCGGTTCAGATTCTCGACAAGGCGGGACAGGAAGAGTATCCCGGCGGTTTTCCAGCTTCCATATGGCCCACATGGGTATATAGAAATGTCTCCAATTTCAAAATGGGGGGGGATTTTAAAACAGCACCTCCTCATCAAACGCGCTTTTGGTCAGATACAGATTTAGATGCGCCGATGGGTGTGATGGGCTTTATGTGTGCGTTGCCCGTGAAGTGGACAAGTGGAGAGAGTAATGACTCGGGTTTCAATTTGACCATTCTCGCAAATCGCCTATCTCGTGAAGGTGCGCGGGCGGTTGCAGTGAATACAGGTTCTTCGTCGAACAAGGATGAGTTCTCATGAGTTGGGTGAGGTTCTTTATTGTATTTTTTCCTTGCGCTCACGCTGTGGGTGATGGCATGAAAGAGTGTGTGGGGCGCTCGGTGTTTGATTTGTCGGAGTCTGTGTCATGGGCAACCTCGAATATTGAGAATTTTCGCATCGATTCACCAGGAACTCCCATGTTTTCGAGGCATGTGGGAGGAAACGCAGGTCACGTAGAATATGATAGTGACAGGCTGTGGTACAAAGTTAGCATTATCACGACACGTGATCAGCTCGAAAAAGCTCGCCTGGCAGTGCTGTTGAGTGCCGAGGAGTATGCCAAAAATACTCGGCGTAAATTGAAGGTCGAGCAAGAAAGCTTGAAGGCTCTGTATGAGGGGGGCAGTAGCAGGGCAATTAACAAAGCAAAAGTTAAAATCTTAGATTTGCAAAATAACCTTGCGAGCGCTGGTGTTCGTGAATATGACATCGGTCTTCCTGATGCTTATGCTTTTGGTGATCATGCCCCGTATAAAGTTTTCTTATGGCGAAAAAATCGCGTTTACTATTTTGCTTTTACGAACTCAAACACTCGCTCGCTCGAAAGCGTCAAGGATCTGATGGCTCGCTTTGAACCGCGAGATATCCACCACGTCCCCGCAGGCACCGGGATCTGCATGCCCTACGGCTTCATCCATGACGACGGCCTTCCCACCTTCAGCATCAAGAGCAGCCTGCGTTTTGACAGCACGCCCAACGTGGTCTTGAGCATTATCAATGCATCGCCTGAATATGAGACCAAGCCCACCTTGGGTACTTACAACACCCACTACTACCCCGGCTACGACCGCCAGCGCTGGAAGAAGTCGAGCATCCTGCAGGCGATCGACCTCGGTGGGCGCAAGACCGTGCTCGAAGGCTGGCGCCTGGACCCGCGCCCAGGCTCCGGCGAAGAAGAGCGAGCCTGGTTTGCAACCGCCAACGTGGGCGGTCTATTACGCCCCTTGCTGGCGGTGCACATGGAAACCTTCCCGAAAGGCACCGACGATCTGCAAACCCTGACCCCGCCCCCAGAAGAAGTGATCCCGAAATTCTTGAAAATTACCGAAAGCATTAGGGACTTATAAGGTGTGTCTTCAGCAGGTGCCACTCAAGGCTGAGCTTAACGTGCCTTATGTGATTAAACAGATCAAATTGATCATGCAAGTATCGATGATACGCATTCAGCGGCATGTCGGCATCAAGGCGATGATGGACTACGGGGCGACGCGAAAGGAGGCGCTGAACATCATTTATAACAAAGATGGCAATGGGCAGCCGGTATATGCCCGGCAAGACTGGAGCCGCTACCTGACGCTGCTCAACCTGCGCACCTGGGGCTACCTGAAGGGCCGGGTGGTCACCGAGCAGATCTACGTGCACAGCAAGTTGATGATCGCCGACGACCGCGTGGCGATTCTGGGCAGCGCCAACATCAACGACCGCAGCCTGAACGGCCAGCGGGATTCGGAGCTGGCAGCGATCATTCGCGACACGCAACCGGTGAAGGCGAAATTGGACGGCAAATACCCGCATACGGTGGGCAAGGCCGTGCATCAGTTGCGCGTGGACCTCTGGCGCAAACACTTCGGGCTCGATTTGCCGCCGGGCGGGCCGGTGGCGCCGTTCACCGAGCTGGCGGATTGCCTGGATCAGCCGGCGGCAGAGTATGTGTGGCGGGCGATACAGGAACGGGCGCGGGCTAACAGTGAGGCTTACGAGACGGTGTTTGATTTCATTCCGCAAAGCAGGAGCCAGGTTCAAGTGATGAGTGAGGCGGCGGAAAAAAGGTATCCCGACGGTTTTCCGGCCTCCATCTGGCCTACCTGGACGTATCGAGATGCCTTGGAGCTGGAATTGGGTGGTTATCTAAAAGAGCCCGCGCCTCACCAGGAGAATTTTTGGTTGAAAGGCGATCCAGATGCACCGATGGGCGTGACTGGCTTTATATGTGCACTGCCCGTGAAGTGGACAAAGGGTGAGGAAAGTAATTCGGGTTTCAATTTGACGATTCTCGCCAATCGTCAATCGCAGCAGGGGGCGGGAGACGTGGTGGCGCAGTCAGAGTCTCCGTTGCACAAGGGTCATCACTCATGAGGTGGCTGCAGTTTTTAATCGTGTTTTCTCCTTGCGTCTATGCTGCGGATGGTGAGCTGAAAGAGTGTATTGGGCGTTCTGTTTTTGATGTTCCAGAACCTGTTTCCTGGGCAACCTCCGATATTGAGAATTTTCGTATAGATGGGCCAGGATTCCCCATGTTCTCGAGGCGGGTCGGAGGAAATTCAGGTCACGTTAGGTACTCTGGAAGTTTGCGATACAAGGTGAGTATCGTCACAACACGTGATCACTTCGAAAATGCTCGTCAAATGGTGCTGTTGGATCATGAGGCATACGTCGAAAACCTGCGTCGTCGATTGAAAGTCGAGCAGGAGCGCTTGAGTACTTTGTCTGGTGGGCCTCACGGAAAAGCCATTGCACGGGCCAAAGAGGACGTTGCAAAGTTGCAAAATGATCTTGGGAGCGCTGGTATCCGTGAGTTTGATATCGGCCTCCCTGATGCTTATGTGTTCGGTAATCAATCGCCTTATGAGGCTTTTTTGTGGAGAAACAACCGAGTTTATTATTTTGCCTTTACGAAACCTGAGGCTAGTTCGCTTCAGGACGTCAAGAACCTGATGGCGCGCTTTGAACCTCGAGACAGCCATCAAATCCCCAAAGGCCCAGGTGTATGCATGCCCTACGGCTTCATCCATGACGACGGTCTTCCCACCTTCAGCATCAAGAGCAGCCTGTGTTTTGATAGCACGCCCAACGTGATCTTGAGCATTATCAATGCATCGCCTGAATATGAGACCAAGCCCACCTTGGGTACTTACAACACCCACTACTACCCCGGCTACGACCGCCAGCGCTGGAAGAAGTCGAGCATCCTGCAGGCGATCGACCTCGGTGGGCACAAGACCGTGCTCGAAGGCTGGCGCCTGGACCCGCGCCCAAGCTCCGGCGAAGAAGAGCGCGCCTGGTTTGCAACCGCCAACGTGGGCGGTCTATTGCGCCCCTTGCTGGCGGTGCACATGGAAACCTTCCCGAAAGGCACCGACGATCTGCAAACCCTGACCCCGCCCCCGGAAGAAGTAATCCCGAAATTCTTGAAAATTACCGAAAGCATTAGGGACTTATAAGGTGCATGTCTTGAGCAGGTGCAATTCGAGGCTGAGCTTAACGTGCCTTATGTGATTAAACAGATCCAATTGATCATGCAAGTTTCGATGATACGCATTCAGCGGCATGTCAGCATCAAGGCGATGATGGACTACGGGGCGACGCGGCGCTGAGCATCATTTCGGTGGCGCCGTTTACCGAACTGGCGGATTGCCTGGATCAGCCGGCGGCAGAGCATGTGTGGCGAGCGATACAGGAACGGGCGCGGGCTAACAGTGAGGCTTATGAGAAGGTGTTTAATTTCATTGCGCAAAGCAGGAGTCAGGTTCAGGTGCTGAGTGGGGTTGCGCAAGACACGTATCGCGATGGCTTCCCCGCTTCCATCTGGCCTACCTGGGCATACCGAAATGCTTTGAATTTCAAACTGGGGGGGGCCTGAAAGTGGTACCACCCCATCAAGAGCGCTTTTGGTTAAACGCAGATCCAGATGCACCGATGGACGTGACTGGCTTTATATGTGCACTGCCCGTGAACTGGACAAAGGGCGAGGATAATGACTCGGGTTTCAATTTGACGATTCTGGCCAACCGTCAGTCGGAACAATGGACGGAAAAAGTTATGGCGCAGTCAGCGTCTTCGTTGCGCAAGGAGCATCGTTCATGAAATGGCTCACGGGTCTGATTTTTTTTGCGCCTTATACCCATGCCGTGGATGATGTGCGGTAGGAGTGTATTGGGCGTTCCGTTTTTGAAGTTTCGGAGCCGCTGTCCTGGTCAACCGTTAATATCAAAAAGGCGCGTATTGATTTCCAGTCATCACCTATGTTTTCAGGCAAAATCGGAGGGCTCGCCGATCACGTTGAATACGCGGGTGATAGGGTGTGGTACAAGGTAAGTACTGTCACAACACGTTATCAGTTCGAGAGGGCTCGCCAGGCAGTGCTATTGGATTCTGAGGGTTATGTCGAGAGTCTTTGGCGTCAATTGAAGGCTGAGCTGAAAAAGTTGAGCACTTTGTCCAAGGGCGTGGATGACAAAGAAATCAATCGAGTACGAGCGAAAATCGCAGAGTTGAAAGGCCGTCTTGCGAGCCCTCGCACGCGTGACTTTGACATCGGTTTGCCTGATGCCTTTGCGTTGGGTAATGACACACCCTACAAGATCTTCTTGTGGCGAAATAATCGCGGTTATTACTTTTATTTTTCCCAGCCTGAGGGCGAAACACTCGAAAGCGTCAAGAACCTGATGGCGCGCTTTGAGCCACGTGATAGCCATCAAATCCCGAAAGGCCCAGGGGTATGCATGCCCTACGGCTTCATCCATGACGACGGCCTGGCCACTTTCAGCATTAAGAGCACGCTGCGTTTCGACAGTACGCCAAACGTGGTCATGAGCATTATCAATGCCTCTGCGGAATATGCAGTCAAGCCGACCTTGGGGACCTACAACACCCACTATTACCCCGGCTATGACCGCCAGCGCTGGAAAAAGTCGAGCATCCTGCAGGCGATCGACCTCGGCGGGCGCAAGACCATTCTGAAAGGTTGGCGCCTGGACCCGCGCCCGGGTTCCGGCGAAGAGGAGCGCGCCTGGTTTGCGAGCGCCCATGTGGGCGGGCTGGATCGCCCGCTGCTGGCGGTGCACATGGAAACCTTCGCGAAAGGCAGCAATGACCTGGAAACCCTGACGCTAACACCGGATGAAGTGATTCCGAAGTTTCTGAAAATCACCGAAAGCCTGCGGAATCTGTAGCGCCCTCATTGGTGTTTTGTTGGCCTTGTCACCCGTACCTCAAGCCGAGGATTTCACAGTTCAGGACTGTTGCAGGCCGTCAATCGGCTGAGGCCAGGCAGCAGGTTTTCTTTAAACAGTGTTTTAAAGCGCAAGGAGTACTGTTGATGAAGTGGCTGCAGTTTGTTCTGGTTTTTTCTCCCTGTGTTTACGCGGCGGATGATATCCGGCAGGAGTGCATTGGGCGCTCAGTTTTCGAGGTGTCTGAGCCTGTTTCCTGGGCGGCATTCAATGTTGGGCAGTATCGTTTCTGGGTGGACGAATCACCCATGTTTTCAAGCGGTGTCGGAGGCGTGGGAGATCACGTTTATTATGCGGACGACGGACTGCTGTACAAGGTCAGCTTTGCCAAGACACGTGAGCAGTTCGAGTACGCTCGCGAAGATTGGATATTGCAGTCTGAAGACTATGTCGAAAACCTTCATCGTCAACTGAAGATGGAACAGAAAAATTTGAAGGTTTTTTCTGATGAATTTCAAGGCGCCACACTCGACCGAATCAAAGCGAAGGTGGCAGAACTGCAAGAGCAGCTTGCGAGTGCAGGCTATCGTGAATTTGACATAGGCCTTCCTGATGCCTTCGCGGTCGGTAGGCGTTCGCCTGATCAGGTTTTCTTATGGCGTAACAATCGCGTTTACTATTTTTGGTTCACGAACCGACTCGTCAGGTCGCTCGAGGACGTCAAGAACCTGATGGCGCGCTTTGAACCCCGCGATAGCCATCAAATCCCCAAAGGGCCGGGCGTGTGTGTGCCCTACGGCTTTATCCATGACGATGGTCTGGCTACGTTCAGCATCAAGAGCAGTCTACGTTTCGACAGCACGCCAAATGTGGTGATGAGCATGCTCACTACGTCTGCGAATTACCGGACCAAGCGCACCTTGGCCCCCTATGAAACCGACGATAACCCCAGCTACGACGATACCCTCTGGAAGAAATCCAGCATCGAACAGGCCATCAACCTGGGGCGGCACCAGACTGTGCTCAAAGGCTGGCGCCTGGACCCGCTTCCGGGCTCCGGCGAAGAAGAGCACACCTGGTTTGCGACTGCTGCCGTGGGTGGGCGGGCCCGCCCTTTGTTTGCGGTACACATGCAAAGCTTCCCGAAGTTCACCGGCGACCTGCAAACCCTGGCACCACCACCGGAAAAGGTGATCCCGAAGTTCCTGAAAATCACCCAAAGCCTGCGGGATCTGTAACGGCCCGCCGTGCACCCAATGCGCTGAATCAGTCGGGGGCGGCTGCCTGCGGGCGTTGCCTCGACACCGGATTACAAAATTGTAATCTGCCCGCCACCCCCCCGATAACCACCCCTCCCTAGAGTCCATCGCCAACGCATTCCGCCGCTTGCCGTCGAGGACTTCCGCCGTGCCCATCCCCCGCAATGTCGCCTGGTTCTGCCTGCTGCTGGTCGGCCCTGCCGCCGCCGATGGCCTGAGCCTGGCCCAGGCCCTGGACGCCGCCTACGCCAACAACCCGGAGCTGGCCGCCGTCGGCCGTGAAGTCGGCGTGGCCGAGGGCGAACGGCGCCAGGCCGGGTTGCTGCCCAACCCTGAGCTTTCCTGGGAGGTCGAAGACACCCGGCGCAGCACCAGCACCACCACGGTCACCCTCAGCCAGCCGCTGGAGCTGGGCGGCAAGCGCGGTGCGCGCATCGAGGTTGCCGAAGCCGGCCAGGCACTGGCGCAACTGGAGCTGGAGCGCCAGCGCAACGGCCTGCGTGCCGATGTGGTGCAGGCCTACCATGCAGCCTTGCGCGCACAGACCGCACTGGAGCTGGCGCAGCAATCCCAGGCCCTGACCGAACGCGGTGTGCGGGTGGTCGAGGGCCGGGTCAAGGCCGGCCAGTCGTCGCCGGTGGAGGCGACCCGCGCCCAGGTGCAACTGGCCCAGGCCCAGGCTGCAATGCGCCGCGCGCAAACCGGGCGCGCCGTGGCCTGGCAGGCACTGGCGCGGCTGACCGGCAGCGCCGATCCCTTCGAGCGGCTCGATGCCGCCACCCTGTCACCCGGCCAGGCGCCGCAGGCCGCGCAGTTGCTGGCCAAGCTCGAGCAGACCGCCGACTGGCGCCTGGCTGCCGCGCAAGTGCAGCGCGGCGAGGCCAGCCTGGGTTCGGAAAAGGCCCAGCGCATCCCCAACCTCACCGTCAGCCTGGGCAGCCAGTACAGCCGCGAGGACCGCGAGCGGGTCAACCTGGTCGGGCTGTCGATGCCGCTGCCGCTGTTCGACCGCAACCAAGGCAACGTGCTGGCCGCCGCGCGCCGCGCCGACCAGGCCCGCGACCTGCGCAATGCCGTGGAACTGCGCCTGCGCAGCGACACGCGCAGCGCCGTCGAGCAGTGGGCCACCGCGATGGGCGAGGTGCAGGCCTACGACCGCACCATCCTGCCCTCGGCGCAGCAGGCGGTGGACACCGCCACCCGCGGCTTCGAGATGGGCAAGTTCGCCTTCCTCGATGTGCTCGACGCCCAGCGCACGCTGATCGAGGCGCGCGGCCTGTACCTCGATGCTCTGGCCCAGGCCACCGATGCGCGTGCGCAGGTGGAGCGTATCTACGGCGAACTCTGAGCCCGGCCCTTCGCTCCCACGGGCGCAGCCTTCAACTGCGTGGGAGCGGGCTTGCCCCGCGATGGGGCCCGAATTGCACCTAACGAATTTTCCAGCAGGAGCCTCCATGACCACCCCCCGCAAACTCGCGATTCTCGCCGCAGCCCTGGCCGCCCTCGGCCTTGGCGGCCTGGCCTGGACCGGCACCCTGGGCCAGGCCAGCAGCCAGGCCCAGCACGACGACCATGGTGAAGAAAGCCACAGTGAAGAGGGCCATGGTGAAGAAGGCCATGGCGATGAAAAAGCCCATGGGGACGAAGAAGGCCAGTTGCACCTGAGCGCCGAGCAGATCCAGGCCGCTGGCGTGCAGTTGGCGACCGCTGGCCCGCAGGCCCTGGGCAGCGCCATCAGCTTCCCCGGCGAGATCCGCTTCGACGAAGACCGCACCGCCCATGTGGTGCCGCGCGTTCCCGGCGTGGTCGAGGCGGTGCATGCCGAGCTGGGCCAGGCGGTGAAGCGCGGCCAGGTGCTGGCGGTGATTGCCAGCCAGCAAATCTCAGAACTGCGCAGTGAACAGCAGGCTGCCCAGCGTCGGCTGGAGCTGGCGCGCCTGACCTTCGAGCGAGAAAAGCAGCTGTGGCAGGAGCGCATCAGCGCCGAGCAGGACTACCTGCAAGCGCGTCAAGCCCTGCAAGAGGCCGAGATCGCCGCCGCCAACGCCGGGCAGAAGGTCGCCGCGGTGGCCCCAGCCGGGCGCGGCAACCGTTTCGAGCTGCGCGCGCCGTTCGATGCGGTGGTGGTAGAGAAGCACCTGACCGTGGGCGAGGTGGTGGGCGAGGCCAGCAATGCGTTCACCTTGTCTGACCTGAGCCGGGTCTGGGCCACCTTCGCCGTGGCCCCGCGCGACCTGGACAAGGTGGTCAGCGGCCGTGACGTCACCGTCAGCGCCCCGGACCTGGGGGCCCAGGTGCAGGGCAAGGTCAACTACGTCGGCAGCTTGCTGGGCGAGCAGAACCGCGCCGCTACCGTGCGCGCCACCCTGGCCAACCCCAATGGCGCCTGGCGCCCGGGGCTGTTCGTCAACATTGCGGTCACCGTCGAGCGCTTCGACGCCGCCGTGGTGGTGCCCGAGGCCGCGTTGCAAACCTGGGAGGACAAGACCGTGGTGTTCGCCCGTACCGAGGAGGGTTTCGAGGCCCGCCCGGTGACCCCGGGCCGGCGCGATGCCGGCCAGGTGGAAATTCGCGAGGGGCTTGCCGCCGGCACCGTGGTCGCCGCCGCCGGCAGCTTCGTCCTCAAGTCCGAGCTGGGCAAAGGCTCGGCCGAACACAGCCATTGAGTGGGGACGCCTGACATGTTCGAACGCCTGATCCAGTTCGCCATCGAGCAGCGCCTGGTGGTGATGCTCGCCGTGGTGCTGATGGCCGCCGTGGGCATCCACAGCTACCAGAAGCTGCCCATCGATGCGGTGCCCGACATCACCAACGTGCAGGTGCAGGTCAACACCGCTGCCCCTGGCTATTCGCCGCTGGAAACCGAGCAGCGCATCACCTACGCCATCGAAACCGCCATGGCCGGCCTGCCGGGCCTCAAGCAAACCCGCTCGCTGTCGCGCTCGGGGTTGTCGCAGGTGACGGTGATCTTCGCTGATGGCACCGATATCTTCTTCGCCCGGCAGTTGGTCAACGAGCGCCTGCAGGTGGCCCGTGAGCAACTGCCCGAGGGCATCGAGGCGGCCCTGGGGCCGATCTCTACCGGGCTGGGGGAGATCTTCCTGTGGACGGTGGAGGCCAAGGACGGTGCAGTCAAAGACGACGGCACGCCCTATACCCCCACCGACCTGCGGGTGATCCAGGACTGGATCATCAAGCCGCAGCTGCGCAACGTGCCGGGGGTGGCCGAGGTCAACAGCATCGGCGGCCATGCCAAGCAGTACCTGATTGCGCCGGAGCCCAAGCGCCTGGCGGCCTACAAGCTGACCCTCAACGACCTGATTGCGGCACTTGAGCGCAACAACGCCAACGTCGGCGCCGGCTACATCGAGCGCAACGGCGAGCAACTGCTGATTCGCGCCCCGGGGCAGGTGGCCTCGGCCGAGGATATCGCCAACATCGTCATCGCAAGCGTTGATGGCACGCCGATCCGCGTCAGCCATGTGGCCCAGGTGGGCCTGGGTGAAGAGCTGCGTTCGGGCGCGGCCACCGAGAATGGCCGTGAAGTGGTGTTGGGCACGGTGTTCATGCTGATCGGCGAAAACAGCCGCAGCGTGTCGCAGGCGGTGGCGGCCAAGCTTGAAGAGATCAACCGCAGCCTGCCTGAAGGTGTGGTGGCGGTGACCGTGTACGACCGCACCAACCTGGTGGAAAAGGCCATCGCCACGGTGAAGAAGAACCTCATCGAAGGCGCGATCCTGGTCATCGCCGTGTTGTTTCTGTTCCTGGGTAACATCCGCGCGGCGCTGATCACCGCCATGGTGATCCCGCTGTCGATGCTGTTCACCTTCACCGGCATGTTCAGCAACAAGGTCAGCGCCAACCTGATGAGCCTGGGGGCGCTGGACTTCGGCATCATCGTCGACGGTGCGGTGGTGATCGTGGAGAACGCCATCCGCCGCCTGGCCCACGCCCAGCAGCACCACGGGCGCATGCTGACCCGCAGCGAGCGCTTTCACGAGGTGTTCGCCGCCGCCCGCGAGGCGCGCCGGCCACTGATTTACGGGCAGCTGATCATCATGGTGGTGTACCTGCCGATCTTTGCCCTGACCGGTGTGGAGGGCAAGATGTTCCACCCCATGGCCTTCACCGTGGTGCTGGCGCTGCTGGGGGCGATGATCCTTTCGGTGACCTTCGTGCCGGCGGCCATCGCGCTGTTCGTCACCGGCAAGGTCAAGGAAGAGGAGGGCGTGGTGATGCGCACCGCGCGCCGCCTTTATGCGCCGGTGCTGGAGTGGGTGCTGAGCAAGCGCAACCTGGCCTTTGCCGGCGCCGCCGCAGTAGTGCTGCTGTCGGGCGTGCTGGCCAGCCGCATGGGCAGCGAGTTCATCCCAAGCCTCAGCGAAGGCGACTTCGCCCTGCAGGCGCTACGGGTGCCGGGCACCAGCCTTTCGCAGTCGGTGGACATGCAGCAGCGCCTGGAAAAGGCCATCATCGAGCAGGTGCCGCAAGTGCAGCGGGTGTTCGCCCGCACCGGCACCGCCGAGATTGCCTCCGACCCGATGCCGCCGAACATTTCCGACGCCTACGTGATGCTCAAGCCGCGTGAGCAGTGGCAAGACCCGGGCAAGCCGCGCGAGGCGCTGATCGCCGAGGTGCAGCGTGCCGCCGCCGGGGTGCCGGGCAGCAACTACGAGCTGTCGCAGCCGATCCAGCTGCGCTTCAACGAGCTGATTTCCGGGGTGCGCAGCGATGTGGCGGTGAAGGTGTTCGGTGACGACATGCAGGTGCTCAACCGCACCGCCGCGCAGATTGCCGCGCGCCTGCAGCAGGTGCCGGGGGCGTCCGAGGTGAAGGCCGAGCAAACCACCGGCCTGCCGGTGCTGACCATCGACATCGACCGCGACATGGCTGCCCGCTACGGCCTGAACGTGGGCGACGTGCAGGACGCCATCGCCATCGCCGTGGGTGGGCGCAGTGCCGGCACCTTGTACGAAGGTGACCGCCGCTTCGACATGGTAGTGCGCCTGCCAGAGGCCCTGCGAACCGACGTGGACGGGTTGTCCGGCCTGTTGATTCCGGTGCCGGCCAGCGCCGCCACTGGCGCCGGGCAGATCGGCTTCATCCCGCTGGGCCAGGTGGCCACGCTGAACCTGCAGCTTGGGCCCAACCAGATCAGCCGTGAGGACGGCAAGCGCGTGGTGGTGGTCAGCGCCAACGTGCGCGGGCGTGACCTGGGCTCGTTCGTAGAGGAAGCCTCGCAGGCGCTGATCGACCAGGTGCCGGTGCCGCCCGGCTACTGGACCCGTTGGGGTGGCCAGTTCGAGCAGTTGCAGTCGGCGGCCGAACGGTTGCGGGTGGTGGTGCCGGTGTCGCTGCTGCTGGTGATGGCGTTGCTGCTGATGATGTTCAACAACCTCAAGGATGGCCTGCTGGTGTTCACCGGCATTCCGTTCGCCCTGACCGGTGGCGTGCTGGCGCTGTGGTTGCGGGATATTCCGCTGTCGATTTCCGCCGGGGTGGGCTTTATCGCCCTGTCGGGTGTCGCGGTGCTCAATGGCCTGGTGATGATTGCCTTCATCCGCAACCTGCGTGAGGAGGGCCGTGGCCTGAGGGCCGCGGTGCAGGAGGGCGCGCTGACCCGCCTGCGACCGGTGCTGATGACTGCGCTGGTGGCCTCGCTCGGGTTCATCCCCATGGCCCTGGCCACCGGCACCGGCGCTGAAGTGCAGCGGCCGCTGGCGACGGTGGTGATTGGCGGCATCCTGTCGTCGACGGCGCTGACCTTGCTGGTGTTGCCGGCGTTGTACCAGTGGGCGCACCGGCGTGAGGAAGAGCTAGAGACCGCGTGAGCTTCATCGCCGGCAAGCCGGCTCCTACAGGGGCATGCGGTCACCTGTAGGAGCCGGCTTGCCGGCGATAGGGCCATCAGCGCTGTTTGAGCCAGTGATCCACACTCAATCGCCCAGCCCCCTTCAACAGCAGCGGCAGCAAGGCCACCAGGTAAATCAACGGCAGCTTGTAGTTGCCATACCCCTGGTCACTGATCGAGTAGCCGCGTGCCAGCTCTGCCAGGCTCGACCATTCGGCCGGCCAGTGCACCGCAGCGATCGCCACCACGGTCACCACCATCAGCACCAGCGATGCCAGGCGCGTGCCCAGCCCCAGCACCAGCAGCAGCGGGCAGATCAGTTCGGCCCACATCGACAGCTGCCAGTTCAGCCCCGCCGGCAGCAGGTTGAACGGAAACGGGAAGTTGCCCTGCAGGTCGGCGAACCAGTTGGCGCCGTTGAATTTTTCCAGCCCCGATTCGAAGAACTCCCAGGCCAGGAACAGCCGCAGCGGCAGGTCGGCGCCCCAGCTGCCGAAACGGTCGAGGGCGGTGAAAGGGCGGGTAAGGGTTTGCGTCAGCATGAGTGGGCTCCTTGCGGTCAGTGGGCAGGCGTGGGGGTGGCGCCGCGCAGGCGGCGTGCCTGCTTGGCGATCAGTTTCAGCACGATGGCGGCGAACATCAGGGCGAAGGCCAGCGGGTACCAGCCGCCCATGGGGATGCGCTTGTAGAACGACAGGCAGAACACCCCGGCCAGCACCCAGGTGCCGGTGCTGTGCAGGCCCTTCCAAAGGCGCGGGCCGAGCAGGCGCGTCGGTGCCTTGAACGAAGTCAGGGCCAGCAGCAGGATGAACAGGTAACCCACCGAGCCCGGGATATTGGCCACGGCTGTGCGCCCGGCCCAGAACAGCTCGGGGAAACCTTGGGCATACAGGTAGATCAGCACCCCGTGCACCGTGTGCGAAAAGGCGAAGGCCAGGCCCAGGTAGCGCCGCTCACGCAGCAACTGGCGGCTGAGGGCGCCCGGCAGCAGGGTGACCAGGGCCGAGGCGAGGAAGGTCAGCAAGAACATCGCGAACGAACTGCGCGCGGTGGCACGGATGGCGCTGCGCAGGGCGTCGGCGCTGCCTGCTGGGTAGGTGGCCAGTACCGCGGCGGTCATCAGCAAGGTCAGGGCGGCGAGGCTGAAGAACAGCTTCCAGCCGGTGGGCAAGGCTTTCATTGATGTGGCTCCCGGAGTGCGTGGTGGTTGGCCGGGAGTGTGCGGGGGCGGGGTATCTGCAGTGTGTCGGTGGGGTGGGGGTTGTGTATCGGTTTGTACGCCGCTATGGCCGGCGCGCCGCGGCCTCTGTAGGAGATCATCCTGCTCTTTCGGGCTGCGCTGTCGCGCAGAGAACTCGTCTCGCAGATGCACCACGGCCCCTGTGGGAAGCGGCCTTGTGTCGCGATGGGGTGCGTAGCAGCCCCGGCAATTTTGCATGAGGCCGAGGCCTTGGGGCCGCTTTGCGCCCCATCGCGACACAAGGCCGCTTCCCACGGGGGCCGTGCTAAATCAATGAGTTGTAGTTTGTTCTCTGAGAGCCGGCTTGCCGGCGATGAGGCCGGCACAGCCAGCACAAGACAGTTGCACCTACAGAAGCCGCGTCAAGGCAAAGCTGCGTTTCAGGGCTGACGCTCGGCCACTGCCCGCAGGGTGCGCAGGGTCACCACCGGGGCGTCCACCACGAAACGGTTGGCCAGCCAGCCGGGCACGTCGCCGGCAGGGTCGGCTTGCAACTGGTAGGTGACCTCGGTTTCACGCTCTCCCAGGGGCTTCATCACCCATTCGCCGCTCAGGCGCTGCACCCGTATCAGGCCTTTTTCTTCGGGCAGCTTGCCGGGGTCGGCGCTCAGGTGGCGCACCAGGGTGCCGTCGTCCAGGCGCTCGGTGCTGACCTTGAGCACCATGTCCCGCGGCAGCGTCGGCCAGGGCAGGTCTGTGGTCAGGTAGATCCAGGTGGTGTCGCCGTCCACCTCCAGCAGGCGCATTTGCTGGCAGGCATACAGCCATTTGCAGGCCACCCGCAGGTTCTCCTGCAGGTCGGTGAGGGTGCGTACGCTGGCCTTCATGGTGCTGACACCGCGAAACTGCTGGTACGACGAGCCAGGCGCGGCACTGAGGTAGACTTTGATGCCTTCGCGGTCGTAGGCCAGGTTCCAGCTGTCGGCGGCCAGCGCGCTGGTGCACAGCAGCAAAAGGGCGAGCAGGGGGCGGTTCATGGCGTGTACCGCTGGCGGTGGGGTGCCATTGAGTATGTGTGGCAAAACGCGGTTGTGCCATTGCGTGCCCACGCAGGAACAAAGCCTCAGTCCAGCAGCAGGCCCACCTGGGTTCGCTTGGGCAGCCTTCGCACCACCAACTGGTGCGAGCGCTTGAGCAGGTCGGTCAACTCCGTGCGGCCCATGGGGTAGGGCAGCGCCATGCTCACCCACTTGGCCCGCGCCAGGTACGGCGCCGGGCGCACCCCGGGGCGGTCGCAATAGCCGAGAAACAGCTCGTCGGCCACCTTGAACGACAGCCCCGCGCCGGCCAGGTCCATGACCGCGAACATCTTGTTGCCGGCCACCGAGAACACGCGGATGCCGCCCCACTTGTAGTCCTCCCGCGCGCCCGGCAGGGCCAGGCAGAAGGCCGCTACCTGGGCTTCGCTCATCGGTTTTTCAGACATACTTTTCTCCACAGGCCTCGAACGAAGCCGCCAGGTGATCGATCCATACCCGCACTGCCGGCAGCAAGCCGCGCCGGTGCGGGTACACCGCCTGCAGGTAGCCGCCGGGCAGCGACCAGTCCGGCAGCAGCCGCACCAGCTCGCCGCGGGCCAACTCTTCTTCGCAGAACATCGCCGGCAGGGCGGTAAAGCCAAGGCCTGCGCGCACCGCAGCGTTGCGCACGACAAAGTCGTCGATGGCCAGGCGCGGCTCCAGGGCTATGTGCTCTTCACGGCCATTTGGGCCGTGCAGGCGAAAGTGCACCAGCCGGTCAGCCTCGGTCGCGCCCAGCACCGGCAGGCCGGCCAGCTCGGCCGGCTCGCAAATGTGGTCGGCAAAGCCGGGCGCCGCCACCAGTTGCATCTGCGCCTGGCGCAGGCGGCGGGTGACCAGGGTCGGGTCTTCGTCGCCCAGGTCGCGCACCCGCAGGCCTACGTCGATGCCTTCGGAAATCAGGTCGACCCGGCGGTTGAGCAGCACCATGTCCAGTTGCACCAGCGGGTATTGGGCCAAAAAGCGGCTGATCACCTCGGGCAAAAAGGCGTGGGCCAGCGCCACCGGGCACGACACCCGCAGGCGCCCGCGCGGCTCGCTGGACATGCTGGCCACCACCTCGTCGGCCATCTCGGCCTCCAGCAGCATGGCCTGGCAGTGGTGCAGGTAGCGCTCGCCCACGGCGGTGAGCTTGAGCTGGCGGGTGGTGCGCTGCAGCAGGCGGGTGCCCAGGCGTTCTTCCAGCTCGGCGATGCGCCGCGACAGTCGCGACTTGGGGATGCCCAGCTGGCGGCCGGCGGCGGCGAAACCGCCGGCCTCGACTACGCGGGCGAAGTAAAACAGGTCGTTGAGGTCTTGCATCGGCGGCGGCTCATTGTTCCATCAGTGGGACAAACTAACGCATTTTTGCCAGCTTATCAGCCATTCGCTGTGCCGGTAGGATTCTCCCCATCGTGATCGCTCAACGCTGCGGTCTTCAAAACACAGGAGAGTCCCATGAAACTGTTGCACATCGATTCGAGCATCCTCGGCGACAATTCCGCCTCCCGTCAGCTGAGCCGCGAAGTGGTCGAAGCCTGGAAAGCCGCCGACCCGAGCATTGAAGTGATCTACCGCGACCTGGCCGCCGACGCCATCAGCCACTTCTCCGCCGCCACCCTGGTGGCTGCCGGTACCCCGGAAGAAATGCGCGATGCCGCCCAGGCCCATGAAGCCAAGCTCAGCGCCGAAACCCTGGAAGAGTTCCTGGCCGCCGACGCGGTGGTGATCGGTGCGCCGATGTACAACTTCACCGTGCCAACCCAGCTCAAGGCCTGGATCGACCGCGTAGCCGTGGCCGGCAAGACCTTCCGCTACACCGAAGCCGGCCCTGAAGGCCTGTGCGGTGACAAGAAGGTGGTGCTGGTGTCCACCGCCGGTGGCCTGCACCACGGCCAGCCGACTGGCGTTGGCCATGAGGACTTCCTCAAGGTGTTCCTGGGCTTTATCGGTATCACCGACCTGGAAATCGTCCGTGCCCACGGCCTGGCCTACGGCCCAGAGCACCGCGCCAAGGCCATCGACGCCGCCCAGGCGCAGATCGCCGATGAGCTGTTCACCGCTGCCTGATCGCGCAATCGTAAAAAAGCCGACTGTCGCCCATGCGCCAGTCGGCTTTTTTTCATGCTTTTTTCATGTAGCGCCTGCACCTGCGGTTCTAAGCTCAGATAGACCTGCGCCCAAGTGGGGGAGCCCCTCCCATGAACCGACTGCAAAACCTCCTTGCCCTGCTGCTGTTCGGCGGCCTGCTGGCCAACGCCGAGGCGGCGTCGTGGTCGGCCGGGCTGCACCGCCTGACCCTGACCGACCCGGTGGACGCCAAACCGATGCAGGCGCTGGTGTTCTACCCCTCCAGTGGCGAGGCGCACCCGGTGCGTATCGAGGGCTACCAGACCCGCGTTGCCGAAGAGGGCCCGGTGGCTTTGGGGCAGTTCCCGCTGCTGGTGATCTCCCACGGCAACACCGGCAGCCCCATGGCCCTGCACGACCTGGCCAACGGCCTGGCGCGCCAGGGTTTTGTGGTGGTGGCGGTGGTGCACCCTGGCGACAACAGCCGCGACCACAGCCGCTTGGGCACCCTTAGCAACCTGTATGGCCGGCCCTTGCAGATCAGCGCGGCGATCACCGCGGCGCGGGGTGACGCGCTGCTGGCGCCGTACCTGAACGACGGCAAGGTGGGGGTGATCGGCTATTCCGCCGGGGGCGAGACGGCGTTGATCTTGTCCGGCGCGCAGCCCGACCTGGACCGCTTGCGCCGATACTGCGAAGAGCGCCCGAACGATGCCGACGCCTGCAAGACCCACGGCGTGTTGATTGCCGACCACAGCGAGCTCGCGCCCCGGGCCGACCCGCGGGTGGGGGCGGTGATGCTGATGGCGCCGCTGAGCCTGATGTTCGGCCGCCATGCCCTGGCCGGGGTGCAGGTGCCGGCGCTTATCTACAGCGGCGACCACGACCAGTTGCTGGCCCTTGAGCACAATGCCGATGCCCTGGCGCGCAAGCTGCCGTTGACCCCGGACTACCGGCTGCTGTCCGGCGCCGGGCACTTCGTGTTCATGGCCCCGTGCGACGACGAGCAGCACCTGCGCATGCCGGCGCTGTGCAAGGATGCCGATGGCGTCGACCGGCGCATCATCCACCGCTCGCTGCGCAGCGAAACCACCGCGTTCTTCAGCCAGGCACTGGGTGCGCCGGAGCCGGCCGAGCGCTCAGCGGCGACGGGCGAGTAGCAGCGTCAACCCCACCCCTGACAGCGCCAGCAGGGCCGCCACGGCAAAGATCGAGGTATAGCCCAGGTGCACCGCTACCGCGCCCATCAGCGGGCCGGCAATCGCCAGGGCCAGGTCGAAGAACACTGCATAGGCGCCAAGCCCTGCGCCACGGCTGCTGCTGGGGACCTGGCGGATGGCCTCGACCCCCAGCGCCGGGTACACCAGCGACAGGCCGAAACCGGTCAGCCCGGCACCGACCATCGCCCACAGTGGCGAGGGCGCCAGCCACAGCAAGGTCAGCCCCAGCACCTCGGTGGCCATGCAGGCGATGGCCACGTTGTAGCCGCCAAAGCGGTTGACCGCGTTGACGAACAACAGCCGCGAGACGATAAAGCACACGCCGAAGGCGCTCAGGCACAGGGCCGCGCCGCTCCAGCCGCGCTCCAGGTAAAACAGGGTGACGAAGGTGGTCAGGGTGCCGTAGCCGATGGAGGCCAGGGTCAACCCCAGCCCGCACGGCGCCACCCGGCCGAACGCCGACCAGAACGCCAGGCGCTCGCCACGTACTACCACCACATCGGGCCGCGTGCGCAGCGCCAGCAGGGCGAGTAGTGCCAACACCAGCAGCGCCGGGCCCAGCACCACGAAGTGCACCGCATCAACCAGCAGCACGCCCACCGGGGCGCCAATGGCGATGGCGCCGTAAGAGGCGATGCCGTTCCACGAGATCACCCGCGCGGTGTGCTCCGGGCCCACCTGGCTGATGCCCCAGCTCAGCGTGGCCACGCCGATCAGGCCCTGGGCGATGCCCAGCAGCAGGCGCCCGCCCAACAGCAACAGCAGGCTCAGCCAGGGCAGTGCCAGGGTCCAGGCCGACAGCAAGGTGAGCACGCCGCAACCGGCAATGCCAAACAACCCGTAGCGTATCGCCCGCTTGCCGCCGAGGGTGTCGGCCACGCGCCCGGCAAAGGGCCGGCTGAGCAGGGTGGCGAGGTATTGCAGGCCGATGGTCAGGCCGGCAATCACCGCGCCATAACCCAGCTGGTCATGCACGTGGCCGGGCAGCACCGCAATCGGCAGGCCGATGCAGAGGAAGGCGATGAAGGTATAGAAGACGATGGAGAGAATTTGCAGCGTGATGCCGCGGGTGTGGGCTGGGGCGGGTTCTGGCGCAGTCATGGGCTCGTTCGCGGGTAGCGGTTGGGCGTACGGGCAATCATGGCCGTTGTGCGGCGTAAAAGAAAGCAGGCTAACGAATTATTCGTCGGGTGGTGCCAAAGGGTGGGAAAAGCAGGGCATCGATAATCTGTAGGAGACTTTCGGGCTGAGCTGTCGCGCAGAGAACTAGTCTCGCAGATGCGCCGCGACCTCTGTGGGAAGCGGCCTTGCCGGGGCGCCGTCCGGTCGAGATGGGCTGCGCAGCAGCCCCGGCAATTTTGCATGAGGCCGAGGCCTTGGGGCCGCTTCGCGCCCCATCTCGACCGGACGGCGCCCCGGCAAGGCCGCTTCCCACAGAGACCGTGTTAAATCAATGAGTTGTAGTTTGTTCTATGAGAACCGGCTTGCCGGCGATCACCGGCAACGCGGTGCCATCCATTGCCTGTGACGGCCTCATCGCCGGCAAGCCGGCTCCTACAGGTTGTCGATGCCCCTGTGGGAGCGGGCTTGCCGGCGATGGCTGGCCTCAGGTCAGACCACGACGCCCTGGCTGCGCAGGTAATCGTCGTAGGTGCCGCTGAAGTCCACCACGCCATCGGCGGTCAGCTCGATGATGCGGGTGGCCAGCGACGAGACGAATTCACGGTCGTGGCTGACGAACAGCAGGGTGCCCGGGTAGTTTTCCAGCGCCAGGTTCAGCGCCTCGATCGATTCCATGTCCAGGTGGTTGGTCGGTTCGTCCATCACCAGCACGTTGGGCTTTTGCAGGATCAGCTTGCCGAACAGCATGCGGCCTTGCTCACCACCGGAAATCACCTTCACCGACTTGAGGATCTCGTCGTTGGAGAACAGCATGCGCCCGAGGGTGCCGCGGATCACCTGCTCGCCGCTGGTCCACTGGCCCATCCAGTCGAACAGGGTCACGTCGTCTTCGAAGTCGTGGGCGTGGTCCTGGGCGTAGTAGCCCACCTCGGCGCTGTCGGTCCACTTCACTTCGCCCTTGTCCGGGGTCATTTCACCGACCAGGGTGCGCAGCAGGGTGGTCTTGCCGATGCCGTTGGGGCCGATGATGGCCACGCGCTCGCCGGCTTCGATGGTGAAGCTGAAGTCCTTGAACAGCACCTTGTCGTCGAAGGCCTTGGCCATCTTGTCGACGATCACCGCTTGGCGGTGCAGCTTTTTCGTCTGCTCGAAGCGGATGAACGGGCTGACGCGGCTGGACGGCTTGACCTCGGCCAGCTGGATCTTGTCGATCTGCTTGGCCCGCGAGGTGGCCTGCTTGGCTTTCGAGGCGTTGGCCGAGAAGCGGCTGACGAAGGTCTGCAGCTCGGCGATCTGGGCCTTTTTCTTGGCGTTGTCCGAGAGCAGCTGCTCACGCGACTGGGTGGCCGCGGTCATGTACTCGTCGTAGTTGCCCGGGAACAGGCGCAGCTCGCCGTAGTCCAGGTCGGCCATGTGGGTGCAGACGCTGTTGAGGAAGTGACGGTCGTGGGAAATGATGATCATAGTGCTGTTACGCGCCGTGAGGATCGTTTCCAGCCAGCGGATGGTGTTGATGTCCAGGTGGTTGGTCGGTTCGTCAAGCAGCAGTACGTCCGGGTCCGAGAACAGCGCCTGGGCCAGCAGCACGCGCAGCTTCCAGCCCGGGGCCACTTCGCTCATCGGGCCGAAGTGCTGTTCCAGCGGGATACCCAGGCCCAGCAGCAGTTCGCCGGCGCGGGATTCGGCGGTGTAGCCGTCCATTTCGGCGAATTCGGTTTCCAGCTCCGCCACCGCCATGCCGTCTTCTTCGGTCATTTCCGGCAGCGAGTAGATGCGGTCGCGCTCGGCCTTGACCTGCCACAGCTGGGCGTGGCCCATGATCACGGTGTCGATCACGGTGAAGGCCTCATAGGCGAACTGGTCCTGGCGCAGCTTGCCCAGGCGGGTGTTCGGCTCGAGCATCACCTGGCCGCCGGACGGCTCCAGGTCGCCGCCGAGGATCTTCATGAAGGTCGACTTGCCGCAACCGTTGGCGCCGATCAGGCCGTAGCGGTTGCCGTTGTTGAATTTGACCGAGACGTTCTCGAACAGCGGCTTGGAGCCGAACTGCATGGTGATGTTGGCGGTAGAAATCAAGTGCTTGTCCTGCGGGGGTTCCAGAGGTGTATGTAGGCCTTCTCGTCAGCATCGGGCCGGTTGTGGGCCAATGCGACGCGGGGCGGCAGCTTCTTGAGCGCCTTTCTGTCCGAGGAGGCGCTGATCCATTTCGCGTAGGTCAAGTGCAACCATCTCGGAGCTCAGGCTTGAGCTGCGCGGGTGTGGCGGGGCTTGCGGCTGGCGGTCAGGGGCGTTCAACGAGTAACTGTTGACGGAAAGCGGCGGATTGTAACACCAGGCACGATGATCTTCAGCCTACGTTTTACGGCAATGCCCAAGATAGCCTGAGGGTACCGGGAGGTAGCGATCGGTACGAAGCGAAGCCCGTAGTGGCGTTCGGCTTCCAGATGGTGTCTCATTCTCCGATTTCAGGGGGAGGCTGGACAATGTCTATCGACAATCTAATGGTCACGTTGAATCGTCTACCACCGTTACGGGTCGATACGGGGACGGATTGGGTGACCTTGTTTGGTTTTCTCGTCACTGTAATCGCTGTGGTGACCGCTGCCTGGTACAACTCTTATACCTTCAAGGTCAACGCCCATGCTTACCGAAAACAAAGCAAGTCGGAGTTCTTGGCGAGGAGCCGATTGGAATGGATCGCTCTGTTTCGAGAGCATGTTTCGGCCTTTCTCGCACAAGGGGAGGGTGTGTATGAGGCCGCGAAGGCCATGCGAATTGAAGGCACTCTATCTGGCCTGGTCGTCAATGACGCAGTTTGTCCAAAGCCTCGGGAATTCGCGGACCAATTAGCCAAGGCTAGGTTGCACCTGGCCCAGATAGAGCTCTTGGTGAGCCCCAACAGTTCGGAGTCCCCTGCATTGGTGGAGGCAATGAATGAGTATCTAGCGGCTGCGGTGCAACATGAGGAGATATCCGCTAAAGGGCAGGTGCTGGTAAATATGACCCAGCGAGTACTGGCTCGAGAGTGGAGTAAAGTTAAAGAAATGTCGGATTTCTGAGTGCTGCATACATACCTTCAAAGCGACATCAAGACAATTGTGCAAATGGAACGCAATCACCTGACAGGTGAGATTTAAGTGCTGTTGAAGCCGCGTGCAGGGCTGCATTGCCATGGAGGCAGGGCGGAGCTTGTAGCGGGATCTTGGCCTTGCTTTCATACACCGCCAAGGCCAACCCACTAGGCGGCATATGCACATGCAATTGCCGACGCCGCTGCTGGGTGAGTTTGTGCAGGCGTTTCATGACGGCGTACCTCACCAGCGCGCGACGATAAGCGCACCCACCATTAAGCGCCTGTTCAGGGCGCGCCGTCTGCCGGGCTGACCAGCGGATAGCCGCAGGTTTCGATCGCGAGCATGGCCCGCTCCCGGGTCAGCGCCTTGAGCACGCCGTCGGCATTGCCGATCTTGGTGTACAGGTAGTAACTGCCCTGGCCGTCGTGGAAGATCCGGTAAACCTCGCCGGTGCGGTGGGTCAGCGGGGTCACCCGTTTGTCGATGATCAGCACGTGGCGGTGGATGCCCAGCTTGGCCAGCGCGGCCGCAAAGTCCTTCAAAAAGCCTGCATGCCAGCGGTTGCGCTCGTAAGTAGCGCCCCAGAACATCGCCAGCAGCACCAACGGTGGCAGGCAAAAGCGCACGATATCTTCCAGTAACCCTTCCATGGTCTTCCTTGCGTCAGGCCGCTCGTCCGGCCAGGTGCCAGCATGGTGCCACAGTGCAGCGGGTTCGGGGCTAAGCTGGTAAACCGTAAGCACACTACTAAAAAGGGTTGTCCGTAGCGTTCGCCGTGCAGGTTTTCTGATGGGGGCTCGGAGGCTCGTATGTATCGCCTGATCAAACCGGCCCTGCTGGCCATTGCCGTCGGCCTGCTGGCCGGCTGCGCCCACGACCCGGACATTCGTGCGGGGCATGACAATACCTTCGGCACCACGGCCAAAAGCCCGGATGCGTACCTGGGGTGCGTTAAGGGTGAGTTGCCTGCCAGTGCGCAGACTTATACGGTCCAGGGCCAGGATGGCCCGGAGCTTTTCGTGACCAGTACCGACCCGAAAAAGGCTGATGGGCTGGTGCAGCTGTCGGGTGGCCGATACATGGCCTACCAGCGCGACGCCTGGTATGACCATGGGCGGTTGCTGGATGCGGCGTTGATGTGCTCGCGGACCTGAAGGGCTGGCGCGTGCCCTGTAGGAGCCGGCTTGCCGGCGATGAGGCCGGCACAAGTAGCTGCGGTTGCAGGGCCGGCCTTATCGCTGGCAAGCCAGCTCCTACAGGGGGGCGCATTGGCAGCCTATAGCGGTTTTTGCGCCATCATCTGCTTGTAACGGCGGGTACGGCGCAGCGCGCTGCATTGCTCCAGTACCAGCGCCCGCAGCGCCGATGCGCCGGGCTTGGGCTGCATACCCGCAGCCAAACGGCGCATCTGCAACTTCACCAACGCCATGTACGCCAGTGCAGCGAACGCCTTGCGCTTCCAGCGAATCGGCGGCAGCTCGGCACTGGCGCCGGCCTCGCCTTGCTGCCAGCGCCGGGGCAGGGCGGGGTCGACCGCCAGCGCCGTGGCGATGCCGGCCATGGCCACGCCGCTTGCCAGCACTTGCTCCACCACCGGCAAGCGGCGGATGCCGCCGGTGACCATCACTGGCATGCGCGCGAGGGTGGCGATGTCCTGGGCGAACTCCAGAAAGTAGGCTTCCCGGGCCAGGGTGCGGCCATCGCGGGCTTCGCCCTGCATGGCCGGTGCCTCGTAGCTGCCGCCGCTGAGCTCCACCAGGTCCACCGCCAGCTCGTTCAGCCACAGTACCACCTGGCGGGCGTCGGCCGGCTCGAAGCCGCCGCGCTGAAAATCTGCCGAGTTGAGCTTCACCGCCACGCTGAACCCCGGTGACACGGCGCCGCGCACCGCCTTGACCACCTCCAGCAACAGGCGCGCGCGGTTTGCCAGGCTGCCGCCCCAGCGGTCCTGGCGCTGGTTGCTCAGCGGCGAGAGGAACTGGCTGAGCAGGTAGCCGTGGGCGGCATGCACCTGCACGCCGCTGAAGCCGGCCTGCTCGGCCAGCGCAGCAGTGCGGGCGAAGCGCTGGATCAGCCCGGTGATTTCGTCTTCGGTCAGTGCCCGGGGCGTGGCGAACAGCTTCGACAGCCCGGCCATGTCCAGGGCCACCGCCGACGGCGCCACCGTGGGTTGGCCAAGGCTGGCCTGCATCTGCCGGCCGGGGTGGTTGATCTGCATCCAGAACTGCGCGCCGCGGCTGCGGCCGATGCGTGCCCATTGCGCAAAACGCTGCAACGGCTGGCTGTCGTCGAGCATCACCCCGCCAGGGCCGGTCATCGCCCGAGGGTCGATCATCACGTTGCCGGTCAGCAGCAGGCCGGCGCCGCCGTCGGCCCAGGCTTGGTACAGGCGCAGCAGTTCATCGGAGGGGGTCTGGTCGGGATTGGCCAGGTTTTCTTCCATCGCCGCCTTGGCGATGCGGTTGGGGATTTGGCTGCCGTTGGGCAATTGCAGGGGCTGGAAGGCGTGCATGGGGTTCTCCGTGTCGGGTGCCGTGCGTCGATAAGGTGAATGCGCGGCTGGGATGCGAAGAAGGCTAAGGTTAAAGTAAACCTTAAGGTCAATAGAGGTTGAGCAAACAAAATGAAAATCGGTGAACTGGCCCGACGCACAGGCTTGAGTGCTTCGCGTATTCGCTTTTACGAAGCCAGCGGGCTGATCGAGGCCCGCCGCCTGGGCAATGGCTACCGCGACTACCCCGAAGAGGCGGTGCAGCGCCTGGAAATCATCACCTGCGGCCAGCAGGCCGGCTTCAGCCTTGAAGAGATGCGCGAGCTGAGCCAGGATCGCGCCGTAGGCAGCCCGCGGCACGACCGCCTGCTGGCCAGCCTCAAGGCCAAGGTTTTGGAAATCGAAACCTTGCAGCAGCGCCTGGCGCAGAACCGCCTGCACCTGCTGGAGCTGATCGCCGGTATCGAGGGCAAGCCTGCGGGCATGGACTGCGACGAGAATGCCCAGCGCCTGCTGGCCCGCTGGCGTGATGCTTGAGCAAGAAAGCGGGTGCGGCAGGCGGGCAGGGTGGGTACAGTGCGTTCCTCTTCACCTGTAACGGAGCCTGCCATGGCCTGCGCCTTCACCCTGATGCAATCGCCGGTCGGTGTTCTCACCCTGGTGGCGCGCGGCGACAGCCTGGCTGCCGTGCTGTGGGAGCATGAACGGGAGAACCGCGTGCGCCTGGGCGAGCTGCACCGCGATGACGATCACCCGACGCTGCGCGACACCGCCCGGCAACTGGGCGAGTACTTCGCCGGTGAGCGCCGGCAGTTCGAGCTGGCACTGGATTTTGCCGGCACCGAGTTCCAGCGCCAGGTGTGGGCGGCGCTGCTGACCATCCCGTTCGGCGAAACCCGCAGCTACAGCGATATCGCCCGGCAGATCGACAACCCGGACGCAGTACGTGCGGTAGGCGCAGCCAACGGGCGCAACCCGATCTCGATCATCGCCCCGTGCCACCGGGTGATCGGCGCCTCAGGCAGCCTCACAGGGTTTGCCGGCGGCCTGCCGGCCAAGCAGTACTTGCTGGCGCTGGAAGGGCGCCAAAGCCTGGCGCTGGACATCTAAACCGCTCAGCCCAACCAGGCGCACAGCAGCATCAGCACCGCAGCCAGCAGCGTGCCGGCGAACAGGCTGTAGCGCAGGTGAGTACGCTGTGCATGGCTTTGCACTTCACGCAGGTACTGGCCCGGCGGCGGCGCGTCGGGGCGATGGCGCAACCCCTCGGCAACGTCGGCCAACTGCCCGCGAATCAGCAGCCCCACCAGGTAATACACCCCGGCGTAGCTGGCCAGGGCCACCAGCAGGTACTTCATGGCGCGAGCACCAGCGGGTGGGCCTGGGCGTTGTTGGCGGTGGTATCGAGCAGCAGCAGGCCTTCGTGTTGTTCGCTCAGGCTGGCCAGCAGCTGGCCGCCGGTATCCCAGGCTGCCGACTGGCCGGCGCTGATGAAGCTGTCGGCCGGGCCCACGCTGTTGCTCATCAGCACCGGCATTTGCAGTTGCCGCGCCACCTCGGGGTAGTGCTCGTAGCCTTCAATGATGCCTTTGGCGGTCTTCACCACGCTTACCAGGTACAGCTGCGCACCTTGTGCCCGGGCGCGTGCGGCGTGCTCGATGAACATCGACTCGTAGCAAATCGCCGGGGCCGCCTGCAGCTCGCCTGCGCTGAACACCAGCGACTTGTCGCCGGGTATGAAGTAGTCGAATTCATCCGCGTGCAAGCGTTGCTTGGCGTAGCTCAGTGCGGGCAAGCCTGGGCGCAGCACCAGCATGCCGATACGCACACCGCCCACCGCAGGCAGGGGCAGGCCGATGGCCGCCTGGACCCCGAGCCGGTCGCATGCCGCTTGCAAAGGCGCCAGCAGCGCTGCGTCGGCCGGGGTGGCCAGTTGCCGGGCCAGCGTGGGCTCGTAGCCGCTCAGGGACAATTCGGGGAATACCACCAGTTCGGCGCCCAGGGCGGCGGCCTGTTGGATGGCTTGCAGGTGGCGGTGCAGGTTGCCGGCCAGGTCGCCTTTGCGCGAGGCCAGTTGTACGGCGCAGAGCTTCACGGTATTCCATCCTTGGTGCGGGTGTGTGGGGGGAGGATACAATCGCAGCCTTTGCCTTCACCAGCAGCAACTTATCGATTCCATGGATGGAGACCGCAATGACCTACACCACGGCCATTCCCGCCGATTCGCTGATAGCCCCCCACGCCGCCCAGGCCAGCTTTTGCCACTGCCGGGCGATCAACCTGAACAGCTGCGCTCAGCCCGCCATGGGCTATTTTCTGCGCTTGATGGGCGCCATGCCGGGCTGGATCGATAACCTGATGGTGCTGCGCAACCGCCTGGTAAGCCGGCTGGGGCTCAAGGACCTCGGCCGCCTCACCGCCATCGACCCGGCCCGTGCGCCGGCCAGCTACCAACCCGGCGAGCGGGTGGGCATCTTCACCTTGCTGGCCAACACCGAGCAGGAAGTGCTGCTGGCCGACTGCGACCGCCACCTGGACGTGCATATCGCCCTGCTGCGCCGGGTGGGCGCCGACGGCCAGTGCCAGGTGCTGGTCAGCACCGTGGTACGCACCCACAACCTGCTGGGGCGCTTGTACATGCTACCGGTGGCGCCGTTCCACCGGCTGATTGCGCCCATCGCCCTGCGCCGCCTGCGCAGTTGAGCCCGGCAAACGCCGCTCGGTCTGTGCGCCGGAGGTACCCTGTGCCATGCTGTCGAATGCCGGCATCATCAGTACGGCACAGGCCTGTGCAGTACTGCCGGGGCCGCCGCAGAGGAACCATGCAATGAGCCGCTATCGGCGCATAGCCGCCAACACCCAAGGCCGCGACCTGGCCGTGGGGGATATTCACGGGCACTTCCGGCGCCTGCAGGCGTGCCTGGACCGCGTCGGCTTCGACCCCGCCGTTGACCGCCTGTTCAGCGTGGGTGACCTGGTCGACCGCGGGCCACACAGCCCCGAGGCCCTGCACTGGCTGGCCCAGCCCTGGTTCCACGCGGTGCAGGGCAACCACGAGTCGCTCGCCATCAGCCACCTGTGCGGTGGCCGGGTGGACCTTGCCATGTACCGCGCGGCTGGGGGCAGTTGGTTTCTCGACCTGCCTGCGGACCAGCAAGAGCCCTTCGTCGAAGCCTTCTTGAACCTGCCCATCGCACTGGAGGTGGACACGCCAGAAGGGCCAGTGGGTCTGCTGCACGCCGACAGCCCGTTCAGCAGTTGGGCGCAGCTGCGCGACAGCCTGCTGTATGACGACGACCCGGCCGCGCGGGAAGTCTGCCAGTGGTCGCGGCGGCGCCTGAAAGAAGGCGACACCGTGCCGGTCGAGGGCGTGCGCGCTGTGCTGGTGGGGCATACCCCGGTGCTGGCGGTGAAAGTGCTGGGTAACGTCTGGCACCTGGATACCGGCGGCTGGAGCAGCGGCTGCTTCAGCCTGCTCGACCTCGCGACCTTGCAGGTGCTCAGCCCAGCGCCAGGCGCATGAGCATGGCACCGGCCAGCAGCATCAACAGCACCCCGGATGCCCGTTCTAGCCAGGGCAGCACCTCGCCAAAGCGGCGCAACACCCGCTGGTTGCCGATGACCAGTGCCACCAGCAGGTCCCAGGCCAGCACCGCGGTGAACATCCAGCTGCCATACACCAGCTTCAACCAGGCGGGGCTGGCGGCCACCAGGCTGGCCAGGCTGGCGTAGAACAGCGCGTTTTTCGGGTTGAGCACGCCCGAGGCGAAGCCCATGCCCAGGCTCGCCAGCCAGCCGCTGGCGGTTGTGCTGGCGCCGGCCTGGGTGAGGCTGCTGCGCCCGGCGTGGCGCAAGAACAGCTGGCCGATGTACAGCAGGTAGGCGCAGCCGGCCAGTTGCAGGGCGATGAACAGCGCGCTGCCGTCACGCAGGATCGACACCCCGGTGAACGCGGCACAGATGAACGCGCCGTTGGCCAGGGCGATGCCCAGGCAGGCGCCGCTGGCCACGCGCCAGCCGGCGTTGGCCGAGGTGCGGGCAACCAGGAAGAAGTCCGGCCCGGGGGAGAGCAGGGCGAGGAAGTGCGCGGCGGCGATGAGCAGAAATTGATCCATTGGGGGGCTTTCTTGTGCAGGGAAAGCCGCAGTGTGTTGCGGGCGCGGTTGAGCGGTATTGAAGAATATTGCAGCAGGGGCCTTTAGGCGATCACCCAGCAATTGTGCATGAGGCTAAGACCTTGGGGCCGCTTCGCGCCCCATCGCGACACAAGGCCGCTTCCCACAGGGATCGCGCCAGCTTTTAGCAACTGAGCAAGACAGTTGCTCCTACAGGGCAACTGCGCAATCGCTTTGAACCCTTGGCCCGCAGCACAACCCAACCCTGTACATGCCAACGGGAGAGTGCTCATGGAAATCGGAACGATCTGGCTTTTCGTCGCCCTGGTGGTCATCGCCCTGGAGATCTGCGCCATCTGGCAGATCATCGGCAGCGACCGGCGCGCCGAGCGCAAGATGCTGTGGGTGGTGTTCGTCGTCTATGCACCGTTCCCCGGCCTGCTGTTCTGGGCCTGGCGCGGGCCGCGGGCGGTGAAGGGGCGGGCGGTGCTGCAGGAAAAATGACCCGGCCCTTGACCTTGAGTTAACCCAAGGTTTGATACTCGGCGCTCTTTCACCCGATGGAGCGCCCGCATGACCCAAGCCGCCTTCACCCTGTGCAACCCCGAAGGGCTCTACGACCCGAGTCCCAATGCCTATTCCCACGTCGCCGAGGTGCGCGCCGGCAGCCGTTTGCTGTCCATCGCCGGGCAGGGCGGTGAAGACGCCACCGGGCAACTGTCGGCCGATTTCGAGGCCCAGGCGCGCCAGGCCTTGGCCAACCTGCAGACCGCGCTGGCCGCCAAGGGCGCAAAACTTGCCGATGTGTACAAGCTTACCCTGCTGATCGTCGACCACAGCCAGGCCCGTTTGCAGCAGTGGACTACGCTGGCCAACCAGGCCTGGGCCGGCGCCATGGCCCCGACCTGCACGCTGATCCCGGTACCGCGCCTGGCGCTGGACGGCATGCTGGTCGAAATCGATGCCCTGGCGGCGTTGCCGGGCGCCTGACCGCCTGCCCATTGGTGGGGCGCAGCCGCAGCGCTACAATCGCGCCCCCCGCCACTTGCCCGAGCCCGCCATGCCAGCCCCCATCGAACTGCTCAAGACCACCCCCGAGCAGGCGGACCTGATCCGCAACCTCTACCAGTTCTACGCCTACGAAGGGTCGGACCTCGAGCAGGAAGACGTCGATGTGCAGGGGCGGTTCTACATCCACGAGCCGCACCTGCAACGCTACTGGCAGTCGCCTGGCTGGGGCGCCTACCTGGTGCTGGTCGATGACTTCATCGCAGGCTTCGTGCTTATCGAGCGCAGCGAGCTGCCAGGCATCGACGCCCTGGAACTGGCCGACCTGTTCATCCTCAAGCGCTTTCGCCGCCAAGGTGTGGGCAGTGCTGTGGCAGGGCAGTTTCTTGGCGATGGCAACCACCACTGGCTGCTGCGTTGCCACGGCGGCGATGCGCCTGCCGTGGCGTTTTGCCAGGCATTGCTGGCCAATTTGCCACGGGCGGTCGAAGAAATCGCCCTGGGCGATGAGCCGCAGTTGCGCAATTTCATGGTGGGTGGCACGCGGCATTGACTTCGCGCATGGAAAATTCGTGACAGAGCGCACTAAAGCCGTTCATCAGACGGCATAATGCCAGTATTTCGCGGTTCCGGGCCGGCCCGACACAGGGGGTTCGGATGCTTTCCTTTTCGTGCGTGTCGCGTGTTCAGGTAAACCCCATGTCGCTAGCTGCAAGCCCCGATGTGATGTACCGGCTGTTGATCCAGAGCGTGGCGGACTACGCCATCTACCTGCTCACCCCCGAAGGTATGGTCGCCAACTGGAACCCCGGGGCGCAGCGGGCCAAGGGCTATAGCGCCGAAGAGATCGTCGGCCAGCACTATTCGCTGTTCTACCCCGAGCACGAGCGCGCCGCTGGTTTGCCGACCAAAAACCTGGAACAGGCCCTGGCCAGCGGGCGCTTCGAGGAGCACGGCTGGCGCCTGCGCAAGGACGGTTCGCAGTTTCGCGCCCATGTGGTGATCGAGGCGGTGCGCGACGACGCCGGGCAACTGGTGGGCTTTGCCAAGATCACCCGCGACTGCACCGAGCAATACCGCGCGCAACTGGCCCAGCGCGAGCAGGAGCGGCACTTCCGCCTGCTGGTGCAGGGTGTGCGCGACTACGCCATCTACATGCTCGACAACCACGGCCATGTGGTCAACTGGAACGCCGGGGCCGAGCGTGCCAAGGGCTACCGCACCGATGAGATCGTCGGCCAGCATTTTTCGGTGTTCTATACCGACGATGACCGTGAGGCCGGCCTGCCGGCGCTCAGCCTTGCCACCGCGCGGGTCGAGGGGCGCTTCCAGGCCGAAGGCATCCGCCAGCGCAAGGACGGCTCGCACTTCTGGACCAGCGTGGTGATCGAGCCGATCCGCGATGAAGAGAGCGGCCAACTGATCGGTTTTGCCAAGATCACCCGCGACATTTCCGAGCGCCGCCAGCAGCAGCAAGAGCTGCTCAAAGCCAAGGAGCTGGCCGAACAGTACAGCCAGGAGATGACCACCCTGTCGCAGTTCCTCGACTCGGTAATCGCCAACATCCCCGCCAGCGTGATCGTGCAAGACCTGCAAACCCGGCAAATTCTGCTGGCCAACCAGCAGGCCGAGCGGCTGTTCGGCGGCCAGGGCGCCAGCATGATCGGCAAGTTGCCAAGCCAGGGCCTGGCCCCGGCCGCCGCCGACTACCTCGAGCAGCAACTGGCCCGCGGCGCGCGCAGCGCCAAGGGCTACGGCGCCGAGACAAGGGTGGATACCGCCATCGGCCCGCGCACCCTGCGCAGCCGCGCCATGCTCTGCCAGAACCGCGAGGGCCAGGCCGACTACGTGCTGTTCGTTGCCGAGGACGCTACCGAGGAGCTGGCTGCCCATGCGCAGATCCACCACATGGCCCACCACGACGCGCTGACCGGCCTGCCCAACCGCACGCTGTTCCACGAGCGCCTCAAGCAGGCCTTGCTGCGTGGCGAGGACAACGACAAGCTGACCGCCGCGCTGTGCCTGGACCTGGACAACTTCAAGAACATCAACGACACCCTCGGCCATGCCTTCGGCGACAAGCTGCTGCGCGCCCTGGGCAAGCGCCTGCGCCGCGAGCTGCGCGAGCACGACACCCTGGCCCGGCTGGGCGGCGACGAGTTCGCCGTGGTGCTGGTTGGCCTGGACAGCCGCGACGCCGCGCGCAACACCGCCCAGCGCCTGATCGAGGCGATGTGCCCGCCGTTTCATATCGAAGGCCACCAGTTCACCGTGGGGGTGAGCATTGGCGTGGCCATCGCCCCCGGCGATCACGAGCAGGCCGAGCAGTTGCTCGGTTACGCCGACATGGCCCTGTACGAGGCCAAGCGCAACGGCCGCAACCGCTTCGAGTGCTTCCACGTCGAGCTGGATGTCGCCGCGCGCCAGCGCCGCCTGGTCGAGACCGACCTGCGCACCGCGCTGCACCTGGGCCAGTTGCAGCTGCACTACCAGCCGGTGATCGACCCGCAGAACAACAGCGTCACCGGCTACGAGGCGCTGATGCGCTGGCAGCACCCGGGGCGCGGCATGATCATGCCCATGGACTTCATCCCCATCGCCGAAGAAACCGGGCTGATCCACGAACTCGGTGCCCGCGCGCTGAACCTGGCCTGCCAGGAAGCGGCCAGCTGGGGCACCGACCAGACCGTGTCGGTGAACCTGTCGCCGGTGCAGTTCAAGAACGCAAGCCTGGTGCACACCGTGGCCCTGGCGTTGTCCGACTCAGGGCTGCCAGCCAGCCGCCTGGAGCTGGAAATCACCGAGTCGGTGCTGCTGGGCAACAGCGAAGAAAACGTGCGCACGCTGCGGGCGCTGAAGGACCTGGGGGTGTCGATCTCGCTGGATGACTTCGGCACCGGTTATTCGTCGCTGGGTTACCTGCGTTCGTTCCCGTTCGACCGGATCAAAATCGACAAGTCGTTCGTCCACGACATGTGCGACAGCCGCGAGGCGATGTCGATCATCCGCGCCATCACCGAGCTCTCCAACAGCCTGATGATCAAGACCACTGCCGAAGGGGTGGAGTCGGCTGAGCAGATGGAGCGGCTGATGGCGGAGGGTTGCTCGAACTTCCAGGGCTACCTGTACGGCCGTCCGGTGCCGGCCAGCGAGCGTTTGAAGCAGGTCGCGCCGCTGGAGCCGGGGCGCCCGCTGTAAACATTGCCCCCTGACGCGGTCTGTGTAGGAGCGGCCTTGTTTCGCGAAAGGGCTGCGCAGCAGCCCCGGCAATTTTGCATGAAGCCGAGGCCTTGGGGCCGCTGCGCGACACAAGGCCGCTTCCCACAGGGACCGCATAAGTTTCAAGGCTAGCCAGCATCACGCGCTACAACAACCCCACCGGCCGCAACCCTTCGAACCGCTCGCGCAACCACCCATGCAACTGCGACACCGCCGGCGTCAGTTGCTTGCGGTGCGGGCACACCAGGGTCACCGGGGTCGGCTCGCCGGCGTGCTCGGGCAGCAGCATCTCCAGCTCGCCGGCGGCAATGTTGGCGCTGACATCGAGCCACGACTTGTAGACGATGCCTTCGCCCTCCAGCGCCCAGCGCCGCACCACGTCGGCATCGTCGCTGACCAGGGGGCCGCGTACTTGCACGGTGCGGTTGCCCAGGCGCCACTTGTCATACACCCGGCCCTGTTGCAGGTACAGCAGGCAGTCATGCTGCTGCAGCGCCTCGAGCGTTTGCGGGCGGCCATGGCGGGCCAGGTAGTCCGGTGAAGCCACCACCACGCGGCGGTTCCAGGGCGCCAGGGGCAGGGCGATGTAGTTGCCGTCCGCAATCACCCCGTAGCGGATCGCCACATCCACCGGGTCGCGGTACAAGTCGGCCAACTGGTCAGACAGGAAAAACCGCAGGTTCAAGCCCGGGTGCTCACGGCGAAAGGCGCTAAGCCACGGGCGCAGCAGGTTGCGCCCCATGTCCGACGGCGCCGCCACCTGCAGCACCCCGCGCAGCTGGCTGTGGCTGCCGTGCAGGTCTTCGCGGCCCTGGCGCAGGGTTTCGAGCACGCGCTGGGCGGTGGGCAGGTACAGCTCGCCCTCGGCGGTCAGGCGCAGGCTGCGGGTGGTGCGGGCGAACAGGCGCACGTCCAGCTCGCGCTCCAGGCGCTTGATCGCCGCCGCCACCTGGCCGGGCAGCAGGTCGGCCTCGTGGGCTGCCGCAGTGAAACTGCCCAGGGCGCTGGCGCGGGTGAACAGTTCCAGGTCGGTGATGCGCAGCATTTTCACTCCAGGGATGAAAGTGTTGCTGCATTGTGCGGGTTTTTCTTTACTACCGGGAAGATAAGATGCGCCTCACTACACGATCCCACAGGAGTTACCCTCGATGGACACCGTTGCCCTGGCCAAGCGCCGCTACACCACCAAAGCCTACGACGCCAGCCGCCGTATCCCCCAGGCCACCATCGACGCACTGCTCGAGCAACTGCGCCACAGCCCGTCCTCGGTCAACTCCCAGCCCTGGCACTTCATCGTCGCCGACACCCCCGAAGGCAAGGCGCGCCTGGCCAAGAGCACCGAGGTAGGGTTTGCCTACAACACCGCGAAGATTCTCAACGCCTCCCACGTGGTGGTGTTCGCTGCCCGCACCGACATGACCGACAGCCACCTGCAGGCGCTGCTGGACCAGGAAGAAAAAGACGGCCGCTACCGCAACGAACAGGCCAAGGCCGGCCAGGACCAGACCCGGCGCTTCTACGCCGACCTGCACCGCTACGACAACAAGGACCTGCAGCACTGGATGGAGAAGCAGGTGTACCTGGCCCTGGGTACCGCGCTGCTGGGCGCTGCGGCCTACGGCCTGGACGCCACCCCGATCGAAGGCTTCGACTTCAAGCTGATGGACGCCGAACTGGGCCTGCGCGAGCGCGGCTTCACCAGCGTGGTGGTGTTGGCCCTGGGCTACCGCAGCGAGGATGACTTCAACGCAGGCCTGGGCAAATCGCGCCTGCCGGCTGAACAGGTGTTTACCTTCCTCTGACGCGTTCGGTGACTAACGCGCTGACGCACTCCCTGTAGGAGCCGGCTTGCCGGCGATGAGGCCCGGCCTGGCGGTACAGGTCCGTCTTTGTGCCACGGCTTACGGCCCTATCGCCGGCAAGCCGGCTCCTACAGGGGGGCGGGGTCAGGCGTTGAAGAAGTCGCCGGGCGTCACGCCGAACTGCTCGCGAAACGCAGCAATGAACGCCGACGTCGACTGATACCCGGCACTCAACGCCACCTCGGTCACCGCCACGCCCTGGCCCAGGGCCTCCAGCGCACCCAGCAGGCGCATGCGCTGGCGCCAGTGGCGAAAGCTCAGCCCGGTTTCGCGCAGCAGAATGCGCCGCAAGGTCTTCTCCGACGCCCCCAGCATTTCGCCCCACTCGGCCAGGGTGCGGTTGTCGTCCGGCGCGTCCTGCAACTGCCGGCACAGCTGCAACACCCGCGCATCCTGCGGCAAGGGCAGCGACAGGCTGACCTCGCGGGCGGCACGCAACTGGTCCACCAGCACCATGGCCAGGCGGCCGTCCTCACCGGCCTCGTCGTACTCGGTGGGGCACTGCGCAAACTGCTTGATCAGCTCATGGGTCAGCGGCGTCACCTCGATCACCCGGCAATGGCCATGGGCGTCATCGAACAGCTGCGGGTCGAGGTACAGGCCACGCATTTCGGTATTGGCGAAGCTGAACACCTCGTGGTCCATGTCCGGCGGCATCCACACCGCACGCTGCGGCGGGGCGACGAAGCTGCCGGTGGGGGTGTGCACGTGCAGCACACCGGAAATCGCATAGGACAACTGCACCCAGGGGTGGCGGTGCATCGGCGTGCGCTCCGGGCGCAGCAGCGATTCGGTGCGGGCAAATACCGGGCGCGGCAGGGCGTGCAGGGCGGGGACAATCCGCTCATGCACGGTAGCTTGTCCACTTATCGACATTTATTGCCCTCATCGCGTTAGTCGGTTACCGCCAACAAGGCTAAGGTAGGCTAGCCAGTAAAACAACACAGGATATTTCAGCCATGGCCCGATCGCGGTTCTTGCCAGACAACTTCACCCTGACCTTGATAGCCGTGGTGGCCCTCGCCACCGTGCTGCCGGCGCGCGACCAGGTGGCGGTGGCGTTCGACTGGATCACCAACATCGCCATCGGCCTGCTGTTCTTCCTGCACGGCGCCAAGCTGTCGCGCGAGGCGGTGTATGCCGGTGCCGGCCATTGGCGCCTGCACCTGCTGGTGTTCGTCTGCACCTTCGTGCTGTTCCCGCTGATTGGCCTTGCGCTCAAGCCGGTGCTGCAGCCGCTGGTGGGCAACGAATTGTACCTGGGCTTCCTGTATCTGTGCGCGCTGCCGGCCACGGTGCAGTCGGCCATCGCCTTCACTTCGCTGGCCCGCGGCAACGTGCCGGCGGCTATTTGCAGCGCGGCGGCCTCAAGCCTGGTGGGCATCTTCGTTACACCGATGCTGGTGGCATTGCTGATGGGCGTGCACGGTGACAGCGGCTCTACGCTGGAGGCTATCCGCAAGATCAGCCTGCAACTGCTGGTGCCCTTCGTGGCCGGGCAGATCGCGCGGCGCTGGATCGGCGACTGGGTAGGGCGCAACAAGGCCTGGCTGAAGTTCGTCGACCAGGGCTCGATCCTGCTGGTGGTGTATTCGGCCTTCGGCGCCGCAGTGATTGGCGGCTTGTGGCAGCAGGTGCCGCCGGCCACCTTGGCGCTGATCGTGGTGGGCTGCTGCGTGGTGCTGGCCTTGTCGCTGGGGATTACCGCGCTGCTGGGCAAGTGGCTGGGCTTCAATATCGAGGACCGCATCACCATCCTGTTCTGCGGCTCGAAAAAGAGCCTGGCGACCGGGGTGCCCATGGCCCAGGTGCTGTTCGCCGGCAGCACCATCGGCTTGCTGATCTTGCCGTTGATGATCTTCCACCAGATCCAGCTGATGGTGTGTGCGGCGCTGGCGCAGCGCTATGCGCGCCGGCCTGAGGTTGAGGGTGAGCGGGCGGCGGCGGTGTAGGCGGGGCCTCCCGTGTTCGGCCTCCTGGCGTCTAGGCTTCAGGAGGCACGGTGCAAGCCCTGAAACAAGGACGCCTGGTGTTTTCACCAGGCGTCCTTGTTTTTCCATCCCGTTGCGAGCGCGTCAGGATTGCAGCCTGGTGTTGTGCTGGTTGCGAGGTGCCAGCACTGGCCCTTGGGCCAGCAAACCGAACACCAGCCCGAGAGTGGTCCACAGCAGCACATGGATGGTTAGCGAGTCATATGGACATGCCGCAGCAACGCAGCGGAAAATGCTAACAAGCGGAGTTTACGGGTTGTAAATGAGCATTCCGAGGCTGTTTTCAACGCAGCATCACCGAGTATCAAGGCTTTTCACACAGAGCCTAGCGGCACCTGTCCAAGTCAATATTGACAACGTTTAAGGTGGTGTGAGCAAAGCCTGCGGGAAAATGATCAGCCAATTCGTTTGCCCGGCGTGGCTCATTCGGATAGAACGTCCCTACATTCCGCTGCGCAACCTTCGCCCATGCCCACCTGGACCATCACCCCCGCCACCCGCTCAGCCACCACCGAAACCGTGCGCTTCATCGACACTGCCCGCCGCCAGCTTTTCCCGCTGCTGGCCGACTCGCCGTTGCCACGCGACCTTGCGCACTTCAACGAAACGTATATCGATGGCCCCGGCCACTTTCTGGTCGCCCACGCCGATAACCAGTTGATCGCCGGCATCGGTTATCTGCCCTACGATCACCGCTTTGCGCAACTCGACTACCACACCCGCAACACCGTCGAGATCGTGCGCCTGTTCGTCACTCCCGACTACCGCCGCCATGGCCTGGCCGCCGCGTTGTTCGGCGCCTTGCGCGAGCATGCGGCAGCGGCGGGCGTCGAATGCCTGTACTTGCACACTCACCCGTTCCTGCCGGGGGCGATCCGCTTCTGGGAGCGGCAGGGCTTTTGCATTGTCGATATCGAGCCGGACCCGCAGTGGCAGACCACCCATATGGAGCTGATGCTCGGGTAAACGCCCTACAAGGCCACGCCAATGTTCAACATCGGGTTCATTTCCATCGCCGCGCCATTTGCATAGGGTTTGCGTTCCAACCCAAAAAGGAGCCAACCCCATGCCGGAACTTGCCCTGTACAAAATCAGGCTGCTCAACGAATTCGAAGCCCGCGAAGACGAGTGGACCTTCGGCGACTTCGAGCGCCGTCTGACCCAGGTAAAGCCCGCCGCCAACTACCAGGACGCCAAGGGCATCATCAACGCCGGCCACCGTGACGGGCGCTGGCCAAAAACGGTGAAGCGCTACCTGCTGAGCAACTTCAAGGTGTTCGGCAATGTCAGTGTCGAGTTCAGCGAAACCTTCTCCCACGTGATGGACAGCCTGACGCCGCAGGAACGGGTGCAGTGGCAGCTGAACTGAACGCAGCCCCGCAATGACCGGTGCGGCCGCAGGTTTTCATACGCGCCGTACGTCGCTGGGAGTGCCTGCCGGGCAAAGCTGCAGCGGTTGGTCACTGCCGATCAGCCGCTGCGCAGCCTTCACTGCGCTTTTTGCCCGAAGCGTTCAAGCATCAATGCGCTGGGTACAGTGAGCACCTCCGAGAGGTACGGTTTGAACCCCCAGTAGGTGACGCTTACCTTGCAGTTGATCGCTGAGCCGCCCTGAAGGAGTGCCAGGTAGTATTCATAGCTGTCCAGTGGGGCAGGTTTATCGTTGCGATGGGTATAATGGAACCGCATTTCCGCCTCGTAGATAGCCGGGTCAGTTGTGCGGGCCACAATACCCATGGCCTGCGCGTAGATCATATGATCGCCTGTAAAATCCATGTCTCCATCGAACGAGCAGATCAGGGCAGGTGGGGATTTGCTGTGGATATCAGGGATGTCGAATATCGTGAAAAGATCGATATTGCTGCTGAATAAAAAGCTGTAATCCCCGCGGTGATCTTTGTGGATGTCAATGAACTCCAACATTGCCGGTGGTTGCCGAGCCGTTTTTACACAGCCTGTGCAGAGAAGCACCAAGCCGTACAGCATCACTTTTCGAAGCATCAGAATCTCTCGTCATCCATTGGCTTGTCACGATCATCCTTGAACATCGCCAGTACTTGGCGGCAGACCTGCCAGCCAAGCACTGGTTTCCCATCTAGCGGTAGTCCTGCGCCTGTACCGGTTTCGCCAACCGCCCCGGCCGCTTGGGCGCAGGCGGGTTGCTCGGCAACAGCACGAGGCCATCCAGCACCTTGTTCAACAGCGCCTCGGTCATTTCCAGCGACAGCTGCGAGCTGCCCAGCAAGCGCCGCGCATCGCCCTGTGCATCTTCACGGGCGAGGGTGGTGGACTGGTAGGCCTGTTGAACGAGCTGGATCGCATGCACCAATGCTTCCTCGGCGAAGACGCCGGGGCGAACGGTGAACAGCGGGGCGTGGTGGTGGTTGCAGGTGCCGAAGGCGTAGAGGTCGCAGCAGGGTTGCTGGGGTGGATCAGGTATTCCCTTGGTCATGGTGGAACTCCTTTTGCGGTGGAGCTGCCAACCATCGCCGCGAAACGATTAGGGTGGCAGCTGTACGCGGGTTCGCGGACCGAGGCAAAAGGAAACCCGGCAGACCCGAAGGTCTCCCACGCACAGCCGCCATTGCACAGAAAGCGGGCACAAAAAAAGCGCCTGCGATTGTGAGGGTGGGGCGCTGAGCGCCTTTTGCATTGCGGGCCGCGACGCCCGGTTGCTGGATTGACAGCAACGTGCGGGAGGTTAACCGGCTGGCCCTACCAGGTCAAACCCGTTCAGAACGAACCTGTCAGCGGATATTCCACCGCCAGGCGAATCTGATCCCCATCCAGCTCCGCCTGCGCCGTATCCCCCCGGTGCACGTTATGCCGCACCGAAAAGCTCAGCCCCTTGGCCTTGCCGCTCTGCACCACATACCGAGCCTCCAGGTCGCGCTCCCAGTGCTTGCCATCCTTGCCATAGCCCAGGTACGCATACCCGCCCGTAGGGTCGACATGGGTGCCGTCGATATCGAACCCGCGCACATACAGCGCCGTCAGGTTCAGCCCCGGCACGCCGAACGCGCCCATGTTCAGGTCGTAGCGAGCCTGCCAGGACTTTTCGTTGGGGGCGTTGAAGTCGGACATCTGCACGGCGTTGGCGATGAAGATGGCGCCGCGGGTGACGTAGTCGAACGGCGTGTTGCCGTCGACCTGCTGCCAACCCAGGCTGAACGCGTGGGGGCCTTGGGCATAACGGCCGACCAGGCTCCAGGTGGTGTTGTCGATGCGCCCGGACAGCGCCTTGCCGGTGTCGGTGGTGCGGTACAGGTTCAGGTCCAGGCTGACGCTGCGCTGCTCGTCGATGGCGTGGCTCAGGGTGCTGCCCAGGTAATGCTGGTTCCAGCTGTCTTCGTAGCGCGAGGTGTACAGGCTGGCACTGACATTGGCGTTGGGGTTCCACACCGCGCCGGCCAGGTCGAAGGCGTTGCCTTGGCGAGCGTTGGAGTAGTTCACCACGAAGCCCTGGTTGTGGCTTGAGGCATTACGGTCGGTGCTTTCGTTGAAGTGGCCGGCCACCAGCTTGAGCGTGTCGATTTCGTTGCTGGTGAGGAACCAGCCGGTGGCGGTCTCGGGCAGCAGGCGGCTGTCGGATGAGCTGAACACCGGGGTTTTCACCCGTTGCTCGCCGTAGGACAGCACGGTGTTGGACAGGCGCAGCTTCACGGCGGCGCCGCCACGGCTGTATGTGTTTTTCGGGTGGCCGGCGTTGTCCACGCCCAGCAGGCGCGCCTTGCCGGCGCGGCCGCCGCCGCTGTCCAGTTGCACGCCCTGGTAGGCGTGGGCATCCATGCCGACGCCGATCAGGCCCTGGGTAAAACCCGAGCTGAAGGTACCCATCAGGCCGTAGGCCCATTCCTCGGCCAGGCCGTTGCGTTCGTTGCGCGGCTTGTAGGCGTTGCGCGCGCCGCTGTTGCGCCCGCCGTGCTTGTAGTCGCGCTGGTCGTACACGGTGCGGTTGAGGAGGCTCCAGCTGCTGTCCTCGACAAAGCCGTTGGCCTGCGACTGGGCGGACTCGGCCAGGGCCAGCGGGCTCAGGCCAAGCAGGGGCAGGGCGATGAAAACCTGTTTCACTGGCCGGCCTCCAGTTTTTGCAGCTGCGCGGCTAGGCGTGCCTTGGCCCGGGCCGGGAGATTGTCAGGCAGGCTGGCGCCCTGGCTGTCGCCGACCTGGATCAGCATCACCATGCCCATGGCCAGGTGCGGGATGCACTGGATGCCATACAGCCCGGGCGCCTCGAACACCTGCTCGAAGGGCTGGTTGAGCTTGCTCTTGAACGCCGTGGCACCCGCCGGCAGCAGGGCGGGCAGGCTGGCGGCGTTGTGCCCGGCCTGGGTCGGCACAAAGCGCACGCTGTCGCCCGGGGCGATGTGCAGGTGGTCGGGCACATAGACCATGGCGCCGTCGGCGCCGCGGTTGAGCATCTGCACTTCATGCACCTCGGCCTGGGCGGCGGTGGTGGTCAGCAGGGTGGCGAGCAGCAGGGCAGTGGTGGAGCGCGGCAACATGGGCGGAACGTCCTGGTTCAGGGGGCGCGAAAGCGCAGGATGCGCGCGCCGTCGTAGGGGTCGGTGAGGTAGTGGGCGTGCACGCCGAAAGTGCTCAGCAGCCGCTCTGGGGTGAGCACGCTTTCGGGGGGGCCGAGGGCGACCAGGCGGCCTTGGTCGAGCACTGCCAGGCGGTCGCAGGTGAGCGCCTGGTTGAGGTCGTGCAGGGCCACCAGGGTGGTCACCGGCAGGGCCTGCACCTGTTGCAGCAGGCCCAGCTGGTGCTGGATGTCGAGGTGGTTGGTGGGCTCGTCCAGCAGCAACAGCTGCGGGCGCTGGGCCAGGGCGCGGGCGATGTGCACGCGCTGGCGCTCGCCGCCAGACAACTCGCGCCAGATGCGCTCGCGCAGGTGGCTGGCGTCCGCGTCGGCCAGGGCCTGGTCGACGATGGCGCGGTCTTGCCGGCCGAACGGCGCCAGGGCCGACAGCCACGGCGTGCGGCCCAGGGCCACGGCGTCGAACACGCTGATGGCGTCTTGCGTGTCGGCCTGTTGCTCCACCAGGGCCAGCAGCTGGGCGATGCGCCGGCGCGGCAGTTTTGCCAAGGGCTCGCCGAGCAACTGCACGCTGCCGCTGCTGGGTGTGCGCAGGCCGGCCAGCAGCTTGAGCAGGGTGGATTTGCCCGAGCCGTTGGGGCCGACGATACCCAGCGTCTCGCCAGGGTTTACGGCCAGGTCGATGCCTTGCAGCACGTCGCGCTCGCCCAGGCGCAGGCTCAAGTTGTGGCAGGCGAGGGGGGCGATGGCGAGGGGGTTCATGGCGGTCATGGGCGCCCCCGGCGGCTGACCAGAATCAGCGCGAACACCGGCGCGCCGATCAGCGCGGTGACCACGCCCACCGGGATCACCTGGCCGCTGATCAGGGTGCGCGAAAGGATATCGGCCAGAATCAGAAACAGCGCGCCACCCAGAGCACTGGCGGGCAGCAGGCGGCTGTGGCCGGCGCCCAGCAGCAAACGCAGGGCGTGGGGGATGACCAGGCCGACGAAACCAATGGCGCCGACAATCGACACCATCACTGCAGTCACCAGCGCCGCACAGCTGATCAGCAGCAGTTGCGTGCGGCGTACCGGCACACCCAACGATGCGGCCGAGTCGGCGCCGAAGGTGAAGGCATCCAGCGCGCGGCGGTGCCACAGGCACACCACCAGGCCCAGCAGCGCCACCGGCAAGGCCAGCCACACCGAGGGCCAGCGCACGCCGCTGAGGTTACCCAGCAGCCAGAACATGATGCCGCGCGCCTGCTCGGCGGTGGCCGACTTGGTAATCAAAAATGCGGTCAGGGCATTGAACAGTTGCGAGCCGGCAATGCCGGCCAGAATCACCTGGGCATTGTTGTGGCTGCTGCCGCTGGCCCGCGACAACAGCAGCACCAGGCCGAAGGCCGCCAGCGCGCCGATGAAGGCACCGCCGGACAACGACAGCGCCGCGCCGCCCAGGCCCAGCAGGCCCACCGCCACCGCACCGGTGGAAGCACCGGCCGACAACCCCAGCAGGTAGGGTTCGGCCAGCGGGTTGCGCAGCAGCGCCTGCAAAATCACCCCGCAGGTAGCCAGCCCGGCACCGCAGGCTGCGGCCACCAGGGTGCGCGGCAGTCGGTAGTTCCAGACAATGCCGGCATCGATCGGGTCGAGCACGTGGCCGGCCTGCCACAAATGGTTGGCCAGCACCTGCCACACCACCTGCGTGGAGACACGGGTTTCGCCGATGGCGATGCCGGCCAGCAAGGCGGTAAGCAGGGCCACAAGGGCTGCCAGGCTCAGGGGGAACAGGCGGCTCATGGTTGCGGCGCTTTACCCGTGGCGAAGGCGTCAGACAAGCGCTCCAGGCCCTTGAACAGGCGGATGCCGGCCTGCATGGCGTCGGCGTCGAGCACGATGATGCGGCCGTTCTTCACCGCGTCCATGTTCTTGGCCACCGGGTCGTTGCGCAGAAAATCAAGCTTCTTCTGGTAGTCGTCGGCGGGGAAGCGGCGGCGGTCCATGCGCGCGATGATCAGCCAGGTGGGGTTGGCCTTGGCCAGGGTTTCCCAGCCCACGGTGGGCCATTCTTCGTTGGACTCGACCACGTTGCGCACGCCCAGGGTCTGCAGCATGAAGTCGGCCACGCCCTGGCGGCCGGCCACGTATGGGTCCATCTCAAGGTCGGCGCTGGAGAACCAGAACAGCGCGCTGGTGTGGCTCAGGTCCTTGCCGGCCAGTTGCTGACGGGCGTGATCCAGCTGGCCCTTGAGCTCGGCGTTGAGCTGTTGGCCACGGGCCTGCACGTCGAAGATTTCGGCCAGCTGGCTGACGCTCTTGTAGATGCTGTCGACCTTGAACGGCTGCAGGCGGGTGCCGTCGGCGCCCACCAGGTTGTCCTTGCCTTCGCAGTCCGAGGGCAGCAGGTAGGTGGGGATCTTCAGCTCGTCGAACTGCTCGCGGGTGGCCACCACGCCCTGGGCGCCGACCATCCACTCGAACTGCACCGCCACCAGTTGCGGGCGCTTGCCCACCACCGCTTCGAAGCTTGGGTCGTTGTCGGCCAGGCGCGGCACCTTGGCGTTTTGCGCGGCGTACTCGGGCAGCACGTTGTTGAACCACAGCGAGGTGCCGGCCAGCTTGTCGCCAAGGCCCAGGGCGTAGAGCATCTCGGTGCCGGCCTGGCCGATGGTCACGGCGCGCTCGGGGGCTTGGGCGAAGGTCTGCGGGGCGCCGCAGTTGTCGACGGTGAGCGGGTAGTGGGTGGCGGCGGCCTGGGCAAGGCCAGTCAGCGACAGGCCGGCGAGCAGGGCGGCGAAACGGGGCAGCATGGTGGGCGATCTCCTATCTACGGTGCACGGAATGAACGCACGGACAGGCATCGCCGGGCCCGTCGCGCAGGGCGAGGGGCAGCACCCGCAAGGGGTGGAGATGGCCATCCCGGACACCCCGCCGGTTGGTAAATGTGTGCCGGCAGGTCTCCTGACTGGTGCGTCCTGGCCCGGCGCCAGCCTTCCCGGATACATGATCCAGTGGCATCGATGGCGCGGGCTCGGCACCTACAGTTGCGGGGGCAGTTCCCTTTGGCACGCGCTGGGCGGCCTGGGGATTCCCTATTAATTCCTGGTGGAAACCGGCGGCGGGCATGGTAGTCCATCGACCGCCGGGTGGAAACGTTTTTGGCTCGTTGCGGCCCCATCGCACAGCTCTCAGGCCTGTGCCGTACCTGTAGGAGCCGGCTTGCCGGCGATGAGGCCGGGCCAGTGATCACAAATACTTGAGCCAGGCAATATCACGCCGACGCGCCTTCAACCGGGCAAACCAGCGCACTGGCAAGTACAGCGCCGCCGCCAGCAACACCGAGCCCAGCCACACCGCGCCAATGCCGTCAAAACCGAAGTACTCGCCATGGTTCAGCCCGAACAGCGCTACGCAGATCACGTACAGCACTTTCAGTACATACAGGTGCAGCAGGTAGAAGAACATCGGTGCGGCGCCGAATACCGCCAGCACGCCGATCCAGCGGGCCGCGCCTGCGCGCTCGAAGCCGCGCAGCAGCAACAGGCCGCAGCCCAGGGTCAGGCTCAGGAACAGCAGCGACGGCGGGTACTTGGTGATGTTGAAGAAGCTCATCAGGGTTTGAGTGAACGCCGGGTAGCTGTGCCATGGTGCTTCGCCGTAGCCGTTGAGCAGGCGCAGCACCACAAAGCCCAGCAGCGCGGCGGCGCCGGCCAGCAGCAGGTGCTTTTGGCGTACGCCGGCATCGCTGCCACGGCCGAACCACGGCCCCAGGGCGTAGCCCAGCGCAATCACGCCAATCCACGGCAGCACCGGGTAGGAGGTGCGCAGGCGCAGGCTGTCGGACACTTCCAGCCAGCCACGGTCATGCAAAATCGCCCACGGCACGTGCATCGCCGACTCCGGGCCAAAGTGCAGGCCGTCCAGCAGGTTGTGCCCGGCCACCAGTACCACGCCCAGGGCCACCAGCGCCGCACGTGGCAGGTACACCAGCAGCGACAGGGCGATCATGCTCACGCCGATGGCCCAGATCACCTGCATGTAGATCACGCTCGGCGGCAGCTGGAAGGTCCAGGCGAAGTTCACCAGGGTGAACTCCAGCACCACCAGGAACAGCCCGCGCTTGAACAAGAATGCCGACACATCGCGCCGGCCCTGGTACTTCTCGCCGTACAGGTAGGCCGACAGGCCCGTCAGCAGCACGAACACCGGCGCGCACAGGTGGGCCAGGGTGCGGCTGGCGAACAGGCTGGGGTCGGTGACATCGACGTTCATCGGGTCGCTGACCTGGCGGTGCAGGAAGAAGGTCTCGCGCACGTGGTCGAGCAGCATGAACAGGATCACCAGGCCGCGCAGGGCATCGATGCTCTGCAGGCGCTGGGTGAGCAGGGTGGGGGTGGCTGAGGCGCTTGTCATCGGGAATGGGTCGCAGGCAGGAATGGGTGTCAAATGAAACGTTATCTTATAACTATTTATTCATTTTGGCACAGCCATTTTTTGCCGTGTGGGGGCATGCAGCCCTGTAGGAGCCGGCTTGCCGGCGATAGGGCCCGAATCGGCGACACAAAAAAACCGGGGCTGCGCAATGGCGGCCCCGGTTCTTGTGTCGACAGCATCGCGGGGCAAGCCCGCTCCCACGTCCCCGCGATGGGCGTCAGTGGTTTTCGACGACGGTCCCGGCCACCACACGCACGGGTTCCGGGGCAGGGGTGCCCAGCGTCACCGACCCTTCATGGGCGCGCAAGCTGCGGCACAGGCTGTAGCCGGTCACCAGCATGTACACGGCAATCGGCAGCCCCACCACAATACTGGCCATCTGTATCGCCACCAGCCCGCCGGCAATGATCAGGCTGGCAGCGATGGCGCCTTCCAGCACGCACCACATCACCCGCAGCCAGTTCGGCGGGTCGATGCTGCCCAGCGAGTTGAGCATGCACAGCACCTGGGTGCCGGCGTCGGCGGCGGTGACGAAGTGCACCGCCAGCAGCAGGCACACGATCACGCTGAGGATGGCGCCCACGGTGGGGCCGTCCAGGCGCTCGAGCAGGGTGAACATCGCCGTGGTGGTGTCGTGGCGGGTGGCCTGCAGGATCGGGCCACCGGTAAAGTCGCCGGCCGCGCTCTGCTCGGCCACCGGCAGCGCGGCATGGGCCTGGCGTGCCTGCTGCTCGTCCTTGAGCGCCGAGCCGCCGAACACCGCCATCCAGATCATGGTCACCAGGGTGGGCACCAGCAGTGCGCCAAACACCAGCTCGCGGATGGTCCGCCCGCGGGAAATCCGTGCGATGAACAGGCCCACGAACGGCCCCCAGGTCATCCACCAGGGCCAGTAGAAGGCGGTCCAGCTGTTCTGCCAGCCGCTGTTGGCCTGGCTGTCGGTCCAGAAGCTCAGGCCGACGATGTTCTGCACGTAGTCACCGGCCGACTCCAGCAGCAGGTTGAGCAGGTAGTTGGTCGGGCCCAGGGCCAGCACCACCAGCATCAGGCCGATGGAGATCCACATGTTCACCGTGCACAGGCGCTTCATACCCTTGGAAAGGCCCGCCACCAGTGAAATGGAGGCGATCACCGTGACCACGGCGATGATGCCCAGCTTGAACGACAGGCTCACCGGCACGCCGAACACGTCCTTGAGCCCGGCGTTGATCTGTTCCACGCCCATGCCCAGCGATTGCGACACGCCAAAGGCGGTGACTGCCGCACCGATGATGTCCACGGTGTGGCCGATAGGCCCGTAGATGCGCTGGCCAATCAGCGGGTAGAGGACTGAGCGCAGCGCCAGCGGCAGGCCTTCGCGGTAGGCGAAGTAGGCCAGGCCCAGGCCGATCACGGTGAAGATCGCCCAGGGGTGCAGGCCCCAGTGGAACAGGGTCAGGCGCATGGCCATGGCTGCCGATGCGTCGGAAAGCCCGGGGGTGAAGGGGTTGCTGGCGTAGTGCAGCACCGGCTCTGCCACCGACCAGAAGATCAGCCCCACGCCCATGCCGGCGCTGAACAGCATGGCGATCCAGGCCGGGAAGCTGAACTCCGGGCGCTCGTCCGGGCGGCCCAGGCGCAGGGTGCCGTAGCGGCTGAAGGCGACCACCACCAGCAACACCAGTACGCCGCTGACCAGCGCGATGTAGAACCACTTGAGGTTGTCGAGGATGGCGTCGGAGGCACTTTTGAACACCCCGGCGGCCTGTTCGCCCTGGGTGGCGCACAGGGCCACGAAGGCCATGACGATAAGCAGTGACCACACGGTCACCGTAGGGTTGAGGCCTTTGAACAGGCCATGGTTTGCACGCATCGGCTATTTCCTTTTTATTGTTGCAAGTCGCGGGGCACAGGGGCTGCGCTTGGCTTCGTCGCTGAGTGGGGGGTGCAGGATTGTTCGGCGGGAGGGTTTGCCTGTTGGTTGGAGGTTGATGCAGGAACTCGTGGGAGCGGGCTTGCCCCGCGATAGCGATAGCGATGCCGGTACCGCTATCGCGGGGCAAGCCCGCTCCCACGCTGTTCGCCGCAGCCGCGCGGATGCCTAGGAAACTGCAAAAGGCGCCCGCAGGCGCCGTGTCAGAGGTCGATGACCAGGTCGGAAGTGGGCCGGCTGCAGCACAGCAGGCGCAGGCCCTTGTCGATTTCACGCTGGCGGATGCCGCCGTTGTGCTGCATCTCGACACTGCCCTCCAGCACCGCGCTCTTGCAGGTGCCGCACACCCCCTGGCTGCAGGAGGAGGGCACCACGGCGCCGGCCTGCTTGGCCGCGGCCAGCACGGTCTGGTCGGCGCGCATGGTGAAGGTCTTGCCCGAGCGCGCCAGCACCACGGTGAAGCTGTCCTGGGCCTGGCCTGCTGCAGGCGCCGGGGCCGGCTCCGGCTCGGCGCCGATGTCGAAGCTCTCCTGGTGGTAGTGCTTCAAGTCAAAGCCGCCATTGCCGAGCAGGGCCTTGGTTGCGTCCATGTAGCCCTTGGGGCCACAGGTGAAGACTTCGCGCTCCTTGAAGTCAGGGATCTGCCGTTGCAGCTCCTCCAGCGACAGGCGCCCCAGCGGGCCGGCCCAGTCCGGTTCGTCGCCGGTGTTCTCGCAGAAGAACAGCGTGCGCAGGCGCGGCATGCTCTTTTCAAGGCGCGCCAGTTCATCGCGGAAGATGATGTCCTTGGGCGTGCGCGCGCTGTGCACGAAGACGATATCCAGGTCGGCCTGCAGGTCGGCGGCGGCCCGGGTCATGGCCATCAGCGGGGTCACCCCGGAGCCGGCCGACAGGTACAGCAGCTTGTGCGACGGGCCCGCCACAGGAGTGAAGATGCCCGCCGGGCCCGAGGCGGCCAGTGCGGCGCCGGCATGCAGGTTGTCGTGCAGCCAGTTGGACACCGCGCCCCCCGGCACCCGCTTGACGGTGATCGAGAAAGTGAACGGCCGGGTCGGGGTGGACGACAGGGTGTAGCAGCGCGACACGCTCTGCCCGTCGATCACCGGCGACACAGTCAGGAACTGGCCGGGCTCGTAGGCCAGCGCCTGGTAGTCCGGGCAGTGGAAGGTAAAAGTCTTCACGTCGTGGGTTTCGGCCACCACGCTCAGGCATTCGATGCGCTTGCCTTCGCCGCTGCCCCACTGGGCGCCGAAGGCGGCCCAATGGTCGGTGTCGGCGAAGCGCTGGTCGGCGCGCAGGGCGGCGATGTTCTGGTACTGGGTCATGGCATCAGACTCCGTGGGCGGCCAGGCGCGAGGCGTACCAGCGCGCGAACTGGTCGACGTAGGGCTCGGTGAACACCGAGTAGGCGCCGGGCACGAAGGCCGGGTCCTGGGTGCCGCTGTGGGTGATGGCCACCAGCGCGGCGTCCTGCTGGGTGGTTGCCACCCACACTTCGGTGAGCTTCTGCAGGTCGTAGTCCACACCCTCGACGGCATCCTTGTGCACCAGCCACTTGGTGCGCACCAGGGTTTGCTCGGGCGACAGCGGGATGATCCAGCTGATCATGGCGTGGTCGCTCATCACGTGGCACCACGCGTTGTTGCCCCACAGGTGGGTGTCGCCCAAATCCTTGCGGGTGAGGTTGCCCAGCAGCTTGCTGCAGGCCACTTTAGTGTCGAGGGTCTGCGACTCGCCGCTGCCGGCGATGATCATGCGCTGGGTGCGGAACTGGGTTGGCGCGTCGTCGGCCAGGTGCTCCACGGTCTGCCACAGCAGGCCCGAACGCTCCCAGTCGGCTTCGATGCCGGCCTTGCGGATTTGATAGGCATCATAGGAGGCGCGGGCCTCGTCGGTCATCTCGTCGAAGCTCACGCCGAGGTCTTCGGACTGGTACGAGACGATCAGCTCGGGGTGGGTGCCTTCGCAGTGGTAGCACTCGCGGTTGTTCTCCATCACCAGCTTCCAGTTGCCTTGCTCGACGTAGTCCAGCTCGTAGGCAATCTTGGTGTTGGTCAGGTCGAACGGGGCGAAGCGCGGGCCCATCACCTCTTCCAGGTCGGCGATGTCCTCGGGCGGGTTGTCGCTCAGGCAAATCAAAATGTGCGCGCCGATCACCTTGCAGTGCACCGGGATCAGGCTGCGGCACTTGGGATCGAAGTCCTTGCCCATGTTCTTGACATGCTTGAGGCTGCCGTCCAGGTCGTAGGTCCACTGGTGGTAGGGGCATACCAGCATGCCGACGGTGGACTTGCCGGGCGCCTTGAGCCGGGCGCCGCGGTGGCGGCAGACGTTGCGGTAGGCACGCACCTGTTCGTCGTCGTCGCGCACGATCAGCACCGAGGCCTTGCCGATGTCCACGGTGAAGACATCACCGGGTTCTTCCACATCGGCGGTCACCGCAACTTGAATCCAGTGCTTGTAGAAAAAGATATTCAGGTCGGTGTCGAAGATATCCTGGCGACTGTACAGTTCGCCGGCCATGCCCACGCCCGGTTGACGCGCGGCAATAAGGTCCCGATGAGATTTTAGGGAGGCGATTATCATGTGAAACCTCAGGCACTTTTATTATTGGATAAGCAAGGCTTTATATGGGCTTGATTATCAAAGTGGCCTGAGGGAGCGTCAATGCGGTTAATTTTCCGCTTCGCATTACTTCAAGTTATTCAAGCGACGAGGGGGGGGCGACCTTGCCCTGCAGCCACTGGACGATGGCCCAGGTCTGCTGGTCGATGCGCCGGCCATGGGGCACGATCACGTAGTAGGCCTCCCGGGGCCTGACCACGAAGGGTTCCAGGCGCACCAGCTCGCCGCTGTCGAGCAGGTGCTCGACCAGCCGCCCCCAGCCCAGGGAGATGCCATAGCCCTGCAATGCTGCGTTGACCGAGTCGGTGTACAGGCTGCAGCGCAGGTTGGTGCGCAGGGTGCTGGGGGTATGGCCCAGGCCCTTGAACCAGGTAGGCCAGGTGTACCAGCCCTCGGAGGTGGAGGCGGCATCGAGCAGCCCGGCCACGGCCAGCTCCTCAAGCGTTACCGGGGCCGGGTTGCGTGCCAGCCAGGCCGGGGAGCACACCGGGAACACCTCTTCCTCGAACAACAGGATCGAGGTGCCGTCCTCCCACTTTCCATCGCCATAGCGAATATCCAGGTCATATTCCCGGGTACGCAAATCGCCCATGAACATTTGCGTGGCCAGGCGCAGTTGTATATTCGGCAAGTTGTCATTCAATGCGTTAAGTCGGGGCATGATGCGAAGTTGCGAAAACGGCGCAGTGGAGCCCAGCACTATTTCATGCTGGCCACAACCCTGGGTAATTTGATCGAAGGCGCTGGCGACCCGTTGCAACGAGTCGGAAATGATCGAAAACAGCAACTCGCCGCTTTCGGTAAGTTGTATGTTGCGGTGCGAACGGTGGAACAGCAAGGCGCCGATGTTTTCTTCGAGCACCTTGATTTGCTTGCTCACCGCGGCCTGGGTCACGCCCAGCTCTTTTGCCGCCAGGGTGAAGCTGTTGAGCCGGGCCACGGCCTCGAACTGCAGCAGGGCGGTCATCGACGGGATGATGCGCCGGTAGCCTTTGTGTTTGTGGGTGCCGTCTGCTGTTGTCATTGTTGTACCGAGGGGCAGGGGGATCGGCGGAGTATGCCAGATGGCGGTGGCTGTATCGCGGGGCAAGCCCGCTCCCACGTTGGCCGTGTGACGTTCCCTGTGGGAGGCGGCCTTGCCGGGGCGCCGTCCGGTCGAGATGGGGCGCAAAGCGGCCCCAAGGCCTCGGCCTCATGCAAAATTGCCGGGGCTGCTGCGCAGCCCTGTCGCGACACAAGGCCGCTTCCCACAGGAGCGCGGTGCATCTGCGCGACAGCGCAGCCCGCAGGGCTGGGCAATCTCCTACAGGTACAGCACAGGCCAATGCGGGAGCGTTACACCGCCAACGCCCGGGCGCGCAGTTGGTTGTTCAGAATCTGGTCGTTCTCGCTGTAGTCTACCGGGCAATCGATCACATGTACGCCCGGGTTGGAAATGCAATGGTCCAGCAGCGGTAGCAAGGCTTCGGCGCTTTCCACGCGGTAGCCGTTGGCGCCATAAGACTCGGCGTACTTGACGAAGTCCGGGTTGCCATAATCCAGGCCGAAGTCGGTGAAGCCCATGTTGGCCTGCTTCCAGCGGATCATGCCGTAGCCATCGTCACGCAGAATCACCACGGTGATGTGCATCCCCAAGCGTACTGCCGTTTCCAGCTCCTGACTGTTCATCATGAAACCGCCATCGCCACACACCGAAATCACCGGGCGGTCCGGGTGCACCAGGTGCGCGGCCATGGCCGACGGCAGCCCTGCACCCATGGTCGCCAGGGCGTTGTCCAGCAGTACGGTGTTGGGCTTGTGGGCCTTGTAGTTGCGCGCGAACCAGATTTTGTAGATGCCGTTGTCCAGGGCCACGATGCCTTCGGACGGCAGCACCCGGCGGATATCGGCCACCAGCCGCTGCGGGTACACCGGGAAGCGGTCGTCGTCGGCGCCTTCGATGGTTTGCGCTTCGTTGGCTTCGCGGATTTCCAGCAGGCGGGTGAAGTCCCAGTGGGCGGTATCGTTCAGCGCTTCGCCGATTTGCCACACGGCGTTGGCGATATCGCCGATCACTTCCACTTGCGGGAAGTACACGGCATCCACTTCGGCCGAGCGGAAGCTCACGTGGATAACCTCGGTACCACCACGCACCATGAAGAACGGCGGCTTTTCGATCACGTCGTGGCCGATGTTGATGATCAGGTCGGCGGCCTCGATGGCGCGGTGCACGAAATCGCCGGACGACAGCGCGGCATTGCCCAGGAAGCGCGGGTGGCGCTCGTCCACCACCCCCTTGCCCATTTGCGTGGTGATGAACGGGATGCCGGTCTTGTCGATCAGTTGCTTGAGCACCTTGGCGGTCATCTTGCGGTTGGCGCCGGCGCCGATTACCAGGATCGGGCTGCGGGCGTTCTTCAGCTTCTCGACGGCGGCCTCGATGGCCTTGTGCTCGGCCAGCGGGCGACGGTGCAGGCTGGGTGGGATCGGCAGGCTGTCGGTCTGCTCGGCGGCGATGTCTTCCGGCAGTTCCAGGTGCACGGCGCCGGGCTTTTCTTCTTCGGCCAGGCGGAAGGCTTCGCGCATGCGCGCCGGGATGTTGTCGGCCGAGGCGAACTGGTGGGTGTACTTGGTGATCGGGGCCATCATGCCGCAGACATCGATGATCTGAAAGCGGCCCTGCTTGGACTTCTTGATCGGCTTCTGGCCGGTGATCATCAGCATCGGCATGCCGCCCAGGTACGCATAGGCGCTGGCGGTGACCAGGTTGGTGGCGCCGGGGCCCAAGGTCGACAGGCTGACCCCGGTCTTGCCGGTGAGGCGGCCGTAGGTGGCGGCCATGAAACCTGCGGATTGCTCGTGGCGGGTCAGTACCAGCTTGATCTTCGACTTGCGCAGGGACTCGAGCAGGTCGAGGTTTTCTTCGCCAGGGATGCCGAACACATACTCGACGCGTTCGTTTTCCAGGCATTGCACTACGACATCGGCGGCCTTGGCCATGTTGCTATCTACCTCACGTGTTGCATGGGGTTGGAGATGGCTATCGCCGGCAAGCCGGCTTCTACGGGGGGGCGTGTTATGCAAGTTGCACGCGATCTACCTGTAGGAGCCGGCTTGCCGGCGATAGGGCCCGGTCAGGCCAACTGGTAAGTGGTCTTCACCCGGGTAAAGAACTGCCGCGCATGGGTGCCTTGCTCGCGCGAGCCCAGGCTCGACGCGCCGTTGCCGCCGAACGGCACGTGGTAGTCCACCCCGGCGGTGGGCAGGTTGACCATCACCATCCCCGCCGAGCTGTTGCGCTTGAAGTGCTCGGCATGGCGCAGCGAGGTGGTGACGATACCGGCCGACAAACCGAACGCGGTGTCTTCGGCAGCGGCAAACGCCTCGTCGTAGTCACGCACCTTGAGCACGCTCAGTACCGGGCCGAAAATCTCCTCGCGGTAGATGCGCATTTCAGGGGTTACTTCGGTGAACAGCGCCGGGGTGAAGAAGTACGCCCCTGCGGCGTTTTCCACGGCCTCGCCACCACATACCAGCCTGGCCCCTTGCTCGCGGCCGCTGGCCACGTAGGCAAGGTTCTGCTCCAGCTGGCGGCCATCGACCACCGGGCCGATATCGGTGCTGGCCTGTTGCGCATCACCTACCTTCAGCGCGCGGGTGCGCTCGGCCAGGCGCGCGACGAAGGCATCGTGAATACCCTCGGTGACGATCACCCGGGAGCTGGCGGTGCAGCGTTGGCCGGTGCTGTAGAACGAGCCGTTCAAGGCCACTTCCACGGCCTGCTCAAGGTCTGCGTCGTCCAGTACCACCAGCGGGTTTTTGCCGCCCATTTCCAGTTGCACTTTCTTCATGCCTTCGGCGGCCAGCTTGGCGATTTGCCGGCCGGTGTTCTCGGAGCCGGTGAAGCTGATGCCGTCTACCTGCGGCGAGCGGATGATCGTGTCGCCGACGCTGCGCCCCGGGCCGACCAGCATGTTGAACACACCCGCCGGCAGCCCCGCACGGGAGATGATTTCGGCCAGCGCCCAGGCCGAGGAGGGCACCAGCTCTGCGGGTTTGAACACCACGCAGTTGCCGAAGCACAGCGCCGGGGCGATCTTCCATGCCGGAATGGCGATGGGGAAGTTCCACGGCGCGATGATGCCGATCACGCCCAGCGGCTGGGTGAACACGTCGATACCGACGTCCTGGCGCACCGACTGGTACTTCTCGCCCTCGGCGCGCAGGGCTTCCTGGGCGTAGAACTTGAACGAGCGGCCGGCGCGGTCCACTTCGCCCAAGGCTTCGCGGACGATCTTGCCTTCTTCGCGGGCCAGCAGTACGGCCAACTCTTCGCGGCGGGCGAGGATTTCGCTACCGATGAAGTCCAGCGCGTCGGCACGCTGTTGCGGATTGCTGCGGGCCCAGCCGGGTTGTGCGCGGCGGGCGGCAGCCAGGGCCTTTTCGGTGAGCGCCTGGTCGGCGCGCTCGAAGCGCTCGACCACCTCGCCGGGGTTGGACGGGTTGCGGTTTTCGAGGATATCGGTGCTGCTGCCCAGGGCGACGAAGGCGCCGTCGACATAGCTGCTCTTGGTAACGAGGGTCATGCGCTGCGAATCCTTTTTTCGGTGCCCTGGCGGGCGAAGAAGTCGGTGATGTTGTCCACGGCGCTGTCCATCAGCTGCTGCATGGCGTCCTCGCTGCTCCAGGCAATGTGCGGGTTGAGCAAGAAATCATCGCGCTCGATCAGCTGGAACAGCGGGTTGCTGGGGTGCAGCGGCTCGACTTCGACCACATCCAGCGCCACGCCGCCCAGGCGCCCGTGCAGCAGTGCGTCGATCAGCGCGGCCTCGTTGACCACGCCGCCGCGGCCGGTGTTGACCACCACCGCGTCCGGCTTCATCAACGCCAGCTGCGGGGCATCGACCAGGTTGTAGGTTTCCGGCGTCAGCGGGCAGTTGATCGACAGCACGTCGCAGCTTTTCAGCAGCTCGGCCAACGGCCGGCAGTCCGGGCCACGGCGCTTGCCGCCACGGTCTTCGAACAGCACCTGCATGCCGAAGGCGCGGGCCAGGTGGGCCAGGCGCAGGGCGATGGGGCCGCTGCCGATGATGGCCAGCTGCTTGTCGCGCACGTCACGAATGCGGTGGTTGAAGTAGATGTTCTGGTGCGGCTTGTCACCGGCATGCACCTGGCGCATCAGCCGGGTGAAGGCGCCGGGGCGGCGGAACAGCTCGAGGATCATCGCCAGGCTGTGTTCGGCCACGGTGTTGGCGGCATAACCCGGCACGCTGGACACCTCGATGCCGTGGGCCTCGCAATACTCGACGTCGACGATGTCGCGGCCGGTCAGGGCCAGCGAGATCATCTTGAGCTTGGGCAACTGGCGCAGGTGCTCCTCGCGCAGCGGCACGCTGCAGGTCAGCGCCACCGTGGCGTCCTTGAGGTGCTCCAGCACCTGGTCGGGGTGGGTGTAGGCGAACTGCTGCCAGGTGTGGGCGCAGTCCGGGCGCTTGAGACGGGTCGAGGGCGCCAGGCCGTCGTCGTCGAGGAAGACGATGTGTTCGCTCATGCTCGAATCCTTATTTCTTCTGCGCCGGCACATAACCGGCCGGGGCCATGCCGACCAACTGGCGGGTGATGAAACCTGCGTCCTGGTCGTGATCTTCCAGCGATTCCTTGCGCACCAGGGCGTCACGCACCATGTGCGCGCCGAAGAAGCGGAAGGGTTCTGGCGGCAGCAGCTTCATCTGCTGGTTGACCAGGCCGCAGTTGGCCCACTCATCGTTGGCGTGGGTGGCCAGCGACTTGATGATGCGGCTGGCGAACACCGTGGTGGCCACGCCATTGCCCGAGAAACCGATGCCGTAGCTGACGGTCTGGTGGTGGTCGAGGTAGCCGAAGTTGGGCAGGCCTTTCATGGCCCGGTCGATGGGGCCGGTCCAGCTGCTGACCACCGGTACGTCTTCGAGCTGCGGGTACAGGCGGCGCAGTTCGGCGGCCACCTTGTCAGCGGCAGGCGAGGGCTTTTCGTAGAGGTTGCCGATGCGCCCGGCGTAGGCGAACTGGCCCAGCGGCTTGCCGAAGACCACCCGGCCGTCCGGGGTGTTGCGCCAGTAGTTGAGCACGGTGCGCGAGTCGGTCATGCACTCGCCGCGGCTGAAGCCGATGGCGTCGAGCTTGGCCTTGACCGGCGCGGTGGCGACCATGTCGCTGGACATGATGGCGATCATCCGGCGCAGCTCGGGGAACTGCGCGCCCCAGGCGTTGAGCGCCAGCACCACGTGGTTGGCTTTCACATGGCCCTTGGCGGTGTGTACCACCGGGTTCTTACCGCGCACCAGGTGGGTGAACGGTGACTTTTCGAAAATCTGCACACCCAGCTTCAATGCCACCCGGCGCAGGCCGCGGGCGAGCATGGCCGGCTGCACGGTGGCGGCGTTGGGGTCGAAGATGCCGCCCAGCACCAGCGGCGAGCCGACGCGGCCGCGAATGGTCTGGCGGTCCAGCTCCTGGAACGGGTTGACGTCGAGCTTCTGCAGGCCGTCGGTGAGCACCTTCCACGAGTTCATCTGGCGCTGGTTGGTGGCGGTCCACAGCCAGCCGTCCTTGCGGTACTGGGCGTCGATGCCGTGCTCCTGGCAGAAGCTGCCGATTTCGTCGATGGCCGACTCGGCCGCCTCGCAGATGCGCCGCGCCTCGACATCACCGCAGATGGTACGCACCGACAGGTACTTGCCCCACCAGTTGGTGGCGATGCCGCCGTTGCGCCCGCTGGCGCCAGAGCCGCAGCGGTCGCGCTCGACGATGACGATGGTCTTTTCGGGGTGCGCCTGTTTCAGGCGGATGGCCGACCACAGGCCAAGAAAACCACCGCCGACGATGCATACGTCGGCTTGAATCGAGTCCTGCAGGGCAGGGGCCAGGTCGCTGTCCAGGTCGAGTGCCTGGGCATACCAGAATCCGCGGTACATAAAGGGTGCCTCTGAGCATGTTGGTCTTGTTGGCCACATGATGCTCAGCGCCTGGCGGGGGCGGATATTACAGCCATGACAATTGATGGTACGGGTAAGCCGCTTGTCCGCAAGCTTCTATTTACCGGTAGATCTATGATATTCCGGCTGTCGGGCGCTGCTTAAAATGGCGCAAAACGCGGATATCCAGAGGTCACAGGCCATGTTCGCAGAACAACAAGTACAAACCGGTCATGCCCCGCAACCGCTGCTGTCGGTCAAGCCCGAACTGCGCGTGGGCTTCGTGCTGATGAACCAGTTCACCCTGGTGCCGGTGGCGGGCCTGGTGGATTCGCTGCGCTTTGCTGCCGACAAGTCGTTCCGCAGCCAGCAGGTGTATTGCCAGTGGGACTGGATGACCCTGGACGACCAGCCGATCACCGCCAGTTGCGGCATGCCCATCTCGCCCACCAAGCCCCTGAACCTGTGGACCCAGTACGACTACATCGTGCTCGCCGGCGGTTTGCTGGAGCAAACCCGCAACCCGCCCGAGTGGCTGCTGGACGCCCTGCGCGACCTGCATGCGGCGAACATCCCGATCATTGCCTTGTGCTCAGGCTCGTTCGTGCTGGGCAAGGCCGGGCTGCTCGACGGCCGGCGCTGTGCGTTGCACTTCACCTTGCGCGATGAGTTCAAGGAGCGCTTTCCGCTGGCCACCGCGGTGATCGACAAGAGCTACGTGGACGACCGCGGCATCATCACCTGCCCGGGCGGCACCGCCATTGACCTCGCCGCCAGCCTGATCCGCCGCCATTGCGGCGCGGTGCGCGCGCAGAAGGGCCTTGAGTACCTGCTGGTGGACGAGCGCGCCGAGCAGCAGCAAGAGCAGGCTGCCAGCGACAGCGTGTACCAGAACGACCGGGTGCAGCGGGCGATTGCCTTCATGCGCGCCAACCTGGATGCGTCGCTGACCTTGAAGGCGGTGGCCGAGGCGGTGGGCACCCACCCGCGCCAGTTGCACCGCGAGTTCGTCGCCAACACCCAGGAGCCGCCGGCCAACTACTGGCGCAAACTGCGCCTGGACCATGCCCGGCGGCTGCTGGTGAACACCAGCCAGAACATCACCACCATTGCCCTGACCTGCGGGTTTTCCGATGCGTCGCACTTCATCCTGTGGTTTCGCAAGCAGTATGGCGAGACGCCGTACAGCTTCAGAAAGCGCCGGCATGAGGTGGAGCGGTTCGATTGGCATGGCGACAAGGTGGGGTTGGACCCGGAGTTGTAGCCGAAAAGAATCGCAGAGCAAGCCCGCTCCCACAGGATTGCACAGCGCCTGAATCTGGCGTTGTACCTGTGGGAGCGGGCTTGCCCCGCGATGGCGATTTCAACGCTGGCCGAAAGCCTGAATCTCGATACGGTACTCCGGCGCTGCCAGCGCAGCCCCTACACACGCCCGCACGGGCGGTTGGTCACCCACCCAGGCGTCGTACACCGCGTTCATGGCGGCGAACTCGGCCATGTCTGCCAGCCAGATTTGCACACGGCTGATGTTGTGCTTGCCTGCACCGACTTGCGCCAGCCATTGCTCGAGCTGGGCCAGTACGCATCGGGTCTGGGCGGCGATGTCACCTTGGGGGGCCAGGGCGACGATGCCGGAGGTTTCGATACGGCCGTCGATCAGCACCATCTGGCTGGCGCGTGGGCCGGGGTTGATACGTTCGATCATTGCGCTTTCCTTCAGAACAGCACGTAGGTTTTGCGCAGGGTTTCGTGGATCTGCCACACGCCTTCGCAGTTTTCGGGGAACAGCACGGCGTCGCCTGCGCGCAGTTCGACGGGTTCGCCGCCGTCGGGGGTGAAGGTGCAGTGGCCGCTGACGATGTGGCTGAATTCGCGGTTTTTCAGGTGGCGGCGGAAGGTGCCGGGGGTGCTTTCCCAAACGCCGATGCTGGCACCGACTGTTTCATCGGTCTGGTCCTGGGCGGTGGCGGCCTGGGCGATGGGTTCGCCGACCGGCAGGCGGGCGGGGGTCGGGGCGCCTAGCGGGGTGGTGGGGGCGTTGCGCACGACGGTCAGGGTCTGGGGCATGTTGGGTTCCTTTGGGCTTGGGTTGCGGGGCAATATGGCATTGGTGTTCTGGGGGGGGATATAACGGTTGGGACGGGATGTGGGATGAGAGGTAGGTTGTTTATCTGTTTATCTGTTTATCTGTTTATCTGTTTATCTGTTTATCTGTTTATCTGTTTATCTGTTTATCTGTTTATCTGTTTATCTGTTTAAGTTGGTTTGGTTGGCTTTGAAAGTTTTATGTGCATTCATTATTTGCATTGGCGCTTATTCACCTTTCCGCCCAACGGCGGCTCACTTTTTGAGGGATCAAAAAATTACCAAAAAATCCTCGCTCCATTCATCAGCCCCGCCCGCGGCGGGGTTCCCTCACTCCGGGCTTGCTCCGGGGGTACGCGCCGACGGGCCGTTCCTGGCCTGATCGGCGCTCGACCGGCATCCATGCCGGTCGCCCCCCTGCGCAACCCCTGCGTTCGGCCTCCTGAAGTCGCGAAGTTAGTGGCGGTGCCTGCACTGGCGCAGCTAACCGCTAGTTACATTTGTGGGAACTCAGGATCGCAATCGCCGGCAAGCCGGCTCCTACAGTGGAACGCGTTAATTCGGATAACGCGTAACCCTGTAGGAGCCGGCTTGCCGGCGATAGGGCCCGAACTAACAACACATCAATAACAACTAAACCAATATCCCAGCTCTTGATCTGGCTCTTGATCTGGCTCTTGATCTTGCTTCTAAGCGCGCGATAGTTCAGGCAACACAAATCGCGACTTCAGGAGGCCGAGCGTAGGGCTTGCGTAGGAGGGCGACCGGCATGGATGCCGGTCGAGCGCCGATCGGGCCAGGGACGGCCCGTCGGCGCGTACCTCCGGAGCAAGCCCGGAGCGAGGGGACCCGGAGCGAAGCGTAGGGCCGGATGATGGGAGCCAGCGTTTTTTGGTTACTTTTTGTCGCGTTTGACAAAAAGTGACCCGCCGTAAGGGCGGAAAGGTGACGAAAAGCGTATATCGTCAATGAATGAGCATACATCTCCCAAAGCAATCACCATAAAACCCCGAACCCTACCCCCCACCCCCCTTCCGATAAGCCCCCGGCTGCACCCCCACCGCCTTGGCAAACGCCCGGGTAAACGCCGCCACCGACTGATACCCCACCTGCACCGCCACCTGCTCCACGGTACTCCCGCCCCTGAGCAACTGACATCCGTGGCGCATGCGCAACGCCAGCAGCACCTGCCCAGGCGATTCCCCGGCCAATTCACTGAAACGCTTGAAGAACGCCGACCGCGAAAGCCCCGTGCAAGCCGCCATGCTCTGAAGCGTCCAGGCCTGCCCCGGCGCTTCGATCAACTGCTCCAGCAGCCCGGCGAAGGCCGGCTGGCGGGCGAGGGCGACCAGCCCGCCGAGGGACTGCCCGCCATGCACCTGCTGGCGCAGCACATACAAAAACAACAAGTGCGTCAGCCGCTCAAGCAGCGTTTGCGACGGCTGCGGCAAGCGCCGGCACTCTTCCAGAATCAAGCCGAACAACGCCCGGGCAGCACTGCCGGCCGGGTCTTCGGCGCGCAGCACGATCCAGTCGGCCAAGCCCTCGACAATCATCGACGACAACCCCGAGCGAAAGTCGAAGAAGCCACACACCAGCCCCACGCCGTCATCGGCATCAAGCTCCAGTGGCGCCATGGCCTGGCGCGGCTGGGCGCAGGCATCCTGCGCGTCACCAGCGCCAGACAACCGGTAGCCCAGGTCACGTAACAGAAACACCGCATCGCCACTCTCCAGCCTGACAGGCTCGGCGTGGCCATCGACATGCAGCCAGCAGTGCCCCTGCACCACCAGGTGAAAGCTGGCGCGGCCCATGCCCTGGGTGCTGGCATGCCAGCCACCGCAGTAGCGGCCCACGTGGAACAGGCTGGCGTCGAGCTCCAGGCCTTCTAATAACCAATCGACGAGATGGCTGGATGAAATCATCTAATGCAAGGACTCAGGAGCAAGGAAAGGCGACTGATGAATATGGATGCTACTTCTTATAACCAACAGACTGTAGCGACCTACATCAAGGGAGACCGCTCCATGTCCGCGCGCATTACTCTACACAGCCTGCAGACCGCTCCGGAAGCCGCACGTCCGTTCCTCGAGAACGCCCAGAAGAGTTCAGGCTTCATTCCCAACCTGCTCGGCATCCTGGCCAACGCCCCGGCGGCACTGGAAACCTACGTCACCGTCTCGGCGCTGAACGGCAAGTCCGAACTGACCCTGGCCGAGCGCGAAGTGGTGCAGTTGATTGCCGCCACCCAGCACGGCTGCGACTTCTGCGTGGCCGGCCACACCGCCGTGGCGCTGAACAAGGCCAAGTTGCCGCAAGAGGTGGTCGACGCCCTGCGTGCCCGTGGCGAGCTGCCGGACGCCCGTTACGAAACCTTGGCCGCCTTCGCCCGCGAAGTGATCGCCACCCGTGGCAATGTCAGCGATGCCACTTACCAGGCGTTTCGCGAGGCCGGTTTCAGCGAGGGCAACGCCTTGGAAGTGATTCTTGGCGTGAGTCTCGCAACCCTGTGCAACTTTGCTAATGTGTTCGCCCAGACGCCGCTCAATGACGAGCTTGGCAAGTACCGTTGGCAGCCTTCGGCGTAAACCGTCCGATGCCGGCGGGGCCGGCGTTTCAAAGGAGTAGGGACATGCTTGATACCGCATTTCGTCAATGGCTGGATGCCAACGCCGAGGCCATCGACCAGGGCCAGTGCGACCCGCACCGGGTGCTGGCGCATATCGCCGAATCGCAGTTGCTGCGCATCGGCGTATCCGCCGAACTGGGCGGCTCGGGGGGCGAGGTCAGCGACGCGGTCGAGGCCATCGCCGCCATCGCCAGCCGTTCACTGGCCGCCGCGTTCGTTTGCTGGGGCCAGCGCGCCTTTATCGAATACCTGCTGCAAAGCCCTAATCAGGCGCTGCGCGAGCGGCTGATCCCGAGCCTGCTCAGAGGCGAGTTGGCCGGCGCCACGGGGCTGTCCAACGCCATGAAGTTCCTGTCTGGCATCGAGGCGCTGCAAGTGCGTGGCCGCCCCGGCGATGCCGGCTGGACCCTCGAAGGCCGCCTGCACTGGGTGACCAACCTGCGCAAAAGCGGCTTCGTGGTGGCTGCGGCCATCGAGGACGATGCCGGTGGCGCGCCGTTCGTGCTCGCCATCCCGTCCGATGCTCAAGGGTTGGAGCGCTCCGACGACCTGCAACTGATGGGCATGCAATCGAGCAACACTGCCGCGCTGGCCTTCCACCAGGTAGAGCTGGCCCGCGACTGGTTGCTGCACGAAAACGCCCGCGAGTTCCTGCCCAAGGTGCGCCCGGCGTTCCTCGCCCTGCAGTGCGGCTTGGCCATCGGCCTTGCGCGCCGCGCCCTGGACGAAGTGCAGGAGCACTTGAACGGCCGCGCCTCGTTCCTTGAAGAGGCTCGCCAGGTACTGGCCGAGCGCCTGGAAAACACCGTCGGCGAGCTCAAGCAGGGCCTGCGCGAGGGCCGTTTCCTCGAGCAGCCGGCGGCGTTGTTCAAGCTGCGCATCACCCTGGCAGAAAGCGCCGCCGACGCCGTGCAGCTGGAGCTGCAGGCCAGTGGCGGCAAGGCCTACCTCACAGCCTACGGCGAAGGCTTCGCCCGCCGCTGGCGCGAATCGGCATTCGTGCCCATCGTCACCCCGAGCCTGGTGCAACTGCGCGCCGAACTGCAACGCCAGGCGTCTGCGGCATGACCGAGGTGCTGCTCGAAGCCTGCGACATCAGCCTGGGCTACCCCCGCGAAGGTGGCTGGCAGGCCGTGCTGGAACAGTTCGACCTGGCCTTGGCGCCGGGCGAGGTGGTGACCATCCTCGGCCCCAGCGGTGTGGGCAAGTCGAGCCTGCTGCGGGTGCTGGCAGGCCTGCAGCAGCCCCGCAGCGGCACGGTGGTGCTGCACGGCGAGCCGTTGCAGGGCCCGCATCCGCGTCTTGCGGTGGCGTTTCAGGACCCGAGCCTGCTGCCCTGGCTCAGCCTGGAAAAGAACGTCGCCTTCGGCCTGGACTTCACCCGCCAGCCCAAGCTTGTGGCCCGCGAGCGGCGTGCGCGCATCGACCACGCCATCGCCGCCGTGGGTTTGGCCCACGCCCGCAACCAGTACCCGGCGCAGCTGTCCGGTGGCATGGCCCAGCGTACCGCGCTAGCCCGCTGCCTGGCGCGCCAGCCCGAGGTGCTGCTGCTGGACGAGCCGTTCGGTGCACTGGACGAGGTGACCCGCGCCGACATGCAGCAACTGCTGCTGCAATTGATCGCCAACCACAACACCGCTGCGGTGCTGATCACCCACGACATCGACGAAGCCCTGCTGCTGTCTGATCGCGTGCTGCTACTGGGCAACCACCCGGCGCGCACCCTCGGCCAGTGGCACATCGACCTGCCGCAGCCGCGTGCGCAGCGGGTCGAGGAACTGGGCGCGCTGCGTATCGAAATTCTCAAGACCCTACGGCGGGCAAGCCGCACCACCGAACCCACCCCAACCCCCTTGCCCTCGGAGGCTGTCCATGTGCATGGATGACTGCTGTTCTTCGACATCCCGTCGCGACTTTCTGAAACTGAGCGCCATGCTCACTGCCGCCGGCGCCGTGCCGCTGCTGTCGAGCCTGCAGGCGCGCGCCGCCGCCGAGCCGGATGCGCCGGTGCGCATCGGCTACCTGCCGATCACCGACGCCACGCCGCTGCTGGTGGCCCACAACAACGGCCTGTTCGAGGCCGAGGGCATCAAGGCCGAGCGCCCGGTGCTGCTGCGCAGTTGGGCCCAGGTGATCGAGGCGTTCATTTCCGGGCAGGTCAACGTGATCCACCTGCTGTCGCCGATGACCGTGTGGGCGCGCTATGCCAGCAAGGTGCCGGCCAAGGTGGTGGCGTGGAACCATGTCGGTGGCTCGGGCCTGACCGTAGCCCCGGACATCACTGACATGAAGCAGCTTGGCGGCAAGACCGTGGCCATTCCGTTCTGGTACTCGATCCATAACGTGGTGCTGCAGCAGATGCTCGACGACAACGGCCTCAAGGCTGTGTCCAGGCCTGCCAACGCACAACTGGCGGCCAACGAGGTCAACCTGCTGGTGCTGCCGCCGTCGGACATGCCACCGGCCCTGGCCAGCAAGCGCATTGCCGGCTACATCGTCGCCGAGCCGTTCAATGCCCTGGCCGAGAACCTCAAGGTTGGCCGCATCCAGCGCTTCACTGGCGACGTATGGCGCAACCACGCCTGCTGCGTGGTGTTCATGCACGAACACGACCTGAACAACCGCCCGGAGTGGTCGCAAAAGGTGGTCAACGCCATCGTCAAGGCCCAGCAATGGACCCGCGAGCACCGTGCCGAGGCGGCCGCCTTGCTGTCCAAGGCCGGCCCCAACAAGTACACCCCGCATGAGCCGGCGGTGCTCACCAAGGTGCTGGCGCCCGCCGCCGAGGACCGCGCCGGCTACATCGCCAGCGGTGCCATCCAGCACCAGCAATGGGATGAAAAGCGCATCGACTTCCAGCCTTACCCGTTCCCCAGCTACACGGAGGAGCTGGTCAAGCGCCTGAAGAACACCTTGATCGAAGGCGAAAGCGGCTTCCTTGCCAGCCTCGACCCTGCGCACGCGGCGCGTGACCTGGTGGATGACCGCTTCGTGCGCAACGCCATCGCTGCAGTGGGCGGCCCGGCGACCTTCGGCATCGCCGAAAACTTCCAGCGCAGCGAGGAGTTCGCGGTCTGATGCGTGGGCACATCGTGCATGGCGCCCTGGGCCTGGCGGGCCTGGCGGCGCTGTTGTTGCTGTGGTGGGCCGGGGTGCATCTGTTCGGCGCCGCCGATGGCCTGTCGGCGCGCTTCTCGCCCCAGGCCACGTTACACAGCCTGGTGGAGTTGCTGGGCCAGGGCGAGGTGTACGGGCATATCTGGGTGAGCCTCAAGCGCATCCTCATCGGCCTGCTGCTGGCGTTGCTGATCGGTGTGCCGCTGGGCCTGCTGGTGGGTAGCTACCGACACCTGGAGGCGGCAACCACACCTGCGTTCCAGTTCTTGCGGATGATCTCGCCGCTGTCGTGGATGCCGGTGGTGGTGATGCTGATGGGGGTCGGCGACCAGCCGATCTACTTCTTGCTGGCCTTCGCCGCGCTGTGGCCGATCTTGCTCAACACCGCGGCCGGGGTACGCCAGCTCGACCCGCGCTGGCTGCAACTTAGCCGAAGCCTCAGCGCCACCCGCTGGGAGACGCTGCGCAAGGTGATAGTGCCCGGGGTGATCGGCCATGTGCTGACCGGCGTGCGCCTGGCCATCGGCATTTTGTGGATCGTGCTGGTGCCGTGCGAGATGCTGGGCGTGAGTGCGGGGCTGGGGTACTTCATCCTCGACACCCGTGACCGGCTGGCGTACTCCGAACTGATGGCCATGGTGCTGCTGATTGGCGTGCTGGGTTTCATGCTCGATGCGCTGGCCCGTGGCTTGCACCGGCGCTGGGTGCATGGCTGAGATTGCCGTGGGAGCGGTGTTCCCTATGCGATAGCGCAGCCCGAAGGGCTGGGTAATCTCCTGCAGGCAGCACAGCGGCCTGTGATTACTCCACTTCAGCCGTTTGCACGTCGTTCGACGCCGACCACACCCGGTAGCGCACCTGCACGCCCTGCGGTACGTACAGCACCACCGGCAGCTTGCTGTTGTAGCGCAGCATGAAGCCTTCGCCCACTACCGGCACGAAGGCGTCGGCCTTCTTGCCGTCGGGGCAGGCCATCAGGGTGCTGGCGGGGCCGCCGACTTTTTCCAGGCGGTAGTAGCTGTAGCCCCAGCCTTGCAGGGTGTGTTCTTCGAGGTTGCCGGCCAGGCGCTGGCGGTTGCAGTCCACCTGCAGGGTCTTGCCGGCGAGGATTTCCAGCTTGAACGCCGACTCGTCAGCCTGGGCCGGCAGCTGGATGACCTGGCGGCTGAAGCCTTTTTCGGCGTCGGGGTAGGGGGCGACGTCCTTCAGGCTGGCCGCCAGTGCCGGTGTGGTGGCGGCCAGGGTGAGGGAGAGGATTGCGGTGATACGGGCTTGGCGCATAAGGCCTCCTTGCGGATGATCGAATGCGAGGTGGCGCCAGGCCCGGTTCTGCGTTACTGGGCGAGCCAGCCGCCATCGACGTTCCAGGCGGCGCCGCGGACCTGGCTGCCAGCCTCGCTGCACAGGAACAATACCAGCTCGCCCAGGTGTTCGGGGGTGACGAAGGCCAACGAAGGCTGCTTTTCGGCCAGCAGGTCGTGTTGTGCCTGGCGGGCATCGCCACCTTGGGCTGCGCGGTCGTCGATCTGCTTTTGCACCAGCGGGGTCAGTACCCAGCCGGGGCAGATGGCGTTGCAGGTGACGTTGCTGGTGGCGGTTTCCAGGCCGATCACCTTGGTCAGGCCCACCACGCCGTGCTTGGCAGCCACGTAGGCGGCCTTGCCGGTGGAGCCGACCAGGCCATGCACCGAGGCGATGTTGACGATGCGCCCCCAGCCGCGCTCGCGCATGCCCGGCAATACCAGGCGGCTGGCGTGGAACACCGCCGACAGGTTGAGGGCGATGATCTTGTCCCAGGCCTGTGTCGGGAACTGCTCCACCGGTGCCACATGTTGAATGCCGGCGTTGTTGACGAGGATGTCGACGCGGCTGAAGGCGCGTTCGGCGGCGGCGAACATCTGTTCGATCTGGGCCACGTCGGACAGGTCGGCAGGGTGGTGGAGCACCTCCACACCATGCTGTTTGATCGCGGCAATTGCAGGCGCGGGGTCACCGAAACCATTGAGCAGAATGTTCGCCCCGGCCTTGGCCAGTACCTGAGCGATGCCTAAGCCGATACCGCTGGTGGAGCCTGTGACCAGTGCAGTCTTGCCTGTGAGCGTCATGCGGTTCTCCTTTGTTTTGGCGGGGTGCAGTTTGCAAAAAATGGCGCGATCCCTGTGGGAAGCGGCCTTGAGTCGCGATGGGCTGCATGGCAGCCCCAGGATCTCGACCTCATGCAAAATTGTCGGGGCTGCTGCGCAGCCCATCGCGACTCAAGGCCGCTTCCCACATGTGTTGCATTAGCCTCAGGCCTACGCTGCACCTGTAGGAGCCGGCTTGCCGGCGATGAGGCCAGTACAGGCAGCACAAGACAGTTGCTCCCACAAAAACGGGCCTTCCCTGGCGTTAGCGCCGCGGGTCGAACGCCTCGCGCAGCGCCTCGCCGATGAACACCAGCAGCGACAGGATCAGCGCCAGGGCAAAGAATGCAGTAAAGCCCAGCCACGGCGCCTCCAGGTGCTGCTTGCCCTGGGTTACCAGTTCGCCCAGCGAGGCACTGCCCGCCGGCATGCCGAAACCGAGAAAGTCCAGGGCCGTCAGGGTAGTGATGGCGCCGGTAAGCATGAAGGGTACGAAGGTCAGCGTGGCATTCATGGCGTTTGGCAGAATGTGCCGCAGCATCACCTGCGTATCGGAAAGCCCCAGCGCCCGAGCGGCCTTGACGTATTCCAGGTTGCGCCCACGCAAGAACTCGGCGCGCACCACATCCACCAGGGTCAGCCACGAGAACAGCGCCATGATCCCCAATAGCCACCAGAACCCCGGCTCGACAAAGCCGGACAGGATGATCAACAGGTACAGTACCGGCAGCCCCGTCCATACCTCCAGCAGGCGCTGGCCGAGCAGGTCGACCCAGCCGCCGTGGTAACCTTGCAACGCGCCGGCGGCCAGGCCGATGAGCACACTGAGCGCCGTCAGGGCAAAGGCGAACAGCAACGAGGTGCGTGTGCCGTACAGCACCCGCGCCAGCACGTCGCGGCCCTGATCGTCAGTGCCCAGCCAGTTGCTCGCGCTCGGCGGGCTGGGGGTGGGCACCTGCAAATCGTAGTTGGGAGTGTCGGCGCTGAACGGGATGGGCGCAAACAGCATCCAGCCGCCCTGGCCCTCGATCAGCTGGCGCACGTACTGGCTGCGGTAGTCGGGCTGAAACGGCAGTTGCCCGCCGAACTGCTGCTCGGTGTAACGCTTGAGCGCCGGGGTGTACAGCTGGCCCTGGTGTGACAACAGCAGCGGCTTGTCGTTGGCCACCAGCTCCGCGCCCAGGCTCAGCAGCAGCAGGGCTGCGAACAGCCACAGCGAAACCCAGCCGCGGCGGTTGTCGCGAAAGCGCTGCAGGCGCCGGCGGGCGATGGGCGAGAGCATCAGTGCGCCCTCGTGTCGAAGTCGATGCGCGGGTCCAGCGCGGTGTAGCACAAGTCGCCGACCAGGCGGATCAACAGCCCGGCCAGGGTGAAGATGAACAGCGTGCCGAATACCACCGGGTAATCCCGTGATACCGCGGCTTCGTAGCTCATGCGCCCCAGGCCGTCGAGGGAGAAGATCACCTCGATCAGCAGGGAGCCGGCAAAGAACACCGTGATCAGCGCCTGGGGCAAACCGGCCACCACCAACAGCATGGCGTTGCGCAGCACATGCCCGTACAGCACCCGGCGCTCGCTCAGGCCCTTGGCCCGGGCGGTGACCACGTACTGGCGGGTGATTTCGTCGAGGAAGGCGTTCTTGGTCAACAGCGTCAAGGTGGCGAAGCCGCCGATCACCAGGGCGCCGACCGGCAGCACCAGGTGCCAGAAGTAGTCCGCGATTTTGCCCAGCAGGCTGAGCTGGTCGAAGTCGTCCGACACCAGCCCGCGTACCGGGAACCAGTTCAGCGAGGTGCCACCGGCAAACAGCACGATCAGCAACAGGGCGAACAGGAACGAGGGCAGGGCATAGCCGACCACGATCAGCGCGCTGCTCCAGGCATCGAAGCGGCTGCCGTGGCGCACTGCCTTGCGGATGCCCAGCGGGATCGACACCAGGTAGGTGATCAGCGTGGCCCAGAAGCCCAGCGACAGGGTGACCGGCAGCTTGTCGAGGATCAGCTCGGTGACCTTGGCGCCACGGAAGAAACTGTTGCCAAAGTCCAGCCGCGCGTACTGCCCGAGCATCAGCCACAGGCGCTCGGGGGCGGGCTTGTCGAAGCCGTACTGGCGCTTGATTTCGTCGATCAGCTTGGGGTCGAGCCCTCGGGTGGCACGGGACTCGCCGTGCACCACCTCGGCCCGCGCCCCCGGAGCGCCGCCACCGATACCTTGCAGGCGTGCCACCGCCTGCTCCACCGGCCCGCCGGGGGCGGCCTGGACGATGGCGAAGTTGACCAGCAGGATCGCCAGCAGGGTGGGGATGATCAGCAGCAGGCGCCGCAGGATATAGCCAGTCATGGCGCGCGGCCCTTCAGTGCGTCCATCTGCTGGTTGCTCAGCGCCGTCGGGCTGACCTCCCACCAGGTGTCCAGGCCTTCGTCATAGGCGGCTTGCACCTTGGGCAGGCCGAAGCGGTTCCACCACACCGTGGAGCTGCCCGGCGGGTAGTAGTTGGGGATCCAGTAGTAGTTCCACTGCAGCACCCGGTCCAGGGCATGGGCGTGGCGCAGCATGTCGGCCTGGGTGGCGGCGCGAACCAGGCCATCGAGCAGCCGGTCCACCGCCGGGTCCTGCAGCACCATCAGGTTGTTCGAGCCGGGGTCGTGGGCGGCGGCCGAGCCAAAATAGTTGTACTGCTCGCTGCCCGGCGACAGGGTGACGCTGTAGCCGGTGACGATCATGTCGTAGTCGCGGGCCATCACCCGGTTGATGTACTGGGCCGGGTCGACATTGCGGATGTTCAGCTCTACGCCGATCTGCGCCAGGTTGCGCTTCCACGGCAGCAGCAGGCGCTCAAGGCCAGCCTGGCCGTTGAGGAAGGTGAAGCTCAGCGGCTGGCCGTCGGCGTTCACCAGGCGGTCGCCCTCAGGGTGCCAGCCGGCGGCCTGCAGCAATTGCAGGGCCTGCAACTGCTGTTTGCGGATGATCCCCGAGCCGTCGGTAACTGGCGCGCTGAACACCTGGTCGAAAACCTCGTCAGGCACCTGGCCGCGCAGCGGCTCGAGCAGCTTGAGCTCCTCGGCGTCGGGCAGCGCGCGGGCGGCCAGCGGGGTGTTGGAGAACAGGCTCTGCTGGCGGATGTACAGGTTGCGCATCATCTGCCGGTTGCTCCACTCGAAGTCCCACAGCAGGCCCAGCGCCTGGCGCACCCGGCGGTCCTTGAACTGCGGTTTGTCGAGGTTGAACACAAAACCCTGGGCCACCTGCGGCTTGGCCGGGCCCAGGTGGGCGCGCTGCAGGCGCCCGTCGTCCAGTTGCGCGCCGTTGTAGCCCAGGGTGTAGGCGGTGGCCGAATACTCGCGGTTGTAGTCGTAGCCGCCGCCCTTGAGCACCTGGCGCGCCACCTCGGTGTCGCCGAAGTACTCGATGCGCACGCGCTGGAAGTTGTAGCGGCCGCGGCTTGCCGGCAGGTCGCGGGCCCACCACTGCGGGTCACGCTCGAAGGTGATGCTGCGCCCGTTGTCGATGCGGCTGATGCGGTACGGGCCGCTGCCCACCGGCTTGTCGAAGCCGGCGCCATTGGCGAAGTCGCGCTGCTGCCAGTCGTGCTCGGGCAGCACCGGCAGGGTGGCCAGGTCCAGCGGCAGGGTGCGCCCGTGGGGCTTGCGAAAATCGAAGCGCACCCGGCGCGGGCCTTCGACGGTGACGCCGCTGACATCGGCGAACAGGGTGCGGTACTTGAGGCTGCCCTTGCTCATCAGCAGCTCGAAGGTAAAGCGCACGTCTTCTGCACGCACCGGCTTGCCGTCGGCGAAGGTGGCGCGCGGGTCGATATCGAAACGCAGCCAGGCGTCGTCGGGGCCGCGTTCCAGGCTGCGGGCGATCAATCCATAAACCGTGTAGGGCTCGTCGAACGAGCGCACCGCCAGCGGGGCATACAGCAGGCCGTCCACTTCGCTGACGCCGGTGCCTTTGTCGATGTAGGGCAGGATATGGTCGAACTGGCCAATGTCGTTGGCCGAGCGGCGCAGGCTGCCGCCCTTGGGGGCGTCTGGGTTGACGTAGTCGAAATGCTGGAAGCGTTCGCCGTAGCGCGGGGCTTCGCCGTAGACGGTGAGGGCGTGGCTGGGGGCGGCATGGGCGTTGGGCGCCATGCACAGCAGGATCAGCAGAGCTGCAAGGGTGCCTATGGCCCTATCGCCGGCAAGCCGGCTCCTACAGGAAGATGCGATTCCCTGTAGGAGCCGGCTGGCCGGCGATAGGGCCCTCAAAGGACTCAGCCAATCAGTCCTGACGGCTGGTCACTTCCAGCAGGTGGTAGCCGAACTGGGTTTTCACCGGGCCTTGCACGGTGTTGACCGGAGCGCTGAACACCACGGTGTCGAATTCCTTGACCATCTGGCCCGGGCCGAACGAGCCCAGGTCACCGCCCTGGCGGCTGGACGGGCAGGTGGAGTTGGCCTTGGCAATTTCAGCGAAGTCGGCACCGGCTTCGATCTGAGCCTTGAGTTCGTTGCACTTGTCTTCGCTGCTGACGAGGATGTGGCGGGCGGTGGCACGGGCCATGGGAACTACTCCTTGGAGGGTAAAAAAACGCAAGCCTAGCGCACTTGTCCGGGGCATGTCTCGCAAGGCTTGCGCATTGATCCTACAAGCGTGCGGCCGCCTCGCGCAGCATGGCCTCGGTCGACTCCCAGCCCAGGCAGCCATCGGTGATCGACACGCCGTATTTCAGCGCGCCCTTGCCCAGTGCCTGGCAGCCTTCGAACAGGTGCCCCTCGATCATCACCCCCACCAGCGAGCGGTCACCGGCCAGGCGCTGTTGCAGCACGTCCTCGAACACCGCCGGCTGGCGCGCCGGGTCCTTGCCGCTGTTGGCGTGGCTGCAGTCGACCATGATTCGCGCCGCCAGGCCCGCCTTGGCCAGCCCCAGGCGCGCCTGGGCCACGCTGTGGGCGTCGTAGTTCGGGCCCTTGTGGCCGCCGCGCAGTACCAGGTGGGTGTCCGGGTTGCCCAGGCTCTCGATGATCGCCGGGTAGCCCTGGGCGTCCATGCCGAAGTGGCGGTGCGGGTGGGCGGCGCTGCGCATGGCGTCGCAGGCGATGCCGATGCCGCCGTCGGTGCCATTCTTGAAGCCCACCGGCAGCTCCAGGCCGCTGACCATTTCGCGGTGGATCTGCGACTCGGTGGTGCGCGCGCCGATGGCGGCCCAGCCCAGCAGGTCGTCGAAGTAGCCGGCAGCTACGGGCTGCAGCAACTCGGTGGCAATCGGCAGGCCGCGCTCGAGCATGCTCAGCATCAGCCCGCGGGACAGGGCGATACCGGAATGCATGTCGTCGCTGCCATCCAGGTGCGGGTCGTAGGCCAGGCCTTTCCAGCCGACTGTGGTGCGGGGCTTTTCCACGTAGGCGCGCATCACCAGCAGCAGCTTGTCGCTGACATCACGGCTGAGGGCGGCCAGGCGGTCGGCGTATTCCAGGGCCGAGCGTGGGTCGTGGATCGAGCACGGGCCGACCACCACCAGCAGGCGTTCGTCGCGGCCTTCGAGGATGGCGCGGATGGCCTGGCGCTGGGCGTGGACTTGTTGGGCGAGTTCGGTAGGCAGTGGCATCTGCTGCTTGAGCAGGTGCGGGCTGGGCAGGCGCTTGCTGACGCTGGCGTTGGCAGCTTGCGCTTGGGTCAGGGCGAGGTTCGAGGCTTGCATGGCGTGTTTTCCCTGGGCGGACGGCGGGTTGTGGCCCGCGTGGTCGGCCCTATCGAGGTGTTCGACAGGTCGTCAAATTAAGTTGTTGTGCGGCATTGCCACCGAAAATCGACCGAACGGAGGCGGCAGGCTGGCCCGAACGGGATTGGCTAAATCGCCAGGCATAGGTGCTTGGGTAGGTGTAAGTGGCGTAGTTCATGAATCTGTCCTCAAGATGAAGCGTTGAAAGTGATGGCCCGGAAAAACAAAACCCCCGGTCGGGGAGCCGACCGGGGGTTTGAGTATTCTCGTGTTCGGCGGCCCCTCGAAAGTGGGCGCCGGGTGGGTTATCGGCGCCTGTCAGCTAAACCAATAACCAAAATAAAAGGGTGCAACGGCGTTACGACCGGCAACGGCCAGCACGCGGTGCGCGGGGCGACCGGTGTGGTTGGCGGGGTTGCGGGTGTGTTTCGGCATGTTGCTCTCCAGTGAATGAGCCCGAGCTTACTGCACCTGGGTAAGAGCATTCAATGGGTTTTCGCTATCGGAGCGATTTGTGATACCCCCATCGCGGGGCAAGCCCGCTCCCACAGCAGGCGAACAGGCTTTGAAACTTCACGCTTTTTTCACAGGGCACTGGTATCATCGCGCCACTCTTTGGGGAGTAGCCTGCCTTCACACCCTGTGAAGGTGCTCTGGTCAACACATTTGGCAACCTGCCATGGCCAGCGCGTCCACCCGGATTGGCGAGACCAACGACCTTCCTGTACCCGTGCCGGGCGTGCAGGTGGCTGTCGTTGACTCGTTGCCCGGCTGGAGTCCGAACCGTTGAATCCCATCTCTCTCGTTTTCCTGGCTTTCGCCATGTCCACCGATGCCTTCGCGGCCGCCATCGGCAAAGGCTCGAGCCTGCACAAGCCACGCCTGCTCGAAGCCCTGCGCACCGGCCTGATCTTCGGCGTGATCGAAGCCATCACCCCGGTGGTCGGCTGGCTGCTGGGCCAGGCGGCCAGCCAGTATGTCGAACAGTGGGACCACTGGATTGCCTTCACCTTGCTGGTGGCGCTGGGCGCGCACATGGTCCATGCCGGCCTCAAGGCCGATGACGAGGAAGAAGAAAAACAAAGCCAGCATTCGTTCTGGATCCTCGCCGTGACCGCCTTTGCCACCAGTATCGACGCCCTTGCCGTGGGGGTTGGCCTGGCCTTTGTCGATGTGAACATCTGGGTGGCGGCTGCCGCCATCGGGTTGGCCACCATGACCATGGTCACCCTCGGCACCATGCTCGGCCGCGCCCTGGGCTCGGTTGTCGGCAAGCGTGCCGAGATCGTGGGGGGGGTGGTGCTGATGCTGGTGGGTGCGACCATCTTGTATGAGCACCTGAGCGCCGCCTGATCCAGAGGCCCCATCGCCGGCACAGGCATTACAAGACATGACTCTCAAGCCCAATCAGCGTGCCAACGCCTGATTGGGCTTGTAGAACAGAAAGTGCCGGGTCTGCGCCGTCCTGCGGTAAGCCTTGGCCCAATCCGGCTTCACATTGCGATCATGAAAGTACAAGGCCCCACCGGTAGGGTCCTTGAGCTGCTGGTTGAGTGCCTTGCGCGCGATTTCCTTGGCCACCCCGTAACGCTCCGGTTCCTCGACCTGGTCTGGCCGTCCGTCACACCACCAGGAGAACTGGCAGCTCTTGCTTTCTACCCCCTGCTTGACCACCCCGCAGATGCTGTCGGGAAAACCGTCATGACCCAGGCGGTTGAGTACCACGCTGGCCACCGCACTCATGTCCTTTTCATCGGCACCCTTGGCCTCCCAGTAAATGGTGCGTGCCAGGCACGTGATGCTGTCGTCCATCGGCGCCTGGCCGGCCGGGTCCACGGCCTGCACCTCTGTGGGGGTGAGGGTCTCGGCTTTTTTGGGCGGCGGGGCATCTTGCAAGACCTTTTCCTCCAGCACCTGCGCCTTGTCTTCGGCGACCGCGGCCTTTGGGCTGTCGGCTGCAAAGAGGGGGGCTGCGAGCAGGCTCAGGGCGAGGCCGTACAGCATCATCGAAAGGCGCATGGTCAGGTATCCGCAGGGTGGGCTGCCTGTGAGTCTAGCCGTACCGCCTCAACCCAGGGTGAGGCTCAGTACCAGCGGCAGCGTCACGGCGGCGGCCACGGTTTGCAGGGCGATGATGGTGGCCATCAAGGGTGCATTGCCGCCCATCTGCCGGGCCATCACATAGGACGACGACGCAGTCGGCAGGGCCTGGAACACTACCGCCACTACCGCAGCCTGGCCCCCCAGGCCCAGCAACCGGCACAGCCCCCAGGTGGTCAGCGGCATGACCAGAAACTTGAACAGCGAGGCGGCCACCAGCGGCTTTACCTGCTGCCCCAGGCGTGCGCCACCCAACGCCGCCCCCACGCACAGCAGCCCCAGGGGCAGCGCTGCCTGGCCGAGGGCCTTGACCGTCGGTTCCAGCCCGGCCGGCAGGCCCAGGCCAGTGGCGCGCAACAGCAGGCCACCGGCACAACCGACGATCAGCGGGTTGGCGAAGATCGCCCGCAGCACCGTGGCCGGGGAGCTGTGGCGTGCGCTGAAACGGGCGAACACCAGCACGCACAGCAAGTTCACCAAAGGCACGATGGAGGCATTGGCCACTGCGGCCAGGGCAATGCCGGCGCTGCCGTAAATGCCTGAGGCGAGGGTGGCACCGATATAGTTGTTGAAGCGCACTCCGCCCTGGAACACCGACGTGAAGTCGGCGCCGTCAAAACTGGCCGCCCCCTGGTAAAGCACCAGCAACAGGGCGCCCAGCAGGGTCGAGAGCATCAGTACGCCGACCATGCCCAGCACCGGCACGCCATCCAGGTTGGCGGTGGCCAGGCCGTGCAGGAACAGCGAGGGCAGCAACACGTAGTAGCTCAGGCGCTCGGCTCCGGGCCAGAAGCTTTCGGCCAGGAACCCGCGCACCCGCAGCCAGGTGCCCAGGGCGATGAGCAAGATGATCGGGACAAGGGTGGTAAGCAGCAGGTGGAGCATGGTTGGCGGTCCGTGGTCGGGTACCGGCACAGGGTAGCGAAGGGAGTCCTACAGAAAAAACGGTGTTTTCTGCAGTGAATATTGAGAAAAACTGCATGGTCTTGGGCCTGCCATGCTCAACCTTCAAATTTGACGCGATCCCTGTAGGAGCGGCCTTGTGCCGCGATAGGGCCGCATAGCGGCCCCGACGATCTTGCATGAATCCGAGATCCTGGGGCCGCTATGCGGCCCTTTCGCGACACAAGGCCGCTCCTACAGAGATTGCCCAACCATCAGGCCTCCAGCGCCGTCCCCAATACCGCGCTCAGGTGCTGGCGCTGGCTCTTCTCATGTTCCAGCAGCACCATGCGCCGGGTCAGTTGCGGTTCGCCAAAGGGCAGCACGGTAGCCGCCGGCAGGCGCTCGAGGTCTTCGTCACTCATGGGGATGATCGCCACACCCAGGCCCATGGCCGCCATGCGCGCCAGTGCTTCCTGACTGTCCAGTTCCATCTGCTCGCTGACCTGCAGGCGCTGGCGGCGCAGTTCCTGTTCGATCTGCCGCCCGGCCCAGGCACGCTTGTCAAAACGTAAAAAGGGTTGACTGGTCAGTAGCTCGGGCACGCTCAGGCCGGCCAGTTCCGGGCTGGCGATGGCCCAGAAGCGGTCCTCGAACAGCGGCGTGTACTGCAGGATCTGCGGGTAGGGGCTGACCGGCTCGGTGGTGATGGCCGCATCCAGTTCGCCATCCTCGACACGCCGGGCTAGCTCGGCCGACATGCCCGAGACCACGCTCACATGCAACTGCGGGTGATGCGCCTTGATCCACACCAGCGCCCGCGGCAGGCGCCGGGCCAGCACGGTATGGATCGCACCGATGCGCAGCCGCCCGCGCAGGGCCGGGCCGCTGGCCAGGGTGTCGGCCAGTTCGTCATAGGCGGCCAGGATGCTTTCGGCGCGGGCCACTGCCAACTGCCCGGCTTCGGTCAGCACCACCTGGCGGCGGCTGCGGTCGAACAGGCTGACTTGCAGTTCTTCTTCCAGCGTCTTGATGTGCAGGCTCACCGCAGAAGGGGTGAGGCTGAGCAGGTCGGCGGCGCGGGCGAAGGTGCCGTGGCGGGCGATGGTCACCAGGGTGCGCAGGGCTTTGAGGGACACGGGAGCTCCGAAGGCGGTGGCGGCACAGGCTGACACCATACGCCATTGCCGGCGAGGATGCTCAAAGGCTGGCGGGGGTGGCCAGGCCCGGGGCCAGCAGCCCGGCCAGCAGGAAAGGCTTCTGGCTGCCGGATGGAGTGGGCTGCGCGAACAATCTGCTGTTTCCCCTGGCTGGAGCCTGCCATGTTCCCCGACCTGAGCTTCGTCTATTACCGCAACTTCCGTTTCGACGGGAAATTCCACGTGCGTTGCACCGGGCCCGACCTGCACAAGGTGGCGCGTATCCGTTACCAGCTCGAACGCCAGGGGCCGGGTGACCCGGTACTGCTGCAAGGGCTCTCGGCGCTTGGCCACGCCAGCAGTGGCAAGCTGGCCGACCATGGCTGCCCGGTCAGTTTCGTCACCCGGGAAGTCGCCGGGCGCTATGCCATCCGGCCCAAGGTGGTATTGCTGGATGAATACGCCATTGCCCTGGGCCGGCCGACAGGGGCTGCAGGTGTCTTTGACTTCGAGCCGCTGTTGCTGCAGGTCGGGGAAGACGAGCTGGACAGGAGCGTACTGGACAAGGTGCCGCTGCCTGCTGGCCTGCGCAATCGCCGCGCAGTGCCGGATGAGGGGCAAGGGCTTGACGACCCATATGGCCGGCTGTTGGCGCCGTTCCCGGCCGTGCCAGTCGGCGAGCGTTACCCAGTGTTGCAAATAGGCTTCAGTGAGGGGGGCTACCAATGCTTGCTCGATGACCTTGAGCCCGGCTCCGGGTCTGTGCTGCTGCGCCTTTGGCCGTCGCTGGGCCAGGTGCTCGAGTTGCGGCCCCTGCTTGCTGCGAACGAGCACGAGGATACGGGGCTGGGCGTGCTTGGCCGTTACTGCATGCTCGAGCAACCGGCAGGCATGAGCAACGCCACCTTCGTCGAGCTGATCAAGACCCTCGCGGCACTGGAGTATGTACAGTCGCTGCAGTTCATCGGCCCAAGCGCTGAGCCGAACCTGCTGTTGCTGGGCGCCGCCGGGCTGCTGGCAGCGCTGTTGACCGGGGCCGCGGTGCACGCGGGCGACAGCGCCGAAGAAAATGCCAGGCCCACGCCTGATTTCGAGGCGCTGCAAACCTACCTGGACGCCCCCGGGAGCAAGTCGCAGGGCCTGAATATAAGGGTTGCCTGGCAACAGCAAGTGACCGGGAAGGGGGGACGCATCCACTTCACCGACGGCGGGTTGTTCCCCAACCACGAGGATCTGCATGGCAACCCGAACCTGATCGTGGTCAACGAAACACCCAACGACGACCCCCGCCACGGCACCGCATCCACTGGCATCATGCTGGCGGTGAAGAACGGCAGGGGCATGACCGGCATCAGCCATGACAGTGAACTGTTCCTCTACGACAACCGTGCCAAGGACAGCCTTGGCGGGTCCCAGGTGCTCAAGGACCTGCTGCACCAGGTACTGCCAGGGGACATCGTCGGGATCAACCGGCAGACGGCCAACCCGCAAGTATTGGGCACTTTCCTGCCGGCCGTGCACGACCGGGCCTGGTGGGATGTGATCAGGCAGTTGAGCCAGCGAGGCGCAGTGGTGGTCGTGGCGGCCGCCAACGGTGCTGCCCAGGGTGACAGTGGCAAAGGCACGGTGCAGAACCAGGGGGTCGACCTTGCCCAGTGGCCGTACTTCAGCGACCACGGCGACGCCGATGCGATCCTGGTCGGTGCCTGCCACTCCTGGGATGGCAAACCCCACCAGTATTCCAACTACAACTATCGCTACCGCATGCTCAATGCCTGGGGCGACAGCGTGGCGACGTTGTCGTATGGCGCTTTGCAGGACAAGACGGGAGATGATCGCGACTATACCGGCACCTACGGCGGTACTTCTTCAGCCACGCCACTGGTCACCGGTGCACTGAGCCTGGTGCAGTCGTACGCGATGACCCAGCACCATGTGTATCTGGACGCCAACCAGATGCACTTGCTGATCATGGCGTCGGGGTATGACGATGCCACCCTGCCGTTGACCGACGTGTTGCCCATGGGGGCCAGGCCCAATGTGCAGGGGGCGTTGGCGTTGCTCGACCGGTTGTTGGGTGGGGGGCGGTTTGATCGGGGCTGAGGGGTAGGCGGATTGTTGGATAGCGCCTGTCCGGGCCTCATCGCAGGCTTGCCGGCTCCTACAGGTACAGCGCAATCCTTGTAGGAGCCGGCTTGCCGGCGATGGGGGGGTCAGACGCGGAACTGGTCCATCAGCCCTTGCTGCTGGTTGGCCAGGCTGTTCAGCGACTGGCTGACCCGCGCCGATTCGTTGGCCTGGCCGCTCAGCGACTCGGTAACGTCACGGATGGTGGCAACGTTGTGGTTGATCTCCTCGGCCACCGCGCTTTGTTCCTCGGCGGCACTGGCGATCTGCAGGTTCATGTCGGTGATCACCGTGACCGCCTCGCCAATGCGTTGCAGCGCGCTGACTGCCTGGCCGACCTGCTCGACGCCGCCCTGGGCCTGGCGGTGGCTGCCGTCCATGGCGCCGACCACTTCTTGCGTACCGGCCTGCAAGGCCTCGATGACCTGGCGGGTTTCTTCCACCGATTCCTGGGTGCGACGGGCCAGGTTGCGCACCTCGTCGGCGACCACGGCAAAGCCCCGGCCGGCTTCACCGGCACGGGCGGCTTCGATGGCGGCGTTGAGTGCCAGCAGGTTGGTCTGCTCGGCGATCGAGCGGATCACCTCCAGTACCGAGCCGATCTTCTCGCTGTTGCGCGCCAGGCCTTCGACCTGGCCCATGGCGCTGCTCATGTCGGCGGCCAGGGTGCCAATGCTGGTGGTGGTGCGGTCGATCACCGCCAGGCCTTCGCGGGTGGCCTGGTCGGCTTCACGGGCCGCCTGGGCCGCCTGGGCGGCGCTGCGGGCAACGTCCTGGGCAGTGGCGCTCATTTCGTGGGAGGCGGTGGCCACCTGGTCGACCTGGCGGTACTGCTGCTCCATGCCGGCGCTGGTTTCGGCGGCGATGGCCGCAGACTGGTCGGCGGTACCGCGGGCGGCCTGTACCGAGCGTTTCACCTCGGCGATGGTCGGCTGCAGCTTGTCGAGGAAGCGGTTGAACCAGCCGGCCAACTCGCCCAGCTCGTCGCGCTTGTCGTACTGCAGGCGGCGGGTCAGGTCGCCTTCGCCGCTGGCGATATCCTTGAGCATGGCGGCCACGCCAAGGATCGGGCGGGTCACGGTGCGAGCCATCAGCCACACCAGCAGCAGGCCGGCGATGGCGGCAGCCAGGCCCAGGCCCAGCTCCAGCAGGGTGCCGCTGGTGTTGAGGGCGTCCAGCTCCTGCTTGAGTGTTTCGGCAGGGCCGGTCAGGGCGCTTTCCGGCACGTCCAGCAGCACACCCCAGGGCTTGCCGCCGGGGATCGGCTCGAAGGCGGCCAGCACCTTCAGGCGCTGCTGGTCGTGCAGAATCTGCAGCTTGCCTTCGGCCAGCCTGCGCACCAGCTCGGCGCCCTGGGCCGGGTCGACCTGGTCCAGGCGCTGGGCCAGCTTGCCGGCATCGGCGCTGTAGCCGGCCAGCAGGCCTACCGGGCTGAGGATGCCGACCGTGGTACGGCCTTCGTACAGCCCACGGCTGGCCGACTCGCTCAGGGCCTGCAGGCTGTTGAGGTTGATGTCGATGGACAGGGTGGCGATCACCTTGCCGTTGCTTTTGAGCGGGAACACGATGCTGGTCATCAGCACGCGCTGGCCGTCGATGTCATAGAAGTACGGCTCGACCACGCACACCTGGCCGCTCTGGCGCGGGCACACCCACCAGGTGTTGGCCGGCTGGCCACTGGGGCCGATGGCGGTGTTGGCCATGTCGTGCTCGGGCAGGGCCATCGAGGTCAGCTCGCCGGCCCGGGGTTGCGACCAGTACAGGGCGAAGCGCCCGGTTTCGTTGCTGCCCAGCGCGGCTTGGCCGGCGAACAGCTTGTCCTTGCCATCCAGCGCGCCGGGTTCGAACACCAGCGACAGGCCAAGCAGGTCGGGGTTGGCCTGCAGCGCGGCGCGCACCTGGGCAGTCATGTCCTGGCGCAGGTCGTAGGCATCTAGGAAGCGCTTTTCGGCCTGCTCGCGCAGGAACAGCACCTGGCGGGTGAAGCCGGCGCCATACTGGTAGGCGTCCATGAACTGGCGGCGAATGTTCAAGGCCTGAACCTCGCCCTGGGACTCGATGCGCGACTGCGCAGCTTCAGTCAGCATCTGCATGCTGCTGGCCTTGACCAGGTCGGAGCTGTGGTCCATTCGGTACAGCGAAAGGCCGACCAGCAGGGTGACGATACTGGCCAGGCACAAGCCGGCCAGCAGGGTGATCTTCCATTGAATCGAGAGTTGTCGCAGCACAGGCATGGGGGCAAATCCCTTGTAATAGGTTTGATGCTGCCGACTGTTTCGGCAAGATCGGTGTTTTCTTGATTGAACGATCAATCAATTACCTAAGACTTTGGTCTATTGCCGCAACAACCCGCAAACCACGCGGCTTTGACTTCTGCCGGCCGGTGCTTCAGAGTGTGCGCCCTTCATAACAACATCCTTTGGCCCGGCCACTGCCTGCGTGCAGCTGTCGCCGGAGCACTCGCTTTTTGTCTTCTTTTTGCCTGTAGTAACGAGGTTTGCACATCATGAATGCAGTGATAGCCGCGGTCGGGATCATGCTGGTCCTGAGCCTGTCCCGCGTGCATGTGGTCATCGCCCTGATCGTCGGCGCCCTGGCCGGGGGGTTGGTCGGTGGGCTGGGTATCGAGGGGACGCTCAAGGCCTTCAATGGCGGGCTGGGTGGCGGTGCCACGGTGGCGTTGTCTTACGCCTTGCTGGGCGCCTTCGCGGTAGCCATCGCCAAGTCCGGGCTGGCCCACGCGCTGGCTGATCGCGCCCTGGCCATGATCGACCGCCAGGGCCATGCCGAGGGTGGCAAGGTTAAGTGGCTGCTGATCGGCCTGATGCTGGTGGTGGCGGTGTCGTCGCAGAACATCCTGCCGATCCATATCGCCTTCATCCCGCTGCTGGTGCCGCCACTGTTGTACGTGCTCACGCGCTTGCGTATCGACCGGCGGCTGATTGCCTGCGTGATCACCTTCGGCCTGATCACCCCATACATGTTCCTGCCGGTGGGCTTTGGCAACATCTTCCTCAACGAAATCCTGCTGGCCAACGTCAGCCGCGCCGGGGTGGATGTGAGCGGGGTCAACGTCACCCACGCCATGGCCATCCCGGCCGCAGGCATGCTCGCCGGCCTCTTGCTGGCGGTGTTCTTCAGCTACCGCAAAAAACGTGACTACGACCTGGCGCGTATCGAGCAGGTGGAGCAGGTGAGCGTGCAGTACAACCCACTGACCTTGCTGGTGGCGGGGGTGGCGATTGCGGCGGCGTTCATCATCCAGCTGTGGCTGGACTCGATGATCATCGGTGCGATGGTCGGCTTTTTGATCTTCTCGCTGTCGGGCATCGTGCGCTGGAAGGATACCGACGACCTGTTCACCGAAGGCATGAAGATGATGGCCATGATCGGTTTCATCATGATCGCCGCCTCAGGCTTTGCCGACGTGATGAAGGCCACCGGTGAGGTGAAGAGCCTGGTGGAGGCCGCCGCGCAGTGGATCGACCACAGCAAGGGCATCGGTGCGCTGTTGATGCTGCTGGTGGGCCTGCTGGTGACCATGGGTATCGGCTCGTCGTTTTCCACCGTGCCGATTCTGGCGGCGATCTTCGTACCTCTGTGCGTGCAGCTGGGCTTTGACCCGATCGCAACGGTGTGCATCGTCGGTACTGCCGGCGCCCTCGGGGATGCGGGGTCGCCTGCGTCGGACTCCACCCTTGGGCCGACCTCGGGGTTGAACGTGGACGGTCAGCACCACCATATCTGGGACACGGTGGTGCCGACGTTCATCCACTACAACCTGCCGTTGCTGGGCTTTGGCTGGTTGGCGGCGATGGTGCTGTGAGGGGCTGGTCGGTGCAGGGGCGGCTGCCTTGTGCTGGCTGCGCCGGCCTCATCGCCGGCAAGCCGGCTCCTACAGGTACAGCGCAGGTTTGAAGGCTGTGCGATCCTTGCCGGCGATGAGGCCCGTACGGGCAGCACAAAACAGTTGCTCCCCTAAAGCCTCGGCAGGGCGCGGGCTCAGCCCCGGCTGGGCGGCGGGACGATGCGATTGAGCACGGTGCTGCCGTCCTTGCTGCGGGTCAGGTAGACCGGCAGTACCTTGGGCAGGGTGTCGACCAGGCGAGCGACTTCGCGGGTGTTGTAGATGCCACTGATGCGGATGCGTGCTGCGTTGTCATCGGCCAGCAGCAAGGGTTTGTTGAGGTAGCGGTTGATCACCGGCAAGGCCTGGCGCAGGCTCAGGTTGTCCAGCACCAGCTTGCCGCTGCGCCAGGCCAGAGCGTTGCCGTAATCATTGCTTTGCGCCAGGCTCGGCTCGAAGTCGCCCTGGTGATAGCTGGCCTGCATGCCGGGGCCAAGACGATAGCCACCGTCATTGTCGCCGCTGCTCACCAGCACCGAGCCTTCCACCAGTGTTACCTTGACCTGGTCTTCATATTTCCACACGTTGAACTGGGTACCGGTGACCCGGGTCTGGCCATTGCCTGCGCGCACGATGAACGGGTGGTTGCTGTCGTGGGTGACCTTGAAGAACGCCTCGCCCCTGATCAGGGTGACCCGGCGCTCATCCTTGTAGTTCAGGTAGCGCAGCTCGCTGTTGAGGTTCAGCTCGACGGTACTGCCGTCGCTCAACTGCACCTGCTGCAACTGGTCGCCCGTCTCGAAGTGCTGGTAGCTGCTGGGCAGCCAGCCTTGCTCCCAACCCACCCAGCCCGCCAGGGGCAGGGCCAGCAGGGCGATGGCCGCAGCCGAGGCAAAGGGCCGCCAGTTGCGCGGCTGGGTGCGGCGTTGCGGCTTGAGCTCGACCACATTGTGCGTACGCGGCAGCAGGTCGGCGGTCTGCCAGATCTCCAGCATGGCCTGGTATTCCCCGGCGTGCCGCGGGTCCGCCGCCAGCCACTGGCTGAACGCCACCCGCTCTGCAGCCGTGCAGTCCTCGGCGTGCAGGCGCATGCACCAATGCGCGGCGGCGTCGGTGATGGCATCGTCTTCGCTGGGGGTGAGGCGGTCCTGATTCATTACGGCTCCCGGTTTTGCGGCATTCTACCCTTGGGCGCGGCTTCCGAGAACGGGTTAATGGCGAATGACTATCAATTGTATGGAAATTCGTCGTTGATGCGCATGGCTCTTATTGACGCGCCGCCTCTATTGCTGGTGATGAGTGCAGCTGGCTTGCTCAATCTGAAAAAGCTGGGGCGCCTTCTGGGGAGATTCTTGTGTTGCCTGTGCCGGCCTCATCGCCGGCAAGCCGGCTCCTACAGGTACGGCACTGGCCTGAGGCTTATGCAATCCCTGTGGGAAGCGGCCTTGTGTCGCGATTGGGCTGCAGGGCAGCCCCAGGATCTCGAACTTATGCAGAATCGCGGGGGCTGCTACGCAGCCCTTTCGCGACACGAGGCCGCTCCTACAGGGGGCTTCAATCCCCCGCTGCACTGCCTTCACGGCGCGGGTCGGCGCCTGCCGCCCAACCCTCGCCATCGCGTACGATCACCTGTGTCCCGCTGGTCATCTCCATTTCTGCCACTTCGTGCCCACGCGCGCGCAACTGCTGAATGATCTGCGGCCCCATCAGCCCGGCTTCGACCTCGGTCTGCACATTGCGGCTGCCGAAGTTCGGTAAATCGACCGCCGCTTGCGGGTCCAGCTTCCAGTCCAGCAGGCCGAGCAGTGCCTTGTTGACGTACTGGATGATCTGCGAGCCGCCCGGCGAACCCAGCGTAGCCACCAGTTGCCCGGAGGCACGCTCGAACACCAGCGTGGGGGCCATGGAAGAACGCGGCCGCTTGCCTGGCTCGATACGGTTGGCCACCGGTAGCCCGTGCTCCTCTGGAATGAAGGAAAAGTCGGTGAGCTGGTTGTTGAGTAGAAAACCCTCCACCAGCAGGTGCGAGCCGAAGGCTGCCTCTACGGAGGTGGTCATCGACAGCGCGCCACCCAAACCATCCACCACTGAAACCTGCGAGGTGGAGATGCGCAACGGCGAGCGGTCCGGCGCCAGGGCCAGGTTGGCGCCCGGCGGCACGCCGGCTTCGGCGTGGCCCATGCTGCGCTCGCCGATCAGCCGCGCACGTTCGGCCAGGTAGACGCTGCTGGTCAGCCCCTTGACGTTCACCGGCACAAAGCCCGGGTCGGCCAGGTACTGGGCGCGGTCGGCATAAGCCAGGCGCTCGGCCTCGGCCACCAGGTGCACGGCGTTGGCGTCGGGCGTCAGCCCGGCAGGTGTGGCGGCCGGTACTGGCGGCATACCGGCGATGTTCAGGCGCGGGTCACGTTGGCCCAGTGCCTCCAGGATACCGAGGGTCTGCAGCACCGCCACGCCGCCGGAGGAGGGCGGCGGCATGCCGCAGATGCGCCATTGTTTGTAATCCGCGCACACGGGTTGGCGCTCAACGGCGCGGTATCCCGCAAGGTCTTTCAGGGCCAGGCTGCCGGGGTTGGCGTGGCGGTTTACCTGCCGGGTGATGGCCTGGGCCAGCCTGCCTTGGTACAGCGCATCGGCGCCCTCGCTGGCAATGGCCTGCAAGGTGTCGGCCAGTGCCGGGTTCTTCAGTTGGCTGCCAACCGGCAGCGGCTTGCCCTCGGGGGTGAGCAGGTAGCGTGCAAGCTCAGGTGAGCGGGCGATGAATCGGTCAGCCGCAATCAGCGCATGCAGCCGCGGGGACACCGCGAAGCCGTTGCGCGCAAGCTCGATGGCCGGGCCAAACAGCGTCTTCCACGGCAACTTGCCGTGCTGGCGGTGCGCAAGCTCCAGGGCCTTCAGCGCCCCTGGCACACCCACCGACAGTCCGCCGATCTGCGCCTGGGCAAAGGCCATGGGCGTACCGTCCGGCTTGAGAAACTGCATGGCGTTGGCACCTTGCGGCGCGGTTTCGCGACCGTCGTAGGCCTGCACCTGGCGGCCATCCCAGTACAGGATGAAGGCGCCGCCGCCAATGCCGCTGGACTGTGGCTCCACCAGGGTCAGCACGGCCTGCATGGCCACTGCGGCATCGATGGCCGAGCCGCCCTTGCGCAGCATTTCAAGGCCGGCCGCGGTCGCCAGCGGGTTGGCGGCGGCGGCCATGTGGCGCTTGGCATGTACCGGTTGCAGGCCGCTGCGGTAGCCGGTGCCGATCTCTGGTGCGAGCGCAGCCGGCGGGTGAGAGGAGCCGCAGGCTGCGGTCAGCAGGGCCAGGGTGCAAAGTGTGGCCAGGGGGGCAAGTCGCATGCATTTCCTTGAACGGCTGAATCGGGGCAGGGGTCAGCATATCTGCCCGGGTGGCGATTGGCGAAACCCGGCGGCTACATGAAATTTTAGTTAGCACGCTAATCAAGGCTTGGACATTCACTGCCTAGGCAGTAATATTTATACACATTTTCCCGAGCAACCCGCCGATGGCCCATTTCACCCCGGAAAACTTCCAGACCTGCGCCATCGGCATGCTGCTTGGCCGCGCCGCCGTGCTGAAGGACCGCATCCTCGACTGGCACCTGGAAGCCGACGGCGTCACGGCCGCGCAGTTCAAGGTGCTGATCATCGTCACCCAGTACCAGGTCGACACCCCGGCCGAGTTGTGCCGCTACCTCGGCCTGGACAGCGGTTCGATGACCCGCATGCTCGACCGCCTCGAGCAGAAGGGCCTGATTTTGCGCAACCGCTGCCCCGACGACCGCCGCCAGGTGCGCCTGGCGCTCACTGCCGACGGCCAGCGCCTGGCCGACCGCCTGCCGCAGGTGGGGGCGGCGGCGATGAACGAGTTGGTCGGCGTGCTGCAGCCCGAGGAGTTGAAAACCCTAGAAGGCCTGCTGGCCAAGGTGCTGCTCAGCGCCGGCGACCCCCTGACGATCCGCCGTTTCGGCGACCGTTGATCCCTGTCACGCATTTTCCAAGGTACTGTCATGGCTACTTCCGCTGACACCCCGACCCAGGCAGCCTCGCAGGACACGCGCAAGCGCAAGGCCTGGCTGCTCGGCCTGCTGTTCCTCCTTATTGTTGCCGGGGCTGGCGCCTGGGCCTGGTACAGCCTGGTTGGGCGCTGGCACGAAAGCACCGACGATGCCTACGTCAACGGCAACGTGGTAGAAATCACCCCGCTGATCACCGGCACCGTCACCAGCATTGGTGCCGACGACGGCGATCTGGTGCACGCCGGCCAAGTGCTGCTGCAGTTCGACCCGGCCGACAGCGAAGTTGCCCTGCAGGCCGCCGAAGCCAAGCTGGCGCGCACCGTGCGCCAGACCCGCGGCCTGTACAGCAACGTCGATTCGCTCAAGGCCCAGTTGCAAACCCGCCAGGCCGAGTTGCAAAAGGCCCAGCAAAACTACAACCGGCGCAAGGTACTGGCCGACAGCGGTGCCATCGCCCAGGAAGAAATCTCCCACTCGCGTGACGACCTGGCCGTGGCCCTGGCCGCCGTCAACAGTGCCCGCCAGCAGCTCAACACCAGCAGCGCGCTGGTGGACGACACTGTGGTGTCCTCGCACCCTGAGGTAATGGCCGCCGCCGCCGAGCTGCGCCAGGCCTACCTGGACCACGCCCGCACCACCCTGGTGGCGCCGATTACCGGTTACGTGGCCAAGCGCACCGTGCAACTGGGCCAGCGCCTGCAACCAGGCACCGCGACCATGGCGGTGATCCCGCTGGACGAGGTGTGGGTGGACGCCAACTTCAAGGAAACCCAGCTGCGCGACATGCGCATCGGCCAGCCGGTGGAGATCACCGCCGACCTGTACGGCAGCGAAGTCAAATACAGCGGCACTGTCGACAGCCTCGGCGCCGGTACCGGCAGTGCCTTCGCCCTGCTGCCGGCGCAGAACGCCACCGGCAACTGGATCAAGATCGTCCAGCGCGTGCCGGTGCGCATTCACCTGAACCCCGAGCAGCTCAAGGACCACCCGCTGCGCATCGGCCTGTCCACCGTGGCCGAGGTCGACCTGCACGACCAGAGCGGCCCGACCCTGGCCCAGCAACCGCCGCAGCAGGCCAGCTACACCACCCAGGTGTATGACCGTCAGTTGGGCGAGGCCGACCAGTTGATCGCCCGGCTGATCCACGAAAACAGTGCCACCGGCAAGACGGCCCAGCGATGAGCCAGGGCGGCGCTGCGCAGTTCACTCCCCCCAGCCTGCTGCTGACCACCATCGGCCTGTCGCTGGCCACCTTCATGCAGGTGTTGGATACCACCATCGCCAACGTGGCGCTGCCGACCATTTCCGGCAACCTGGGGGTGAGCTACGAGCAGGGCACCTGGGTGATCACTTCGTTCGCGGTGAGCAACGCCATCGCCTTGCCGCTGACCGGCTGGCTGAGCCGGCGCTTTGGCGAGGTGAAGCTGTTCATCTGGGCCACCCTGCTATTCGTGCTGGCGTCGTTCCTGTGCGGCATCGCCCAGTCGATGCCCGAGCTGGTGGGCTTTCGCGTGCTCCAGGGTGTGGTCGCAGGCCCCCTGTACCCGATGACCCAGACCTTGCTGATTGCCGTGTACCCCCCGGCGAAACGGGGGATGGCGCTGGCGCTGCTGGCCATGGTCACAGTGGTGGCGCCGATTGCCGGGCCGATCCTCGGCGGCTGGATCACCGACAGCTACAGCTGGCCGTGGATTTTCTTCATCAACGTGCCCATCGGCCTGTTCGCCGCCGCTGTGGTGCGCCAGCAGATGCGAGCGCGGCCGGTGGTCACCAGCCGCCAGCCGATGGACTACATCGGTCTTTTGACCCTGATCATCGGGGTGGGGGCGTTGCAGGTGGTGCTGGACAAAGGCAATGACCTGGACTGGTTCGAGTCGTCGTTCATCATCATCGGCTCGATCATTTCGGTGGTGTTCCTGGCCATCTTCATCATCTGGGAACTGACCGACCGTCACCCGGTGGTCAACCTGCGCTTGTTCGTGCATCGCAATTTCCGCGTCGGCACCATCGTGCTGGTGGGCGGTTATGCCGGGTTCTTCGGCATCAACCTGATCCTGCCGCAGTGGTTGCAGACGCAGATGGGTTACACGGCCACCTGGGCGGGCCTGGCCGTGGCGCCGATCGGTTTGCTGCCGGTGATCATGTCGCCGTTCGTGGGCAAGTACGCGCACCGTTTCGACCTGCGGCTGCTGGCGGGCATCGCGTTCCTGGCGATCGGCACCAGCTGCTACATGCGTGCGGGCTTCACCAGCGAGGTGGACTTCACCCACATTGCCCTGGTGCAGTTGTTCATGGGCATTGGCGTGGCGTTGTTCTTCATGCCGACCTTGAGCATCCTGCTGTCGGACCTGCCGCCGCAGCAGATCGCCGACGGCTCGGGCCTTGCGACCTTCCTGCGTACCTTGGGTGGCAGCTTTGCCGCGTCGCTGACGACCTGGATCTGGATTCGCCGGGCCGACCAGCACCATGCTTACCTGAGCGAGCACATCAGCACGTTCGACCCGGCTACCCGGCATACGCTGGAGCAGCTGGGCGGGGCGGGGCCGCAGAGTTATGCGCAGCTTGAGCAGATTCTCAACGGGCAGGCTTACATGATGTCGACGGTGGATTATTTCACCTTGCTGACCTGGGTGTTTGCGGGGTTGATTTTGCTGGTGTGGTTTGCCAAGCCGCCGTTTACGGCCAAGGCGGGGCCGGCTTCGGCTGGGCATTGAGGTTTTGTGCGGGGATTGCGGTCCTCCCCTTGTTTGTAGTGACGCTTATTCACCTTTGCGCCCTTGCGTAGGGGCGCAAAGGTGACGAAAAACCGCCACCGTCAATCCTCGAACCCCAAAAAACAACCGCGGCGCCAGGGAGAGGCAACACCGCGGTCCAAAGGGGAAGGGAAAAACACTCACTGCTGCGTAACGGTCGCCATATTGGCATTCCCGAATTGTGAGATAGAGGCGGCCTGCCCAGCACCGCTCTGGTCGACAAAGGCCTGGTTGGCATTACCGCCCTGCGTCACATAGGCGACATTCACGCCATCGGCCTGCTTGATGGTGGCCTGGTTACCGCTCCCGTACAGCTGGTACGTATAGCTCTGGTTACCACTGCCAGACTGCTCGACATTGATGCTGCCGCCATTGCCGGCAGCCAGGCCTTCAGCGTAGTTGGCGATGCCGCGCTGATCGGCGATCAGCAGGTTGTCGCTGCCGTTCTGCTCGAAGTACAGCTCGTTGTTGCTGTCAGCCTGGCGGGTTTCCATCTGGTTGCGGTTGCCGTTCTGGCGCAGCTGGGCAAACTGGCTGCTGCCTTCCTGGTTCAGGTTGACGCTGTTGCGGTTGCCGGCCTGGTTGATCTCGGCGCGTTGCTGGCTACCAAACTGACCGCCCGGTTTGTCACCCTTCCAGTTGCTGGCCAGCACGGTGTTGTTGTTGCCGTGGGTGTTGATGCTCAGGCTGTGGTTGTCGCCGGTCTGGTAGGTGAAGTGCAGGTTGTTGTTGCCCACTTGCGAGATGCTGGTCACCGACTGGCTGGTCTCGAACTGGTCCGACCAACTGGCGTTGGCGCGCCCGCTTTGGCTCAGGCTGGCGCTGTTGCCGGTGCCGAAACTCTGGTCGATGACGCCCTCGTTGAGCTGGCCGTTCTGGTACACCTGGGCGCTGCTGGCGGTCTGGGTGTCCTGCCAGACTTCCACCGAGTTGCCGGTGCCGTGCTGGTTGATACCCAAGGTGCCGCCCAGCCCGTCGCGCTGGTCGCCGTAGGCCCAGTTCTCGCGGCCCTGCTGGTAGATGGCGATGTCGCCGGCCTGGTGGCCCAGCTGTTCGGCGGCGGCCTGGTTGGCGTTGCCGTCCTGCTGGATCAGCGCCTTGTTGCCACTGCCGCTGAACAACTGCTCGATGGTCGCATCGTTGCCCTGGCCGAACTGGCGGGTGGTGGCCTGGGCGTCGTACTGCGACTCCTGCCAGACCACCGAGCGGTTGCCGGTGCCTTGCTGCTGTTGCAAGGCCTGGTTGCGCTCGCCCGTGGACTGGCTGGCGAACGCATCGTTCAGCGTGCCGCCGGCCTGCTGGGTGACCTGGCTGCCTTGCTCGAACAACTGCTCGGCGTAGCCGGCGTTGTACGAGCCGCTGGCGCTCTGCTGAATGTCGCTGGTGCTGTCCTGCTGCACCGCCAGGTGGTTGTGGCCGGAGCCGGTCTGCTGCTGGCTGGCCGAGGCGTACGCGGCCTGGGCCTGCTGCACCTCGGCGATGTTGCTGTTGCCCTGCTGGGTTTGGGTCGAGTTGCTGTCGTCGGCCATGGCCTGGCCGGCCAGGGCAAGGACGATGGCGGCGCTCAGAGGGGCGAGCTGGTGCATGGAATGCCTCCTGGTCTGTCTAACGGTACTGGCTGATGTGCACTTGCAGGCCATTGCCGGCCTGGGTTACGGCACTGGTCAGGCCGTTGCCGGCCTGGTCGATGGTGGCGCTGTTGTGGTTGCCGTACTGCTCGATGGCGGCGTTGTTGCCCGCGCCGCTCTGGCGGATCGACGCGCTGTTGCCCTGGCCCTGCTGGCTGATCGAGGCCATCAGGTCACTGCCTTGCTGGAGGATGTAGGCCTCCTGCGCGCCCCCGGCCTGGACGATCTGGCCGAGCAGGGCCTGGCCGTTCTGGTCGAGGCTGGCGCGGTTGCCCCCTCCTTGTTGCTCGATCACCGCCACTTGCCCGGCAGCCGTTGGCAGCAGCCGCACCAGCAGCGGCTCGCCGAGGTCGTTGCCGGCTGCCAGGTCGGCGTTGTCCATCAGGTCGCTGGCGCAGGCCTGGCCCGCCAGGGCCAGGCTCAGCAGCAGGGGGTACAGGCGCGTCATGGCAAGCCCCTCACTGGCGGACCACGTTGACCGTGCGCACGCTGCCCTGGCCGCTACGCACGGTGGCGGTCGGGTTGGCGGTCGGCACGACCGTGGTGCTGTTGTTCAGCAGCAGCCGCCAGCGGCCGTTGGCTGGCACCGTGGTGGTGCCCAGGGTCACCAGCCCGCTGGTTGTGGTCACCTGCACCGTGACGTTGTTGCCGGTGGTGATCGACGAGGTACCGCTGATGTCCCAGTTGTAGCGGTTGTTGGAGCGCGCCGTGACCGTGGCCGCCGTGACCGCGAAGGTCTCCTGTGGCGGTTTCGGCGACACCTGCAGGGTGACTGTGCCGGGCGTCGAGTTGGCGCCGATCGAATCACGGGCGATGTAGGTGAAGGTTGCGGTGAACGCCGTGGTGACCGTGGCCGGTGGTGTGTAGGTGACCGTGGTGCCGTTGTGGCTCACCGTGCCGCGCCCGGCCGGCAGCGGCTGGGTGACGCTGGCGATGCTCAGCGGCAGGTTGCCCTCAGGGTCGGTGTCGTTGGCCAGCACGTTGATGATCAGCGGCACGCCCAGGGTCGCGGCGGCGTCGGCCACGGCGGTTGGCGGCCGGTTCGGCGCCACGTTGACGGTGACGTTGGCCGGTGCCGACTTCAGGCCCTTGGCGTCCATGGCGCGATAGCTGAAGGTGGCCACCTGCGCCGTAGTGGCGCCGACTGGCGGGGTGTACACCACCGAGGTGGTGCCGTTCATCACCACGCTGCCCAGGCCCGGGGCGGGCTGGGTGAGGTCGGTGATGGACAGCGGCAGGTTGGCGTCCGGGTCGCTGTCGTTGGCCAGCAGGTTGAGGGTCACCGGCACCCCGACGCTGGTGGCGCCAACGTCGGCCTGCGCCACCGGAGGCTGGTTGCCGGCCGAGGCCGGCGCCGTGCCCACTACTACCACTGGCTCCACGTCATGGCCGCCGTGGGCAGACTTGACGGTGATGCTGGCCGGCGGCTGGGGCACGTCGTTGACGGTCAGGCTTTGCAGCGCGCCGGCCTTGGACATGCGCCCGTAGCCTTGTACCACAAGGTCCGGCACCAGCACTTCATCGCTGGAGCGGGCCTCCACCAACAGGCGTTTGCTGACCCAGTCGTAGCGTGCGTTGGTGACCTTGACCACGTCGCTGAGCTTGCTCGAAAGCGCAGTGGGCTGGGTGCCGCCAGCGGCGTTGCTGGCGGTGACCACCACCACCGAGGGCGGTGCGGCCGGGCTCAACTGCTGGTTGAAGAACAGCCCGTTGTTGTCGGCCAGCATGCTGAACTGGCAAGGCGAGGGCGGTGTGCCCACCAGTGCCACGCCGTTGCGCAGGCACAGGCTGGCGCTGTTGGGCGCCTTGGCGAACACCTCCACGCGGGTGCCGGCGGCATTGCGCTGGTAGGTGGCGCGCTCCAGGGTTACCGGGGTTTGCTGGCGCACGTCGAGCAGCTTGCCAGAAACGGTGAACAGGTTGGTCTGGATGGTGCCGGCCGGGCCCTGGATGCGCACGAAGTTGGTGTTGTTCGGGCTGCCGACCACAGGCTCGGTGATGTTCGGGTCGCCGATGAAGGTTTCGCTGGCGCCGGTGTCTGGGTTGACTTCGGTGTACGGCGCGCCTGCGCCACGCAGGAACGGGCCCAGGTCACCGGCCAGTGCGCCGCTGAACACGCCGGGTGCGCCGATGCCGATGTCGCGGGTGATGTTGATCGCCCGGCGCCCGGGGGTGGTGACGTTGACCGTCTCCACGCCGTACGGGTGGGTGATGGTGTAGGTGCCGGCGGTGGGCACCGACACGCGGATGCGGATGCGGGCAAAGCTCTGCTGGTCGCCATCCACCGGGTTTTCGGCAGCGAAGGCGGCTTCTAGGCCGGCCACATAAGCGTCCATTTCGTAGCCGCTGTTGCCCACTGCCGGGATGGTGGTCTCGGCCAGGAACCAGAACATCTCCGGTGGCCAGTTGTCCGGGAATACCAGCGGCAGGGCATCGTCGTAGATGCCGGGCTCGGGTAGCAGGGTGCACATGTAGGCCGTGGCGCCAGGCGCGCGCGAGCTGGTGGCGCGCGACTGGCACAGCTCCAGCTTGCGCCCTTCGGCATCGCCGTACCACATCGGGTAGCCCCCGGTGGCGAAGGTGTAGGGGCCCGGGTCGACCTCGGTCAGCGCGGCCCAGGCCATGCTGCTCATGCTCAAGGTGAAACCGGCGGCGCACAGCGCCCGGCGGGACCACGTATTCATGCTGCCTCCTTGAAGGCGGGGCCTTTGTCTGTTCATGGCATCAGCACCACTTCTTCGCTGTCGGTGCCGCCGTTGGCGCTGGTGACGCGCACCGTGGCCGGTGGTATCGGCGTCTGGCCGATCGACAGGGTTTTCACCGCGCCGCTGCCGGACAAGCTGCCCAGCGGCGTGCCGTTGCCGGTGGCGGCGGTCATGGCCGGTGGCGCGGTTTCGTCGCTGCTGCTGGCCACCACGGTCAGTTGGCCGCTGGCCAGGCTGTACTCGGCGCGGCTGATCACCACCAGGTCGGTGAGAGGCATGGGCAGGGTGGTGGGCGCGCTGGTGGGGATGGCCAGGCTGTTGTCGGCGCTCACCTGCAGGGTCAGCGGCAGGGTGGGGTCGAGCGCCGACTGGGCGTACCAGGCGCCGGTGTTGTCGGCTTCGCTCAGGGCCAGTGCCGGGCTCTGGCTGGTCAGGGTGACGCTGGCCGGCGGTGGCGGGGCGTTGACGAAGACATCCTGCTGGGCACGCACGTTGCCAGCTTCGCTGCGCCGCGAATAGGTGCTGCGCAGGGGAATCAGCGGGGTCGGGCGGTTGACCGTGGACAGCTTGCCGGACACGGCGAACAGCTCGGTGCGCAGATCAATGCCACCGGGCCCTTCGATGCGCACGAAGTTGGTCTTGAACGGGCTGCCGGTGACGGCCTCTTCCAGGTTGGGGTCGCCGACGAAGCGTTCGCTGGCGCCGGTGCTGGGGTTGATCTCGGTGTAGGGGCCATTGACGCTGCGCAGGAACGGCCCGACGTCGCCCTTGAGCGCACCGACAAAATCGCCCGGCGCGCCGATACCGATATCGCGGGTCATGTTGATCGCCCGCCGCCCGGCGGCCGGCACGTCGAACACCTCGACGCCGTAGGGGTGGGTGACCACGTAGGTGCCGGCGGTGGGCACATCGACACGGATACGCACCCGGGCGAAGCTGATCTGGTCACCGTCCTTGGGCTCGTCGCTGCTGAACGCTGCCTCCACCGCCGCGCCGTAGCCCAGGTCGATGCCTTGGGCTGCGTTGGTGATGGCGGCATCGGCGGTGAACCAGAATGCCTCGTCAGGGAAGTTGCTGGGGAAATTCAGCGGCTGGGTGTCGTCGAATACCCCGGGGGTGGGCAACAGCGTGCACATGTACGACGGTGCGCCGGGGGCCCCGGCCACCCGCGAACTCACCGCCTTGGACAGGCACAGGTCGAGGGTGCGGCCATGGCTGTCCTGGTACCAGGCGGGGAACTTGCCGGTGGGCAACGTGTAGGGGCCGGTGTCGACCGCGAACAGCGCAGCCTGGGCTGGTAGCTGGAGCAGGCCGGCGAACACTGCCACGGCCAGCGGATGGGGTTTGGGTCGATGCATGACTCGCTTCCTCCTGCAAACGGGCCCAGGGGATGGGGCGTCTGGGGAGGTGATGGCAACACTTGTGCCAGATTTTTCACAAAGGCCTGTAGGCCAGGCGCGGCGCGGGTTTTACCGCAAATGGCAGGCATCGCACAGGGCGTGGCGGGTGGGCGGGGTTCCCCGGCATTGGGGAATCGGGGGCGGCTTATGCAAAAAAAATCGGCGCCGGGGCAAAGCTCCCGAGTGCTCCCGTGCGCATCCTCCCGGGCTTTCATCCCCGTCAGGCCTGCCCTGTGTTGCAGCAGGCCATCGAAGCTTTGCAAAAAACAGCGGAAAAACCCGAGGAATCGGCGGCTGAACTCCCGAGATTTTTTCCTTCGCCTGTCACCGTGAACTGCCAACGTTTGTTCCGTGGTCAAGGCACCGAGCCCTCTGGATCAGGGGCTACAGCCTGGCCGCTGCAAGCGCGACCCACTCAACGTACGAACACGACGATAGGAGATTGCTTCATGTTTAAACGTACTGTGATCGCCGCCTCCCTGGTGGCTGCTTCCCTGGCTTCGGCCCAGTCCATGGCCGCTGTTGTCGGTGGCGGTGCCACCCTGCCTGAGTACCTGTACAACGGTAACCCAAGCACTGGTTTCGAAGGCATCCTGCCTTCGGGCTTCAGCTACACCGGCGTGGGCAGCGGCGGCGGCAAGACGGCCTTCCTGACCAACGCCCCGGCGTCGATCGGCCAGGCTGCCGGCACCAACGTCGACTTCGCCGGCTCCGACTCGGTACTGAGCACCTCCGAGCTGAGCACCTACACTGCCAACCATGGCAACGACTGGGGCAACCTGATCCAGGTGCCGGCCGTGGGCACCACCGTCACCATTCCTTTCAAGAAGGCCGGCCTCAACAGCTTGACCCTGACCGCTTCGCAGCTGTGCGGCGTGTTCTCCGGCACCACCAGCACCTGGGGCCAACTGCTGGGTAGCGCCGACACCACCCCGATCAAGGTGGTCTACCGTTCGGGCAGCAGCGGCACTACCGAACTGCTGGCGCGTTTCCTGAACGACTCGTGCCCGGCTGCCTTCTCGGTCAGCAGCACCTTCACCAGCGCCAACGTCGGTGCCGAGCCGGCCACCTGGGTCGCGGCTGCCACCAGCCAGGCCGTGGTCGATGCCGTCGAAGCCAGCGATGGCACCATCGGCTATGTCAGCCCTGACTTCGTCGATGTCTGGGATGCCGGCAAAGTGGCTTCGGTGAAGAAGCTGGCCAGCGGCACTGCGCAACTGCCAACCCCGGACCAGGCCCAGGCCGCTCTGGCCTCGGCCGCTGCACCGACCGGTGACGACCGCCTGCTGCCTGCCAAATGGGCCGTGACCTTCGGCAGCGGCGCCACCGACAAGGCCGTGCCGACCTCGGGCTACCCGATTGTTGGCTACACCAACCTGCTGGTTGGCCAGTGCTACAGCAACGCCGCCGACGCTGCAGACATCCGTGGCTTCCTCAACGACCTGTACTCGGGCACCCACAACGACCTGATCGAGGCCCACTCGTTCATCCCGGTACCGGCTGCCTTCGCTGCCGAGGTGAAAAAAGCCTTCCTGGACAACAGCTACAACCAAGGTACCGATATCCAGAACGCCTCGGTCTGCACCGGCATCGGCCGTTCGTAAGCCTGGCGCCTGAGCCGGCCTGAGCCCTTCGTGGCCCGGGCTTGAAACCTGGCGGCACCCAACCGGGCGCCGCCAGGTTTTTTTCTGCTCGCCCATAAACCAGCCGTGTGAACTTTGCATGACAAAGCTTCGGTCGGTGCCGGTGGCAACTGCCTTATGGCAAAGCGGCATCACTGGCCGCACGCATTCCCCAAGGACCCGGAACAAGGAAACCCCACGATGTCGAACGGCAAGCAGCAACCCGCCCCTTCAGCCTCTGCCGTACGCCATCGCACCCGGCCTGTTGCGGGCGAGCCGCTGTTGCTCAAGCCGCTGGCCCAGGCGATCGCGCTGCTGCTGGTGGCCGGCAGCGCCCAGGCCGCGCAGCCGTTCAGTGCCGGTTGGTTCAGCGCCAAGGGTGCTTCCACGGCGGCCAGCAGTGGCGGCGCAGGCGGGGTGCGGGTGCCGGGCTCGCCGCCACCACTGGCCCAGCAGCAGCGGCTCAACCAGCAGTTCAAGGCCTCGGTGGGCAACCTCAACAACACCGTTGCTGCCATTGCCGCGCAGCAGGCGGCCCAGGCCGCCGGGCGCACCCTGGCCCAGGTGCAGCCACAGACCGTGCCCAACGGCCTTGGCGAGGGTGGCCTCAAGGTCGACGAGAACCCCCTGACCCAGGGCTGGCACAACGCCAAGAACCCGACCCAGACGCAAAGCGGCGGCAAGACCACGGTCACCGTCGAGCAGACTGCCGACAAGGCCGTGCTCAACTGGGAAACCTTCAACGTTGGCCGCGACACCACGCTCAAGTTCGACCAGCAGTCGGACTGGGCGGTATTGAACCGGGTCAACGACCCCAATGCGCGGCCCAGCCAGATCCTCGGCCAGATCGTCGCCCCCGGCACGGTGCTGGTGATGAACCGCAACGGTGTGGTGTTCGACGGCAGCAGCCAGGTCAACGTGCGCAACCTGGTGGTGGCTGCCACCGAAATGAGCGACGAGCAGTTCACCCAGCGCGGCCTGTACGTCGACACCACCGGCACCCAGGCCACCTTCACCAATGCCGGCGGCAAGGTGGTGGTGCAACGCGGTGCGCAGATCACCACCCACGAACCAGCCAGCTCCACCAGCGGCGGCGGTTACGTGCTGCTGCTGGGCAGCGAGGTGGACAACCAGGGGCAGATCATCACCAGCAAGGGCCAGACCACCCTGGCCGCCGGCGATGACTTCTACATCCGCCGTGGCCAGGGCACCGAGAGCAACCAGCACTCCACCACCCGCGGCAACGAGGTGGCCAGCAGCCTGCGTGCCGGCAGCACGGCGGGTAGCGTGAGCAACAGCGGGCTGATCCAGGCCGCAGGCGGCGATATCACCCTCACCGGGCACCAGGTGCATCAGGACGGCGTGTTGCTGGCCACCACCTCGGTGGACCGGCGCGGCACCATCCACCTGCTCAACTCGGCCAGCGACAGCACCGGCAGCGTCACCCTCGGCCAGGGCAGCGTCACGGCCATCATGCTCGATGCCAGCAGCGCCCTGGACAGCCAGCGCGATGCCTCGCGCGAGGCCGTGGACGGCAGCAGCGGCAACCTGGCCAGCGGCAAGTTCGACAACCTGAGCAAGGTGCTCGACCGCCCCGAGCAGTCGCGGGTGGAGATTGTCAGCGGCGGCACGGTGGACTTCCAAAGTGGCTCGCTGACCCTGGCCAACGGTGGCCAGGTGGCGGTGAGTGCCGGCAAGCGCAGCCTGGTGGATGACGGCGCGCACATCGATGTGTCCGGTGCGCTGGGCGTGAAGGTGGCGATGGAAAACAACGTCATCAAGGTCAACGTGCAGGGCAACGAGCAGCGTGACGCCTCGGGCAACCGTGACAACGGCGGGCTGACCAGCCAGGACGTGTGGGTGGATATCCGCGAACTGGTGCATGTGGCTGCCGGGGTCAACGGCTACGCCACCGACCGTTGGTACACCGCCGGTGGCCTGCTTGAGGTCAGCGGTTATCTGGGCACCCGCAACCACAGCATCGGCGAATGGATGGCCCTGGGCGGTACGGTGACCTTCACCGGGCAGGACGTGGTGACCCGCGCCGGCTCGCAGATCAACCTGTCCGGCGGCACCCTGGCGGTGCAGGACGGTTATATCAACCAGAGCTGGCTACGCGGCGCCGACGGGCGCCTGTACGAGGTGTCCAGGGCCCCGGGTGACCTGCTGTACACCGGTATCTACCAAGGTTTCGAGGAGCACAGCGCACGCTGGGGCCAGACCAACTACTACTACAACCCGCTGATTGCCCCGCAGCGCCGCTTCGAGCAAGGCTACACCCTTGGCCGCAACGCAGGCTCGCTGGTGGTGGCCACCGGCAGCGCAGTGCTCGACGGCCAGCTGGTGGGTGAGGTGTACCAGAGCGAACGCCAGACCCAAGCCCCGGTCGTCGGCCTTGACGGCTACAAACAACTGCAGAATGCCCGCGCCCAGGGCGCGCAGCTGGTAATCGGCGAGCAACTGCCCGGTTACCTGAAGGCGGCCAAGGATATCGGCTTCAGCCTCAAGCCTGTGATGGAGCAGGTGAGCGTGCAGAGCGGCGCCCGTGGCGACAGCGCCAAGGTCAACCTGGACGACCCGCTGGACCTTTCGCGTCAGGGCCAGTTGGTGTTCGACAGCGACCTGTTGACGAGTTTCGGCCTCGGCGGCCTGAGCATTGCCGCCAGCGAGCAGGTGCTGGTGAATGCGGCGCTGAACATGGCCGATGGCGGCGAAGTGACGCTGTACGGGCCCAAGCTACAGGTAAACGCCGACATCACCGCCCATGGCGGGCAGGTGCGCATGGGTGATGTGCTGCAGATGCGTGACCAGGATGCGCTGAAGGACATCCCCCTGGACACCCCCGCCGGGACCCGCGCCCAGGTGCTGGTGGCCGACGGCGTGCGCCTGGATGTCAGCGGTGTGCGCAGCGACGTACGCGACAGCGCGGCACTGGCCTGGCGCAACGGCGGCAGCGTGTCGCTGCGCAGCAGCGGTGATGTGCTGCTGGGCGCGGGCAGCGTGGTGGATGTGTCGGGAGGTGCGGTGCGTACCGCTGTTGATACCATCGTTGCCGGCAACGGTGGCAACCTCACCCTGCATTCCAGCGAGAACAACGCCGGCGGCGGCGGGCGCCTGCAACTGGGCGGTGAACTGCGTGGCTATGGCAGCGACTTGGCCGGTACCCTCAGCCTGCGTGCCGACCAGGTGCGTATCGGTGGCGTGGACGATGGTACGGCGCTGCACCTGGCCGAAGACTTCTTCAGCCTGGGCTTTGCCCAGTACAACGTGCGTGGTGGCAACGGCCTGACCGTGGCCGAGGGCAGCCAGGTGCAGGTGACCCGGCCGGTGCAATGGCTGGATGCCAGCCAGGCGGTGGGTGACCAGGCCCAGGCGTGGCTGCCGCCACTGTTGCAGGAAAACGCTGCCAAGGGTGTGATCAGCCAGCGCGCCGGTGCCGGCCTGAGCCTGGCCGCGGGCGATGCGCTGTTCGCCCAGGCGGCCCGCGAGGCCGCCCAGCTGGTGGTGGAGCGCGGGGCGTCGATCAGTGTCGACCCGTTGCAGGCGATCAGCCTGTCGAGCACCGCACAACTGACCCTGGACGGCACCCTGCGTGCCGCCGGTGGCAAGGTCAGCCTGATGCAGGAGTTGCCCATCATCGGCGACACCGGTTTGAGCGAGGCCCCGCACCAACGTGCCATTCGCCTGGGCAGCGAGGCGTTGATCGATGTATCCGGCCAGGCTTACACCGCCGTTGATGCCCGTGGCCGGCGGTATGGCCGGGTCGATGCAGGGGGCAGCATCGTCATCGGCGGGCGCATCGACCACGCCGCCGGTACCAGCGATGGTGGGTACTTGTATGTGGACCTTGAGCAAGGCTCGCAACTGCGCGCCGACGGTGCCCAGGCCACCCTCGACATCCCTGGCCTGGGCGCGGTACGGGTGGCCAGTAACGGCGGCAGCATCAGCCTGGCTTCGAGCCTGGGGCTGCGCCTGGACGCCAGCATGAGTGCCAAGGCTGGCGGCGCGGGTGCGGCCGGTGGCAGCCTGGGCGTGGCCTTGGACACGGCGCTGTACCGCAAGGGCACAGCGGATGATGCGCTGGTGGTACCGCGCGAGCTGGTGTTGAGCCAGCAGCGCGTCGGCAGCGGGGCGCTGGAGTATGCCAAGGCCTATCTCGGTGCAGACCAGGTCGAGGCTGGCGGTTTCGGTAACCTGGCCTTGCTCAGCGATGGTTCGGTGGCCTTTGACGGCTCGCTGCAACTGGGCCTGGCCCAGGGCCTGCAGATCTACGCAGGCTCGCTGGTGCTGGCCGAGGGCAGCGCCGGCGATGCCCGGGTAACCTTGAGTGCCCCCTATGTGCGCCTGGCAGGCAGCAACCACGAGTCCGGCGATGCGGGCGTGCGGCCGACCATCAAGGGCGGGTTGTCGCAACAGGCCAGCCAGGCGCAGTTGCAGGTGCAGGCAAACCTGCTGGAACTGCGCGACAGCCTCACCCTCGGTGCCCGTGGCAACCTTGAGCTGAGCGGCGGCCAGAGCCTGGCCTTCGACCGCCGAGGCTTTGCCTTGACGCGCCTGCGCAGCGAAGGCGACATGCGCTTCCTGGCTGCCGCAGGCAGCGACCCGTTCACCACGTTGCAGGGCAATGCCGACATCGAACTGCTGGCCGCCCAGCTGTACCCGGCCACCGGGGCCAAGGCCAGGGTGATGACCGTGCAGGATGCCACCTTGCGCATCGGCCGGGTGGGCTCGGCCATGCCCTATACGCCCCATTCGGTGTTCGGCTCGCTGGGCCTGTATGCCGGCACCGTGGAGCAGGGCGGTGTGGTACGGGCGCCGCTAGGCACCGTCGACATCGGCAGTGGCGCCGGCAATGAGCAGAACATCGTGCGGCTGTTGGCTGGCAGCATCACCTCGGTCAGCGCCAAAGGCTTGCTGATGCCCTATGGCGGCACGGTCGATGGCTTGAGCTACCTCTACGGTGGCAAGGCTGTGGACCTGAAGGGCGCCGCCAACGGTGAGGGGGTCAAGCTGACCGGGCTTGAGGTGGATGTGCAGGAGGGTGCGCTGATCGACCTGTCCGGTGGCGGCGAACTGACCGGCGCAGGCTTTGTGTCCGGGCGCGGCGGCTCCACCGACGCTCGCTACAACCCGCTGGTACAACTGGACGCCGATGGCCGCCTGGTGCTGCCGTCGCTGTCCAGCAACCCGGTGTATGCCATCGTGCCGGGCCTGGCGGTGGACTATGCGCCACTGGCGGGCGATGCGGGGGCGGCCAACCCGGCGATAGGCCAGCGAATCACCCTCGACCACGGCATACCGGGGCTGCCTGCCGGCACCTATACCTTGCTACCGGCCAGCTATGCGCTGCTGCCGGGGGCGTTCCGGGTCGAACTCAACGGCTTGGCCGGTAGCGGCCAGCTCAGTGCCAGCGCGGCCATGCGCAATGGCTCCTGGGCAACCTCTGGCAAGCTGTCGGTGGCGCACACCTCGATCAGCCAGGCACTGCCCAACCAGTTCATCATCACCAGTGGCAGCGTGCTGCGCCGCTACTCGCAGTACAACGAGATGTCCTACGCCGACTTCGTGCGTGCCGATGCCGCCACCAAGGGGGTACCACGGGCAGCCCTGGAGGCCGACGGCAAGTGGCTGGGCCTGACCCTGACCAGCAACACCAACGCCAATACCAGCTTCAACTTCGCCGGCATCGCCGACTTTTCGGCAGCGGCCGGCGCTCGCCGTGGCGGGGCCTGGGTGCAGGGTGGGGCCGAGGGCATCGAGATCCTGGCCGACGGCCAGGACAGCCAGCTGCAGGGCCAGGCGGTGGTGTCGCTGCGCGACAGCCAGCTCAACGCCCTGGGCGCAGCGAGCCTGACCATTGGCGGCCGGCAGGACGTGATGTACGGCCAGGGTGGCAACCAGATCACCTTCCTGGGCCACAACCGCAACGTCTGGCTGCGTTCGGGCGCCGAGCTGCGGGCGGCCGAGGTGCTGCTGCTCAGTGACAGTACCAGCGGCGGCGTATACGTGGAGCAGGGGGCGCGGATCAACACGGTGGGGCAGGGCGCAGCACCTTACGATGCCAATGACGGTTTCATGCTCACCCCGGGGGCGCGTGCGCTGCTCGCCGTGTCCAACGGCCGCCTCGATGTGCTGGCGCCAAGTGCTGGCGATTCATCGTTCGGCCCCGGCGCGATCCTGATCGGCGAATGCACCAGCGGCCAGTGCAGTGGCCAGACCGAGCTGTATACCGAGGGTTCGATCTTTGCCGCCACCAACAACACCTTCAGCCTGGATGATGGGGTCAGTTTCGGCGCCCGTCACCTGGGCCTGGCGGTCGGGCGCATCAACGTCGGCTCCAGCCAGGCGCTGGCCGACGCGGCGGCGGCGGGCACCCTGGGCCAGGGCCTGACCTTCAACCAGCAGGTGCTCGACCGCCTGTTCCAGGGCGTGTCGGGCAACGGTGTGCCGGCGTTGGAAACCCTCACGCTGACGGCTGCCGACTCGCTGAATTTCTTCGGCGACGTGGTGTTGGACACCTACGACGCCGCCACCGGCAAGAACCGCCTGGAGCAGTTGGTGCTGGGTGTGCCGGCCATTTATGGCTCGGGTGCGGCGGGTGACCACGCGTTGATCCGCACTGGCGAGCTGGTGTGGAGCGGTGCGCGCAACCTGCCGGGCAGCCCGATTGCTGGCGGTGCCGGCAGCGGCGATGGGGTGCTCGACCTTGAGGTCGAGCGCATGGTGTTCGGTTATGGCGCCAATGCCCAGCCCAAGGGAAGCGACGACATGGCCCGTCTGGTGCTGGGCTTCCAGCAGGTGAACATCCATGCCAGCCAGCAGGTCAGCGCCAGCCACAAGGGCAGCCTGCAGGTGTACCACCGCCGCGGCGACTACCAGGCGGACGGCACCTTCAGCTACAGCGGCGCCAATCTGAGCGTGGATACTCCGCTGTGGACCGGTGCTGCCGGTTCGGTCAACCGCATCAAGGTGGGCGGCGAGCTGCAGGTGAGCGGTGGCGGCGGCAAGTTGGTCACCGGCCGCGACGGGGTGGGCGCCGAGCTGGCGCTGAGCGGCCAGCGCCTGGACATCGACGCCACCTTCAGCCTGCCCAGCGGCAAGCTGACCCTGGAGGCCTACGATGGCCTGCTGCTGGGCGACAAGGCCTTGATCGACCTGGCCGGGCGTACCCTGACCTTCAACGACGTGCTCAAGTACAGTGCCGGCGGCACCCTGGTGCTGAACAGCAAGGCTGGCAACATCCACCAGGCCGCCGGCGCCACGGTCGACCTGCGCGCGGTCAACAACCGCGCCGGGCGCCTTGAAGCCATCGCCCTGGGCGAGCAAGCCGGGCGCGTGGAACTGCTGGGGCAGATCCTCGGTTCGGCCAGTGGCCGCTACGACGCCGGGGGCAGCCTGGTGAGCTATGGCAAGGGCGCAGTGGATATCCGCGCGCAACAGCTGGACAATTTTGCCGCGCTGAACGAGCGCCTGAACCGTGATGGTGTGACTGGCGGGCGCAGCTTCCAGCTCAAGCAGGGCGACCTGGTGATCGGTGACGAGCTCAAGGCCAGTGAAATCGTGGTGTCGCTGGACAACGGCCACCTCACCGTCAACGGCAGCGTCGATGCCAGCGGCGAACAGGTGGGCAGCATTCGCCTGGCGGCGAAGAACGGCCTGACCATCGGCAGCGCTGCGCTGCTCGATGCCCACGCCAGCCTGCTGCGGGTGGACAGCTACGGGGCGATCATCGACGCACCGAACCGCGCGCTGATCGACCTGAACAGCGGCGAAGGCCAGCTTACCCTGCAAGGCGGCGCGCGCTTCGACCTGCGCCACGGTACCGGCGCCACTGCAGGCCTCGACGGCCGCAACCGCGGCACCTTGCAACTGACCGCGCCGCGTGTTGGTGGCGACACCGCCGGCGATATCGCCATCGATGCCAGCGGCGCCCTCGACATCCGCGGCGCGCGCTCGATTGCGGTGGTCGGCAACCAGCGTTACAGCGACGCCAACGACGGCACCAAGGCGGCCAATGGCCGCGACTACCAATACATCGACCAGGCCTGGCTGGATGCCAAGCACGGGCTGAACCAGACGTTCATGCAGAACCTGCTGGCCAACCGTGACCTGCTCGACAACCGCCTCAAGGGCCTGAACAACGCAGGCTACGCCGAGGCGCTGCACCTGCGCCCAGGGCTTGAGGTGAGCACCGCCGAAGGCGTCGACCTGGTGGTGCGCGGCGACCTCGACCTGTCGGGGCACCGCTACGAAAGCCTCAACCCCAACACGCAGCGGGTCGACGGGGTGGCCGGCTCTGGCGAAGTGGGCAACCTGGCCTTGCGCTCGGGCGGCAACCTGGAGGTGTACGGCAGCATCAGCGACGGCTTCATCGCCCCGGCGCTGGCCACCGACGCCAACCGTTGGGACGGCAAGGGCTGGATTTTACTGCCGGGCAAGCAGCCGTTCGACGCCACCCTGGTGATCCCCCGCGAAGGTGTGGAGCTGGCTGCCGGCACACTGTTCCCGGGCGGCAGCACGCTGAACTTCGACCTGCCGTTCAGCGCCACCACCCTGGCTGCCAACACCCGCCTGCCGGGGCAGATGGTGCTGGCCAGCGCGCTGACCCTGCCGGCCGGCACGGTGCTGGATGCGGCGGTGCGCGACAGCGCCGGCAACCTGCTGTACGCCGCCGGTACCCTGCTGGGCAACGCCGTGACCCTGGCCGCCGAGACCCGCCTGGACGCCGGCACCCGCCTGCCCGTGGCGGCGGCGGTACGTGACGGTGTGTGGGCCAGCGGCAGCGAACTGCCGGCTGGCGGCCTGAGCCAGCGCGGCGCCCTGAGCCTGGCCACTGGCGCGGTGCTGCCGGTGAACACCGACGTCAAGCTGGCCGACGGCACGAACTACATCGACCTGCGCCCGGAAGTGAACGGCCAGCAGGGCCGCAACTGGGCCCTGGCGACGATGCTGCCGGAAGGTTCGCAGTCGTGGTCGATGCGCCTGGTGGCCGGTGCCGACCTTGCCGCCGCCGACAGCCGCATCACTCGCCCGGACGAGGCGGCAGGGCTGATGCGCCTGGCCGACCAGCATTACACCGCCACCCGTGTGCTGGAGGTGACGGCGCCGACCATCAGCTATGTGTGGAGCGACCAGGTGACCGGCAGCCGGGTACCGGGCGCCCCGGTCCCGGCAGCCCAGGTGTCGCAATGCCGGCTGCGCCCGGCCTGGTGTATCGCCACCGAAACGCCGGGTACCAGCAAGTTCGAGGTAACCCCGCAAACCCAGCTGTTCAGCGTGCTGCGCACCGGTACCGGCGACCTGGAGCTGCTCAGCGCCGGTGACTGGCGGATGGACTCGTTGTACGGCGTGTACACCGCCGGTACCCAGTCGGCTGCGCTGCTGGTGAATGGCGCCGACCCCTACCAGCTGGCCCAGGGCCGGCTGCCGGACGGCAGTGTGCTGGGCAGTGCCGGCAGTGCCTACGAGTCGGCCACCAGCGGCTACCGTGCCTGGTACCCGGAGCAGGGCGGCAACCTGCTGCTGGCTGTGGGCGGGGACCTGACCGGCAACCTCGTCGCGCCCTCGTTAAACCCGCTGGCAACCACCCGTCAGCAGGCTTCGGCCGGCGTGGGCAACTGGTTGTGGCGCCAGGGCAACGCCGATACCGCGGCGGCCTGGTGGCTCAATTTCGGCAGCTATGCGCTGGACCCTTCGACCAGTGGCGGGCAACCCTGGCTGGTGGGCTTCACCGGTATCGGCACCCTGGGCGGTGGCAACCTGAATGTGCTGGTCAACGGCGCTGCGGGGCTGATCGAGAGCGCCAGTGGCGCGCTCGACGCCCAGGTCGTGCAGCGCAGCCATGGGCTTAGCCTGGCGGTGGCCAGCACAGGCCGGGTACTGGCCGACGGCAGCGTGAAGCAGACTGGCGGCGGCGACCTGCTGCTGCGGGTGGGTGGCGGCGTCAACACCTCGCTTCAGGCGCTGGATTCAGTGACCGGCAACGCCGACCTGCGCGGCACCCTGACCAACCTGCGCGGGGCACTGCAGGTGCAGGCAGGCAGTATCGGGGTGCTCGACCTGATGTACGGCAGCTACCCCAGCGACCATACCGGTAGCGAGTCGCGGGCCTATGACGCCTATGTCGCAACCCGCGGCGTGGCCCTGGGCGGCCTGACCTTGATGCCGGGCGACAGTGCGGTGCGCCTGGAAACCCGCGGTGACCTGGTGCTGCAGGGCGTGGGCGACCCTGGCCGGGTAGTCATGTTCAACACCAACGCCTTCACCGGTACCGACGGTGCCGACTACCTGGGCAATGGCTGGAGCTGGTTCAGCCTGTGGCGGGCGAACACGGCGGTGGACCTGCTCAGCCTGGGCGGCAACCTGACGCCGATCGTGGGCAGTGAAATCGCCCCCGGGCGCAACCTGCCGGCCTCCGGCGGGCGCATGTTCTACCCCACCGCGCTGCGAGCGGTGGCGGCCAATGGCAGCCTTTACTACGGCGAGGCGGCAACGGCAGTGCTGGGCACATCCAGTGCGTTCTCGCTGATGACCGCACCGTCAGCCAACACCGAGCTGCAACTGCTGGCCGGGCAGTCGATCTATGCCGGCGGGTATACCGTGAGCCAGACCGGTACCGACACCTCGGCCATCGCCACACCGCAGCGGCCGGGCTACGTCAACTACAGCACCGACTTCCGCAAACTGGGCAACAACCTGCACAGCGACCTGTCGCTCTCGGAGCGCATGACGCCGCTGTTCAGCTTCGGCCTGAACACCTACGCAGCCGCTGCCACGCAGCCCGCGCAACCTGTGCGCTTCTACGCTGTGGACGGTGACATCGTCGGCCTGAGTACCGGTGAGGTGCTGAGCTATGCGCGCAGCGGGCTGAAGCTTTATCAGGGCGCGGGCCCGGTGTGGATCATGGCAGGCCGTGACATCGTCAATGCCGGGGTGCCGCTTGGGGCCGAGCGCCATGGCGCCGCCGGGGTTGTGGACTCTACGCGCTACGACACCCCGTCGTCCTCGGGCAATGTGTTCATCCATGGCGACAGCAACGATGTGTCGATTGTCAGTGCCGGGCGCGACATCCGTTTGAGTACCTTCAATGTCGCAGGCCCCGGCCTGCTGGAAGTGACCGCCGGGCGCAACCTGCTCAATGCAGGGCAGGGCGTGGCTGGGGCCTACCAGGAAGGGGCGATCAACAGCATTGGCCGTATCGGTGGTGGCGGCAGCGGCAACGACGGCGCCTCGATCGCGGTGATGGTGGGCGCCGGCGAGGCCGGGCCGAACTATGCCGGCCTGCTGGACCGCTACCTGGACCCGTCGCGCCAGCTTGAGACAGGTGGCGCGCTCAGCGCCAGCCCCGACAAGGTGGCCAAGGTGTACGACCAGGAGTTGGCCGCGTGGTTGGGTGAGCGTTTCGGCTTCAGCGGTGACAATCAGGCGGCGCGGGCGTTTTTTGCCGCACTGCCGGCCGAGCAGCAACGCATCTTCGCCCGCCAGGTGTACTTCGCCGAGCTGCGCGAGGGCGGGCGCGAATACAACGACGCCAGCAGCCCGCGCAGCGGCAGCTACCTGCGTGGCCGCCAGGTGATCGCGGCGCTGTTCCCGGAAAAGGACGTGGCCGGCAACCCGATCAGCTACAGCGGCAATGCGACCTTCTACGGGGGGGCCGGCATTCACACCGACTTTGGCGGCAATATCCAGGTGCTCACCCCGGGTGGGCAGCAGGTGTTCGGGGTCGAGGGCGAGGCGCCGCCGGCCAGCGCCGGGGTGATCACCCAGGGCAGCGGCGACATTCAGCTGTATTCGCGGGGCAGCATCCTGCTGGGGCAGAGCCGCATCATGACCACCTTCGGTGGTGCAATCCTCGGCTGGTCGGCCGAGGGCGACATCAACGCCGGGCGTGGCTCGAAGACCACCGTGGTGTACACCCCGCCCAAGCGCACCTACGACCAGTGGGGCAACGTCAGCCTGGCACCGAGCGTGCCGAGCACCGGGGCGGGTATCGCCACGCTGAACCCGATCCCCGAGGTGGCCCCGGGGGATATCGACCTGATCGCGCCTTTAGGCACCATCGATGCTGGCGAGGCGGGCATTCGCGTGTCGGGCAACGTCAACATCGCTGCGCTACGGGTGGTGAACGCGGCCAACATCCAGGTGCAGGGCAACGCCAATGGCATGCCGGTGGTAGCGTCGGTGAATACCGGGGCCATCACTGCGGCCAGCGCGGCGGCGTCCAGTGCCAGCCAGGCGGCCGAAGAGGCCGGGCGCCAGCGCCAGCAAGGCGCGCGTCGCCAGCCGTCGTTGATCACCGTGCAGGTGCTGGGCTTTGGTGACGAGCGTCTGGTACCGGGGCGCGAGGGCGCGAGCCTGAACCCGCAGTACAACCGCCAGAGCCCGGTGCAGGTGCTGGGGGCCGGGGTGCTGGATGAGCAGGCGCGGGGGCAGTTGACTGAGGAAGAGCGGGGTAACCTGATGCTGTGATGAGCGGGGCACGTGCATTCAGGTGGTGTCGACGCCGCCTGGGTGCACGTTCAAGCTCTGATACCGAAGGTTAAAAGAAACTGCGCTGCGCCTTGAAGGTCACCATGCTCTGGCAATAGGCGTTGATCCCGGCATAGGCCGCACACCCACCGCCCTGCAGGTCCGAACTGCTGTAGATCAGGTCGAGGTCGATGCCCAGCCAAGGCCGCGACAACTGCAACGACCAGTCGTTGAACGCCTGTACCTCGCTGCCGTCACCGACCACGAACGGCGTCCCCAGTTGGTGGTGCGCCACTTTGAAGGTCAGGTCGATGCCTAGCAGTGGCAGTTCGCCGAGGTTGGCGAACAGGGTGCCGGTGCGGTTGTCCGGGTTGTCACGCCAGGCGCCGCCGAAGCGGCTGCCGAACACCGATACCCCACCGTACAGGGCATAGCTGTCGTTGCCTGCCAGGTTCGGCTGGCTGTAATGGATCAAGCCGGCCTCCAGGCCCAGGCTGCCATCGAAGCGCCGCTTGTAGCCCAGGTAGCTGTCCAGGCGCAGGGTGGAGGCCGCGCTCAAGCCCAGGCTCGGCGCGTACTGGCCGACATACCAGCCACTTGCATGGCTGAGGTCGAGGCCACCATGAAAAGCACCGGCCGGGCTCGGCGAAATCAGGCCCTGGGCCATGCTGCGCGAGGCACTGGTGCCGAGCTTCAAGTCGAATTCGCCCAGCTGGCGCTGGATCTGAGAGGCCTGCAAGGTGGGGCTGAGCAGTAGCGCCGTGGTTAGCAGGAGCATGGGCCTGGCCATGGTTTGTCCCTGGGAAGCCTGTACTAGAGCGGGCAAGCATAGCGACTGCAGGCAGGGCTGGAAACCCTCGCCGGGGATGGAGCGACCAGGGCCTTTATTGCTACGCTTGATGCGATCGTATCTTGCCTTCAGGACTTCACCATGACCCCCGCGAACGGACCTGCCGCCCAAGACTTGGCTAATACCGCCCGGGGCGCGGCCAACCCCTGGCTGGATATCGAACTGCTGCACAGCATCAGCACTGCCCTGATGGGGGAGCAGGACAGCACGGCGCTGTACGCCAAGGTGGTGGATGCCGCGATGAGCATCACCGGTTCGCAGTTCGCCACCATGCAGTTGCACAGCCCGCAGCCCCACGGCGGTGTGCTCAAGCTGTTGTGCTCGCGAGGGCTGTCCGACGATGCCGTGCAGTTCTGGCAATGGGTGAGGTTTGATGCCCTGAGCAGCTGCGGGCTGGCACTGCGCCAGGGGCGGCGGGCGATTATCGCCGACTTTGAACAGTGGCCGGAAATCGCCGGTACCGAGGAGCTGCTGGCGTTTCGCCGCGCCGGTATTCGTTCGGCGCAGACCACGCCGCTGATGGCCCGCGACGGGCGCCTGCTGGGCATGATCTCCAACCATTGGCGCGACCCTCACCACCCCAGTGACCGTACCCTGCGCCTGCTGGATATTCTCGCCCGCACCGCTGCCGACCTGCTGGACCGCACCCTTGCAGAAGAAAGCCTGCGCAATCGCGAGCAGGAGCTGGCGCGCACCTGCGACAGGCTGCGCGAAACCGAAGAGCAGCAGCGCCAACTGGCCGGCGAACTGCGCGAGCTCAACGAAACCCTCGAAAAGCGGGTGGATGAGCGCACCCGCGAGTTGATGCAGGTGGAAGAGCGCCTGCGCCAGTCGCAGAAAATGGAAGCGGTTGGCCAGCTGACCGGTGGCCTGGCCCACGATTTCAACAACCTGCTGGGGAGTATCAGCGGGGCTTTGGAGATGCTCGGCCAGCAGCCCAACCAGGGCCGCGATGCCGAGCGTTACCTGGGCGCCGCCCAGGACGCCGCCCGCCGCGCCGCGGCCTTGACCCACCGGCTGTTGGCGTTCTCCCGGCGCCAGACCCTGGAGCCTCGGGCCACCGATGTGCGGGCTTTGATGCACGGCATGAGCGAGCTGGTGGCACGCACCAGCGGTTCGGCGATCAGCGTGCGAACTCAGGCCGATACGGCCCTGTGGCCCGCTTTCGTCGACCCCAGCCAGCTGGAAAACGCCGTGCTCAACCTGTGCATCAACGCCCGCGACGCCATGCCGGGCGGCGGGCGGATTACCCTGGAGGCGGCCAATCAGGTGCTGGTCGGCGAGCCTGCCAATCGCCTGGAGTTGCCCGACGGCGATTACCTGTGCCTGCGGGTGAGTGACACCGGGGCAGGTATGCCGGCAGAGGTGCTGGCCCATGTGTTCGAGCCGTTCTTCACCACCAAGCCGATTGGCCAGGGCACCGGGCTTGGCTTGTCGATGATCTATGGCTTTGCCCAGCAGTCCGGTGGCCAGGTGCGCATTGACTCGGTGCCGGGCGAAGGCACCACGGTGGCCCTGTACCTGCCGCGCCACCTCGGTGAGGCGCCGCAGCAGCCGGCCCTGTCTGGCGAACCCTGTGCGCAAAGCCAGGGGACGATCCTGCTGGTGGAGGATGAGCCGACCATGCGCATGCTCACCGCCGAGGTGCTGGGGGAGTTCGGCCACACGGTGATTCAGGCGGGCGACAGCCTTGATGGGTTGCAGGTGTTGCGTTCCGAGGCGCATATCGACCTGCTGCTGACCGACGTCGGCTTGCCTGGCGGCATGAATGGTCGGCAGTTGGCGGATGCCGGGCTGGAGCTGCGCCCAGGGCTGAAGGTGCTGTTCATCACGGGCTACGTGCAGCAGGCCCTCAATGAAAGCGGCCTGCTGGCGCCGGGGATGCAGGTGCTGACCAAGCCGTTCGGGCTTGATACGCTGGTGGCGCGGGTGCGGGAGTTGCTGGCTGCAGCCTGAAGCCGGCGCCAGCAGGGGTGTGCATCAGCTGTTCACGTTCACCACCAGGCGCCCGCGCACCTTGCCGTCGAGCAGTTGCCGGGCTGCGTCGATGCTGTCTGCGAGGCTGATTTCGCGGGTGATCATGGCCAGGTGTTCGCGCTCCAGGCCTTCGGCCAGTTGCGCCCAGGCCTGGACCCGGCGGGCATAGGGCTGTGTCACGCTGTTGATACCCAGCAAGCTCACCCCGCGCAAAATGAATGGTGCCACGCTGGCCGGCAGGTCCATACCCTGGGCCAGGCCGCAGGCGGCTACCGCGCCTTCGGCCTGGGTCGCGGCGCAGGCGTTGGCCAAGGTGTGGCTGCCCACCGAGTCGATCACCCCGGCCCAGCGTTCCTTGGCCAGTGGTCGGCCTGGGCCGCTCAGTTCGCTGCGATCGATGATGGTGCCGGCCCCCAGTTGCTTGAGGTAGTGGGCCTCGTCGGCCTTGCCGGTGGCGGCAATCACTTCGAAGCCGCGGCTGGCCAGCAGGCTGATGGCGAAGCTGCCAACACCGCCGCTGGCGCCGGTGACCAGCACAGGGCCGTGTTCGGGTTTCAGGCCATGGCGCTGCAGCGCCATCAGGCAAAGCATGGCGGTGTAGCCGGCGGTACCGATGGCCATGCTTTGGCGCTCGTCGAGGCTGGCGGGGTGGGGGATCAGCCAGTCGCCGTTCAGGCGTGCCCGTTGTGCCAGCCCGCCCCAGTGGCTTTCGCCCACGCCCCAGCCGTTGAGCAACACCCGGTCGCCGGGTTGGTAGGCGGGGTGGCTGCTGGCCTCGACGGTACCGGCAAGGTCGATGCCTGGCACCATGGGGAACTGGCGCACCACGGGGCTTTGGCCGGTGATGGCCAGGGCGTCCTTGAAATTGAGGGTGCTGTAGGCCACGCGCACGGTGACATCGCCTGCGGGCAACTGCGCCTCGTCGAGGGTTGCCAGACGGGCCTGGTAATCGTTGTGGTGTTTTTCCAGCAAGATGGCGTTGAACATCGCAGAACTCCTTTTTGACCGGTCGTCTTTAAATTGGCATGCACCATCAGCGGGTGATGGCTGCGAGAAACCCTTGGAGGAAGCTGTCGAGCGGGGCGGTACGCTGTACCAGCCGCGCGCGCAGCACCGCACCTTCCCAGCCGCTCCAGAACCAGGCGGCGAGGGCATCGCAGTCGCTGCTGGCAGGCAGTTCACCGGCAGCCTTTGCAGCCTGCAGGCAGGCTGACAGGCGTTGCTCCCAGTCGCAGAACACGGCTTCGAGCTGCGCGCGGAAGCTGTCGGGTAGCACCAGCACTTCCATGCCGAGGTTGCCGACCAGGCAGCCGCGGCGGAACTGGTACTTGAGCATGCCGGCCTTGGCGTCTTCGACGAAGTTGCCAAGGCGTTGCAGCGGGTGGGTGTGTGGGTCGAGGAAGTGGCGGTCGAGCTTGGCGGCGAAGTATTGGGCGTAGCGTTGCAGCACGGCCTGGCCGAAGGCTTCCTTGCTGTCGAAATAGTGGTAGAACGAGCCTTTGGGTACCTGGATGCGTTTGAGCACGGCGTCGATGCCGGTGGCGGTGAAGCCCTGCTCGGTGAGCAGCTCCATGCCGCAGCGCAGCAGCAGGTCGTGGGTTTCGGCGTGTTCGCGGGGGGCCTTTGGGGGGCGGCCGCGGCGGGGGTGGGGTGTGGTCATCCGGTTAATTTAGACTGATCGTTTTTAATGTCAAGGTGGGGGGAGGGGCACTGCCGGGGAATGGGGCCGCGTGGGTGGCTTGAGATTTGTGGGTATGCTGTTGATCTGTTGATTAGTTGGTTTTGAAAGTTGTATGCGCATTCATTATTTGTAGTGACGCTTCGTCACCTTTCCGCCCTTACGGCGGCTCACTTTTTGAAGCATCAAAAAGTAAGCAAAAAATGCTCGCTGGTATGACTCACCCACATAGGTGACAAATCAGTTCACGCACATAGGTAACAGTTTTTAACTGGCATGGTCGGTTTTTCGAGGGTCTGACCATGCCTTGGCGAGAGCTGAAACCTATGGACATGAAATTGCTTTTCATCGCGGACTATCTCCATGGGGCGCCTAGCTTCAGCGCCCTTTGCGAGGCCTACGAGATCAGTCGAAAGACCGGTTACAAATGGGTAGAGCGTTACGAGAACGATGGTCCGCCAGGCTTGGAGGAACGCAGCCGTCGTCGGCTGACGCAAGATTGGGTTGTGCCCGTCGCCGTTCGTGAGGCCATCATCGAATTGCGTGGTCAGGGCCAGACGGAGCCTGGCCCCAAGAAAATCCAGGCAGCTTTACAGGAGCGTTTTCCTGACGAGGCGCCCCCTTCCAAGACAACGATCTACAACATCCTCAAGAAGGCCGAGCTGATCAAGCCGCGACGCCTGCGCCAGCGTGTGGCGGTCTATCCCAAGCCGCTGGAAAAAGCGGAGTCGCCCAATCAGCTATTCAGTGCGGACTACAAAGGCCAGTTTCTGACAGGCGCTGGGGTCTGGTGCTATCCGTTGACGATCATGGATCACGCCAGTCGTTTCTTGCTTGCGTGCCACAGTATGGCCAACACGAACTTCCTGGAGACACAGGCTGTGTTCACTGAGGTCTTTCGCGAGAACGGGCTACCTGAACGTATCCGAACCGATAACGGCGTGCCGTTTGCCAGCAAAGGGCGTGCGGGGCTCTCCCAGCTGTCCATTTGGTGGCTGCGCCTGGGCATTATTCCTGAACGTATTGCGCCTGGCAGACCGGAGCAAAATGGTCGGCACGAGCGTATGCACCGAACACTCAAAAGTACGCTTCCGTCACCTCCCGCAGTGGCTTGGGAGGCTCAACAACGGCACTTCGACCGCTTCCGGCAGCACTACAATTACGAGCGGCTCCACGAAGCACTGAAGCAGAAAACACCAGCGTCCTGCTATCAGCCTTCGCCACGCCCGTTCCCGGAAAAACTACCTGAAATGACTTACCCCAGTCATATCGAGAGTCTGCCAGCTGATCGAAGTGGCATCGTCAACCGTCGGGGTTTGAGGATCTACGTAGGTTACGTGCTCAAGCATCAGACCATTGGGCTGGAGCAGGTCGGGGATGGGGTGTGGGATGTTATTTTCGGCCCAATCATTCTCGGCAGGATCGATGAGCGAGATGCCGATGATGGTTATGTAACACTTCAGGTGTTGTCACCTATGTGAGTGAACTTTTGTGTAACCCATGTGGGTGGCCCGTACACGCTCCATTCATCCGGCCCCTGCGCTTCGCTCCGGGGTTCCCTCACTCCGGGCTTGCTCCGGGGGGACGCGCCGACGGGCCGTCCCTGGCCCGATCGGCGCTCGACCGGCATCCATGCCGGTCGCCCCCCTACGCAATCCCTGCGTTCGGCCTCCTGAAGTCGCGAAGTTAGGGGCGGCGCCTGTGAGTACGCAGCTCGGTCGCTAGTTGCCACCGTGGGAACTCAGGATTTGATCGCGGGGCAAGTCGCAGCGGCGCACCGCCGCTCCCACGCAGGAACTGCGTACAAATATCTAACGTGGGAGCGGGCTTGCCCCGCGATGGCGTCAGAACAAACAACACATCAATAACAATCAAACCAATATCCCAGCTCTTGATCTGGCTCTTGATCTGGCTCTTGATCTGGCTCTTGATCTGGCTCTTGATCTTGCTTCTAAGCGCGCAATAGTTCAGGCAACACAAATCGCGACTTCAGGAGGCCGAGCGTAGGGATTGCGTAGGAGGGCGACCGGCATGGATGCCGGTCGAGCGCCGATCGGGCCAGGGACGGCCCGTCGGCGCGTACCTCCGGAGCAAGCCCGGAGCGAGGGAACCCCCGGAGCGCAGCGTAGGGGGCCGGATGATGGGAGCAGGCGGCTTTGCCTACTTTGGCCAAGACCAAAGTAGGCCGCCGTAAGGGCGGAAAGGTGACGAAAAGCGTATATCGTCAATGAATGCGCATACATCTCCCAAAGCAATAACCATAAGCCCCGAACCCGAACCCCTCACCGCAATTCAACCTCCGCACACAACCCCCCCTCAACCCGATTTCTCAACACCAAACTCCCCCCCATGGCCTGGGTCAACTGCTGGGCAATCGCCAAGCCAAGCCCGGTCCCTCCGGTACTTCGGTTACGCGACCCTTCAACCCGGTAAAACGGCTTGAGCACCTCGTCCAGCTCGTTCTCGGGAATCCCCGGCCCGTCATCCAGCACCCGAATCCGCGTCACGCCGTGCTCACACCCCACCTCCAGCCGCGCCGCGCCAGCGAACTTCAGGGCATTGTCCACCAGGTTCACCAGCACCCGGCGCAGGGCATGGGGGCGGGTCTGCAGGGGCGCTGGCACGCTGCCCTGGCGTTGCACCTGCGCGCCGCTGTCCTGGTAGTCGAACACCAGGCTGTCGAGGAAGGCGTCCAGGTTCACCCGGCAGGGCGCCTCGGTACCGCTGTCCATGCTGCGCGCATAAGCCACGCCCTCGCGTACCAGGTGCTCCATGGCATCCAGGTCGTGCCACAGCTTGTCCTTTTCCTGGCCTTCGTCCATTTGCTCGACCCGCAGCTTCATGCGCGTGATCGGCGTCTGCAGGTCGTGGGAAATCGCCGCCAGCAGTTGCATGCGTTCTTTCAGGTAGGCGCCAATGCGCGCCTGCAGGGCATTGAACGCCACCGCTGCATAGCGCACCTCACGGGGGCCGCTCTCGTCCAGTTGCGGGCCCGGGCTGTTCGGGTCCAGGTCGTCAAGCGCCTTGACCAGCCGGGTCAACGGGCCAATGGCCAGGCGCACCGCCAGCCAGGTGCACAGCATCAGCACCAGCAACTGGATCAGCAGCACCGCCGGCAGCCATGTGGCCACCGGCACCGGGGCCGGGGTCACGTCGATGGTCAAGGGTGCGCCATCGGCCAGGCGCAGGTGCGCCTGGAAGTGCGCGTTGGGGCCGGGGATTTCGAGGAAAGTCAGGCGGTAGCGGTCACCGATGGCCTTGACGATCGACTCGGCAGCCATTGGTGCATCTTCGCCGGGCATGGCATCCCCGGGCAGACCGTCGTCCAGGCGGTAGCGGTAGGTGCGCCGCTCCAGGCGCGGCAACCAGCTTGCGCGCTCGGCTGCCGGCAAGCGGTCGAGAATCGCCACCGAGGTGGACACGTCCAGCTCCAGGTTGCTGAGCATCATCGAGCGGCTGCTGACGTAGCGCTCGTAGGCCTGCAGGCTGAACGACAGGCCGTAGGCCAGCACCAGCCCGGTGAAGAAGATCAGCGCCAGGCGCGAGGCGAGGGTACGTGGCCACTTCATGCTGGCGACTCCAGCAGCTGCACCGCCAGCGAGAACACATAGCCTTCGCTGCGCACGGTCTTGATGCAGGTCGGCTCGCGCGCGTCGTCACCCAGGCGTTGGCGCAGGCGGCTGACCAGCAGGTCGATGGAGCGGTCGAAGATGTCTGCCTCGCGGCCCTGGGTGAGGTTGAGCAACTGCTCGCGGCTGAGCACCCGCTGCGGGTGGTCGAGGAATACCCGCAGCAGGCGGTACTCGGCGCCAGACAGCGCCACCAGGGTGCCTTCGGTGTCGAGCAGGTGGCGTGCGGTGGTATCCAGGCGCCATTGGCCGAAGGCGATCAGCCGGCTGCTTTCGCTGATGGTCAGGTTGGGTGGCAGCATGCGGGTGCGGCGCAATACCGCGTTGATGCGGGCCAGTAGCTCGCGGGCCGAGAACGGCTTGGTCAGGTAGTCGTCGGCACCCATTTCCAGGCCGATGATGCGGTCGGTCTCGTCGTTGCGCGCGGTGAGCATCAGCACTGGCGTGTTGCGGTGCTTGCCGGCGCGCAGCTCGCGGCACAACAGCAGGCCGTCATCGCCGGGCATCATGATGTCGAGCACGATCAAGTCGACGCTGTTGTTCTCGAGGAACGCACGCATTTGCCGGCCATCGGCGACGATGCTGGTGCGCAGGCCGTTCTTTTTCAAGTAGTTGCCGACCAGTTCGCGGATCTCGCGGTCGTCATCGACGACCAGGATGTGATCGACATGTTCCATCGGGTGTGGTCCTTGTTGGTAGGGGGTGAGCGCAGTGTACAGAGCAGGCTGCGCCTTGCCTGCGGGGGTTTGTATTGCAGTGTATCCGGCGCTGCTGCAGATACAGCAGGAAGCACATCACACCCCTGGCAGACACATGGGCGATACCTGGCAGGGGTGAAATGGCTCTCGACCGGGGAGCAACGCCTCCCCACACCAAAGCCTCGTTTCGGGAGACACGCCATGACCATCAAGAACCTCGCCAGCGCCGCCCTGTTCGCCGTACTCGGCCTCGGCGCCGTCGCCGCCCAGGCCAGCAGCACCTCGATGAACGACGCCAGCGTGATGCAGTACCGCTATGGCGATCACCTGGACATACAAAAAGTACTGTCGGTAAAGAATGACCAGCATCATGCCTGCGGTGTGGTCAACACCCGCATGGACTACCTCGACTCCCAGGGCAAGCCACAAAGCGTCGAGTACCGCTCGTACGCCACCAGTGGCTGCCATGACAACTGAGTCGCGTGCCAGGCGCCGCCTGCTCAAGGCTGGCGGCGTGGCCCTGGCGCTGCTTGGCCTGGGCCTTGCTGGCCACCTGCTGGCCCGCGACAGCTACGGCCCGATGCCGTCGCTGGCGGGGGCCGGGCAGTGGCTCAACTCAGCGCCACTGGGCGATGCCGCGCTCAAGGGCAAGGTGGTGCTGGTGGATTTCTGGACCTACGACTGCATCAACTGCCGGCGCAGCCTGCCGCATGTCAGCGAATGGGCGCGGCGCTACGCCGACCAGGGGCTGGTGGTGGTCGGGGTGCACACCCCGGAATACGACTACGAACACGACATCGGCAACCTCAAGGCCCAGGTCAGGCAACTGGGCATCAGCTACCCGGTGGCCGTGGACAACGACTACCGTGTATGGAACGCGTGGGGCAATCAGTTCTGGCCGGCGCATTACTTCGTCGACCGCAAGGGGCAGGTGCGCCATGTGCATTTCGGCGAGGGTGACTACAGCGGTCAGGAGCAGGTGATTCGCCAGTTGCTCGATGAACAGGGTTGAGCGGATTCACGCCAGGTGCGGCGGCCGATACACTGGCGCCATCTGCCATCACCTGGACGTGAACCATGCCCGAACTTGCCAACCTGCTGGCCTTCGCCCTGATTTGCCTGGGCATGGTGCTGACCCCCGGGCCGAACATGATCTACCTGATTTCCCGCTCGATCTGCCAGGGGCGGGCGGCCGGGTTGATTTCGCTGGGTGGGGTGGCACTGGGGTTCGTCGTGTACATGCTGTGTGCGGCGCTGGGCATCACCGCGCTGGTGATGGCAGTACCGCTGGCCTACGATGCGCTGCGTATCGCTGGCGCCCTGTATTTGCTGTACCTCGCCTGGCAGGCCCTGCGCCCGGGCGGGCGCTCGCCGTTCCAGGTGCGCGACCTGCCGGCGGACAGCCCGCGGCGGCTGTTTGGCATGGGTTTGCTGACCAGCCTGCTCAACCCCAAGATTGCAGTGATGTACCTGTCGCTGATGCCGCAGTTCATCGAGCCCGGTCACGGTAGCGTGCTGAGCCAGTCGCTGGTGCTGGGTTGCACGCAGATCGCCATCAGCGTCACGGTCAATGCGTTGATTGCCGTGATGGCCGGCTCCATCGCGGTGTTTCTGGCGGGCCGGCCTTCCTGGCAGCAGGTTCAGCGCTGGCTGATGGGCACTGTGCTGGCGGGCCTGGCAGTGCGCATGCTGGCTGAGGGCCGGCGCTGAAACACCGCAGCCTTTGCAAAGTGCGATAACCGGTGGAACGTCTGCCAACGGCTGATTTCATATCCTGTGAAGGATGGCAATCTGCTCGGGACAAACGATGGTTCGCACAGCATGAAATCAGGCCGGCACACCCAGGTCAAAAGCGCCAGCGCGGCGCCTGCCTTCCTGCTCAATGGCGGCGCGGTCAGCGGCTTGCTGCAGGGGATGGACTGGAGCGGCTCGCCGTTGGGGCAGCCGGATGGCTGGTCACCCGGGCTCAAGGCGGTGGTGGCCACGTTGCTGCCGGCCCAGGCACAGATCGTGCTGTTCTGGGGGGCGCAATACGTTGCGCTGTACAACGATGCCTATTCCCCCACCATCGGCCAAAAACACCCGCATGCCCTCGGGCAACCGGCCCTGGCCCACTGGCAAGAACTGTGGGATGACCTGGAGCCCCTGCTGCGCGGGGTGCGCGAGACCGGCGAGACCTTCTCGGCCAAGGACCGTCCCTTCTATATAGAGCGCAGCGGCTTCGGCGAGACGACCTACTTCGATGTTTCGTATTCGGCCGTGCGCGAGGCCGACGGCAGCGTTGGCGGGGTGCTGTGCATCGTCAACGACACCACCGCGCGGGTGCGCTTCCAGAGGCGCCAGGCGTTCTTGCTGGAGCTGGGGCAAACCTTGCCGGGGCTGGGCGAGGCGGAGCTGATCGAGGCCCACGCGGTGCACCGCCTGGCGGTGGAACTGGGCGCGGCGCGGGTGTGCTTCGGCGAGGACCTGGGCGAGGGCCAGGGCCTGCGTGTTGCCCGTGAGTGGGCCGAGGGTGTGCCGACCTTGCTGGGCGAGCATGCCTACGCAAGCTTCGACCCGCAGCTATATGAGTTGCTCAAGTGCGGCCAGCAGGCGCAGCGCAACTACCTGGCCGAGCAACCGCCGCCAGCCTTGCTCAAGGGCATGGGCGCCAGCCTGCATGTGCCGGTGCTGCGCGCCGAGCGCCTGGAGGCCGTGCTGCTGGTGCATTTTTTGCGGCCCCGGTTGTTCGCCGAGGACGACTGCCTGCTGGCCGAAGAAACCGCCAAGCAGGTGTGGGCCGCCATTACCCATGCCCGCGCCGAGCGTGCCCTGCACATGCTCAATGAAAGCCTTGAAGAGCGTGTGGCGAACATGCTCGTGCAGCGCGAGGCGTCAATGCTGCAACTGCACGAAGCGCGCAAGATGGAGATGATCGGCCAGCTCACCGGCGGCATCGCCCATGACCTGAACAACATGCTCACGCCGATCATCGCCTCCCTCGAACTGGTTCGCCGCCAGCCCGACCCGCAGCGCGCCGCACGGCTGGTCGACGGCGGCCTGCAGGCGGCTGAACGGGCGCGTAACCTGGTCGGCCGGCTGCTCAGCTTCGCCCGTCGGCAGACCCTCAAGCCGCAGGCGGTGGCGCTGGCCGGGCTGGTGGAGGAGATGCGCGAACTGATCGCCCGTTCGTTGGGGGCGACCATCAGCGTACAGGTACGTATCGACCCGCAGCTGCCGCCGGTACTGGTGGACGAGCACCAGTTGGAGCTGGCATTGCTCAACCTGGTAATCAACGCCCGTGATGCCATGGCCGAAGGTGGCCGTTTGACCATTGCTGCAGGTGTGGGTGAGAGCGAGGGCGGCCCTGTGTATCCGCCCGGGCTGGCGGCGGGGCAGGTGTGGTTGCAGGTGGCCGATACCGGCAGTGGCATGAGCGATGAAGTGCTCGCGCGCTGCATCGAGCCGTTCTACTCCACCAAGACCGTGGGCAAGGGCGCCGGCCTTGGCTTGCCGATGGTGCAGGGGTTGGCGGTGCAGTCGGGCGGGGGCTTCGGCATTTGCTCGCAAGCGGGCAAGGGTACCGAGGCAACCCTGTGGCTGCCGCCCAGCGAAGCCGGTTTGGCCAGCGTGGCACCGTTACCAGCGCCCCGTGCCCAAGAGGGTAACCGGGTGCTGTTGGTCGATGATGAACCGCTGGTGCGCCAGGCCACGCTGTTGCAATTGCGTGAGCTGGGTTACGAGGTGACCGAGGCGGACTGCGCGGCGCAGGCGCTGGCATTGCTGGACGGTGGGTGGGTGCCTGATGTGCTGCTGACCGACCATGTCATGACCGAAATGACCGGGGTGCGCTTCGCGCAAAAGGTGCGCGAGCGGCTGGCTGACTTGCCGGTGCTGATCATCACCGGCTATGCCAACCTGTCACCGCGCGAGCTGCACGGTTTTGAGGTGCTGCGCAAACCGTTTCGCCAGGCCGAGCTGGCGCAGAGCCTGGCGCAACTGCTCGCCCGGCAGGGCTGAGGCAGCGCGCCAGGGGCGCAGGGTCAGTCCTGGGCCAGGCGCGAGCCCTTCTGGCGCTCGCTCTTGTACTGCATGGCCACCGCAGGTGCGGCCTTGGCGCTACCGGTCTCCAGCCACTGGCGCATGCGGCTGGCGTCGGCGAAGTGGGTGTACTTGCCGTAGGCGTCGAGGATCACCATGGCCACCGGGCGGTTATCCATTTTGGTCAGCAGCACCAGGCAGTGGCCGGCTTCGTTGGTGAAACCGGTCTTGGTCAGCTTGATGTCCCAGTTGCTCTTGTTGACCAGGTGGTCGGTGTTACGAAAACCCAGGGTGTAGTTGGGCTTGCGAAACGCCACGGTCTTCTCGCGGGTGGTGGACAGCTCGCTGAGCAGCGGGTACTTGCGCGAGGCCATCAGCAGCTTGGCAAGGTCCTGGGCGGTGGAGACGTTCTGGGTCGAAAGGCCGGTGGGCTCGACATAGCGGGTGTGGCTCATGCCCAGGCTGCGGGCCTTGGCGTTCATCGCCTTGATAAAGGCGCCATAGCCGCCTGGGTAGTGGTTGGCCAGGGTGTTGGCGGCGCGGTTCTCCGACGACATCAGGGTGATCAGCAGGGTTTCCCGACGGTTCAGCTCGCTGCCCAGACGCACCCGGGAGTACACGCCTTTCATCTCCGGGTTGTTGGCGATGGTCATGCCGAGCATTTCGTCCATGGGCAGCTTGGCGTCGAGCACCACCATCGCGGTCATCAGCTTGGTGACCGAAGCGATCGGGCGCACGCGGTCGGCGTGGCTGGAATACAGCGTCTGATTGGTGTTGAGGTCGATCAGCAGGGCGCTGCCGGAAGCCAGGTGCAGCTTGCTTGGGTCGCGTTGGGCCTGGGCAGGGGGTTGTGCAGCAGCGGTCGACGGCAGGGTGGCGGTACCTGTGAGCAACAGCAGCAGGCTGAGAATGGACAGGGTAGTTTTCACGTTGAGGCTCACTAAATGGTGGTATGTCGTTGGCTGTGCAAGGGTTTTCCCCCAAAAACCGCTGCATTGTGGAGTATGGCCGAAGTGGTGTCGATTGCTCGTTGATGGACCATGGCGATATGAAAAAAACTTCATGCTTTAACGGTTCCCCGGCTACCGTTTGTCGATTTAACCGCCAAAAAAATGCCCGCCAATAAGGCGGGCAGCAAAGAGGCGTAGGGAGCACGCACAACAACAGATTCGGGGGTCAGGCGGTAAAGCTTGCGTCGGCCAGTTGGCTGGCCAGGGTCTCGGCGCAGGTACGGGTGGTCAGCGGGCCGCTGATGGCCTCGCCATTGCGCAACAGGTACCAGCAGGCCAGCAGGCCTTGCTCGCGCAGTGAAGCGGGTACTGCGCTGCCGACGACGGACATGATCTGGATCGGGGCCATGGTGTGGACTCCTGCGAAAACATGCTCACACCTTAACGGCTTGGCACGGCGGGTTGAAATCAATGCCTTCGATAGTGGTCATTGATTTCAACCGTCATGGCCATTTACCAGCGCGGCGGGCCATAGTAGCCCGGCGGCGGGCCGTAGTAGCGGTGATAAACCGGCGGCGGGGCGGGCACGTAGCGCTCTACCACATAAGGCTGGGGCTGGTAGTAAACCGGCGGCGGCGCCTGGACATAGACCGGTTGCTGCACATAGACCGGCGGCTGTTCCACGTACACGGTGCGGTCGCGCCCACCGCTGACGGCGGCGCCGACCACTGCACCCACTACCGCGGCGCCAATCACCGGGCCCGGGCCACCCCAGCCGCCACCGTGGGCTGACGCCTGGGCGCTGATGGCCAGCGCACCGACCAGCAGGGCGATTCCAGGGATGAGACGTTTCATGATCATTCCTCGCAAGACACCCCACGCTTGGGGTCTGCCTACTATGACCGCAGCCAAGGTCAACTGCGCACAGGGGAAGGGTAAAGGTTGTGTAAGGGGCGACCGGCGGTTGCCTCTGTTACGCTAGGTCAATCGTTTCAGCCGTTACACCAGGAGAGGCAGATGAGCATTACCCCAAGCCGGGACACCGTCCTGTGCATTTCCCTGGCCGGGCGCCCCGGCACCTTCGGCGTGCGTTTTCACAACCACCTCTACCAGCAGTTGGGGCTGGACTACTACTACAAGGCCATGACCACCCAGGACCTGCCCGCTGCCGTTGCAGGTATCCGCGCCCTGGGCATCCGCGGTTGTGGCGTGTCGATGCCGTACAAGGAGGCGTGCATGGCGCTGGTGGACGAAATCGACCCGTCGGCGGCGGCCATCGAGTCGGTCAACACACTGGTCAACAGCAACGGCCACCTGAAGGCCTACAACACCGACTACCTGGCAGTGCGCCAACTGCTCGAGCAACACCGGGTCGACCCAGGCACCGGCTTTGCCCTGCGCGGTAGCGGCGGTATGGCCAAGGCGGTGGCCAGTGCGTTACGTGATGCCGGGTTCGGCGATGGCACCATCGTCGCGCGCAACGAGCAGGCCGGGCGGCAGCTGGCCGATGCCTGCGGTTATCGCTGGTTGCCCGAGCTGGGCGACCTGTGCCCGCCGATGCTGATCAATGTCACCCCCATCGGCATGGCGGGCGGCCCGGAGGCTGACCAGTTGGCATTCGCCGAAACCGCCATCGAGGCGGCCGAGCGGGTGTTCGACGTGGTGGCGATGCCGGCGCGCACGCCGTTGATCCAGCGCGCCGAGGCGCTTGGTAAGCCGGTGATTACCGGGCTTGAGGTGATCGCCTTGCAGGCGCTGGAGCAGTTCGTGCTGTACACCGGGGTGCGGCCGAGCCGCGAGCAGGTGGACGCGGCGGTAGCGTATGCACGCAGTGCCTGACTGCACGCGGTCCCCTGTAGGAGCGGCCTTGTGTCGCGATGGGGTGCGCAGCGCCCCCAGATTTTGAACATCATGCAACACCGCCGGGGCTGCCATGCAGCCCTTTCGCGACACAAGGCCGCTCCTACACGGAGTGCGGGCGCAATAACTCTCAGAACGCCTTGCTGCCCTCATCCAACTGCTGGTCAACCAACGCCCGGCCATGGGCCAGGGACACATGCTGGGCGTTTTCCAGGTCGGCGAAGAACTTCATCGGCATCGAGATGCGCCTGCTGGTGTTCCCGGCAGGGTCGGTGATCAAGCAGCCGGCGGCATAGGGCAGGGGGGAGTCGGGGTGGGGCATCACGCTGGCGGTGATGGTGTAGTCACGATAGTCACAGTGCAGGGATTGCATCGTCCTTACCTCGCTGTGGTCGGGAAGTGCAGTTACTTCCATATACCACGGCGAGGGGCCGGAAGTTCCCGGCCCGACGAGCGTGCGCCGTGTATCAGCCTTTGAGTTCGGCTGGCTGGATCACTTCGACCCAGTAGCCATCCGGGTCCTTGACGAAGGCCAGGTGGTTCATGCGGCCATCCTGCAGGCGTTTCTGGAACGGCACGTCCAGCGCCTCGAAGCGGGCGCAGGCTGCGCGCACGTCCGGCACCGAAATGCAGATGTGGCCAAAGCCGCGCGGGTCGGTGTTGCCGTTGTGGTAGGCAAATTCCGGGTCGTTCTCGGTGCCGTGGTTGTGGGTCAGCTCGAGCACGCCGGGGATGGATTTCATCCACTGGTGACGCGCGGCGTCGTCGGCGGGGATCTGCTCCGGGTCTACCAGGGCCAGGAAGTACAGGCTGAAGGCGGCTTCCGGGAAGTCGCGCTTGTCTACCAGGCGAAAGCCCAGCACGCGGGTGTAGAAGTCCAGGGACTTCTCGATATCCTTGACCCGCAGCATGGTGTGGTTGAACACGAACTGTGCGGTGGCGGTGTCTGGTTGGGCGGTGACGCCGGGCAGGGCGTTCAGGTCTTGCAGGCTCATGGGGTACTCCAGGGTCAGGGCCTAAAACAGACGGGCCATGATACGGCAGTCAGCCTCGCGCGCAAAACCGCGTAAACGAAAGCGCCCTGCACGAGGGCAGGGCGCTGGAATTAGAGGCCCGCATGTGCGGGCGCGTGATGGGGTCGCTAGTCCTTTAGCTGGTTCGATATTGATACAGGGCTTGTGAAAAAAGCGTGAAGTGCAGGTGGACGTTTCATCAACGTACCCAGCTTTCTACCGTTTGTGCCCCGTATTGTTCCTTCCAGGCCTTCAACCCCCGGTGGTTGCCGCCCTTGGTCTCGATGCGTTCACCGGTGTGGGGGTTCTGGTACACCTTCACCACCCGCGGGCGGCGTTGCTGTTTGCCGGCTGGGGCCACGGCGCGGGTGGCGGCTTTCGGGTCGAGGATGGCGATGATGTCGCGCAGGCTCTTGTCATAGCTTTTCATCAGGCCGACCAGTTTCTGCTCGAATTCAATTTCGCGTTTCAGGCCGGCGTCCTTTTTCAGCGCTTCCAATTGAGCCATTTGTTCCTGAAGCGCTTTTTCGGCAGCACGAAACTCTGCAAGTCTGGACACTGTCATCACTCCTGTAAGTCTGTCGTGGCATGACGTGACGAACATGAATACTTGCACTGGACGCCGGCCACGCGGGTGGGTACAGCTGTTCGCTGAATCAGAGTGTAGTCGCCACTTTGGGGGTGGTAAACAGCAAACTTTAGTTGTGTTATCGGGGAACTTTGCGGCTTTTTTGCGCGTTATATCCAGCGCCTTTCAGTACAACCCGTGCTGCGTTCTAGACCATGGTCCAATGGTGCATTCCAGAGCGTTCGCCGCACAATTCAAGATGATCGTGGAAGTACTCCCGTTCACCCTGTAGTACCGGCGCAGCTGGCTGCCCCGGATTGTTTTTCGCCCTTCTTTGTGGATGTTCCCTCGCATGTTTGCCCCTTTTCCTCTCGCCCCGGGACGCACTGTTGCCGGCCTGTTCTTGCTGTGCGCGGCCTGTACCGCCCAAGCCGCCGGTTTTGTCGAAGACAGCCATGCCAAGGTCGAAGCGCGTACGGTGTATTTCAACCGTGATTTTCGTGATGGCCACAGCAGTTCCAGCCAGGGCGCCTCAAAACGTGAGGAGGCGGCGCAAGGGTTCATTCTGAACTTCCAGTCTGGTTATACCCAGGGGCCGGTCGGTTTTGGCGTCGATGCGCTGGGTATGCTGGGTTTGAAGTTGGATTCCAGCCCCAGCGACAGTAACAGCGGCTTGCTGCCTTCTTCAGGGCATGACCCGCGCCATTCCGTCGACCAGTACGCCAAGGTGGGGATTGCCGGCAAGGTGAAAGTGTCGCAGACCGTGCTCAAGTACGGCTCGATGATGCCCGATGTACCATTGCTCAAGTACAACGATGGCCGCCTGTTGCCGACCCTGTTCCATGGCGCCTGGCTGAGCTCTGAAGAGGTGCGCGACTTCAGGTTCACCCTGGCGCGCCTTAACCAGTACACCGCGCGGGACTCCACCGACCGCCAGGATATTCGCGTGCATTGCAAGAACAAGCGCTATGCCTGCGATATCGAAGCCGACCACTTCGACCTGGGCGGTATCGATTACCGCATCAATGACCGTATCAGCGCCCAGTACCAGGTCTCGAAGCTGGAAAACATCTACCGCCAGCACTTCCTTGGCCTGGTGGCCAGCCAGCCGCTGCAGGTGGGTACGCTGTCGGCAGACCTGCGGCTGATCAAGAGCGACGACATCGGCAGCGCCCGTGCCGGTGAAATCGACCACCGCGCCTTCAGCGGCATGCTCGGCTACAGCCTGGGCGGGCACAAGGTCAGTGCCGGTTGGCAGCGCATGTATGGCCAAAGCGCCATGCCCTACCTCGACGGCACCAACCCGTACCTGGTCAACTACGCCCAGGTCAATGACTTCGCGGCGGCCCAGGAGCGCTCCTGGCAACTGCGTTACGACTACGACTTCAAGGCACTCGGTGTGCCGGGCCTGAGCTTCTTCACCCGCTACATCAATGGCGACAGCATCAAGGTGCCGGGCAGCAGCGCCGAGAGCAAGGAGTGGGAGCGCGACAGCGAGCTCAGGTACCAGGTGCAAAGCGGCACCTTCAAGGATGTCAGTGTGCGCCTGCGCAACTCCACCTACCGCAGCAACTACGAAAAATGGGCGCGGGACATGGACGAAACCCGGGTGATCGTCAGCTATAACTTCTCGGTATTCTGAACAGGCCCGAAAAAACAGGCAGCCCATGAAGCAACTGCTGTTGATCGGTATCGGCCCGGGCGACCCGCGGCAGGTCACTTATGAAGCGGTAGAGGCCATGCAACGGGCCACGGTGTTCTTCGTGCTCGACAAGGGCGCAACCCGGGACGAACTGGTACAGCTGCGCAAGGCCATCCTGGCCCGCTACCTGCCTGAAGGCGGTTATCGCCTGGTGCAGGTTGACGACCCCCGGCGCGATGCCGACGCCCAGGACTACGCCGGTGCGGTGCACGCCTGGCACCAGCAGCGTGCCGCCCTGTACGCCCACCTGATCGAGGATGAACTGGGTGCAGGCGACATTGGCGCCTTTCTGTTATGGGGGGAGCCGGGGCTGTATGACAGCACCTTGCGCATTCTCGACCTGGTACGCGCCCGTGGCGTGGCCCTGGTGTTGACGGTAATCCCCGGCATCAGCAGCGTGCAGGCGTTGGCCGCGCGGCATCAGGTGCCGCTCAACCGAATCGGCGAGCCCTTGACCCTGTTGCCGGGCAGGCGCCTGGTCGAACAGGGGCGGGTGGACAACCTGGTGGTGATGCTCGATGGGCAGTGTGCGTTTGCCGCGCTGGACGACCCGGGCCTGTACATCTATTGGGGTGCTTACCTGGGGACGGCAGATGAAGTGCTGATTGCCGGGCCGCTGCAGGCGGTCAAGGCGCGGATTCTTGAAGTGCGTGAGCAGGTACGGCGGCGCAAGGGCTGGATCATGGATACCTACCTGTTGCGGCGTGAGGGGTGAGGGCGGCGGTCCCGAGGCTTATGCGGTCCATGTGGGAAGCGGCCTTGTGTCGCGATGGGCCGCTTCCCACATGCTCAGAACTGAACCGATTGACGCAACATCGCCCCGGTAAAATTGAACAGCCGCAGCTCATCAAGCTGCCCCAGGCTGTGCTCCACCCGCCCGACCAACTCACTACCGTGGCGCCGAGGGTCAAAGCGCAGGCGCAGCAGCGGTGCACAGGCGTCCTGCGCCCGTTGCCAAGCGCTTTCATCGCTGTACAGCTCGACAGCGGCCCTGGCCAGCGCCTCGGCAGTGCCTTCGACACGCCCAGGCCAAGGTTGCTGCCCTTGCATGCCCTCGGTACCAATCGGCGTGGTCACGCTCGGCGTGCCACAGCGCAAGGCATCGAGCAGTTGCCCCTTGACCCCCGCACCTGAGCGCAGCGGCGCCAGGCACACCCGGGCGCCGGCCATGGCTGCGTCGCTATCGGCCACCCAGCCCTTGACGTGAAGGCCCTCATCCGGCGCATGCAGCGCTTGCACCTTGGCCGACGGGTTGGCGCCATGGATGTGCAACTGCGCCTGCGGCAAGTGCCGGCGCAGCATCGGCCACAGGTTGTGGCGAACCCACAGCAGCGCGTCGGTATTGGCCGGCTGGCTCAGGTTGCCGAGGGTGATGAAGTGCGCGCGCTCGGCGTAGGGCCGCAGCGCCGCCAGCGGCTCAGCCACCGGCGGGCAATGGTGCAGCAGATAGTCCGGCACCCCGAAGCCGTTGACCAGCAGGTCCATTTCGGCGTCCGAAGCAACCAATGCCAGGTCGCAGCGCCACAGCGCCGCCAGTTCGCGCAGGGCCAGCGGGGCTTCGGCCATTTGCCGGTACAGTTGTGGCCCCGGGGTGGCGAACAGGGCGCGAAAATCGTTCGGGTCCAGGCCCTCGACCAGGCGCCGGCGCAGCAGTTGCTGGCGGGCATCGCGCAAGCTTTCCAGGCCGCAGGTCAGCAGCAGGTTCAACGCCCCGGGCTGCTGTTGGCGCAGTTGCCGGCCAAAACGCTCCTCACTGTGGAAGCGGTCGAACAGCACCGCATCGGCCGCAGCGAAAACGCAGTCGTCGCTGGCCATGATGTGTTCGTCGATGCCCAGCGCTGCCAGGTCGGCCTTGTGTTCGCCGGGGGCGCCCGGGCAGGCGAAGGTTACCCGCCAGCCGTGGCGGCGAAATTGCTCGAGGATGTGCAGCAGGTGTTGCCCCGCGCTGCAAGCTTGCGGCGCGGGCCAGCTGAGGCCGATGGCCAGAAGGTGGGGCATGGGAAGGGCCTTGCTCGAAAGAAGGCCTTATTTAAACACGCAAGGGCAGAATCAAGGGGTGCCGAGAATCTGCACCACCTTGTCGCGCAACTGGTCGATGCCAAATGGCTTGCCGATCATGTGCATGCCCTCGGGCACCACCACGTTCTCGGCATAGCCGCTGGCAAACAGCACCGGCAGCAATGGCCGCAGCTCACGGGCCTTGGCGGCCAGCTCTTCGCCGCGCATGTCGGGCAGGCCGACATCGGTCATGAGCAGCGCCAGGGGTTGCTGGGGGTCCTGCAAAATGGTCAGCGCTGCCGAGGCGCTGTCTGCCTCGATGGCCGAGTAGCCCAGCTCGTCGAGCACTTCGACCATCAGCATGCGGACGATGTCGTCGTCTTCGACTACCAGAAGGTGCATGGCAAGGGTCCTGTTCCAGTGGGTTGTCTCTACTCTGTGCGCGGGGCCCTGGCAGAAGTTCCCAAGCTTACCGGCCCACGCAAATAGATGGAACGATTGGCGCACGCTGCCTTCAAATACTGGCTAAATGCCCTGCCAGTACCGCCAAAGCTGGTTAAACTCGCTGTATTCACCGGCCGGTGTGGCGCAGGGCGATTCACACAAGACGTAGCCGCCAACACTGTTCATGGACTTTCTCGCTCGGGCCTCAATCCAATGATTCAAGCAGCCTCGATGGATCAACGCAGCTTTCGCAAGCTGCTCAGCCGCAACGTCGGCCTGCCCCTGGGAGTGGGGCTTCTGGGGGCCGTGGCCTTTGTCGCGGTGATCAACTACCTGCTGTCGGCCATGCAGTGGGTCGAGCACACCGACCGGGTAATCGGCAATGCCAACGAGACGGTCAAGCTGTCGATCGACATGGAAACCGGCATGCGCGGCTTCCTGCTGACCGGCGATGAGCGCTTCCTCGACCCCTACGAGGTGGCCAAGCCGCGCATTTTCAGCAGCCTCGACAGCCTGCGCGAGCTGGTCATCGACAACCCCAACCAGGTCGACCGCATCGACCGCCTGGTGGCCCTGCAGCGTGCCTGGAACGAGTTCGGCAGCGAAATGATCGGCCTGCGCCGATCCCAGAGCGGCTACCAGGAGGCCATCGGCAACGGCCGCGGCAAGCGCATCACCGACGAGATCCGCAAGGAGTTCGACGCCTTCATCGGTACTGAGCAGCAGCTGCGCATGGCGCGCAATGAAACGGTCAGCACGGTTACCGTTACTGCCATCACCGTGTTCGTGCTGTTCATCGTCACCCTCAGCGCATTGCTGGCCTACCTGGGCCGGCGCGACCTGCTGTCGCTGTCCAACAGCTACGTCGACAACCTGCAGGCCCAGCAACGCGCCGCCGAGCGCCTGGAGCACCAGGCCTGGCTGCGCGCCGGGCAGACCCAGCTGGCAGAGCAGGTACTGGGCCAGCTGACCCTGCCGATGCTCGGCGACAACATCCTGCGGTTTTTTGCAGGTTACTTGGGCAGTGTGGTCGGTGCCCTGTATGTGCACGATGAACACGGCAAGCTGGTGCGGGTGGCCAGCTACGGCCTGGACACCGAGCATCAGGCTCGCGAGCAGAAGCTGGGCGAGCATGCCGGCCTGTTGGGCCAGGCCGCCATCCAGGGCCGCCTGCTGCGCCTGGACGACCTGCCCGAAGACTACTACCGCCTGAGCTCGGGCCTGGGCAGCGGGCTGCCGCGCAGCGGTTTGCTGGTGCCGGCCAAAGAAGACGGGCGCATCAATGGCGTGCTCGAACTGGGCTTTTTGCGCCCGCTGCAGGAGCGTGATGTCGAGTTGATGGAGCGTGTGGCCGAGAACGTGGGCCTGTCCATCGAGAGCGCGCGCTACCGCCAGCGCCTGCAAGAGGTGCTGGCCGAAACCCAGCAGCTCAACGAAGAGTTGCAGGTACAGCAGGAAGAGCTCAAGACCGCCAACGAAGAGCTTGAAGAGCAGTCCCGGGTGCTCAAGGAGTCCCAGGCCTACCTGGAAACCCAACAGGCCGAGCTTGAGCAGACCAACGAGCAACTGGCCGAGCGCACTGACGCCCTGGACCGCAAGAACAGCGAGCTGAACAACGCCCAGGTGGAGCTGCAGGCCCGCGCCGACGACCTGCAGCGCTCCAGCAAGTACAAGTCCGAGTTCCTCGCCAACATGTCCCACGAGCTGCGCACGCCGCTCAACAGCTCGCTGATCCTGGCCAAGCTTTTGGCTGAAAACGGCGAGGGCAACCTCAGCGCCGAGCAGGTCAAGTTCGCCGAGTCGATCTACTCGGCCGGCAACGACCTACTCAACCTGATCAACGACATTCTCGACATCGCCAAGGTCGAGGCCGGCAAGCTTGAGGTACGCCCCGAAACCACGCCGCTGGAGCGCCTGGTAGCAGGGCTGCAGGGCATGTTCCTGCCGCTGGCCCAGGACAAGGGCCTGGACTTTGCCGTGCAGCTGGAGCACCCGCTGCCGGCCACCCTGTACACCGACCGCCAGCGCCTGGAGCAGATCCTCAAGAACCTGTTGTCCAATGCCATCAAGTTCACCGAGCGCGGCCAGGTCAGCCTGCACATCAGCCACCAGGTGGGCCATGGCATCGTCTTCGCCGTGCGCGACACCGGTATCGGCATTGCCGCCGACCAGCACCAGGCGGTGTTCGGCGCCTTCCACCAGGTGGACGGCACCAGCAACCGGCGCTACGGCGGCACCGGCCTTGGGCTGTCGATTTCCCGCGACCTGGCGCACCTGTTGGGCGGGCAGATCAGCGTCGACAGCAGCCCAGGCCAGGGCAGCGTGTTCAGCCTGATCCTGCCCGAGCGCTACGAGGCCGGCGGCGAAGCCACCGAGGTGCTCAGCCTGCGCCCGGCAGTGGACACCCTGCCGCCAGCGCCCAAGGTCGCCGCCCCGGCACGCCACGAGCGGCCGGCCCCGACGTTCACCGACGACCGCGAGCTGGCGCCGTTCAGCAACCGCTGCATCCTGGTGATCGAGGACGAGCCCAACTTCGCCCGCATTCTGTTCGACCTGGCCCACGAGCTGGGCTACAGCTGCCTGGTGGCCCAGGCCGCCGACGAGGGCTTCGAGCTGGCTGCGCAGTACCTGCCCGATGCCATTCTGCTGGACATGCGCCTGCCCGACCATTCCGGTTTGACCGTGCTGCAGCGCCTGAAAGAGCAGGCCGGCACCCGGCACATTCCGGTGCATATCATTTCGGTGGAGGACCGCGTCGAGGCGGCCATGCACATGGGCGCTGTGGGCTATGCGGTCAAACCCACCAGCCGCGAGGAGCTCAAGGAGGTGTTCGCGCGCCTTGAGGCCAAGCTCACGCAGAAGCTCAAGCACATCCTGCTGGTGGAGGACGACGACCTGCAGCGCGAGAGCATCGCCCGCCTGATCGGCGACGACGACGTCGAGATCACCGCCGTGGCCATGGCCCAGGACGCCCTGGAGCTTTTGCGCGACAACATCTACGACTGCATGATCATCGACCTCAAGCTGCCCGACATGCTCGGCAACGAGCTGCTCAAGCGCATGACCGCCGAGGACATCCGCAGCTTCCCGCCGGTGATCGTCTACACCGGGCGTAACCTCACCCGCGAAGAAGAAGCCGACCTGCTCAAGTACTCGCGCTCGATCATCATCAAGGGCGCGCGCTCGCCCGAGCGCCTGCTCGACGAGGTCACACTGTTTTTGCACAAGGTCGAGGCACAGCTGTCCAACGAACGCCAGCGCATGCTCAAGACCGCGCGCAGCCGCGACAAGGTGTTCGAAGGGCGCAAGATCCTGCTGGTGGACGACGATGTGCGCAACATCTTCGCCCTCACCAGTGCCCTGGAGCACAAGGGCGCCATCGTCGAGATCGGCCGCAACGGGCGCGAGGCCATCGAGGCACTGGAAGCCAACGATGACATTGACCTGGTGCTGATGGACGTGATGATGCCGGAAATGGACGGCTACGAGGCCACCCGGCTGATCCGCCAGCAGCCGCGCTGGCGCAAGCTGCCGATCATCGCCGTCACCGCCAAGGCGATGAAGGACGACCAGCAGCGCTGCCTGCAGGCCGGCGCCAACGACTACCTGGCCAAACCGATCGACCTGGACCGCCTGTTCTCGTTGATTCGCGTGTGGCTGCCGCAATTGGAGCGAATTTGACATCTTGACCAGTGAACGCAACACCGACATCGAGATCCGCTTGCTGATCGAGGCCATCTACCTCAAGTACAGCTACGACTTTCGCGACTACTCCGGCGCTTCGATCAAGCGCCGGATCCTGCACGCGCTGCGCCAGTTCGACTGTCGCACGGTGACCGCGCTGCAGGAGCGTGTACTGCACGACCCGGGCATGTTCATGGAGCTGCTGCAGTACCTGACGATCCCGGTCAGCGAGATGTTCCGCGACCCCGGGCATTTTCTGGCACTGCGCGAGGAAGTGGTGCCACTGCTGCGCACCTGGCCGTCGATCAAGGTGTGGATCGCCGGCTGCAGCACCGGCGAAGAGGTGTACTCCATGGCCATTCTGCTGCGTGAGGAAGGGCTGCTGGAGCGCACCATCATCTACGCCACCGACATCAACCCGCATTCGCTGGAGCGCGCCAAACAAGGCATCTATTCGATGCAGAGCATGCGCGAGTACGAAGACAACTACCGCAAGGCCGGCGGGCGCCGGGATTTTACCGAGTACTACACCGCCGCCTACGGCAACGCCATCATGGACAGCAGCCTGCGCGACAACGTGACCTTCGCCGACCACAGCCTGGCCACCGACAGCGTGTTCTCCGAAACCCAGCTGGTGTCGTGCCGCAACGTGCTCATCTACTTCAACAAGAACCTGCAGGACCGCGCCCTGGGGCTGTTCCACGAGTCGCTGTGCCACCG